>CABYED010000012.1 GCA_902517815.1 uncultured SAR116 cluster alpha proteobacterium
GACTATGTCTATATATTGAAAAAATTGCATTATCAATTTTACTGTCTAATGCATAATCTCTCCAATGGCCTCTTGAAACTTGTTTACTGTATAAATTTAAAATGGAAGTAAGTTCTAACTTTGAAAAAAAAATAAATTTTTTTTCATTCTTTATAATAGCTAAAGTATTATTAGTTGAAGTAATTGAATTTTTTATTTCTAATTTAAAAATATTCATCATAATTTCCAATATTAGAATTATTCTATATTTCTATTTATAATATTGTCCAATAATAATGATATTCATTTGATATTTTCTTGATATAAGTTTAGATATATTAACGTCTTTATAATATTTTATGTGGAATGATATGGCTGATATTTTTGATGAAGTATCTGAAGAATTAAAACAAGATCAATTAATTAAAATTTGGAAGAAATATTCAAAATTAATTATTTCTTTAATTTTGTTAATTATCATATCGTTAGTTTCTTACCAAGCCTATATTAGTTGGAAAAAAAAGAAAATAGAAGTGATTTCAGAGCATTTTTTTCAAGCGCTTGAAAAATTAGAAGATAAAAATTATTCACAGAGCCAAAGTCTATTTTTAAATAATTTAAAAAATGATAAAAGTGGATATAGAATTCTATCTCTTTTTGGTTTGGCTGAGTCAAATTATAAGAGTGGAAAAATAGATGAAATGATATTTAACTATAAAACTATTTATGATGATGAAAGCATAGATATTTATTATAGAAATCTAGCGAGAATTTTGAGTGTTTTAAAAGATGATTCGAATTCATTAGACCAACAAATACTAAAACTTGAACCAATTTTAAATAGTCCAAGCATGCTTCAGGTTCTTGCCGCCGAATTAGAAATTATGTTATTTATTAAGTTTAATAAAATTAAAGAAGCTCAAAAAGCTCTTAATGTGTTATTAAATAGGTCTGATATAAGTTTTGAACAAAAAAACAGATTAGAATTAATCAATAAAATATATAAAAATAATGTTAAATAAATTTATACTTTTTTTTTCTTTTATAATTCTTTTGGGTTGCGCAAAAGATGAGAGTGTAAAGTTTTCAAATTCTGTAGATATCTTCCAACCAAAAGATACGATTTCATTTGTATACAAAGAGGAAAGAGAAAATTCTAAACTTGAAAGTCTATTTAATTTAAAAGAATTATTAAATTCTAAATCTTACAACTTATATAATTCAAAAATGAATTATCCTTTTAAAAAGGTTTGGGAAATAAATACTGAGCAAAGTATTGATGATAGAAATCCATACTTGCCAGATATTTTGTTTTTTGATTCAAAAATATATTTGTTAAATACAGAAGGATATTTGTTTAAAATAAATTCTGATGATGGCAAATTAATATGGAAAAAACAAATTTTTAATGATTTAGAAAATACAATTATTGGAACTCCAGCTATTTCAGGAATTAAAAATGAAAATAATACTATTACTATATACACTCATAACGGTTCTAATAAACTTTTAGCTATTAATGGTGTTGATGGGGCTATTATCTGGGAAAAGAAAAATGAACTTCCGTTTAGAGGAGGAATTACATCTTACAAAAATTACCTTTTTGTTAGTGATTTTGATGGTAATTTCTTATCAATTAATAATAAAAATGGTGAAGTTTTATGGAATGTGTTTTTAGGAAGTGAGTATAATTCTGTTTACACAACTGCCAGGCCGTTAGTTGTTAAAAATAAAGTAATTGTCCCTGCTACAGGTGGAGATTTTTTTGTTATTTCAATTAATAATGGTGATGTTATATGGAATGAAAATATATCTTCAAATCAACAGTTGCCAATCCTGTTTCATTCTGGTGATATAGTTGCTAACCCTATATATTATAATGGAAAATTATATTTAGTTTCTCAATCAGGATTTACTGCAGCTTTTGATCTCGAAACTTCTGAAAAGCTCTGGAATATCCCAATAGGTGGGGTCGAGACACCTGCAATTTCAGGAAAAACTATTTTTATAATGGGTAATTTTGGACGTTTAGCAGCTGTTGACACTGATACTGGAAAGTTAAGATGGCAAATACAATATCCCTCTTATATTAATGAAGACTCTTTTTTTTCAGAAAAAGAAATTGGTGTCTATAAAGGTCCATCTTTAGTAGATTCAAAAATTTTAATTACTAACCAAAAAGGAATCATTAGTGTTATAGATGCCAATAACGGAACTGAAATTGATACTTTAAATCTTGATGAGTTGTCTATTCCTCCTGTTCCAGTTGATGGAAATCTTTTATTTCTAACTGCAAAGGGAAAGTTATTAGCTTATAAGTAAAGTTTAAAAACTTTAAGGTTAAAAAATGTTAAAGGTTGTATTAGTAGGAAGGCCTAATGTTGGTAAATCTACTTTATTTAATCGATTAGTTGATTCACAAAAAGCAATAGTAAATGATCAACCTGGAGTTACTAGAGATAGAAAGTATGGGCAGGGGAAATTAGCTAATTTAGAGTTTACTTTGATAGACACTGCAGGAATTGATGATTCCTTAAAAGGCATTACAGAGACGAAGATTAGAGAGCAGTGTCAAATTGCAATTGATGATGCCAATGTCATTTTTTTCGTTATTGATGGTAGAGAGGGTGTTTTACCAATTGAAAAAACTTTTGCAATGAATTTGAAAAAGCAAAATAAACCAATTGTTGTTTTAATAAATAAAAGTGAAGGTTTGAAAGGATTAATTGGTTTAAGTGAATCTGCTTCTTTAGGTTTTGACGATGTTATTCCAATCTCTGCAGAACATGGTGAGGGTTTGCCCGACTTGTATGATGTTTTGAAAAGTAATTTGGATAATAATAATATAAAAATAAAAAAGAACGAAATTTGTTCAAATATAGAAAAATCGCCAATAAGAGTTAGTGTTATAGGTAGACCGAATACAGGTAAATCAACATTAGTAAATAGTATAATTAGTGAAAATCGTCTAGTGACAGGATCTGATGCAGGAATAACAAGAGATTCTATAGAAATTGAATGGAAATATAAAAATCAAACTTTTTGTTTAATTGATACTGCTGGTCTCAGAAGAAAATCAAAAATAATAAAAATTTTAGAAAAACATATGGTTAGTGATACACTTAAGTCTATTAAATTTAGTGATATTTGTGTTTTATTGATAGATTCCTCTCAAAATATAGACAAACAAGATTTAACTATTGCCCGTATGATAATTGGGGAAGGTAGAGGTATTGTTATTGGGGCAAACAAATGGGATAAAGTAACAGACCAAAACTCAACAAAAAATGCAATTATAAATCAGTTAGGCATTTCTCTATCACAAATAAAAAAAATACCGATAGTATTTTTGTCGGGTCTTCATAATAAAGGTATTGAAAAGCTATTTGACAAAATTATTCATGTAAACAATAAACTAAGTAGCAGAACTACAACTGGAAAATTAAACAGATGGTTATCAACTATTAAAGAAAATAACCCACCTCCATTATACAAAGGAAAACAAAATAATATTAGATATATAACACAAGTAAATGTTAGACCACCAACATTTGCCTTATTTATGTCTAGTCCTGATGATTTACCAAATAGTTATAAACGTTTTTTGTTAGCATCTATTATGAAAAGCTTTGATCTACTTGGAGTTCCTGTTAGGGTGATGTTCAGAAAAGGAAACAATCCGTATGTAAAAAAGTAAAAAATTTAAGTTAAACTCAGAGACATATTCAGTTCTTTAATTTTGTTCTCCATTACCTTTTATGTTTTCAGTTTCCACTTTATCTGTAGTCTGATCTTGGTCTTCTAAAACTTTATCTTTAATTCTTAGTTCTTGCTCTTTAGCGATTTTATCTTTTTCTAATTTTATTCTTTTATTAATAATTTTAACCATGTCAGCATCATCTTTTTCAATAGTCTTAAAAAAAGAACCAAGAATTGATTTTCTTTTCATAACGCCAATTATCTTCATTTCTCTAGTAATTCTCTCTAGAGCATTATCAATTTTTTTAAGAGCAATACCTGAGATGCGTTGGTCTATATATTCTTTTTCCATAGCTGCTCTAATTCTTAAACCAGTATTTGTTTTAATTTTCAGCAGTCTGGTACAAGCAGAATTTGTTCTTCTAATAACTTCATCCCCTAGTTCTTCAAGTTGCATTCTAGAAGGCTTGGGTACTCTTATATGAATGAATTGCGAACCTGGCTCATTTTTGGCAGGAAAACCATTATCTTTTATAAATTCTAATACTTGTACAATTTGTTCTTTGTTATAAATCATAAGTTCAATTTTCATAGGGTCATCAGGTGATTCTACATTGCCTAATTCTGCAAGTCTTCTTGGACGACCTGCTATTGTTATCTTAAGACCCCTAAAAACTGCAATGTTAGCGTCTTCTGGTTTTATCTCTAATAAAGACAAAATAAATTCTTCTAGAGCACTTTCCATGTTTGCTATTGCTTCTGGAGAGTATCCTTCATCAAGATTATTCGAAATATAATTTACTTCATCCATAATAAATATCCATTAGAAAATTGTATTTACTAATACTTTATTTCAATTTCAATTCTTCTATTTTTTTCTCTTCCTTGCTGAGTATCGTTTTGCTCAATAGGTCTGGTTTCTCCAAAACTGATGGCTCTTAGCTTATCAGGCGGAATTGTATTAGCCTTAGCTAATTCTTGAACAACACTTGACGCTCTAGCTGCTGCAAGATCCCAATTATCTCTATATTGACCACCAAAAATTAGAGGTACATCATCAGTATGTCCAGATACATTTACTTGGCCAGCTCCTTTTGCACTTACTTTTGCAATCTTTTGCATTATAGCTCTAGCCTGTTTTGTAAGTTTTGCTGACCCAGAACTAAATGCTCCAGCAGATCCAACTGTTACTACTACTCTATCTTTTTCTCTTTGAACTTCAGCTAATCCTTGACCTATTTCTTGTTTTAGGGCTACTCTCAGTTGATCTTCACTAAATTTTGCCTTTTTAGTTTTTTCTTGAATGTTTTTCTTGCTATCAGAACTTTGTTTTTCAAGGTTATTAACTTGATCTTTTAAAACTTTATTTTCGATTGTTGCTGATGCCATTTTTTGAATATCTTGATTTATCCCGCCAATAAGCACATCAGTTTCGGTGGCACCCGTATTTTCGCGAGCTTTTTCCACTGCATCAACAGTATCTTTTATTAATTTTGAAATTTCTTTTGATGTTTTATTTCCCGTATTTACACTTACCAAAACTTTATCATTTACAGTTTCAACTTTAACATCCTCAGATGATATCTTGGTTTTTATTTCTTTACTTAGTTCTTTAGCATCTTGGATTTCTTTGGAATTACTTTTAGCGCTATCTCCTTCATCTATGTCAGATTTAAGATCTAAATTTTTTTGTTCTGCATCAGTTGTCTGTTGAGTTAGATTTTTAGTTACTGATGGTGCAGGAGAGGGACTGAAATCAAGAGAAAGTACAGTTGTACCTTTAGGCTGTTCAACTACTGGTACAATTCTCTGGATTCCAAATGCATTTTTTAAACTACCACTAATTTGCTTAAATTTTGGTACATTAAACTCAGCAAAAGATAAGATTAATACAAAAAAGGCCATCAATAAAGTAGCCATGTCTGCAAATGTAGCCATCCATGCAGGAGCTCCAGCTGGTGGACATTTAGGACATTCTTCTTCTTCTTCTTCAGATGTTTCTACTTGAGCTTCTGCCATTACAAACTCCTAATAATAAAACAATATTAAGCTGCATTTTCTAGTTGAGCTTGGATTTTAGGTGGCATTTGAGCTATTAACTGATCGGTAATATTTCTTGGACTTTCGCCTCTTGAAATATATTTTAGTCCTAATACAACCATTTCTCTGTAAAGTAATTCATGCGCTGAATAACCTTCAAGCTTTGTAACGATAGGCATAAAAATACAGTTGGCAATCATGGCACCATATAAAGTTGTCAACAAAGCAACTGCCATAGCTGGACCAATAGCTTTTGGATCAGCCATATTGCCTAACATAGCAACTAGTCCGATTAAAGTACCAATCATCCCCATTGCAGGTGCTAAATCCACCCAAGCCTGAAATACACCTGTCATATCCTCATGTCTGACTTTCATTGCTTTAACTTCTTTATTCAATTGGTCTGTTAATTTTGTTTCATCGGCACCATCTACTAGCATTTGAAGACCTTTTTCAAAAAATTTATCTGGAACTTCCTGACCTTCTAGTGCCATCATTCCGTCTTTTCTGGCAATACCTGCAAGTTCTGTTATTCGTGTAATTAACTCATCATGCTTTTTTGCTCCTGGCATGAAAACTTTGGCAAGTGTTCCAAATGAAGCTAAAAACATGGGTAAAGTCGACCTGTACATTACGGCAAAGAATGTTCCTCCAATAACAATTAACATTGATGGAGTATCTATGAATGCTCCTATGCCACCAGAGGATATCATTGCTCCAGCTATCATTCCAAGGGTGCCTATAAGTCCAATTAAAGATGCTATATCCATTTTATTGCCTTTTTTTTATTAAATGATAATGATAATAGGCATAAATTCTGCAAGAATGAGACCAAAGTACAAATTTATTTAAAAAAAATACTTTTTGGAGATTATTTATGTTAATTATAAAATCATCATTCTCAAAAATTTATACTACTATTATAATATTATTTTTATTATTTAATTTCAATAATGTTTGGGCTAATAATTTTATATCTAGGGGATATTATGTTATTGATTTAAGTCAAAAACTTGAATGGATGACTTGCACAGTAGGAATGATATGGGAAAAAGACAAGTGTGTTGGTAATCCAATAAAAGTGAAATTAAATCAAATAGACTCTGTAATTAGCCAGGCAAATGAACAACTTGAGGGCAGATGGCGCTTACCAAATAGAAAAGAATTGGAACATATAGTTTGTAAAGACTGTCAAAAAGTCAAAATAAATAAAAAAATATTTCCGAATACACCACCAGAATCATTTTGGACTAGCGAAAAAAACCCATGGCAACCTCAATTCATGTGGACAGTAAATTTTTTTACAGGCCATACCTTTGGAAGATTTCCAGGTTTTATTCCAAATTATGTAAGATTAGTTAGAGAAAGGTAATATTAATGTTTCTTTTTCTCAAAAACATACTTAGTTAACTTTATCAAAAACATTATTACACCCAAAAAAACTATTAATGTTGCTGCGTTTGAAGGGGTAACAAAATCTAAATAATGTAATTTGTCACTTTGTATAAGAGCCAAAAGTACAATAAAAACAACTGCTAATAAAAATAATCTAATAATATAACAGTTACTACATTTGTAAGGTTCCTTAATCTCTTTAGAAGGCATTGAATTTTTATTTTTGTTTGTCATAAAAATATATCAACTTATTAAAGCCAAATTATTGACTTTTTACTTTAAATAAAAAAATAATTTTTTTAAACATAAAAAAATGAAACAAATTAAGTTACTGTTTTTATTGTAAAAAATTGTCCAATATTAGTTATAGAAAAGTCATTTTTTTGTCATTTTATTTTGTCAAATTAAGATTTTGATTTTGTTAATATAAATTGTTTTTATTTGTTTCATATTTCGAATTATTTAATAGTGGAGATTGAAATGAAACTAGGACAACAGTTAAAAATTAAACAAAATCAGTCTTTAATAATGACACCACAGTTGCAACAAGCAATCAAATTGTTGCAATTAACTAATATTGAATTATCAGATTTTATTGACAAAGCAAAATTAGAAAACCCATTTTTAAAAGAGAATACTCAAACAATATCCAAAAAAAATGAAGAAGAAAAAAGTTCAAATACTTATGAGAATATGAATAGTTCATTAGATCCACTTAAAAATGATAGTAAACTTGATTTAGAAAATACTTTTGATTCACATATATCTTCAAATTCAAAAATGGAAAATAAAAAACTTTTTGATAAAGAAGTAATTAAATCAGGATCAAATAAATCTGCAGGAGAAGTAATAGAAAAAACACTTGAGCATAAGGTTTCGCTTAGAGACCATCTGATAAATCAAATAAACTTAACTTTAAAGAAAAATCAAACCAAAACTGTTGCAATTGCAATGATAGATTATCTTCATCCAAGTGGTTGGTTTATTTCATCTACATCTGAAGTTGCGAAAGAATTGAACGTAGACATTTCTATGGTAGAAAAAGTACTTTCAAAATTAAAAAATCTCGAACCAGTAGGAATTTTTTCCCAAAATTTAGCAGAATGTTTGAAGATTCAATTGGTTGAAAATAGACAATTTAATCAGCATTTTGCAATTCTTCTTGAAAACCTTAACATCTTACCCTCAGGAAAATTTAGGCAGATTAGTAAACTTTGTAAAGTTTCTGAAGATAAACTATTTCAAATGATTAAAATTTTAAAGACACTTAACCCAAAACCTGCTGAAAATTTTAATGAAGAAAACGTTAATGTTGAACAACCAGACATCCTCGTTACAAGATCTGCAAAAGGATGGCGTATTGATTTAAATGGTTCAACTTTGCCAAGTGTAAATGTTGATGAAAGCTATATTGAGGAAATGAATAATTATAATCTTGATGAAAAAGGTAATGCTTTTACTTTAGAAAAGATTGGAGAAGCTCGTTGGTTAAAAAAAGCCGTTGATCAAAGAAATAAAACAATATTAAAAGTGACATCTGAGATATTAAAAAAACAAGTTGGTTTTTTTAGGCATGGTTTTAGCCATATGAAACCAATGATACTTAAAGATATTTCTGATGAAATTGGAATGCATGAAAGTACGGTTTCAAGAGTCACTAATAGTAAATTAATTTTGACTGAATGGGGTGTCATGCCATTGAAAAATTTCTTTTCTGCGTCAATTTCAGGTTCAGAAAATTCAGAATTACATGCTGCTTCCGCTGTAAGAGAAACTATTAAAAATCTAATTTCATCAGAAATTGCAGGAAAACCATTAAGTGACGATAAATTAGCTGGAATTTTGAATAAAGAAGGTATGGATGTAGCTAGAAGGACAGTCGCAAAATATAGAGATATGTTAAATATACCATCTAGCTCACAAAGAAGAAAACAAGCCAGATTAATGAAATTTGCATCGAATTAAGATATAAGTTTAAGCAAAAAAAAATTAAATTGATGTTTGAGTATTTATAATTTTAGAGTCAAAAATATATTTTAATGGAATTCTATTCTTTTGTTTTTTTATACCATTTTGATCAAAGTAATCAATTTGTATAACAAATTCGTTTAAATTATTTAATAACTGTTTTTTATTATTTGTGTGTTTGTTTATCTCTTCTAATGACATTTCAAAACTCCTTCTGTTTACTTAAAGTGATGCATTTGTTATGCCAAAGACAAATTAGTTTGGGTTTTTATTTGCAAAATTTTTTAAACTTGTTCTGCTTAATAGGTTTCTCCCAATTTTGATATAAGTGGCTGGATTTTGAGATTTTCCATTTACAGAGATTTCGTAATGAAGATGTGCACCTTTAACCTTGCCTGTTCTACCCATCTTACCTATAACTTGACCTTCATTAACTAAGTCTCCTCGTCTTACTTTGATTTTTGCTAAATGGCCATATGTAGTCATAATTCCATAATTATGTTTAATTCTAATAACTTTCCCAAAAGAACCATGATAACCTGCAAAAACAACAGTGCCATCAGCTGATACAGATACATTTTCTTGCCATGTGCCAGCTAAATCTATGCCATGATGCATTCTATATTTTCCTGTTACAGGATGCTTTCTAGGGCCATAGGGGCTAGAAACGTAATAATGTTCCATTGGTGGTTTTAATGGAATATTTTGAAGTGCATCTTTATAAATCGAAAGCAAATTTATTCTGTCTTTTAAAATTGTGAAAAAATCATCACTATCTGGATCGATCACTTTATTTTTATTAGTAATTGACTTTAAATTTACTAAATCCTTGTTATTTAATCTAACATTTATCAAATCAAAAACATTTTCCATTTGAGTTAGTTCGTTATCAACAGAAGCGATAAAGCGAAGTGTTTTGACTTTTTCATTTATTTGTGGAGGTTTAGGAACAAAATTATCGTTAATTTCATTATATGTAGAATTATCAGAAATGAAAATATTACTCTCATTAACTTTTGGAATTGTAAACTCGCCAGGTAAATCCTGATTTCTCATAGTTTGATTAAATAAATCTATACTCAAATTATTATGATTGGCTGTTTTTTTAATATTATTTTCATTTTTATCAAAAAAGAAACTTTCCTCCAAAATTTTTCTTGTATCATCAACTAGAATATTTTTGTTATTGTCTACATCTTTATCAATTAAAGGCTCATAAGAAATTGTTTCATTTTTTTCAGATAGAGAGTTATTTTTAAGAATCGGTAATGATATATTTGATTGATCTTTTGTATTAAGGTTGACAAGAGTGTCTGAGTCATTTTCTATTGGACTACTAATATTTGCTGAAGCTTCAGTGATTATATCATTCTTTTTGGCAACATCTATTGCTGAGTAAATTCCTTTTGCAGACCAGTAAACTATACTTGTTAACCCTATTACTGTTGTCATTATTACACTAGTATAATGAATTGGTTTAAAAGCTATTTCAATAGGACCTCTTTTAGTAAATATTAAAAAACGTCTTTCTGAAAAAAGGCCGACTTTTTTATTTTTTTTAATTTCCTCTCCAAAACGTTGTCCAGTTTTCACTGGAGGAAGTTTTTTCCCAAATTTATTTAATGTGGTATTAACCACTTACTACTCCATACCAAGATATAAAAAATATAAAATTCCAATATTAGATAAAATTTGTAAAGTTACTAATAGAATTAAAACTTTACTAGAAACTGGATTCTTTACTGACAAACTCAGCGCAGGAAAAGATTCGTTTTTTGTAAAATTATTACTATCTTTTTTTTCAAAATTATCTAAGTCTTGAAATTCTTTTTTTACCTCAAAATTTTGATTCGGGAAACTATTTTTATTTTCCATTGATAGAGATATGTCTGAATTACTAGTTTTTTGATGCACTTCCATAGGAGTATCAACCGAAATTTGTTCTGTAGCCTCATTTTCAATCTCTATACGCATTTTTTCAATACGATCTCTTAAATCAATTATTTCATCTGCCATAATATCCAACTTTAAATTTTTGATTTCCAATAATTATTATGGCAAGTTAATTGCATCATTCATACCAAATAAATGAATTTTGATTAATTTTTTAAATTTAAATTTACGGTAGTAACATAGAGGTAGTTGTAGTAAGTTGATTTTGATTAATTTTAATTATTAGAAAAAGGATTTCCAAGATGTTAGGAAAAACAAACGATACTGAAAATGCAAAATCTATAATTTCAAGTGACATGAAGATAAAAGGCAAAATTTCAGCAGATGGAGATTTAGTATTATTAGGGTCAGTTGTTGGAGATATTAAGTGTAATAGTTTGTCAGTAGAAGATACAGGTACTCTAAAAGGTAATATTGATGCAGACGTTGTAACAGTATCTGGTAAATGTGATGGCCAAGTTTCAGGTGATATAGTTTCAATTAAATCCACCGGTAAAATTAGTGGAGAAGTTTTTTATGAAAATATTTCAATAGAAGAAGGAGCTGTTGTAGAGGCTCAAGTAGGAAAAAGAAAAAAATAAACTAAAATTAAAGGAGATTTTTGATGGCAAATAAACAGGCAGTTTTGGGATCTGGGGCTAGATTTACTGGTAAAATATCTAATGCCAAATCTATTGAAATTAATGGATATGTTGAAGCTGATTTAACAACTGAAAAAGTTACTATTGGTTCAAGTGGAAAATTTCTTGGAAAAGTTGATTCAGAATTAGTGGTTATTGCAGGAGAGTATGAAGGAAAAATGAAAGCTGATAGTGTTTGGTTAACTGAAACTTCTAGAATTAGTGGAGAGGTTCACTATAAGTCATTACAAATGGATAGAGGTGCAGCTTTAAATTGCAGAGTAGTACATAATTGGACTAAGGCCGATGAAAAAAAAGCAGAAGAAACAAGTGAAACTGAAGAAGTTCAAGAAGATAACACAGAAGAAAAATAATTTAGGTTTTTATAAGGATTTATTATGAGTGAAATTACATATATATCAGAAGAATTGGTTATGGAAGGCAATTTAGACTCTGCTGGTTCATCGGTTGTTGTTGCTGGAAGATTTAAAGGTGAGTTAAGAGCTAAAGATGTACTTCTTGAAGCTAATAGTATTTTTGACGGAAATCTGATTGCTGATAAAGTTACATTAGGCGGATTAGTAAAAGGTGAAGTTGCTGCTAACACTCTTAATGTTGCTAGTAGCGCAAAAGTTGAAGGTAATTTGAAAACAAATGCTTTATCTATTGATTTAGGTGCAGAAGTTTCAGGTAGTATAACCAGAATTTCATAATTACTGCAAAGTACTTTGCCTTAATGTAGTTTTTATACATTCACTAAAAAATTTTTTTGTGCTTTCTTCACCTGTTAATTGTGCAAGTTTCATAGAGGCATATCTACCTGCTGCAAGAGCTATAGCTAACTCATCTTTCTCAGTAATTGATTCATTTCTAAGGTGATCTTCAATTTCATCTCTGATTCTTATCAGTTTTTTCTCATATAATAGATTTTCTTGTTCATTTGACGAAGAAAAGTCTAATTTTATTACTTGGCCCATATTCGTCTTCCTAGATTTTAAAATTAGTATATATTATACGACTAAACTAATATAAATTTTAAATTTAAAGTTAATAATTTTTAAATCACTATAATGATCAATTTTCAAATTTATAAAAATGGAAAAGAAATAGAGTTTGAAAAACCAAATGAGTATTTTTCAGATAAGATGTTGCAAACATTATTTATTTTTCATGGCCTGTATGGAAGAGGTAAAAATTGGCAAACTTTTTCAAAAAAACTTAGCAAAAAAGAAAATCAAATAGTGGTGACTGTGGATCTAAGAAATCACGGAGGAAATGATTTTAAAGAAGATATGTCTTATATATTAATGATGAATGATGTAATAAATTTATTTAATTATCTTGAGATAGAAAATACTAATTTATTAGGTCATTCAATGGGGGGCAAATTAGCAATGGTTATAGCCTTGTTAGAACCAAAATATGTCAACAAAGTTATAATAGCTGATATAGCTCCTATTGATTATGATAATAATGAAAACCAAATCATAAATGCTCTTTTAAATATCAATTTAAGTTTAATAAGAAAAAGGAATGAAGCTGATGAGGTTTTGTCTAAATATATAGATAAAAAGTTTTTAAGATCGTTCTTATTGCAAAATCTTGAATTATTAGATGGAAAATATAAATGGTCAATTAATCTAATTGCTATCAAGAAATCTCTTAATGATTTAAGAAGGTTTCCAACTATAAAAAAAATTAATAAATTTGATAAAGAAGTTCTTTGTGTTTATGGAGGAAATAGTGAGTATGTTAAAGAGGAACATTTCAATATATTTAGAAAGTTTTTTTCTAAGATTTACTTTCATGAAATTAAAGATGCAGACCACTTTTTACATATAGAAAAACCATTAGAATTTTATGAAGCGTCAAATAAATTTTTAAATAATTAAATATCATATTGTTTCTAAAATTTAAAAAATGTATTAAATATTCATGGATAATAAATTGGAAACACATATATTAAATTTATCTTGTAAAGATCAGGTTGGAATTGTTGCAAAGATTTCTTCTATGCTGGCTGAATCGAATTGTAATATTGTTGAGTCTAAACAATTTACAGATCAAAAAAATGGTAACTTTTTTATCAGACAAAGTTTTTTATTACTTAATGATGAAATGTTACCAAATTTAAAAAATAATTTAGAGATGTTAGCAAAGAAATTAAATGCAGATTTTTTCTTATCTGAGATTGAAAGTCCCATGAATACAATTTTGCTTGTTTCTAAATTTGATCATTGTTTAAATGATATTTTATTTAGGGTTAGGAATAACTCATTAAATTTAAAAATTAAAGCTGTTGTATCAAACCATAAAAACGCAAAAGAGATAGCAAATTTTTCTAAAATTCCATTTCATTATTTACCAGTTGAAAAATCAAATAAATTAGATCAGGAAAAAAAACTAAAAGAAATTATAAAAAATAATAATGTTCAATTAATTGTCTTAGCTCGTTATATGCAAGTACTATCAGAAGAATTTACAAATGATTATACAGGAAAAATTATTAACATACATCATAGCTTTTTGCCTAGTTTTAAAGGAGCAAGACCTTATCATCAAGCCTTTGAAAGAGGAGTGAAGGTCATTGGTGCAACTGCACATTATGTTACAAAAGATCTTGATGAAGGGCCAATAATTGAACAAGATACTCAAGAGGTTAATCACGAAATGATGCCCAGTGATTTAGTTTTAATAGGAAGAGATATTGAAGCAAGAGTTTTGTACAGAGCCATAAAAGCTCATTCTGAAAGAAGAGTTTTTTTAAACGACAATAGAACAATTGTATTTAGAGGACAAAGAATTTAAGCATGAACAATCAAAGAGAAAAAGTCATAATTATTGGTTCAGGAGCTGCAGGTTTAACAGCTGCAATATATGCGGCAAGAGCTAATCTAAATCCAGTTGTAATTGAAGGAATCCAACCTGGTGGACAACTTACAATAACTACAGATGTTGAAAACTATCCAGGATATGCTGATGTTGTTCAAGGTCCATGGATGATGGAACAAATGAGATCTCAGGCAATTAAAGTTGGAGCTCGTATAATCAATGATATAGTTGTTAAAATTAATTTAAAAAAAAATGAAAAGACAGTGGTTTTAGACTCAAATAAATTTTTGACAGCAGATACAATAATTATAGCCACTGGAGCACAGGCTAAATGGTTAGGTTTAGAGAGTGAAAACAAATATAATGGAAGAGGTGTTTCAGCTTGTGCAACTTGTGATGGTTTTTTTTACAGAAACAAAGTAGTTGCAGTAGTTGGAGGAGGTAATACAGCTGTTGAGGAAGCTTTATATTTATCAAATATATGTTCTAAAGTAAATTTAATTCATAGACGTGATGCACTAAGATCAGAGAAGATTTTACAAGATAGACTTTTTTCAAAGAAAAACATAAATATTATTTGGAATAATAAAGTTAGCGAAATTCTAGGTGATGAAAATGGGGTTAATGCTCTTAAATTAGTCTCAACTAAACAAAATAAAACAGAGATAATTAAAATTGATGGTGTTTTTATAGCTATTGGACATAGTCCATCAACAAAGCCTTTTAAAGATGTGCTGGAAATGGACAATGAAGGTTATATTATAGCTCAAAAACCAGGTTCAACAATTACTAATTTAGATGGTGTTTTTGCTGCAGGTGATTGTGTTGATAAAATTTATAGGCAAGCAGTTACCGCTGCAGGTATGGGTTGCATGGCTGCGCTTGATGCTGAAAAATGGATACAAAATCACAATCTTTAGTCATTTAAATCTATTAATTCCATTATCCTGTAAACTAAAGATGCTACTATAAAATCATATGCAAAAAAATTTTGAATTGGTGAAAATTCAACAACATCAAATCCAATTACTTTTCTACCTATGATTAAACTTTTTATTAATTGTAAACTTTCATTAAATCCAAGACCATCAGGCACTGGAGTTCCCGTAGCAGGCATTATTGACGGATCCAATCCATCAACATCAAAGGTAATATATATGTTTTGTGGAAAGTCTTTTGGTAATCTTAGGTCTTTGTTATTTTTAATATCTTCAACGTCAAAATATAATATATCAAAATTCTTTCTATTTTTCACTTCTTGTTTACTTAACGCTCTTACTCCAAATTGCGCAATTTTATATTTTGATTTACTTAGAAGATACATAACGCTTGCGTGTGAATGTACTTGATTTTCATAATTTTTTCTTAAATCAGCATGAGCATCAATTTGTATAATTCCTATTTCTTCATATTTTGAGAAACTTAATCCTTTAAAAACACCATTTACAGCACCAAAAGTAATACTGTGTTCACCGCCAAGGATTACTGGTATTTTGTTTTGTTTGCTAATTTCTTTTGTAGTATTTTCTATACTAAGCATCACATTTTCTATAGGAAAATTACAATTTAAAAAAGGGTGAGTGAAAATACCACTAAGGCAAGGTTCACTTTTACCGGTAAATCTTTCCAATTCGTTGCTCGCTTCTAGTATAGCCTCAGGACCTTTTGATGTGCCTCTGCCACAAGAGACTGTTTTTTCTAGAGGTATTGGGAGGATATGAAATTTTGCTTTTTCTTTATTTCTTTCTTCCTCAGAAAGTTCTGAGTTTAAAAAATTTTTCTTTGTGTTTTTCATCTCATTACCTAAAATTAAGATAATTTATTTTCAAAATCTTCATAAGTAAATCTTTTGATTATTTCTAAATTATCATTATCGCTATCCCAAATTGCTACAGATGGTATTTTTACTCCGTTGAAAAAACTAGTTTTTACTATTGTATAATGTGCTTGATCTAATATAGCTATTCTATCTCCAACTTTGGGTGTAGACTTAAAATTATACTCTCCAATGACATCACCTGCTAAACAGCTAGGTCCGCCTAGCATAACTTTGTATCCGTATTTTGGTTCATTAAGTAATGCTGGTCTATATGGCGCCTCAATTACATCAGGCATGTGAGAGACTGCACTAATGTCTGTAATTGCAATATTTGGTGAGAGTTCATTGCTAGGTTTAAAACTATCTATAATTTCTCCCACTAAAATACCCGAATCTAATACCACAGCTTCTCCTGGTTCAATATAAATTTGACAGCTAGTTTCATCTGCAAGTTGTTTTAGAAAAATTTCCAATTTATTAATTTCATAGTCATTTCTGGTAATATGGTGACCTCCACCAAGATTAAGCCAATTTAATTTTTTACAGATGGGAACTATATCATTTTTCATTTTATTCCAAGTATTTTCCAGAGGAGTGAAATTTTGTTCACATAAGGTATGAAAATGAATACCATTTAATTTGTTTATATCAACATTATCCAAATCATTTAAATGCATGCCTAATCTAGAATTGATACTAGCAGCATCATATTTGTCATTATTTATTTCAGAATAAAGTGGATTAATTCTTAAACCAATTTCATTATTAAATTTTATTGCTATATCATAAAAATCATTTAATTGGTTTGATGAATTAAAAACGATATGATCTGATAAGTTAACAATTTCTCTAATATCGTCTTTTTTATATGCTGGAGAAAAAGTACTAATTTCTCCTTTAAAATATTTTTTAGCTAACTTTGTTTCAAATAAACCAGAACTGCAACATCCATCTAAATATTCAGATATTAAGGGACCAAAATAAGGAGTAGAAAAAGCCTTAAGAGCAATTAAAATTTTAACATCTGTTTGTGATTTTAGGCGATTTAAGGTCAACAAATTATCAATCAATGCTCTTTTATCTATAACAAAGCAAGGACTTGGTAATTCATACAAATCTAGTTTATTAAAATTTCTTGGGTCTCCTCCCATAGTTTGAAAAATTTTATCCACTAGAAATTTACTTTGTTTTCTAGCTGTATGGTTTTCGTAGGTAGACCATGCTTATTAAGAAGTTCCATAAATGGATCTGGATCAAATTGCTCCATGTTCCAAACTCCTGGTTTGAACCAGCTTTTTTTTAACATTAGCAATGATCCTATCATTGCGGGGACGCCAGTAGTGTATGAAATTGCCTGGCTTCCGACCTCTTTGAAGCAATCTTCATGATTGCAGATATTGTATGTGTAATATGTTTTTTCTAAATTGTTTTTTTTACCAGTAACTATTGTGCCTATACAAGTCTTCCCTTTTGTTTTTTCTCCAAGACTACTAGGATCTGGTAAAACACTTTTTAAAAATTGTAATGGAATTATTTCTGTTCCGTTATAATTAACTGGGTTGATAGATGTCATACCTATATTTTGAAGAACATCCAAATATTTTAAATAGTTATCACCGAATGTCATCCAAAATCTTGCTCTTTTAATCTCAGGATAATTTTTTATTAAACTTTCCAATTCTTCATGATACATTAGATACATATTTTTGTTTCCTATTTCAGGAAATTTAAAAGAGACTTTTTTCCTAAGAGCAGGTCCAATCTTCCATTTACTATCTTCCCAATGCTTAGAATCAGATGTAACCTCTCTAATATTTATTTCAGGATTAAAATTAGTAGCAAATGGGTATCCATGATCACCATCATTACAGTCAAGAATATCTAAAAAATCAATACTATCCAAATGATGTTTTTTAGTAAAAGCTGTAAAAACATTTGTAACACCTGGATCAAACCCCGATCCTAAAAGAGCCATAAGGTCTTTTTCTTTAAATTTTTTATCATAATCCCATTGCCATTTGTATTCAAACTTTGCTTCGTGCCTAGGTTCATAATTGGCAGTATCTAAATAATTTGTATTTGTTAACAAACAAGCATCCATTATATTAAGATCTTGATAAGGAAGAGCTAGGTTTACAACCAAAAATGGATTAAATTTTTTAATTAATGCTACCGTTTTGTTAACATTATCTGCATCTAGCTCTGCTACTGTAATGTTAATATTATATTTATCTTTAACACTTTTTTTAATTTGGAAGCATTTCTCAATAGATCTACTTGCTAAAATTATATTTTTAAAATAATTAGGATTTTGTGCCATTTTGTGAACAGTTACATGACTAACACCACCTGCTCCAACAACTAAAATATTGTCCATTTCAAACTCCCATAAATTTCCTAATTATTTATTTTTCGAAATAAGTATAACCAGAAATTGAATCCTTGAATGATTGAGTTATTTTTTTTCTTTCTGAAAGTGATAAGTCTCTACTTCTTACTGCATCTTCAACTATATGTTTGAACCTATTTATTATATTCTTAGGCTCATATTCAACATAAGTTAAAACTTCTGAAATAGTATCACCTTCTTGCTCATGTAATAACTGAAATCCGCCATTTTCTTTTAATTTTATTGTAGCAACATTTGTATCACCAAATAAGTTATGAAGATCTCCCAACGTTTCTTGATAGGCACCAATATAAAACACCCCTAAAAAATAGTCCTCATCATCACGAATGTCATGCAAAGGTAATGTGTTAGAAATACCGTCTTTCAGTACAAATTTATTTATTATACCATCACTATCGCAAGTAATATCATTTAAAATAACTCTTCTGTTTGGTCGCTTATTATGTTTTTGAAGTGGTGCAATAGGATGAATTTGATCAATAGCCCAAACATCTGGTAGGCTTTGAAATAAAGAAAAGTTGCCATGATATATATCTGCCATATTATCAATTGCATCTTGAAGTTCTTCAGTTATTTGAGGTGTTGAAGAAAGTAATGTTTTAATTTTATTTATAATGTATAAATAAGTTTCTTCAGTTTTTGCCATATTTGATAAATCTATTTGACCACTTCTAAAAAGTGCTCTTATTTCTTCTCTATAATAATTTAAATCGTTCAAACATTCTTGAGCTCTTTCTAAATTTAAATATTCAGGAATTTGAATCATGTTTTTCAATAAAGGATGGTCATTCGAATTGATTTCCTGTTTTTTTTTCGCTATCAAAGTTTGTTGTCTCTAAAATATTAAAAATTAGCATTGAACTTGACGCAATGCATG
Source organism: uncultured SAR116 cluster alpha proteobacterium (assembly GCA_902517815.1). Lineage (GTDB taxonomy): Bacteria > Pseudomonadota > Alphaproteobacteria > Puniceispirillales > Marisalimonadaceae > Marisalimonas. Next base: position 19,593 of record CABYED010000012.1, read on the forward strand.
CTCTTCCAGATTCAGTAATAATTATAGGATGATCCACGTTTGATTGATCTAATTCATATTTAACAGTTTCAACAATATTTACACAGTATTCATCTAATGAATAATTTATTGAGTTAAGAGAAGACTTTTGTTCTCCTGTATAATCTATTCCTAAGCCGCCTCCAAGATCTAAATATTCAAGTGGTGCACCTTGTTTGTACATTTCTGAATAAAATCTACAAGCCTCTTGTGTTGCTTTTCTAATTTCAATGATATCAGGTATCTGGCTTCCAAGATGTGAATGTTGTAGAACCAAGCAATCAAGATAGTTATTAACTTTTAATTTTGTGATAACTTTCATTATTTGTTCAACAGACATTCCAAATGCACTTCGATCTCCGCTTGATTGAGACCAATTGCCACTAACTTTGTTTGTTAATTTTACTCTTATCCCAAGTAATGGTCTTACATTTAGTTCTTTAGAAACTTCAATGATTAGATCAAGTTCACGTAGACTTTCTAAAACTAAAATAGTTTTAAAACCAATTTTCATTGATAAGGTTGCCAAATTAATAAATTCTTTGTCCTTAATTCCATTACATATAATAGTAGATTCGCTAGAGAGATCGTGTGCTAAAGCTATTAATAATTCAGGTTTAGAACCAACTTCTAAACCAAAATCAAATTCTTTTCCAAAATCAACTATTCTATCAATTACTTGTGCTTGTTGATTAACTTTAACTGGGAAAACACCCTTATAATAACCTTTATATCCAACTTCTTTTATTGCTTTAAAAAAAGACTCATTAATTTGTTTTATTCTAAATGCTAAGTAATCTGTAATTCTTAATAGTACTGGGCAGCTAATACCTCTTTCATTAAGACTTTCTATAATTTTAATTAGGTCAATAGAAGGATTAGATGGATAAAATGGATTTTTAAGTCCTATATTGCCATTATCAAGAACCTCAAGTATATCATCACCCCATTTTTTAATTCCATAAATATCATCATCCATATTTTTGACCTTTAATTTTAAAATGATTTGATTATATTGCTATTTACGGTTGGTCAAGTTATGCTTTTATATAATTTCAAATTTAAATCTTTTATGTAACTATTTTCTAATGTTTTTTTCTAAAAAAAATAACCTCGTCGATAAATCAAATTCTTTGGTAGGGAGAAATGATCCTATTGTAAATGAGTTGTTTCACGAGATTAATGGTCGTAATTTAATGGAAATTCCAAATGATTTTGAAATAATTATACTTGGAATGGGATGTTTTTGGGGTGCTGAAAAAATTTTTTGGCAACTTGATGGGGTTTATCATACATCAGTTGGGTATGCTGGTGGTTATACTAAAAATCCAACCTATGATGAAGTTTGTAGTGGTTTAACGGGTCATACAGAAGTTGTCAGAGTGGTATATGATCCGAAAAAATTAAATTTAAAAACAATTTTAATTAAATTTTGGGAAGGTCATGATCCAACTCAAGGTATGAGGCAAGGTAATGATATTGGCACTCAATATAGATCGGCAATTTTTGTAAATAATTTCGAAAACCTTAATGATGTGAAGACTTCTAAAACAGAATTTCAATCTTTACTTCATTCAGCAGGATTTAATGAAATTACGACTGAAATTAAAAATAATATAGATTTTTATTTTGCTGAAACTTATCATCAACAATACCTTTATAAAAATCCAAATGGTTATTGTGGTTTGGGCGGCTGTGGAGTGAAATTTAAATAAGTTTACTAAAGTTATTTTAGATCTTGACCAAAATGGTTTGTTATTATATCTAATCATCTAAATAATTGATAGGGCGATTATGAAAGTAGTAAGTTCTTTAAAAACTCTTAAAGTCAGAGATAGAAACTCTCAAATTGTAAAACGTAGGGGTCGTCTATACGTTATAAATAAGAGAAATCCTAGATTTAAAGCTCGGCAGGGTTAACTTCTAGACTCTTTTAACACAATATATTGTCTTAGTTAATTCTTGATATGTATTATCATACATAGGTTAGTATAATGAAGATAACTAATATAATTGAAGAAACAAAATCTATAAGTTCCAATATTAAGAATGCATATATCGATTTTTCAAAAATGACGATAAGTGTTGTCGCTGTTTGTTCTAATGTTGTTAAAAATGGTAAGCCTTTAATTGGTTATGGGTTTAACTCGAATGGAAGGTATGGACAGGGTCACCTTATCAGAGAGAGATTTGCTCCAAGATTATTGGAAGCTAACACCAATGAAATATTAAATGATGAAGGTACAAATTTCGATCCAATAAAGATGTGGAATGTCATGATGAAAAATGAAAAACCTGGTGGACATGGTGAAAGATCTGTGGCTGTAGGTACCATTGACATGGCAATATGGGATCTTGTTTCTAAAATCGAGGATAAACCACTGTTTCAAATGCTTGCTGAAAGATATGGTGATGGTGTGCCAAATAAAAAAGTGTTTGTTTATGCTGCTGGTGGATATTATTGGCCAAATCAAGGAATTAATGGTTTAACTGACGAAATAAAAAAATATTTAGATCTTGGTTATTCAGTAGTCAAAAAGAAAATAGGAGGAGCTTCTCTATCAGAGGATTGTAAAAGGATAGAAGCTATTTTAAAAATATTAGGTCCTGAAGATCAACTTGCTGTTGATGCAAATGGAAGGTTTAATCTTGAAACAGCGATTGAATATGGTAAAGCTCTATCAAACTATAATCTATTTTGGTACGAAGAGCCAGGCGATCCTTTAGATTTTGAACTTCATAAAGAATTATCAAAGCATTACTTATATCCATTAGCAACTGGCGAGAATTTATTCTCAGTGCATGACGCAAGAAATCTCATTAGATATGCTGGAATGAGAAAAGATAAGGATTGGCTACAATTTGATTGTGCTTTAAGTTATGGATTAGTTGAATATTTAAAGATTATTGAAATGCTCAAAGAAAATCAATGGGATGTTTCAAGGTGTATCCCTCACGGAGGACATCAAATGTCATTGGCAATTGCTGCGGGATTAGGGCTTGGTGGAAATGAGAGTTATCCAGATCTTTTTCAACCATATGGTGGATTCCCTGATGGTGTTAGGGTTGAAAAAAGCTTTGTAATTTTACCAGAAATAACTGGAATAGGTTTTGAAGGAAAATCTGATCTTTTTTCAGTTATGAAGCAGATGGTAGCTTAAATTTCAAAAAAATCGTTCCCTTTATTGTCAATTACCACAAATGCAGGAAAGTTTTTAACTTCAATTTTCCACACAGCCTCCATTCCAAGCTCTGGATATTCTAAAACCTCTATTTTTTTAATGCAATCTAGTGCAACTTTTGCAGCAGCTCCTCCAATAGTTCCAAGGTAAAATCCTCCATGTTTTTTGCACGCTTCTTTTACTTGCTTTGATCTGTTTCCTTTTGCTAACATAACCATTGATCCGCCATTTTCTTGAAATTTATCTACATAAGCATCCATTCTACCGGCAGTTGTTGGTCCAAAAGATCCAGAAGGCATACCCTTTGGAGTTTTAGCTGGGCCAGCATAGTAGACGGGATGATCTTTTATATAATCAGGTAGCTTGCCATCCTCATCTAATCTTTGAAGCAACTTTGCATGAGCTATGTCTCTTGCAACAACCATTGGTCCAGAAAGATTAACTCTTTTCTTAATTTTACATCCACTTAATTGTTCTAAAATATTTTGCATTGGTTGATTTAAATCAATATTTGTAACATCTTCCGAAATTTCATCTAAATTCACATCGGGTAAATATTTGCTTGGTTCTGTTTCAAGTTTTTCAACAAAAATTCCATCTTTATTTATCTTGCCTAAAATTTGTCTATCGGCAGAACAAGAAACCCCAATTCCAATTGGCAGTGATGCACCATGCCTAGGAAGCCTAATAACTCTTACATCATGGCAAAAATATTTTCCTCCAAATTGTGCGCCTACACCCATTTCTCTTGTAAGATCTAAAATTATTTTTTCCCATTCTAAATCTCTATATGCATGACCAGATTTTAAATTTCCAGCTTTTGGTAAATTGTCTAAATAACGCATAGATCCAAGTTTAACGGTCTTTAAATTAAATTCAGCTGAAGTACCTCCTATAACTACAGATAAATGGTAAGGTGGACAAGCAGCTGTACCAAGAGAAATAATTTTCTCATAAAGAAATTTTTTTAAATTTTCAGGATTGAGAGTGGCGGGTGTTGCTTGGAATAAAAAACTTTTATTGGCTGATCCTCCACCTTTTTGTACAAAGGCAAATTTATATTCTTGACCTTCATTAGCAAATATACTGATTTCTGCAGGTAAATTGTTAGCAGTATTTTTCTCTTCAAACATAGAGACTGCTGCAAGTTGAGAGAAACGAAGGTTATTTTCTTTATATGTTTTATAAACTCCCAATGAAAGAAACTTGTTATCATCTGAGTTAGTAAAAACTTTTTCTCCTTTATAACCCATGATTATTGCTGTACCAGTATCTTGGCACATAGGAAGAACTCCTGATGCAGATATATTTGCATTTTTTAACATTGTTAAAGCAACAAATTTATCATTACTAGAGGCTTCTTCATCTTCAAGGATATCTTTGAGCTGTCTTAAATGTGATTTTCTAAGAAGGTGAGATACATCTTTAAAAGCTCTTTGTGCTAAAAGAGTAAGTGCCTTTGGATCGATAACCAAAATTTCTTTGTTGTTTATTTTGGAAATTTTAACATATGAATCTGATATTTTTACATATTCAGTTTCATCAACTGAAATAGGAAAAATTGGTGAATAATTAAAGTCGTTCAAAATAATCTCCAACTGATAATTTTATTTCTTATCTCTAAATTCATCAAGAGATACAATTTCTCCAGATTTTAAATCTGTATCATCTAAATCTGTAATCGTTGGTTTATTTGCATCTAAGCTTTCAATTTTAGTTAAACTAGTATTTTTTAAATTATCCTCAATTTTAAATTGAAGACCAAAACCAACTGAAGGATCAGTGAAAGACGTAATTGCTTTGTAAGGAACAGAAATATTCTTTTTTTCACCACTAAAAGATAGAGTTACTTCAAAATGATCTTCAGATGTTTTAAGATCCCAAAATTGGTGTTGAATTATTATTTTTATTTCTGTGTTATCAGCATTCTTTAATTCGGGGGGAACTATAACACTTGGATCATTACCATTGAACGTAATAAAAAAATGACTGTTTCCAATAAGACCAGTTTCAGAAGTTATTTTTAAAACTTTTTTAACTACATTTTTAAGACTTTCCTCAACCAAAAAATCATAGTCAAAACTTTTTGAATCAGAGCCATAATTATCATTATTATTAGTCACTATTAATCCTTATGTTTTTTTTAATTAATATCTTACAATTCTCAAAGTTTAATTTTCAATAAAATTTTAACGATGGCGAGAAGTAACTTCTCGCCACCAAAGTTTTTCTGTTGCCAGGTAAACAATAACCCCGCCAGTTCTAGCTATGGAACTGGACTATTTTTCGGTTGCTTTGGCTGCTTACGCTGCTGCAGCTACCGGAGCATAGTTGTCGTTTGCAACTATTTAATTTAGTCCGATAACGGTGGTACAATGCCGAGTGAAAGTTTAATTTTTACTACACGCGTCGATCCTATTTCACCCCCAAATAATGGTGGAGGTGCCGGGTACCGCCCCCGGGTCCGCTGAGCTTATTCTAAAAAATGTTTATCACCATAGTCATCGAAATGACTTTTTTACTATACAGTATTTATTTTTTTTATAAAAGAGCACATAATGCTTACAGATAAAATTTTTAATTGAGATGTTTGTATGAAGCAATATTTAGATTTATTAAAACATGTTTTAGAAAAAGGTGATGAAAAAGCTGACAGAACTGGTACTGGTACAAAGTCAGTTTTTGGTTGGCAGATGAGATTTGATTTAAATGATGGGCTTCCATTACTAACTACTAAGAAGCTCCATTTAAAATCTATTATTCATGAGTTATTATGGTTTATTAAAGGCGATACCAATATATCTTACTTAAAAGAAAATAACGTTTCCATATGGGATGAGTGGGCAGATGAAAACGGTGATCTTGGACCCGTTTATGGAAAGCAATGGAGAAGATGGGATACCCCAGATGGAAGAAAACTTGATCAATTAAATGATGTTATTAATGAAATAAAAAATAACCCAAACTCAAGAAGAATGATAGTCTCTGCTTGGAACCCAGCAGACGTTGGAAGCATGGCTCTTCCACCATGTCATTGTTTGTTTCAATTTTACGTTGCAAAAAACAAACTGTCTTGTCAATTATACCAAAGAAGTGCTGATATTTTTCTTGGAGTTCCGTTCAATATAGCATCTTATTCAATCTTAACACACATGATTGCTAACGTAACTGGTTTATCTGTTGGTAATTTTGTTCATACACTAGGTGATGCTCATTTATATACGAATCATTTTGAACAAACTAAATTGCAATTGTCTAGATCCTCTAAAAGATTACCGAAATTAAAAATTTCAAAAAGGCGTTATGATATAAATGAATTTAAATTTGAAGATTTTGAAATTACAGACTATGACCCATATCCAAATATTCCAGCACCAGTTGCAGTTTAAATGACAACTTCAAAAAAATTAAAAAATCCAATTTTTTGTATTGTTGCTATGAATGAGAATAGAATAATTGGTGATGGGAAAAATTTACTTTGGCATTTGCCAGGGGATCTTAAAAGGTTAAAAAAAATGACAATGGGTAGTCCACTAATTATGGGCAGAAAAACATGGGATTCTATCGGAAGACCTTTGCCAGGAAGAGCAAATATAGTTTTAACCAACTCTGATACTTGGAAAGCCGAAGGAGCTATAGTAGTGAATTCATTTAAAGATGCTATAATTAAAGCTGATGAATGGATCGATTATAATATTAAAATTAAACAAAATATTACCCAAAAAAAAATATTTTTATTTGGTGGAGCAGAAATTTATAAAATTGGTTTAGAATACTGTGATAATATTGAAATGACTAAAGTAAAATTTAATTTAAAAAATGGTATAAAATTTCCTGAATTAAATGAAAGCGATTGGGAAAAAACTAAACTAGAACATTATTTAGCAAAGAATGGTGTTCCAGAACATAGTTATTGGCATTACAGAAGGATAATTTAAATCATTGAATAATTTGAGGTGATTGTTTTATGTTTTTTTGAATTTGATTCAATATTTTAGATCCTATCTCCATATATTTCTTTGAAATAGAGTTATTAGGTTCTTTATGCACAATTGGATTGCCTTCATCAGATGTGGTTCTCAAAGAAATATTTAAAGGAATTTCATTTAAAAATGTTACACCTAATTTTTCAGCTTCTGCTTTTGCTCCACCATTTCCAAAAATTTCATGTTTTGTATTGCAATTATGGCATTCAAAGTAACTCATATTTTCAATAATTCCTAAAATAGGAACATTTACTTTTTTAAACATATTTAGACCTTTTCTCGCATCAATTAGCGACAAGTCTTGGGGGGTTGAAACAATTATTGCTCCAGAAAGTTGAACACGCTGAGATAATGTTAATTGAGCATCTCCAGTTCCAGGTGGCATATCAATTATTAAAAAATCAAGGTTTGACCAGCTTACATCCTTAAGCAATTGTTCAATAGCGCTCATAACCATAGGCCCTCTCCAAATAGTTGCAGCATCTTCAGGAACTAAATAGCCAATGGACATTACTTGTAATCCAAATGCAATATGGGGAATTATTTTTTTCCCATCACTCTTAGGCTTATTGTTAATACCAGTTAATTTTGGAAGGCTAGGTCCATATATGTCGGCATCCAAAATACCTACATTATAATTTAATTTTGATAACGATAGAGCTATATTAATAGCAGTGGTTGATTTCCCAACTCCACCTTTTCCACTAGCTACTGCAATAATATTTTTTGCAGGTCTCAATGGTTTATTAATATTTGTATCATTTTTATTAGTTTTATGTGATGTTAAAATTATTTCTACTTTTTTAACATCATCAACAACATTTAATTTTTCTTGAATAAATTTTTTAATTGATTCAGATCGCTTCAATTGTTCTGGAAGGAGTTCAAGGGTAAATGAAATTATGTTATTTTCAAATTTTAAACCATTTACCATTTTGCTTTCATAAATATTTTGTGATTGATTTTGCAAAATAATTGATTTTAAAATTGTAATAATTTCATTTAATTTTGTATCATTCATTCTATACGCTCAGAAATAATTTTTAGTAAAGGTTGAAATTTATTATTGTAGTGCAAATATCATATATTATTCAACTTATTAATCTACATAACATTATAAATCTAAATCTGCCTGGAGTAATAAATGATAATAAATAACATCAATGATAATGGTTCAGGCCCTTGGGGTGGTGGTAACAATCAAAATCCGTGGGGTAAAAGACCCAACTCTAATGGAACTCCTCCAGATGTAGATCAGATGCTAAAAGAAAGCAGAGACAAATTAAAAAAAATGATGCCAACAGGATTTGGTGGTGGTAAAGGTTTTACAATACTATTATTTGTTTTATTAGCTATATGGTTGATGACAGGCATTTACAGGGTTAATCCACAACAACAGGGTGTTGTTATGAGATTCGGTGAATGGGTAAGAACCACACCTCCTGGGTTACATTATCACCTTCCAAGTCCAATAGAAAAAGTTCTTACACCTGATGTGACAAGAGATAATAGAATAGAAATTGGTTACAGATCTTTTGGTGGCGCGGCTACAAGCAGAAGAGATGTCCCAGATGAATCTAAAATGATTACAGGCGATGAAAACAATATTGATATTGATTTCATTGTATTTTGGAAAATTGCCGATGCTGGTGCTTATTTATTTAATATTCAAGATCCGCCTGAAACTGTAAAAGTTGCAGCTCAATCTGTTATGAGGGATATAATAGGTCAGACAAAAATACAAACAGCACTTACTGGTGGTCGTCAAGATATTCAATTGAAAGCTAAAAATATGCTTCAAGAACTTTTGAATGAATATGAAGCTGGAGTTGAAATCAGAGATGTTCAGTTGCTTTCAGTTAATCCTCCTACTGAAGTTATTGATGCTTTTAATGATGTTCAAAGAGCTAGGCAAGATAGAGATACGCTTATTAACGAAGCTGAGGCATTTAGAAATGATATAGTGCCAAGAGCAAGAGGTGAAGCGGCTCAACTTATTTCAGAAGCAGAAGCATATGCTAGCGAAGTGGTTAATAGAGCCAAAGGTGATGCTGATAGATTTAACTCAATCTATAAAAGCTATAAACTTAATCCTGAGGTTACCGAGTCAAGAATATATTTGGAAACAATGGAAAAAGTCTTTTCAAGAGTTAAAAAAATTATAATGGATAATTCTGCAAGTTCTTCTGGAGTAGTTCCATATTTACCTTTAGATCAACTAAAACAAAAGGGAAATTAGTAATGTCTTCTTTAAAAATAATGTCGGGTTTAGGTATCTTAGCTGTTTTATTTGGTATCCTAAGTTCCTTTTTTACTGTTGACCAAACTCAACAAGCATTAGTTCTTCAATTTGGAGAACCTAAAAGGCTCGTTAATAAACCAGGTTTGAATTTTAAAATACCTTTTATACAAGAGGTTACTTACTTTGAAAAAAGAGTACTTTCTCTTGTATCGCAAGATTCAGAAGAAGTTATTCTGGCTGACCAAAAAAGACTTGAGGTTGATACCTATTCTAGATTTAGAATAACCGACCCACTTTTATTCTATCAAACTGTAAGAAATGAATTTGGTGCCCGTCAACGTCTAGAGTCTATCATTGACTCATCCGTTAGAAGGGTGTTTGGTAAATTCGAACTTACAGCTATTTTATCTGACGCAAGAACAAAAATTGTAGAAGATATTGGAGATGAAGTTAATTCCACAATTAAAAAACTAGGTATGGAGATAGTTGATGTTCGGATTAGAAGAGCAGATTATCCAGAAGCAACTAGCCAAAATATATTTAATAGAATGAAAACTGAAAGAGAGCAAGAAGCAAAGGAATTCAGAGCGGAGGGTGCTGAAGAAGCTCAAAAAATCCGTGCAGATGCAGAAAAACAAAAAGTTGTCCTTGTTGCAGAGAGCAAAAGAAAAGCAGAGGCTTTAAGAGGTAATGGTGATGCTGAAGCTATCAAAATTTATTCTGATGCATTCGGTCAAGATGAAAAGTTTTTCAAATTTTATAGGTCTATGTTGGCTTATGAAAACACATTTGCAGACGATGGTACAACAATGTTACTGAGTCCTGACAGTGATTTTTTTAGCTTTTTTGGTAAGCAAGATGGTAAAAAATAATTAATTGTGTTGTTTCTAATAAACAACAAAATAGTTTCTTAATTTAGCCTTAAAAGAGCCTTTTTTATATATACATACTTATTAAATAAAACTTAATGGTGAGTAAATGTCTAACATGTTGAAATTTAAAATTGATCAAAAATACACTCTAATTACATGCATTTTAATTTTATTGTTTACAAGTAATGTTGTAAACGCAAAAAGTGCACCAGAAAGTTTTGCTGATTTGGCTGAAAATTTGAGTCCTTCTGTTGTTAATATATCAACAACTACAGTTGTTGAACAAAAATCAAGAGACATGCCATCTTTCCCTCCTGGTTCACCCTTTGAGGATTTTTTTAAACAATTTGAAAAACCTGAAAATAAAAAAAGAAGAGCCCAATCATTAGGTTCTGGTTTTATTATAGATAAAACAGGTTACGTAATTACTAATAACCACGTCATTGATAATGCTGAAAAAATAATGGTTATTTTATATGATGACACCTCATTTGAAGCTACTGTGGTAGGTAAGGATCCTAAAACTGATGTCGCTCTCTTAAAAATTGATCCAAAAAACACAAATCTAAAAGCTGTTAAGTTTGGAAACTCTAATAATCTCAGAGTTGGTGATTGGGTAATGGCAATAGGCAATCCCTTTGGTTTTGGTGGGACAGTTACAGCCGGTATAGTATCCGCAAGAGGGAGAAATCTATCTGGGTCATATGATGATTACATTCAAACAGATGCATCTATAAATAGAGGAAATTCTGGGGGGCCTTTATTTGATATGAAAGGAAATGTTGTAGGAATTAACACTGCGATTTTTTCACAATCTGGTGGTTCAGTAGGAATAGGTTTTGCTGTTTCATCGAACTTAGCAAAACAAGTTACTGATCAATTAAAGAAATATGGCAGAACTAAAAGAGGTTGGCTTGGTGTGTTAATTCAAGAAATTTCAGATGAAATTGCTGAAAGTTTGGGAATGAAAGCTGCCAGGGGAGCTTTAGTATCTTCAGCAACTGCTGGAGGCCCTGCTGAGAAAGCTGGTGTGAAAACTGGTGATGTTATAATTAAATTTAATGATATTGAAATCAAAAATATGAAAGAACTTCCTAAAGTCGTAGCTGGCACTCCTGTTGGTAAATCTGTACCACTCGTAATCTTAAGAAATGGAAAAAAATTAACATTAAATGTCACGTTGGGTGAGCTTGAATTAGCAGAAAAAGAGAACTTAATTGGTAAAACTTCAAAAAAGAATGTTAAAGCTAAAGAATATGATAAGTTAGGGTTCACTGCAGAAGAGTTATCTGATCAAAACAAGAATAAATTTAAGCTCAATGACATTGATACTGGGGTTGTTATTACATCTGTTAAAGATGACAGTTCAGCTCAAAAAGCTGGCTTAAGTCCAGGTATGGTCATAATAAGAGTTGGTCAGATAGAAGTAAATTCTTTGGATGTTATAGATGATGCAATTAAAAATGCAGTGAAACAAAAAAGAAAAGCCTTGTTGCTTTTAGTAAAAGTAAAAAATGGAACTAGGTTTGTCGCATTAGAACTTAAATAAAAAAAATGCTACTTAATTATATCACTATCTGTATAGCCTTGAGCATATAACAAGCCTAACAAGCTTGTATTATTGAAATGTATATCTGCTTCTTTTTTAAGGACACTTTTACCATAGTATGATACTCCTAGGCCAGAATGTTTAATCATTTCAATATCGTTTGCCCCATCTCCAACACATATTGTATCTTTATAATTAAGATTATATTTTTTAACGTATTTATTTAAGTATTCAAGTTTGGCTTTTTTGTCTAAAATTGGTCCCTCAACTTTTCCGGTTATTTCAAATTTTTGAAATTCTTTTTGAATGATTTGAAGTGTGTTAGCATGATTATGTTTGAAGCCTAATAATTCTTTTAAATATTCAGTTAAAAAGGTGAAGCCACCAGAAACAAGAACAGTAATTGATCCATTCATGTTCATTGTTTGTACTAATTCTCTTGCCCCATGATTAATATTTATATTTTTTTTTAAATTTTCTAAAATGTCTGTTGAATTACCTTTTAAAATAGCAACTCTGTCTTCAAGAGCTTTTTTGAATTCTATTCTACCATTCATAGCTTCATTTGTAATAAAACTAACTTCTTTTTCTTTACCAATTTGTCTTGCAAGTTCATCCAAGCTTTCTTCTTTAATAATTGTGCTATCCATGTCAGCTATAAGTAACTTTTTCTTTCTTTTTTCGGTAGTTTTTATAAAATTACAGTCAATTCCATAATTAGATTGAAAATCAGACATAATTTTTTTTAGTTTTGAATCATATTTATTTGAAGACAAACCCCACTCATAAGCTTTTCTGGAACTTAACTCCCTAAAATCTACTTGTTCATTTGTTGATTTTTGTATATGAGATGAAACTAAATCTAAATAAAAATTACTAATTTTATTTTCTTTTGTATTTGATATTAATAAGTAGTCTTTCATTAAAAACTAATTATATTATTGTAATAATTATGTCTAGTTTATTAAATGTTAAAGCATATTTTGATCTTGATAGAAATCACTATAACTATGAAAAAGATCTTGTTATTATCGCTGGCCCTACTTGTGTAGGCAAATCATTGATAGCAATGGAATTAGCTAAAAAAATTAATGGTGTATTGATTAATGCTGACTCTGTTCAAGTTTATGAAGATCTTAAACTATTATCTGCAAGGCCAACAGAAAAAGATATGCATCAAGTTCCTCACTTTTTGTATGGCTATGTTAAATCTGAAATAAATTATTCAATAGCTGATTGGCTGCAACAGTTGCATAAAGTATTAGATAATCTTAAAAAAATAAAAAAAACAGCAATTTTAGTTGGGGGGTCGGGTTTATATTTAAATTCAGTTATTAATGGTTTAGCTCCAATTCCAAGACTTAAAGAAGAAATTAAAAAAGAGAGTTTGTTAAAGTTAAATGAAATTGGAATTGACAATTTTAAGGAAATAAATTTCAACATTGACCCTAAATTTGTAGCTAAAAATTGTGATAAACATAGATTGCTAAGGTCATATGGTGTTTTTCTTCAAACTAATAAGAATATGACATATTGGTACAAAAAATCTAGACAAGGCGCAATAAAAAGAAAAATTTATAGTTTTTTAATAAATTTAGAAAGAGAGCTAATTTATAGAAGATGCGAATTAAGGTTTGATAATATGCTTAAAGAAGGAGCGCTCGAAGAGGTTAAAAAAATACATGAATCCAATGTTGATAGATCGCTCCCAGTTGCAAAGTGTCTTGGAGTTAAGTGGTTGTTGAGTTATTTGGATAAAAAAATTTCTTTTGAAGAGGCTATTAAGTTAAGCAAAAGAGATACAAGAAGATATGTGAAGAGGCAAATTACATGGTTTTCACACAATTATATTCCATATAAAATAATTAATATGTAATAAAATTGCATATTATAATGAAAATTTATAATTTTATATTATAAAGTTGACGTCTTCAAAAATTATTGGTAACTAATATTTTTTTGACTGAAAGTATTAAATTAAATGACATTAAATTATATAAGTGGAGCAGAGGCTGTAATCAAAGCCTTAGTAGATAACGAAGTTGAGGTAATCTTCGGATATCCTGGTGGAGCTGTACTACCTCTCTATGATGCCTTATTTGAAAATAAAAAAATTAAACATATATTAGTTAGGCACGAGCAAGCAGCTGTTCATGCTGCAGAGGGTTACGCTAGGTCAACAGGCAAAGTCGGATGCGTTCTAGTTACTTCTGGTCCGGGTGCAACTAATGCGATAACTGGATTAACAGATGCATTAATGGACTCTATACCAATTATTTGCCTTAGTGGGCAAGTACCTACCCATTTAATTGGTACCGATGCTTTCCAAGAGGCTGATACAACTGGTATTTCAAGACCATGTACAAAGCATAATTATTTAGTAAAAGATGCTGATAAATTGTGTGAGATTATTCATAAATCTTTTGAAATTGCTTCTTCAGGAAGGCCTGGCCCAGTTCTTATTGATCTACCAAAAGATATACAACTATCAAATGTAAAATATGTTAATAAAATTTCTAAAATAAAAAAAAATTATAACAATAATTCTTCAAATATAGATGAAAATTTAATTAATAAAGTTGCAACACTATTATTACAGGCAGAACGACCAATTATTTATGGTGGAGGTGGTATAGTTAATTCCGGACCAACTGCATCTAAACTTTTAACTGAATTAGTAGACACATTAGACTGTCCAGTTACACTTACACTTATGGGTTTAGGTTGTGTCCCAAATACAAATAAAAATTTTTTAGGTATGCTTGGTATGCATGGAACATATGAAGCAAACTTAGCTATGCATAATTGTGATGTTATGCTTAATGTAGGAGCACGTTTTGATGATAGGGTAACAGGTAGATTAAACGCCTTTTCTCCCAACTCCAAAAAAGTGCACATTGATGTTGATAAATCATCTATTAATAAAGTTGTTTCTGTTGATTATGGTATTGTTGGTGATTGTAAAGAAATATTATTAGCATTAGTCCAAGAAATAAAAAAACTTCATAACCAAAAAAAAATCAAATCAAAAACAAAATGGTGGTCTCAAATAAATCATTGGAAAGATAGAGACTCATTAGGTTTCAAGCAAATTGGAAATAATATTAAACCACAACAAGCTATAAAATCTCTATATGAACAGACTAAAAACTTTGACACATATATTACAACAGAAGTAGGTCAACACCAAATGTGGGCAGCACAATATTTTGGATTTTCTAAACCTAATCATTGGATGACTTCGGGCGGATTAGGTACGATGGGGTATGGGCTTCCATCATCTGTTGGTGTCCAAATTGCTCACCCAAAATCTTTGGTTATTGATATTTCAGGAGAAGCTTCCTTTTTGATGAACATGCAAGAGCTCTCAACAATAGTCCAATATAAATTGCCTATCAAAATATTTATTTTAAATAATGAATGGATGGGCATGGTTAGACAGTGGCAAGAGTTAAACCATGGATCTAGGTACAGCGAGAGCTACACAGCATCATTGCCGGACTTTGTAAAATTAGCTGAATCTTTTGGTATATATGGCCTGAGAGTAGATAATATTAATAATTTAGAAGCTACTATTGATGAAATGATTAACATTAAAGGGCCGGTGATTGCAGATATTAGAGTAGAAAAAGAGGAAAATTGTTTTCCAATGATACCATCTGGAGCTGCGCATAATGAGATGATATTAAGTTCTGATGATAATAATAAAGACACTTCTAATGAAGGTCTTGCACTAGTATAAGGTTCGCTAATATGTCTGTTTATCAAAAAAATGAAGTTGTAGAAGTTAAAACTTCAAGAACATTATCTTTAGTAGTAGATAATCAACCAGGTACATTAGCCAGAGTGATTGGTCTTTTCTCAGGAAGAGGTTACAATATAGAAAGTTTAAATGTTACTGAGATAGATGAAATTCGAAATTTATCAAGAATATCACTTGTTACAAGAGGAACATCAAATACAATTGAACAGATAAAATCACAATTGTTAAGAATAGTTCCAGTACATATAGTAAGAGATTTAACTCTAGAGGGGCCATTTATAAAAAGTGAACTTGCACTTGTTAAACTTGTGGTTAAAGGTGCAAATAGGGTTGAAGCTCTTAGAATTGCTGAGACTTTTCGAGCTAGAACACTTGATGTAACATTATCGAGTTTTGTTTTTGAACTTACTGGAAAGCCGAGTAAATTAGACGCTTTCATCGATTTAATGCGCTCACTAGGAGATACAGAAGTTTCAAGAACAGGTGTATCTGCTATCTCAAGAGGCGATAAAACAGAAACAAAATTACTAGATCAAATATAACATTCCTGTTAATAAGAACAAATCTTATAATTAAATCGCAATAATTAATTGAAATACAAGGAGTTTTAAATGCGAGTGTACTACGATAGAGATGCAGACATAAATCTAATTAAAAGCAAAAAAGTTGTTATAGTGGGATACGGTAGTCAAGGACACGCGCACGCTGCTAATTTAAGAGATAGTGGAGTAAAAGAAGTTGCTGTTGCTTTGAGAGAAGATTCAACATCTTTAGAAAAGGCTAAAGCTGCAGGCTTTAAAGTAATGAACGTTGCAGATGCATCTAAATGGGCTGACGTAATTATGATGTTGACACCAGATGAACTTCAGGGCGAGATTTACAAAAATGATATTGAAAAAAATATGAAATCAGGGGCTGCTATAGCCTTTGCACATGGATTAAACGTACATTTTAATTTAATTGAACCTAGAAATGATATAGATGTTTTTATGGTTGCGCCAAAAGGTCCTGGGCATACTGTAAGATCTGAATATCAAAGAGGCGGAGGGGTCCCTTGTCTTATTGCAATTGATAAAAATATATCAGGAAATGTTCATGATATTGGTTTATCTTACGCTTGTGCAATTGGAGGTGGTCGTTCAGGAATAATAGAAACAACTTTCAAGGAAGAATGTGAAACTGACTTGTTTGGTGAACAAACAGTGTTATGTGGTGGTTTAGTAGAATTAATTAGAGCTGGTTATGAAACTTTAACAGAAGCTGGTTATGCCCCAGAAATGGCTTACTTTGAATGTCTTCATGAAGTAAAACTAATTGTTGATCTTATTTATGAAGGCGGTATTGCAAATATGAACTATTCAATAAGTAATACAGCTGAGTATGGAGAATATGTGACTGGACCAAGGTTAATAACATCTGAAACAAAAGCTGAAATGAAAAGAATACTTGAGGATATTCAGTCTGGAAAATTTACCAGAGATTGGATGCTTGAAAATAAAGTTAATCAAACAAGTTTTAAAGCAACTAGAAAAAAAGCTTCTGATCATCCAATCGAAGCAGTTGGGAAAGAGCTTAGAGCTATGATGCCATGGATAACTGCTAATAGATTAGTTGATAAAGACAAAAATTAATATTTATTAATTCTTTGATTTAAGTTATTAGTTTGAATATGAGTTTGTGAATTATTTCATATTAAAAAACTATAAAAACCTTACAGAAGGGGTATAAAATGTTTGGATATGTTCGTGGATTTTTTTCTGCAGATCTAGCTATTGATTTAGGTACAGCTAACACTCTGGTTTATGTAAAGGGACAAGGTATTCTATTAAATGAACCCTCAGTTGTAGCTATTACCGAAATTAGGGGTAAATCTCAAGTATTAGCAGTTGGTGAAGAAGCGAAAACAATGCTGGGTAAAACACCAGGTAACATTAGGGCAATAAGACCGATGGCCGATGGAGTGATTGCTGATTTTGACGTTGCTGAAGAAATGATTAAACATTTTATAAGGAAGGTGCATAAACGGTCAACATTAGTTAGCCCGCAGGTTGTTGTGTGTGTGCCATCAGGTGCTACTGCTGTAGAAAGACGAGCGATACAAGAATCAGCAGAAGCTGCTGGTGCTAGAAGAGTTTATTTAATTGAAGAACCAATGGCAGCTGCAATTGGCGCGAATCTACCTGTAACTGAAGCATCAGGGTCAATGGTTGTAGATATTGGCGGTGGTACTACTGAAGTTGCAATTTTATCTTTAGGAAATATAGTTTATGCACGTTCTGTAAGAGTTGGAGGTGATAAGTTTGATGAGGCTATAGTTGCTTTTATAAGGCGTCACCATAACTTATTAGTTGGTGAAATGACTGCAGAAAGGATCAAAAAAGGTATTGCTACAGCAAAGATTCCAAAAGATGGAGTTGGAGCAAGCATTGAAGTGAGAGGTAGAGATCTAGTCAATGGTGTTCCAAAAGAGATAGAAATTAATCAAGCTCAGATTTGTGAAGCTTTAGCTGAACCTGTTGGTCAAATTATTGAGGCAACTAAAACAGCCTTAGAGCAGACACCTCCAGAATTAGCTGCTGATATTGTTGAAAGAGGAATAGTTTTAACAGGAGGGGGAGCTCTTTTGGGTGAATTGGATACAACAATAAGAGAAGCAACAGGTTTACCAGTTGTTATTGCAGAAGACCCACTAACTTGCGTTGTAATGGGCACAGGACGTTGTCTTGATGAAATGAAGTCATTGAGAAATGTTTTAATTGGTGCTTAATACTAAAAAAAATGATTATGAGTGAAAAAAGATGGTTTCAGGTAAGCCGTCAAATTTAAAATCTTTTAAAAATAGTAAAAAATCTAATTTTATTTTGGTATTCTTATGCCTAATTTTAGTGTTTCTTGGAAAGTTAGATCTTATTGCTATAAGGAATATTAAGGCTTTTCTTTCTGATTTTCTAGAACCCGTCACATTTGCTCTGAATAAACCAGTCAAAGAAATAGCTGGAGTATTTGAAGATGTAAAATCCGCCGGTTCACTTAGGGAAGAAAATATTAGACTTAAAAGTGAGATTAGAAAACTTAGAGTGATTAACAGTAAAGCGTCTAGTCAAGAGTTTGAAATGTTAGAACTCAGACAATTACTTAAAGTTTTACCTGATAAAAAAAATAATATTATTACTGCAAGAGGGATAACAGCACCTGGAGGTGTCTTTGCTAATACAGTATTGATAAATGCAGGTGAAGATTATGGCATTAAAGTTGGACAACCAGCCATATCCTCTCTTGGTTTGGTTGGATATGTAGTTAATGTAGGATTAAAGACAAGCAGAATTTTATTACTAATAGATATTAATTCTATGATACCTATATATCTAACCAACAGTAATTGGCCTGCAGTTGCTCAAGGACAGAATGGAAAATTATTAAAATTAAAATTTTTATCTTCGAAAGCTGAACCAATAGAAGGAGAAGTTGTTCAAACATCTGGACATGGAAATAGATTGCCTGCAGGTATAAATGTAGGGAAAATTGTAAAAAGTTTTTCAGGGAAATATTATATTAAACCAACCGTTGATTTTCACAGGCTTACTTATATTTCTATAATTACTAATAAAATCTTCCAACCTTTTCTTTCCAAAACTTTTGATGGCTTCGCGCCATTACAAAAACCTGAATCATCCATAAATTTGAAAGGTTTAAATTTAAGTGGGAAAAGAGTAATTGAAAGTAATGACAATTGATAAAACACAACAAATTTTTTGACTATTTTTATAAATTTTCATTAAGTGCATTATTTTTTGCTTTTCTATTTTGTATATTAAACTTACAAACATCCTTAAGTTTTTTTTCAATGTTTGAAATTTCAACTCCAAGTTTGATATCAATAACTATTTATTTGTTTATAGTAAGATTAAATATAAATCCATCGAATATAACTTTGTTATTAATCGGTTTTTTGCACGACATAATGATTGGAAATAATATTGGAACTACTTCAATCTTTCTACTCTTATTTAAATATTTTACATATAGTTTAATTTTGGAAAAGGTTAACAAAAAAAACCAAGAAGATTGGATCTACTTTACAATAATTTTTATTTTTTCATTTGGTATTGTTTTTTTATTTTATTTGGTAATAAATTTTTCTATACCTGAATTAAGTCCTATATTTTTTCATGTAGGAATTACTCTAATACTTTTCCCTATTATAAATATTAGTATAAATTTTTTTAGTTTTATATCACGATTACTTAAAAGTTAACCAATGAAAAATAAAAGTCAAAAATATTTGGAAAATGTAATCTCAAAAAGATTTTTTTTATTATCAATCTTAAAGGGAGTTGTAGTTGGTGCAATAGGTTGGAGATTTTTTGACTTGCAGATGATTGAAAACAGAAAATATGAGAAACTTTCAGACGAAAATCAATTTAATTTTTACATGATAGCCCCTGAAAGGGGACGAATATTAGATCGCAAAATGAGATTACTTGCAGGTAATATGGATGGATTTTCTTTAGTACTTAAATGGAATAAAAATATAAATGTAGATAATGTAATAAAAAAAATTTTAAAAATTGTTAATATCAGTAAGAAAGATTTAAATAATTTTTATGATGAAATTAAATCTGATAAAAAAGTATTTGCAAAAGAGATTTTGATAACTAAAAAGTTATCACAAAAAGACGTTTCAAAATTAGCTGTTAGAAGTATTGAATTTCCAGAAGTTAACTTTTTAATGACTAAGAAAAGAGTTTATCCACAAGGTATCTTAGTAGGTCACATCACAGGATATGTTGGACCATATTCTAAAAAAGATACTAAAATAAAATTAAAATCAAATACTGCTTGGTTTGAAATTGGAAAAACAGGTCTTGAAAAATATTTCGATAACGATTTAAGAGGAACGTTTGGTAGAAAAAGAGATGAAGTAACATCTAAAGGTCATATTGTTGCATCACAAGTTTATGAAAACACAATATCAGGAAATGATATACAAACATCGTTAGATATGGAACTTCAAGCATTCGCAGTTGAAAGATTTGAAAAAGGTAGCAATACCCTAGTTTCTATACATGATGATAATGTAAAGAAACAAATTGAAAAGTTAAAAAACATTAGTTACGTAAATCAAGATTATGTTTACAAGGATAAGAAAAATAGAATTGTAAACCCTCAATCTGGTTCGCTAATTGTAATGGATATCGAAAATGGAGAAGTTATATGTTGTGTGTCTTCCCCAGGCTATGATCCTAATATTTTTTCAAACGATTTAGAAATTGATGTTTGGAATAATCTTAAAAACAATTCTAGAGCACCTCTTTTAAATAGAAGTATGTCCGGTGTTTATCCACCAGGCTCAACAATAAAAATGGCAGTTGCCTTAGCAGCTTTAGAAAATGGTATAATTGATTACAATACTAAATTTTATTGTGATGGTGCAAAAAAATTAGGAGAGAGTACATTTCATTGTTGGGCAAAAGATGGTCATGGAAAATTAAATTTAATTGAAGCAATTGAACAATCATGCGATGTGTATTTTTATGAATTAGGTTTAAAGGTTGGAATTGATAAAATAGCATTGATGATGAAAAGATTAGGCTTAGGTCAATATTATAATATTGAAATTAATGATAAGTCTAAAGGTGTTGTTCCAAATATTGAATGGAAGCTTAAACGTGATGGGTTGCAGTGGTCAATGGGTGAAACATTAAATGCTTCTATTGGTCAAGGCTACTTACTTACTACTCCTCTACAGTTAACTACAATGATTGCAAGAATAGCCAATGGTAAATTTTCTGTCACCCCAACATTGTTGATGAACCAAAATAAAAATAAATTTGAAGCTTTAAAAATAAATCCTCAACATATAGGTTTTATTAAAAAATCTATGGAAAGGGTAGTTAAAGGAAATAATGGAACGGCAAGAAATTATCAAATTGGTTCAAAAAAAATTGAAATGGCAGGAAAAACTGGAACAGTGCAAGTTGTAAGAATATCTGAAGCTGAGAGAGAAAAGGGTTTAATTAAAAATGAGGATAGACCTTGGAAAAAAAGAGATCATGCATTGTTTGTCGGATATGCACCTGCTTCAAAACCAAAATATGCTATAACGGTGGTAGTAGAACATGGAGGAAGTGGTTCATCTGTAGCTGCTCCAATAGCAAGAGATGTTTTTAAATATATTTTTAAAGTTTAAAGTGGTTAATTAGATGAATTATAAATTAAATAAATTTTCTGAAGAAACTTTTGGATCTTTATTTTTCTCGAAATTATCTAAATTAAATTTTTTTATAATTACAAGTTTAATTTTGCTTGGACTGGTAGGAGTTGCATCTTTATACTCTGCTGCAGGTGGAAACTGGGATCCTTGGGCCAATAACCATTTAATAAGATTAATATTTGGAATTTTCTTAATGTTAATTTTAGCTTTTTTACCTCATAAGATATTTTTAAAGTTGAGTGTTATATCATTTATTATTGGAATACTTAGCTTAATCTTAGTCAAATTTATCGGTACAGGAAATGTTCAAAGATGGATCACAATAGGAGGAATTAATTTTCAACCTTCTGAAGCCATGAAACTGGCTTTGATCCTAATTTTAGCTAGGTATTTTGATCATATTTCAAGAATTGAGCTAGATAAACTTAAAACTTATTTCCTTCCTATTTTTCTTATTTTTTTACCTGGTTTTTTAGTAATTTCTCAGCCAGATTTAGGAACAGGATTGACAATAATTGTGCTAGGGCTAGCAATATTATTCTTTGTAGGAATTTCAATGAAATTCATAATATTATGCTTTATTCTTTTAGCTTCCTCAATTCCTTTAATCTGGAATCAACTCTATGATTATCAAAAGGATAGAATTTTAGTCTTTCTAAATCCTGAAATTGATAGTTTAGGAAGTGGATACCAAATAATACAGTCAAAAATTGCAATTGGTTCTGGTGGATTTTTTGGAAAAGGTTATCTCTTAGGAAGCCAAAGTAGATTAAATTACTTACCTGAAAAACATACAGATTTTATTTTTACATTGATTTCAGAAGAGCTTGGATTTTTAGGATCAATCTCTATTATATTAATATTTTGTATCTTAATTACTTCTATTATTAAAATCTCTTTTAGAGTTAAATCTTTGTTTTCAAAAATAGTTACATTCGGAATAGGGTTTTTGTTATTTCTATACTTAAGTTTAAACATTGGAATGGTATGTGGATTACTCCCTGTTGTAGGAGCACCACTGCCATTGATAAGTTATGGAGGTACTTCATTATTAACTGTTTTAATTGCGTCAGGTATAGTATTAAGTATTGATATTCATGATAAAGAAATTGTTTGATATAGTAATAAATATTATTGAGGTTAAGTATGTTTAGATTCTTCAAACTAAAAAAATGGTTTTTATGGTCTTGGTTAGGCTCTTTAATAATATTATCATCTTTATGGGTTCAGGTTAAAATTGACGTTAAAATTAACGAATGGTTTGGTGAATTTTATGATATGATTCAAAAGGCCCTTTCAAAGCCAAATTCTATTACAATGCAAGAATATTGGGATAGCTTATTTTCATTTATTTCATTGGCAGGCCTTTATGTTTCGGTATATGTTATAATGATTTTTTTTACTGCACATTATCTATTTAGATGGCGAACGGCAATGGTTGAGTGGTATCATTCTGTTTATGATAAGGCGTGTAAAATTGAAGGGGCAGCACAAAGAGTACAAGAAGACACAATTAAGTTCTCACGAATAATGGAATCATTAGGAACAAGTTTAATAGAATCAATTATGGTTCTTATTCAGTTTATCCCAATCTTATTAGGGTTATCAGTAGGTATCCCAATATATTTTTTTGGAGACTGGGAATATGGATTAATAACTGGTGCTTTGCTATGGACTATTGGTGGAACAATTTTTTTAATAGGACTTGGATGGGTTTTAAGATTAGTTGGTGTGGAATATGATCTACAAAAAAAAGAAGCGGCATACAGAAAGCTTCTTGTTATTGCCGAAGATGATAACACTGTTCGCCCTAAAAATATTGAAGAATTATTTGAAGACGTAAGATCTATACATTTTTTTAGTTTTATTAGATATTTATATTTTAATATTGGACGAATGGCTTACATGCAGGCTAATGTTTTGTCTGCATATGTTTTTTTAGCTCCAGCTATAGTTGCAGGAGTTGTCACTCTAGGTGTAATGCAACAAATAATAAGGGCTTTCGGTAGAGTTGAAGGATCTATGCAATATTTGTTAAGAGCGTGGCCAACAATCATCGAGTTGGCAAGTGTTTTTAGACGTTTACGAGAATTTGAAAATCGAATTTTAGAAAATTAACTTCGAGTTATTTTTATGAATAAATTATCTTTTGCAATAGGTATCTTAAGTTGGAAAGGATACGATAGTTTAGAAAATTCATTATATTCATATAAAAAATATGGTCTTTCAAATATGACTAATCATAAATTTATTTGTCTACCTGAATATACAGAAGAGGGTATTAAAATTGCAGAAAAGTATAATTATAAACCAATATTAATTAATAAAAATTTTGGAATTCTTAAGGGTTTTAAGTTTTTAGCAGAAAAAATGCCTAAAGGTCCACTTCTACTTTTAGAAAATGATTTAGAATTAATTGAGAGCGAAAAAGAAACATTTTCGCAATTGCAAAAATCAATAAATTTATTGAATGAACACAAACTAATCCAAGTTAGATTAAGGAGCAGAATCAATCCAGGAGAGCCCTTTGTAGGATTAGGAAAGTATAAAAATTATTGGTCAGACAATATAATTTCGAGAACAAAAAGGTTGTTAAGACCTTTTAAAGCCCGAAGACTTATTGGGACATCTACTTATTATTTTGAAGAACCAGATAAAATTCATCCTGACTTTGTAAAAAAAATTTATAAAGGGTTTTATATAGTACCAAGTTCTGTTTTGACATGGGCTAATTTAGCAATATTAGTTGACCGAGATGTTTATTTAGAAACTATAATAAAAAGAGCGGAACAATCTAACTCCCAAAAATATATTAATGGATTTAAAAACATTGAAATCGAGTTAAATAATTCATGGTGGCGAAATAATGAATTTAAAATTCTCATTGCTCCAGGATTATTTAAACATAATCGGTTATCATACAGAGGTTACTAATTTTTTTTATTTTTTTTATTTATTTGATACGCTCTACCAATTGAAAGATTGTTATTAGGTACATCTTTATTAAAGACACTTCCTGCGCCCATTGTAACATTGTCACCAATTTTGATTGGGGCTATAATAGTTGAATTCGAGCCAACAAAAGAATTTTTACCTATTTTTGTTTTATTTTTATTTTTACCATCAAAATTACATGTAATTGTGCCAGCACCAATGTTAGTTGAGGATCCAATTTCAGTGTCTCCAACATATGATAAATGGTTGATTTTAACTTTATTTGAAATATTACTTTTTTTAATTTCAACAAAGTTACCAATTTTAGAGTTCTCACCAATAATAGTATCACCTCTGATTCTTGCAAATGGTCCGATTATTGAACCTTTTTTAATTTTACATTCTTCTATGTGAGAAAAAGACTTAATTTCTACAAATGAATCAATAACTACATTATTTCCAAAAACCACATTAGGGTGTACTACTACGTCTTTCCCAAATTTAGTGTCATAATTGATAAAAGTTGAATTAGGATCGATTAATTTTACACCATTCATCATAGCCTTGTTTCGGATTAAATTTTGAGAAATACTTTCTGCAATTGATAATTCTAGTTGAGTATTTATACCTATTATCTCTTCTTCATCAATTTCAATAAAAGATATATTTTTATTTTCTTTATTCAATATTTTTACTATATCTGTTAAGTAAAGTTCGCCTGAAAGTGAATTTTTTTTAATTTTATCTAAGTGTGTTAAACAAGAACTATGTATGCCCATAATTCCACCATTGCAGAAAATTGAATCTATTTTATTTCTTTTGTTGTCTTTATACTCTATAATTTTAAAGGGTTTCTTGTTGTCATCAAAAATTATTTTTCCATATTTATTTTTATCAAATTTTTTAAAGCCAGTTAATACCAGGTCATTACCATTTTTTAGAGAATTGACAATTTTCTTTAGTGTCTTGGGTGTTATGAAGGGAGTGTCTGCAAAACATATAATTACTGCTCCTTCAAAATTGTCAAGCAATAAGATTGCTTTTCGAACTGCATCCCCAGTACCCAGAGGTTTTTTTTGGATTGTCTTAATTACGCTCTTATTTTCAATATCAAATTTATCAAATTCCTGAGGAGCAACAATTATTGTTTTTTTAATTCCAGCCGACTGATTAGCATCAATTACCCATTGAAGCATGGTCTTACCAGAAATTGTGTGTAAGGGTTTAGGAGTGCTTGACAGCATCCTACTTCCTTTTCCAGCACTTAATATAATTGAACAAATTTTCATAAAAATGTTATATCTCTTATGTTTACAAATATAAAGCTTTAAAATTTACGATGAAAATTATATTAATTAAATTTTAAAAAAGAGGTGCGAAATGTGCGGTGTTGTTGCAGTAATTGGAAAACAAAATGCAGGCAAACTCGTAATTGAAGGTTTAAAAAAACTTGAATATAGAGGATATGACTCCGCAGGCATTGCTTCAGTTTCTAGTGAAACCCTCAATATTGTTAAATCTGAAGGTAAACTAATCAATTTAATTAATAAGTTAAGTGAAGTATCTAATTCAAGTTTAAAATCTGTTAATGCGATAGCTATGGGTCATACAAGGTGGGCTACACACGGAAATGTTAGTGTTGAAAATGCTCATCCATTGACAAGTGAAAATAGAGTAGCTGTTGTGCATAACGGAATTATTGAAAATTATGCATTTATAAAAAACAAACTCATGTCAGAGGGATATAGCTTTAAAAGTCAGACTGACACTGAGGTATTGCCACATCTATTTACTAAACATATCAAATTAGGAAATAATTTGTTGCAAGCAGGTAGGCTGGTTTTAAAAGATATTAAGGGGGCATTTGCTTTTGTTGCAATGAGTTTAGATTTTCCAGGCGAATTATTTGTATCCAGAAATTCGTCACCGTTAGCTATTGGTTTGGGTGACAAATCAAACTTTGTAGGATCAGACGCGCACTCGATAGATCATCTAACCCAAAAAATAATTTACTTAGAAGATGGTGATCATGCATTAATAAATTTTGAGGATGTTCAGATTTTTAATATGAATAATGAAAAAGTTGATAGAAAAATTATAAATATAAAAGCTGAAATTGGTTTGATTACAAAGGGTGGTTATAGACATTTCATGGAAAAGGAAATATTTGAACAGCCTTCAGTAATTCCTCAGACAATTTCAACATTTGTTAAAGATAACTATGAAATTAAAATAGATCTAAATAAATTAGGATTTAAAAATAAAAATACATTACTTATATCTGCAGCTGGAACAAGTTATTATGCTGCAATGGTTGGTAAATATTGGATAGAACAACTAGCTGATTTACCTGTTATAATTGACTTAGCATCAGAATATAGATACAGAAAACCATCTGTTTTTGGTCAAAGTGCTATGTTAGTTATTTCACAGTCTGGTGAAAGTTTGGATACGCTTATGGCATTGAGGCATGGTAAAGAACTTGGATTAAATACTAATGCAATTGTTAATGTTGAGGGTAGTACAATAGATAGGGAAGTAGATTATAGTTTATACACTAGAGTAGGAGCAGAAATAGGTGTTGCAAGCACAAAATCTTTTATGTCTCAGTTAGTTATTTTATTTTTAATTGCTGTTGCTCTTGGAAAAAAATTTAATAATATCACAACAGCACAAACACAAAAAATTTGCTTAAACATACTAGCTTTACCTAGTGCTATTGCACAAATGTTAAATATGGAAAATGAAATAAAGTTGGTAGCTCAGAATATAAAAAATGCAAAGAGCATAATATTTCTTGGTAGAGGACTTTTATATCCTCTTGCATTAGAGGGCGCATTGAAATTAAAAGAAATCAGTTATATTCATGCTGAAGGATTTGCAGCAGGTGAAATGAAGCATGGTCCAATTGCTCTTATTGAAGATCAAGTGCCAGTAATTATGTTTTTAGTATCGGATGGAAACGAAGATAAAGCAATAAGCAACTTGCAAGAAGCATACTCGAGAGGTGCAAAAATAATTTTAATTGCAGACAAAAATTGTATTCAAAAAGCTTCGTTTGCTCATCATAAAATAGAAATACCAAATTTTGAAACGGATTTTAAATCATTATTATCACCATTTCTTATGGCAATTCCAGCTCAGTTATTAGCTTATCATGTTGCTAATGAAAGAGGCACTGATGTGGATCAACCAAGGAATTTAGCAAAATCAGTTACCGTGGAGTAGTTTTGCTGTGGGGTAAGTTTCCTTTCTTTAAGTGTTAGATTATACCACTTCTTTAGTCTTTAGTCTGATGATATATAGTTTACAACATGAGCATCAAATATAATAAAAATAAAGATATATCTTATATATTTTAATTTATTGGGAGTAGGGTTGTGTTCATTTTAAAGTAAACTTAATTGATTTTTATTAATACAATCATAACGAATAAAGTATGAAAACAAAAATAATACTTACTCCAACCATCATCAAAAATTTTTTATAAACTTCCCACATCAAAAATTTAACTCACTTTGTCTTGGGTCATTAATTCTTTTTGATGTTTTAAAAACTCCAATTTTATAGCAAATAGGACAACCAGAACGGTTTTTTGTTCTATCACTTATCCGTGCTATCCATTCATGATTACTATTTATTTTACATTGCCACCAAACTTTTTTATGTGAAAATTTTCTGAATTGATTAGGTAGTTTGTCTTCATTTTTTATAGGATGCCATTCTTTTGCAATTTCTGAAAACTGACTAGAAAGACTATTAATTTCATCAACTAATTGCATTGGATTTATTTTTTTTTCTTTATAACAAACTGGACATCCATAATTTTTAAATGTTCTTCCACTAATACGTGCTTCCCATTCATGTTTATTATTATTTTTACATTGCCACCAAACTTTTTTACTAGAAAACTTTCTAAATTGACTTGGCAATGAATTTCCATTTTTTATAGGATGCCATTCTTTAGCAATTTCTGGAAACTGACTAGATAGACTATTGGTTTCATCAACTTTAAAAACTATACCTTTCTCTAATCTTTTTATATTACATTTTGAACATCCTTCACCATTTTTTGTTCTATAAATTTCTTTTTCATATGAATGATTTTTAATACATTTCCACCAAACATTTCTGTTGCTTCCATATGTAAAATGTTCTGGTCTCAAAGGATAATTTTTTTCATAATCCCAAAACTTTTCATATTGAGGATGAGTTTTTAAAAAAGATTTTTCTAATGTTGGAATAGGGAATTGTTTTGAATATTCTTCAAAATGTTCTTCATTTAAAAATTCAGTCTCATTTAAATAATTTCGATATGTATCAAGTGGATAAATATCAACAAAGATTATTTTCCTTATTTGATGAATGATGTTATTTAAATCTTTTTTTAAAAGACCTTCTCTTCTTTTAGGTATCAATATATCATTTTTAGATATCTTATTTAGAGGTTCTTCTCTTACACGAATTAAATTTAAATTGTTTTTCTCACAAAACTTATTTTTTTTCTCATCTAATTTTACTTTATTTTTGTGCCAATATGCTCCATCAAACTCAATTCCTAACTTTAGTGGTGGAACATAAATATCAAACTCAACTTTTTTAATTTTATGTCTATGTATAGTATTAGAAAAAATATATTTTAGTTCTGAAAAAATCCTTATTTCAGATTGTGATGATGAATTTGTGCATCTTGGACATCCAGAACCTTTTGATGTTCTAATTGAGATTCGAGTTTCGTATGAATGATTTAAATTACACTTAAACCAATATTTTTTGTGACTAAATGCTGCTACTTCTTCTGGTCTATTAGGAAAGTTTTTTTTATAGTCCCATTCTTGAGCAATTTTAGGAAATAAAAACTTTAAATTATTATCTTTTCCTACTCTATGACCAGAACAATATGGACAAACTATATTTTTAGAAGTTCTTGCATTAGGTGAATGTTGAAACTCATGATTTTTTTTTGAACAAATCCACCATATTAATTTACCAGAACCATAAGAAACATTTTCTGGTTTTAAATCACCATTTTTTGTTGGATGAAATTCTCTGAGTAAATGTGGGTAATCTAAAATAGTTTTTCTAAAAATACCAATACCCCCTTTTTTCCAGTCACTAATCATAATCTATAAATGCAATAAGTATCCTATCATAAAAACACCTCCTCTAAAACTGACAAGAAATAATTTGAACTTCCCTAATACATTATTAGAATGAGGTAATGAGATATATTTTAATAGTATTGTTTTCAGTAATCTTTACTTTCAATTCCTATGCAAGTGATAAATGGTTTTTTATTGATGAAGGATGGAATGGTGCTAAATTTTATGTATATAATGATAAAGATAAAATCAAAAAAGATGGCATTTTTTTATACCTTTATCATGCAGTCAATTACAAGAAATGTAATGGAACTAAAAACTACCCATGTTCAGCATTGTTGTACACAAAATTTAACTGTTCGAATTTCACTTCTCTTGATTTAAATTTTAAATTTTATACTAAGCATAACTTTGGTGGAATTCTTGTTAATGAAAAAAATATTGATGAAAACATAGATAATACTTGGGATAGTTGGAATGATGGTGACACTAACTATAAAATAATGAAAAAATTTTGTTATTAAATTTTTACCAAGTAAAAATAATCTATAAATGCAATAAGTATCAATTCAAAAACACCCCCCATCCAAAACTGACAGAAATTGATTTGTACTTCTTTTGAAATATTATTTGCCAAGTTTAAATTTTATATTTGATATAGAAATTTTTGGTTTTGTACATATTATTTCTAATCTTTTTTTCCTATTTTTCGCAATAGAATGAACATGGTTATTTATAAAAGTATTTCCTCTTGGAGTGAGGTGTCCATTTTCATTTAACCAGTTTGCAATTTGGACATCATTCATTTCTTTATTTCTTAATTCGATTATGGTTTCATATAAGAAATGTTGGTATTGAGAATAGTTTGGAATTCGTAAATTAGGTGAGGTTAAATTGAGGTCAAAACACAATAAAGAGTTAGGATATCCACTTACCCCACAACAAGAGTATTCAGTAACTGTGGAATAGTAGTGTAGGTATGCACTCAACAAATTAATAAAATTTTAATATTTCTAAAATACACTACCTACAACGGTATTAAAAAAGTGCAATTATGTATGTAAAAATACCAGACCTGACAACAGCATCTGTTTTGATATTATAAATTCATGCAAATATTAATTCCATGGCACCGATAGGTGCAGAAGATCACTGCATTTCATTTTAAGAAATTAAGATACTCTAATTATCTACAAGAACTTTGGGAACTTATCAAAAAAAAGCACAATTTTAGAATGGGTTATCGTAGAATTTCAAAGTGGTTAAATGAAAATTGATACAAAACAACGAGAGGACATATGTTCAAAAACACTCATGTCTACTCCATTTTGCTCAAGAAAAAGATCTTTGATGAAAGAATATATAATATGTCTAAACCTATAATTACAAACTTAAGAATTAGATTAGTACATAATCATTAATATTGAATTAAAATACCATTTATGTTCTATTCATTAATTATGAAATGTAAAAAAAATATAAAAATTCTATTTTTTCTTTTATTTTCATTTATTTTTTTAAACGGATGTAATCCTAACACCTCTGAAACAACAATTTATACTTCTGATGTTGAAGAAGTCAAAAATGGTGAAATAATTGATGTACCTATGAAATTATCTTTTCAAATGTTAGGAGAAGATACAGATAATTCATTGGAGAAATCAAAAAATATTGCAATAGATTTTTTGCATCCAGATTCAAAATTTTATATTACCAAAGGTCAATATACACAAGATTTTGTTGTAGAAACTTTTGTCCCTATGATTAAAGCAGATAATAAAATTATAAAATCTTACTTTAAAAATAATAAGCGTTTAGTTTCACTTTATTATCATCCAAAGTTTACACAAAGAGGATCTGACAAAATTGAACTTGTTTTTCAAAAATCTTTTGCCAAATCCTTGAATAAAAAACTTTTTAATATTAACCCGTTATTACAATTGAATTTTCCTGCACAAGAGACAAAATTTAGAGTTGTTAGCGATAGTAAAAAAGAAAAAAAAGTAGGTGCTTATTCTGTATGGGTTTCAAAAAAACCATTTTTATCAAAAATTACTACTTTAAAACGTAGACAAGAAATAGAATTTGTTTTTAAAGGTGGTGTAGATAGCGTGTATAGTAATATTAATCCACATATTTATATAATAAATAAGTAGTTGGAGAAATGTAAAACCATACAACCCCACTAATAAATTACCGAGAAGCAGATCGTCCAGGGGGTGATTTTAAATGAATTTTATTGATCACAATTCCTCTTTAGAAACTTGTTGGAGATCAATAATACTCTATCTCATTAGAGTTAAATCCTAACTTAGTAGTGATAAATTAAGATTTACAAAATGAAGTTTTATTCATCTTCAATAAAAAGAATAGATGAATTGATGTTACTTCTTCAAGAGATGGTCTAAATGGTTACCAAAAAGGAAAATGCTTTTTCTGTCAAAAGAATATTCAAATTTAACAACGATGTGAACACTTTTGCGATGTAGATCACTTTTCCCCACATAGACTTAAAAGTTCAAGTGAATTTTTGAATATAAATCAAGTATGGTATCTTGTTTTGTCATGTAAGTAATGTAATAGAGGCGTCCTTGGTAAATTTGACAAAATACCCGAAGTTACTTTTTTAAAAAATTTAAATGAAAGAAATAATTATTTTATAGAAAGTCATCATCCATTAAGAAACTATTTTAAATCAAACTGGAAGAACCATTAATGATCGTAAAATGTTTCTTAAGAAATTTTATCAAAATGGTGTTAATAAGATCCCAACAAAATGGAAACCAAATGAAATTTTTAGAGATAAGTTATAAATAATTTTGTTTTTTGTAATTTTAGCAAGTGAAAGAATAATAAACGAATATAAATACTTTTATGTTATAAGAGATTTGTATCCTGAAACACATCTACAATCTTTAGTTATACCTAAAAGACATATAGTAAGTTACTTTGAGTGTAATTAAGATGAATATAATGAAATACCAATTGTACTTAGCACTCAAAAAACTTAACTTACTCTGACTGATGAAAGCAGTACTGGTTTTAACATAGGAACGAATATCGGTGAAGATGCAGGATAGACTGTATTTCATTTCCATACTTATGTTATTCCCAGAAGAAAAGGTGATATTGAAAATCCTATAGGTAGTGTAAGAGGAGTTATCCCTAATAAGCAACGTTATTAATCAGACGACAAATTATATTTTAGATTGATCAGATTAAAAAATTGTAAAATAATTAATTTAAAAGAACATTTAGTAACTAGGGTAGTTAAAATTTTGAGAATTTAATAATGAAAAAACTTTTTATAATAATTTTGATATTTTTGATACAGTCTTTTCCATCTTTTGGAAGTGTAGATGGCAAAGGAATTGTTTGTAAGTGTTTAGATTGTAGGTTAGAACATTTAGACCCTTCTTCATATATTCCAAATAATATTCCTACAGAAATTGGATTTCATTTTAAAATTAATAAGGTAGCTATATATTATATAAGCAAAATTGGTGATAAAATTAAGGTAAGTGAGAATATTCAAACAACTCTTCGAAAGAAAAAAAGATTTTTGTCTGATGAAAATGAAATTAAATGGACCTATAAAGATAGTTTAAATATTTACGCTTATTCTTTAGATAGAAAGACATTAATTTTGAGCAAGATGAATATTACAAA
>CABYED010000013.1 GCA_902517815.1 uncultured SAR116 cluster alpha proteobacterium
AGACCAGCATGACAGGCCTGATCCATCACCAGCACCATTACAACTAAACAATGATGATGAGTTACAAACTCTTAATTTAGATATTGTGTAACATTAATAAATTTAAAAAAGCTAATTTAGCACTTAGGTATATGAGTTTAGTAAAAGGTAAAGACGATATTATGACAAAATCTTCTTTTTCAAATAATAAAAATCAACTAAATTTGTTTTAAATGGTAAAGATATTTTTTACATTGCTATTATTTATAGGTTTAAGCAGTTGCATTACTAATGACAATCTATCGTCTATACCAGACAAAGTTTCAAATGTATCTGATAAGGTTGTGAGTTTAGTTAATTCAGATAAAGCAAAGAAAAATCAAAACAAAAAGAAAATATCAAACCAACAGGATAACTTTAATCAAAACACAGAAAATATTGTTACCTATAAATTTATTGAATGGAAATGTGACACTTTTTTTGGCGGTTCAAAAGTTTTGAGAACAGGTTATTTCCCTGACACCACTTCAGATGGTGTGTCTTTAGGCGCATTAACTTTAGAGACCAATGATGAAATGTATGCTTCATTTCACTCTGTAAATGGTATCGATGACACATTTTCTTGGGGTGGAAAAAATTTAAATAAATACATGTTAGTTATAAAGCCTGGAAATTCTGGTTATTTTTATGATTTTACTGACGCTAAAAAAGGTGAAAAAAGGGAATCTCAACAAACTCTCAAGTGTAATAGAGAGACCTATGAATTATCATCAAAAGAAGTTGATAATTATTTTGAAGCATTTGAAAATATATTTAAAAAATATGGGTATGACATACCTAAAATGTTTCAAAAATAACTTGTACTAATATTTGCATTACAACAAACAACCTAAAATTATAATTCTCTTAAATTGTTTTTTTAGATTTGGTAGGTATTTACTTATTTTAAATCAGTGGTTCTTGGCTTTATTAATTATAAATGGAAATAAATATTTCCAACCTATTATAAAACCAATAAGTAAGCTCGCTACCAAGATCATTCTTTGAATAAATTAAGCATTAAATTAATTTAAATTGTATTTTAATGTGAAAAAAAACTGTAATTTATTAATATCTTAATTAAAAACTTTCATTATTAATATTATTGGTTTTTATTTATTTTTAAACCTCAAAATTAGTAAGTATAAAATTGGCAAGACAAATAGTAAAGTTGCAGTAATGTTAATTTCGTAGTTTGAATACCCAGTAACTTTTCCACCAGGAAGAGCCATTAATATACCTGAAAGTCCAAGCATGATCCTTATTGGCCATTCTAAGTGTTTTGAGTTTTTTAGATCGCCTATTCCAATTAGATATCCTTGTAATGAACTTGAAATAAGAATAATTCCAATTACTGCAGAAAAGAAGACAATCAAAATATCGTATATTGATCCTCTTCCTATTAATGCTGGATTAAGAACAAAAAAGAAGGGAATAAAGTAAATAACACTTCCTAATTTCATAGCTTCTACACCAGTTCTGATTCCATTTGCACCTGCAACTGATGCAGCAGCAAACGCGCCAATAGCAACAGGTGGTGTTATAAAAGATATCATGCCCCAATATAACATAAATAAATGAACAGCTACTTTATCTAAACCACTACCTGTTAATGCGGGAGCAAGAGTTACTGCAAGAAACAAATAAGCAGCTGTAACTGTCATCCCAATACCTAGTATGAAACTAGTAAGCGCACCCATGATTAGTAGTATAAATATAGAGTCACCCGCAAAATTTACCAGGGCGTATGTGATAGTACCAATTTTACCAGTAAAAGTTAGTGAACCAATTATTAGACCAATTGCCACTAGAATGCCAGCAAGTTCTGCAAACAATCTGCCAACACTTTCTACAAAATGAAGTAATTTATCGTAATTCCATCTATGTATTTTAACGATTTGATTAATTATTAATAAAGTGGCGGTGGCATAGTATGGAGCTTGTGCTTCTCTTTGCATATAAAGTAACATTAAAATTAACATCACAAACACAAATATAAAATACCAACCTTCTTTTAAAACCTTTTTTATAGATGGAAGTTCTTGTGCAGGTAAACCTTTAAGGTGATTTCTTGCTGCATATGCATCTATTTGCATAAAAAGACCAAAATAATACAATATAGACGGAAAAGCGGCTGCAATAATAATCTCAGAGTACGGAACCTCTAAAAAAGTTGCCATCACAAAAGCAGTTGCTCCCATAACTGGTGGCATTAACACCCCACCTGTAGATGCACATGCCTCCACACCTGCAGCATAAGACGATTTGAAACCAGTTTTCTTCATTGCGGGGATTGAGAGGACACCAGTAGTCAAAACATTTGTGATCACACTCCCACTCATTGACCCCATCAGACCAGAAGAAAAAATTGAAACTTTTGCAGGTCCGCCTCTTTTAGTGCCTAAAAGTGCAAATGCTAAATTTAAAAAAAAGGATCCACCTCCTGTATGTTGAAGTGCTACTCCAAAAATTAAAAAACCAACAACCAGGGTTGCAAAAGCAGTCATTGGTATACCCATGATGCTTTCTGTACCAAAAATATGAAATGTGGCAGTAGTTTCCCATGGCTGCGACGGTGCGTTCAAAAATCCAGGTAAAAAAGTTGAAATTGCTGGATAAACAGAAATAATCAGACAAATGATAAAAATTGCATTTCCACCAGCTCTTCTACTAGCCTCCAAAACCAAGCCCCACAAAATAAATGCCATTATTTTGGCATATGTTGGCGCAAGATATTCCCATCCCTCTTCTAAAATTAATGATCCACTAAAACAAAAGTAACTTGCAATTATAAAGGTTGAGGCAGCACAAATTATATCATACCAAGGTATTTTATTTCCTTTTCTAGGAGTGGGATGATATATAATAAATGGTAAAGGTAATAATAAAGCAATCATAGCATAAAGATACTCAGTATCTAACAAGACATATGTATTTAAGAAATTACCAACTCCGAACAACATGTAAATTGAAATAAAAGAAGATGATATGGCAGCAAACCTCAAAATATAGTTAGAAATATTGTTTGGAGCCCTGTTTCTAATTAAAGAATCTTCTATTTGATTTTTGGACATATATAATTCCAATTTTTGATAAGGTAAAACATAGTTTTACCTTATCAGATTTATTTTTTAATTATATGCATTTGGCATACCAGCAGCTTTTAAAGCAGAGGCTCTATTTTCAAGCCATTTTTTCTTAAAGGCGTCACCAGACAAATTTGCCTTTAGAGTTTTCTGCCAAGCTTTTGCTAGGATATCCTGTCTTTTTATTAAGTTTGCATTATGTTTGTCATGCTTTGATGTCCAAACACCTTTCTTCTTATAAAACTTAACTGATCCAGGATGATATGGAAAAATCCAACTAAGATTTTGATTTGACAATTGGTATCCGTCCATTCCTGGTCCAGAATCTTTAAATTGATCATAATTTTCCATAACAGCTTCAGTCAGATGATATGATAAATCTTCAGATGTTTTTTCCATTGTAACAAAAATTGGATAAGGATAATTCATGCCTTCAAAAGATTTATTACTATCAGAAGATCCTACAAAGTTTGTTACAACTGCTTTAGCAAAATGAGGGGCTACAGCTATTGCTCTTTTCCAACCTGCTGCATCGTTATGTGGCATAGGTGGAAAGAAAAGACCTCTAGGTGAAGCATTCGTTTTATTAAAAATACTACTTACAGAAGAACCCATACTTGCATCTGCTTGACCATTTATGACCGCATTAGCTGATGCTCCATAACCAGAAACCTCTACTTTAATAACGTCATCCCATGTTAAGCCACCAAACGCTAAAAAACCTGCCATGTTTCCATTAAGAGCTGGAGATCCTTTTACCCAAGTAACTCTTTTCCCTTTCAGATCAGCCATTGTTTTAATGTTTGCATCCTTGGCTGTAGCAACTGTTTGACCATTTCTTCCAATATTATTGAACATATTATAAACTTTCATTGGTCCCCATTTTTTGTCTGCAAACATAAACACGCCCTCTTGCGCAAATAAACTTGCTATTCCACATGCGCAGATTTCTGCTTGTCCAGCTTTCAAAGGAACCATTCTTGAAACGTCATTTTTACCAGGTATAATCCTTAAGTCAGTGCCATAATTTTTTTTTAGCATTTGCCCAATTCCTACAGATTGAGCATAACCTGATGAAGTAGTTCCATAAGCAGTCCAAGCAATATTTTTTGGAAGATCTCCAGCAATAACATTGGATATGCCGAACACAGAAACTACAGAAATTGAAAACAAT
This sequence comes from uncultured SAR116 cluster alpha proteobacterium, assembly GCA_902517815.1. Classification (GTDB taxonomy): domain Bacteria; phylum Pseudomonadota; class Alphaproteobacteria; order Puniceispirillales; family Marisalimonadaceae; genus Marisalimonas. Next base: position 4,279 of record CABYED010000013.1, read on the forward strand.
TTTGAAAATATGTTTTTCATATTTAATTCTCCCTTAATTTAGTGTTAATTATAAGCCTAAGGATTTTTAATTTTTTTTCCATAATTAAAATTTTTTTTACATAATAAATTAATTTAACTGATCTTTCTTAGTAACAAATTTTATATAAATACCTAATTAATTACTTAAAAATAGAATAAAGAAGCATATTTAATATCAATTTAGTAATTTTATTCAGAATTTTGCTAAAAATTAATTAGTTTTTTATCTCCAACTTTTGGTCATTTTACCTTTATCTTTGAAGTCTACAATTGAAAAAGTTTTTTCTACTAAAGTATAATCATTATATCCTAATCGAGCAATTACCTTCATTTTCAAGATATCTACTATACCTTTGTCAGTGATGAATTCGTCTTTAATATGAATACCAATAACTTGTCCAAATACAACATTATGTAATCCTCCTTTTCCAGGAAGTTGAACAGTTTGATGATATTTACATTCAAAATGGACTGGAGATTCAGCAACTCTTTTGGGTTTAACGTTTATTGAATCTATTGCTGTTAATCCAGTTTTTTCTAATTCGTCTGTATCAGGTTCCATTATCCAACTAGTGTCATTCATTTGTTGACGTGTGTCCCATGTACTCATATTAACAACAAATTCACCAGTTTCTTCTGCATTTAAAACACTATCTTTTTTACTTCCATCTGCACGATTTCCAGCTGAAAACATTACAAATGGAGGATCATAAGAAAGCCCATTAAAATAACTATAAGGTGCAAGATTTCCTATACCCTTTTTATTTACTGTACTAATCCATCCAATTGGGCGAGGAACTGTAAGGGCTTTGAAAGGATTGTAGGGTAAACCATGGTCATTTTTAATAGTATCATAATACATTTGGTAACTCACTTCTTTATAACAAAATTTAATTTGTTTATAAGATTAAATATAAATTATAAACTTACAAACAAAAATGAATTACAAATACAACAATAACCCACAATAGAACCCTGATAAGTGTTCGATTGACTACGGTCAATGGGCAGACCATCCCCTGACAATTGACTGAAAATGATTAAGAGATAGTTACAGCAACACCCTACTTTAGAAATTTTTTGTTGGACAATTGTGGGATAAGATTAACAGTCGCTTATTTTATTAATACAAATCGATTTCTTATAGATCACTTTGGCTGACACTCAATCCGCCATATACATATAATTCCAAATAATTAGTACTGTAAAAATTGATCTAATAATTAAAAATATCATAATTCATATATTGGATAAACTATGAAAAGATCAGATAATATTTTTAAAAGTTTAATTTTTTCTAAATTTTGATATTTTTATTTGTGATTTAGTCATTAATACAATTCCATTATTATTATTTTTCAAATCACATAAATTAAAAACTTTATCAAAGATTTTTTCTTTATATTTACCATCTGCAACAATAGTAACAATTGCAGCTTCTCCAAAATCACCAAATTGTTTGTTTTCAAAAAGATCGTCAGTCCTTCCTGATGCATTAAATATTTTTAAAACACCTTGAGAATTATTCATTTCTTCTAGAATAGTTTGACCATAATTTTTTTCAACAAGTGCTATTATTTCAACTGTCATAATAATCTCTTCATTTGACTTTTTTAATAACTGCGTCGGGAATATATGTAGCTACTTTATCTAACTCTGTTAAATACATAATTCCTTTACCAGGTTTGTCTAAATCTCCAGCAAGAAACATCGCTTCAAAGACTATTTCAGATTGTTCTTCTGAAACTATAACTCTTATAATTTCTTTTTGTTCGTCAATGGTTACACCTAGCAATCCTAACTTTTCTCTAATACCAGTACCTCTAGCATAATTTATAGTAGCTCCTTGTGCACCACTATTTTTAGCAGCTTCTAAAACTTTTTCTGCTGATCCCATCTCTACAATACATGTAATCAAACATGCATTAGTAAGATAAGTTATGTTACGTTCACTCATTTTAAAGCTCCCTTTCGGTAACTAGGTTTGGATTATTTGAACCTGTTTCTTCATTGTTTTGAGAATATTTATTTTTAAATTGTATTATTATTCCCATTGAAAGCACAGCTATAATAGGACATATGCTTGCTAATGATAATATTCCAAAACCTTCAATTGCGGATACTGCGTTACCTAATCCTAATCCCATCGCAAGAACAAGTGGGACTGTCACAGGTCCTGTAGTAACACCAGCACTATCCCAACCAACATTTACGAATTCTTCAGATGAAAAGAAAGTTAATATTAAACCTATCGCGTATAAAGGTAAAAGAATTGTAGCAAGATCTATTGAAAAAATTAACTTAGCAATTCCAAGTGATATACCAGTTGCCACACCAATAGAAACACTATACATAAGCATTGACTTTTTAAAAGCGCCATTAGTTAAGTTTTGCACTGTTATACCAAGTGCATTTAACGCTGGTTCAGCTAAAGTTGCTCCAAATCCAAGTAAAAATGCGAAAATGATTACAATCACAAAACCAACAATTTCAGAATATATTGGGGATACATCACTAATTGGTATACTCATAAATGCAGCTGGTAAAATACTACCTGTTTGTGTTCCTATAGCTCCTAAACCATACGTTAAACCAACATTAAATATGCACATACCAATGATAGATAAAACCAATCCATATATTGTTATTAATTTATTTGGTAACTGGCTTTTTAAAATTATAAAAAGAACAAACATTAAAAATATTACTAATGGAAGTATTGCTCTTACTCCTAATAAAATTTCAACAAATGGAGTTTGATCAAATATTGACTGATTTACTTGTGTGACGGTGGAAACATTTTTGGCAGATTCTATAATTTGTTCTGGGGAAATCGTAAAAGATACAAATAGAGCTAATATTAAAACAGCCATAATTGGAAATAATGAGGCCATAGTAACAACTCCAAAACCTGAGAGTGAAGAATCACCTTTTCCAGCAGCATTAGCTATACCAATCCCAAGAGACAATACCAATGGAACTGTAACTGGCCCAGTTGTTACAGCACCACAATCCCATGCCAAACCCAATATTGATCTAAGGTTTGGGTCAAACCACGCAAATATTGTTAATACAATAACTGGCGCTATTGTTATGTAAATTAAGGGCTTGAGAGACCAACCCTTTACAAATCTAATAGTTCCAATAACTGCTGCTAAACCAACACCAGCTCCAACCATTAATACTAAAGGTAATGTCCAATTATTTAAAATTTCATACAGGTATGGTGCTTTATTTACATCGACTGAGGAGCCAAATGCTTGCAAAGCACCAATTGCGGGCTCGGCAAATGTAACACCAACACCTAGTATTCCAATTATTATTAAAACAACTATCATACTTGCTTTTTTTGGCAAATTATCACCAATAATTGTTCCAAATGGCATAAGTCCAGTGCTTAAACCTTCCATAAAAACCGCCAAACCTAAAATCACTGCAATTAAACCACCAAGCAATGTAAGAAAATCTTGAACTGGATATTGTAAAACAAAAAATTGAAATAATACTAAATATAATGCTAGGGGAATAACAGCTTTCAATTGTTCATATATTCTTGAAAAACAATAGGGCTTAATAAGATTAAAAGCTTGTTGTCCTGTAACCTTGAACTTTTTATTTTCAGAATTGTTTTTGGTTAATAAATTATAGCTTATTTTTTTGTGTTTGAAATGTACACTGTTTATATAATCTGAATATTTCATAATAATTTACAACATAGTTAATTTAGAGAGATATTTTAAATAATTCTCAAAATAATACAACTCTAGCAATTTTTTTTCTAAATAAACACCTTATTTTATTTGAATTTTAAAGATATCTTGTCTTATAGGCTTTCTAAAGAATTGAAATTAATAGCCACTCTGAACAATAATTTACATTGCTATGTAGCTTTTTTAAGAGCTTTATATGCCATATGAATTTTACTTCCTTCAGATAATATTTTTAAAAAAACTGAATTTTCTTATTTAAGATTTTGGATTCACTCATTTTTTTAAATTATGCATTGTTTCAAATAGATAAAATTTTTTCTGTTTTTTCATATTATTTTTTACTGAAATAAAATCTTCTGTTTCTCTATTTTGGCTAAGTTTGCTCTTAGCTATAATAGTTTTGACTTCTAATTTAAAAGCTACAATATCATCTAATCTTTTTTCTATGTAGTCTTTGGGAGCATCTGACATCTTCCATTCTTTTTCTCCGAAATACATCCTTTCATATAATTTAGTAAGCACTCCAACAGAACGTAATTTTGATTTTTTTGAATCATTAAAAGATAATTTACCTTTTAGATGGACAGTTTGATAATTCCAAGTTGGCACATGCATATTTGACTTTTTCTTAGTTGGATACCAGTTAGGAGATATATATGAATTTTCAGTGGTAATAATAGCTATTGCATTAACCCCATGTGGAAAAATTAAATGAAGTGAATTTGATACTGCAATATGACCAATATAAGTATTTTCCTTTAATTTGATTAAAGGAATATGATTGGCAATTAAATCACCTTGATTATTACAAACAATAGTTGCAAGGGGAAATTTTTCAACAATTTTATCAATTTCTGACTCTCTGACCTCTTTAAAGTGTGGTGGAATATAAATATTAAACTCCTAAAATTTTAAACATGATTTTTTCATTTATTATATTAAAATTTTTTTAATTTATTAACTTTCTACAAAATTTTCCTATACTTATTATTGCTTTCTCTGCATCTTTTAATATGTGAGCATAACTATGCCATCCATGAAACATATCTTCCCAAATCTCAAATTTTGCATTTACATTTGCTTTTTTTGCTTTCTCATAAAAACGCTTACTATCATCTAACATTGTCTCAGCAGAACCAACTTGAATCAACATATTTGGTAATCCAGACAATTCACCAATAATTGGAGATGCTAGATGAGACATATTATTCGAGTTGGGAAAATATAGTTTTGCAAATCTATCAAGATATTTTTTACTTATTATAGGATCATTTTTTTTATTTGTTACCATGGTTTTTCCTGTTTGAGAAAGATCAGTCCAAGGGCTTAGAGCCACAGCTCCTAATGGTTGAGAAAAATTATTTTCTTTAATTTTTAATAACAATGCTAAACACAATCCACCACCAGCTGATTGTCCGCTTACAATGATGTTTTGAGGATCAACACCCTCATTTAAAAGCCATTTATAAGTTAAAAATGTGTCATCAATAGCCGCTGGAAAGGGGTATTCCGGGGCTAATCTGTAGTCTATTGATAAACATTTAACTTTAGCTTCTTTAGATATTCTAGCAACAACTGCTCTTGAAGTAGCAACTGATCCTCTGTAGTATCCACCACCATGCATAAACAAGAATACTTTGTTTTTATCGATGTCTCCACACGTAATCCATTCTGCTTCAATATTCTCTACTTTAACATTTTTGTATTTCGTGCTTTTAGGCAATGGAATTAAGGCGGTAGTATTTTCTGTTTCTTTTCGGAGTTGATCAATAGTTTTTTTTTCGGAGTAAGGATTTTTTCTTTTGATTTCAATTATATTCCTAAGAATTTCTTTTTGATTCATTATGGATATCATCTCTAAATTTTATAAAATTAAATCTTGATTAGTTATTTTAAATCATTTTTAATAAAATTTTAACTTTGTTTTACTTTATATTTTACTATGAATGATACGAATAAATTTAATTATAAAAATTTAACCATATTTTCTAATTTAAATGATGAAGAAATAAAATACTTAGAAAACAAAAGTAGTTTGAAAACTTTTGCGCAAGGTGCAACAATTATTGAACAAGGTGAAATGACATCTACAGTTTATTTTTTGCTTTCTGGAACAGTTCATGTTGTAGATTATTCAAGATCTGAAAGAGCTGTTACATATGCATCGTTGAGAGATGGTGATATGTTTGGCGAAATGTCAGCGATTGACGGTTTACCAAGGTCTGCATGGGTGTGCGCAATTACTACTTGCAAAGTTGCGGCTTTGCCAGGAGTAATTTTTTTAAATTTTCTTAAAAATAATACAGAAATATGTTTAGCAATGTTAAAACAGCTCTCATCAAGAATACGACTTGCAGATGAACGTTTTACAGATGTTTCGATACTTGGAACCGAACAAAGGGCTTGCATGGAATTAATTAGAATGTCAAAGTCAGATTTTTCTCATTCAGGAAAATATATTATTTCACAAATGCCAACCCAGGCAAATTTTGCTAACATGATTGGATCTACTAGAGAAACTGTATCAAGGATATTTGCAAGACTTAGGGAAGAATCAATTATAATAAAAACAAGTAATGGTTATGAAATACCCAATAGAAAAGCTTTAGAAAAAAGAGCTTTTTTATAATCTAAAAACTAAATCCTCTAGCTGAAACAGGCCATATATCAATTACTTTTGAATTTTTTACAACAACGTACCAATCATGGAGATTACATGTAGGATCACAGTGTCCAGGGATCAAAAGAATTTTATCATTTATTTTTAAGACATTATTGGGATCAGCAATTATACCATGTTCATCAGAGCATTTTAAATATTCAAAATTAGAATTTGTTGATAATGGCAATCCACTATCAACAGCTATTGATTTTAACCCTGCATCTACAACAGCATGATTTTGTAATGCTTTTGATATTACCCCAGTAAGAATGAATAGAGAATTTTCAAAATTATTAGAGTTATTTAATTTTCGATCATGTTTTAAAGATGAATAATGAGCGTCCATAAAAGCATATGAACCTACTTGTATTTCATCATATACTTCTTCATAAACTTCTAAATCAAAACAACCAGTACCTACACCAGTAATAAAAGGTGAATATTTTATAAAATTAGCTTTTAATTTTCTAATTTTATTGCAAGTGTCTTTAACTTCTTTTTTTCTTATTTTATGATCTTCAATATGCTGAATAGAACCATTGTAAGCTTGAAAGCCAATAAAATTTAAATTAGCCATCTTTTTGATCATTATAATCAATTCATTTATTTCATTAAATGACTTTATGCCACATCTATTTGCGCCACAATCGTATTCAATAAAAATATCAATTTCTGAATTATTTCTTTCAGCTGCTTTTTGAATGTTAATTATATTTTCTTTATTATCTACGCAACAACCTATCTTTAATTCTTTAGATGCTATTTTAGTTAGTCTTTCTAATTTAAACAGATCAGTAATTTGATTGGTTATTAAAATATCTTTAATACCAGCTCTAACAAATATCTCTGCTTCACTAAGTTTTTGGCAACAAATTCCATGTGCTCCACCAACATCAATTTGGTATTTAGCGACATCGACTGATTTATGCATTTTGGCATGTGGTCTCAACTTTACATTATTGTTGAGAACAAATTCTTTCATTTTTAATATATTATTTTCAAAAATTTTATAATCAATAATCAGTGAAGGAGTTTGAATTTCATCAACATCCATTCCTACTTTAGCAGGAATATTAAATCCTACCTCAAATGATTCTAAATTCATAAAAAACCTATATTAAATATTTATAACATCAGTATAGTTGAATAATCAATTTTATGTATATATTATAATTTAACAAAGTTTGGATTTAAAATGAAATTTTTACACACCATGATTAGAGTTACAAATATTGAAGAATCTATAGACTTTTACTGCAATAAGCTTGGCCTTGTTGAGATTAGAAGAAAAGAAGTTCCAGAAGGAAGATTTACACTTATCTTTCTAGCCGCGCCAGAAGATGAAGATAATGCAATAAAAACCAGATCACCTGAAATAGAGTTAACCTATAATTGGGATCCAGAAGAGTATGGAAGCGGTAGAAATTTTGGTCATCTTGCTCTTTCTGTCAAAAATATCTATGAAACATGTCAGAAATTAATGGATGCTGGAGTAACTATCAATAGACCTCCTAGAGAAGGAAGAATGGCATTTATAAAATCGCCAGATAATATATCAATAGAATTACTTCAGCAAGGTGACAACCTTGAAGTAAAAGAGCCTTGGTCAAGCATGAAAAATATTGGTTCGTGGTAGTTTCTATAATTGTTAAGTTTAATACTTCTTATTTTCAAAATTGATTTTGAAAATAAGCATATATATGAGTTTTATTATGTATAAAAATATAATTTTATTTTGTGTTTTGTTATTTTTATCTAATTGTAATCAGCATTCAAATGTCAATCAGCGTGATTTAAATAATAGTAGTAATTTTACTTACCAAGAAAAACCATTTGAGATTAAATGGAAAATTAAAAAAATCAATTACAAATATACCTATAGAAGTTAATAAAAAAGTTAAAAATATTTGTAAAAAATATAATAGGTTTGTTTTATTTAAAATAAAAACTTTTGAAGATGATACGGTATTAGGTACGTTTGATTGTAGACCTTAATTAAGATTTAAATCCTCTAACTCATCTATAAACGTTAAGACATTTTCAATTTTTTCTTCTCTGCTTTTTAATTGTTTTTCCATAAAAAGTTTTTGATCTGGTCTAACTTTTATTTGTCCAGATGATTTGCTAATCCAATCTAATAACTTGTCTGTATTTTTAAAAAAATTATTTTTAAACCCCAATAAAATACCTTTAGGTCCTGCATCTATAAAACTAATATTATTTTTTAAACACTTATTTTTAATTATTAATGTTTGAAGCAGATTATTAACTTCTACAGGAGGAGGTCCAAACCTATCAAATAATTCTTCATTAAACTCATTTATCTCATCACTGTTTCTTAAGTCCCCTGCTTTTCTATACAGTGCCATTCTAGTTGATAGATCATATACATAATTATCTGGAATGAGCACTGCCAAGCCTAATGAAATTGAAGGAGACCAAACTTCTTCTAATGGTGCTTCTTTATTTTTATATGAGTATACAGCATCCTTAAGCATATCTTGATACAACTCAACTCCTACTTCTTTAATTTGGCCTGATTGTTCATCGCCGAGCAAATTTCCAGCTCCTCTTATATCCATGTCATAGCTAGCAAGTGAAAAACCAGCTCCTAGATTATCAAGGGTTTTAATTACATCTAGTCTTTGTTGAGAGTTTTTATTTAAAACTTTACCTGCCTCGACTGTGAAATAAGCATATGCTCTTTTTTTCCCTCGTCCAATACGTCCTCTTAATTGGTAAAGTTGAGAAAGTCCAAACATGTCAGATTTATAAATTATCATTGTATTTGCGTTAGGAATATCTATTCCTGATTCAATAATATTAGTAGAAATTAATACATCTGATTTACCATCTGCAAATGAATTAATTGAACTATCTAATTCATCTATCTTCATTTGACCATGAGCAACTTTTATCGATAAATTAGGTGCCATTTTTTTAACTTTTTCATACAAAACATCTATATCTTTTATCCTTGGGCAAACAATAAAAGATTGCCCTCCTCTATTTTTTTCACGGTTTAAAGCGTCTAATAAAACAACTTTATCCCATTCAAAAACAAAAGTACGAATTGACAACCTGTCAACAGGTGGGGTGCTAATCAAACTCAATTGTTTTAGTCCAGACAGAGATAATTGAAGTGTTCTTGGAATTGGTGTCGCAGTCAGGGTTAATACATGAATATTACCTTGTAATTCTTTTATTTTTTCTTTTTGAGCAACTCCAAAATGTTGTTCTTCATCAACAATTAATAGGCCTAGATTGTTGAAATCAATATCATTAGAAAGCAAAGCATGTGTTCCAACTACAATATTTATTTCACCAGATTTAAGATTATTTTTAATAATCTTTCTTTTGCTTGCTATAGTCATTCTGGATAATGATGAAACTTTTATTGATGAATTTTTGAATCTTTCATAAAAACTTTTATAATGTTGTTTTACTAGAATTGTGGTTGGGGCTACTAATGCTACTTGATAACCAGCGTTTGCTACAATAAAAGAAGCCCTTAATGCGACCTCAGTTTTTCCAAAACCAACATCACCACAAATAAGCCTGTCCATAAGTTTTCCTGCTTCAAGATCAGATATTACATCTTTGATTGCTGTATCTTGGTCATCAGTAAGTTGAAAAGGAAAATCATTAGAAAATTTATCGTAATCATCTGTAATTGATAATTTTTCTGTATTAATGATTTCTCTTTGTGCAGCAACTCTTATTAATTTTTCAGCCATATCTTTAATTCTTTTTTTGACATTTGCTTTTCTATTCTGCCAATTGGATGCTCCCAACTTATCTAAGTTTCTAATAATACCTGAATCACCAACACGGCTTAATAAATTCATATTTTCTACAGGAAGAAATAACTTATCACCATCTTGGTATAATAATTTCAAACAATCATGATCTATTCCATTTGTTGATATTTTTAATAATCCATCATACAAACCAATCCCATGATCAATATGAGCCACCAAGTCTCCAACATTTATTGAATTTACATCTTTAAGAAAATTTTCAGTTTTCCTTTTCCATGATTTTCTTTTATTTTCTGGAAAGCCAAAAATATCTCTCGTGAATATAATAATATGATTATTTAATTCAAAACTCTCCAGGTATGGAGAATATGAAAAATTAAAATTTGACAAATTTTCACTGTTAACAAGCTGTTTAATCTCAATTAATTCAAAAAAAATTTTATTTTTATTTAAATTTTCTTCAAAAAAACTGACTAAATTATTTATCTTAGTTTCATCTTCTGTAATAATTGTAATTATTTTATTATTATTAAATTCATTTATACAAAATTTCACAAAGTTACTGATTTTATTTGTTTTTTCTGAGTTTATAAAATTAGGAATTATTAAAGGTTTAGAAGAAATATTTATTTCATTTTGATTAGTACTATTAGGTTTGTCATATTCATTTAATTGAATAACATTAAATTTTTTAATATTATCTAAAATATTATTTTTTGTAATATATAATTCTTCAATCTCGAAAGCATTATAATCAGTGTTTTCATCTTTTCTTTCATTACCAAAATTATTTATTTCTAATTCTCGTTCTTGAATTAGATTTTCAAAATTTTTTGTAAGCAAACATATAATTCCTTGCTCAAGTGGTAAATAATCAAAAATCGAATTTAATTGTTTTTCATGAAATAAAGGTAAAAAATGTTCTATACCGTTAAACTTCATACCAGCAGATATGTTTTCATAAAATAAACTATTTATACTAGCAGCCCCGTTTTTACTCCTAAATCTTTTTCTGAAATTCTCTATGTTTTTTTCATTCAATATAAATTCATTTGATGTATAAATATTAAAATCATTTATTTTATCCTTAGATCTTTGTGTAAGAGGATCCATTGTTTTGATTGTTTCAATATTATCACCTATAAAATCAATTCTAAATGCAATTTGGTTACCAACAGGAAAAACGTCTAATATACTTCCTCGTATACTAAATTCACCATACTCTCTTACTGTTTGCACCCTTTTATATCCTGAGTTATTTAAGAACTCGATAATTAATTGAAATTTATAATCTGAAGATAAATTTAAATTTATAAAATGTTTTAAAAAAAAATCTTTAGGCGCTGTTTTGTTAAATAAACCATTAATAGTAGTTAAAATAACGTTTTTGCTTTTATTCTCATTTTTATTTTTTTTAAAAAAACAAAGATCCGTATATGATTTTACACGCTCTCCAATTAAATTGAGATTTGGTGATGAGATATCATAAGGCAAACAATCCCATGCTGGGATTTTGTATATGTTTATTTTTTTGAAATTTGAATATAAAAAATTATAAACATTCGAGAGTTCTAAATCGTTTTTTGCTACGTAAAATATATTTTGATTTTGAGATAGAGAAGAAATCAAGAAAGGTATTAAGCTATCTCTAATTCCATTTATTTCTCTTATTTTATTTAAATCTTTATTAAAATTAAACAATTTAATGACCTTTAAATTCTTTTATAAGGTCAATTAGAAAATTTTCTTTAGAAGATTTTGATTTTTCAATATCTATAGATAAACGCCAAATTCTAGGATCTCCTGAATTAAGAAGAGCTTGATATGCTAATAAATTTTCATCATCGAGATATTTTAAATGATTTTCTGCAAAATTACCTAACAAAATATCAGTTTCACGAGTGCCAGTATATTTAGATCTATAAATTAATTTTTTTATAAAAATATTCCTATTATTCAATTTTTTCTCGTTTTATTGATATTTTTTGTTATTATTTATTATAAATAAAGGTTTTTAATTTCTTGTCTAATGTAATTATTAAAAGACCAAAAGAGATTTTTGAATTATTCTCATCACTTGGAAATTTAAGTGGTGTTGGTGAAAAAAAAATAAACCTTTTAGAAAAAAAAATTGGTCCATATTTAATAAATCTTTTATTTTATTTGCCTCACAAGTCTATTAATAGATTCCAATATATGTCTTTAAAAGAAGTAAATCATGGTGACATATTAACTTGTGAAGTAGAGGTTGTGGAAATAAATATACCTCCCTTTAATTTTAGAAAAAAAAATAATATGTCCAGGATAATAACCTTTGGTCTCAATAACGAAAAAAATGTTAGATTAGACATTGTTTACTTTGGGCAAAATACACAATATTTAAAAAATATTTACAAAGTTGGAAATAGAGTTTTTGTAAGTGGAAAATTTGAGAACTTTAATGGTCTTGGACAGATTGCTCATCCTGACTATGTTGTAAAAGCAACCGAGAAAAAATTAATACCATTGTTTCAACCTATTTATCCTTTATTTTATGGAATAAACCAAAAATTCATATCAAAAATTATCAATCAAGGTATAAAAAAAATACCATTAATACCTGAATGGTTAAATAAAGATATACTGATAAAATACAAATTTCCAAATTGGCATACTTGTATATCTAGAATACATAATCCAGAAAACAATGATGACTTAAACTTAAATAGCATTTTTAGAAAACGACTAGCTCTAGATGAATTAATAGCAAATCAGATTTCTATGTTACTAATAAAAAATAAAATTTCTAAAATTAAAGAAATTAAAAAATGTTATAGCAACTCAGAATTAATTGAAAATTTTTATTCGAATTTACCATTTGAGTTAACTGGTAATCAAATAAAAGTTATAAATGAGATAAAAGGGGACATTCATAGTAATAAAACTATGGTTAGAATGCTTCAGGGTGATGTTGGGTCCGGTAAAACAATTGTTGCTGTAATTTCTATGCTTAACGCAATATTAGATGGATCTCAAGCAGTATTGATGGTTCCAACGGAAATTCTTGCAATTCAACATTTTAATACAATTAAAGACTTACTTATGCCACTAAAAATTGAACCAACTCTTCTATTAGGAGAAAGTAGATCTGTTTATGATAACAAAACTAGATCTAATATAATTAAACAAATAGAAGATGGTGAAATTAAAATTATAATTGGAACTCATGCATTAATTTCAAAAAAAATAATTTATAACAACCTATCTTTGGCTGTTATTGACGAGCAGCATAGGTTTGGAGTTAAACAAAGAGTTGAAATAACAGAAAAAGGTAATAACGTTGATGTACTAGTTATGACAGCAACGCCTATACCTAGATCTCTCGCACTGACTGCTTATGGTGATATGGATATTTCTGTTTTAAGTGAAAAACCGATTGGTAGAAAATTAATTAATACATATGTTTTGTCACAAACTAAAATAGCAGAAGTATTATCTTCTATTGAAAGAGCAATTAAAGCTGGAGCATTAGTATATTGGGTTTGTCCTCTAATTGAAGATTCTGAGAATTCAGATCTGATTGCTGTTAACGAAAGATATAATTTTTTAAAAAATAATTTTAAAAACATTAATGTTTCATTAATTCATGGAAAACAAAATCAGATTGAGAGAGAAAAATCAATGAATGATTTTAAATCTGGTGAAAGTAAAATTCTAGTTGCAACTACGGTAATTGAAGTTGGAGTAGATGTTCCTGAAGCTACTATAATGGTAATTGAATGCGCAGAGAGATTTGGGTTAGCTCAAATACATCAATTAAGAGGAAGAGTCGGAAGAAGTAATAAAGAATCCTCATGCATATTGTTATATAATTCTAATTTAAGCTCAATTGCTCATTCAAGGTTAAAAATCCTAAAGGAAAATGATGATGGATTTAAAATTTCTGAACATGATTTAGAATTACGTGGACCAGGAGAAATTCTTGGAAGCAAACAATCTGGCAATCTTGAATTTAAGTTTGTAGATTTGCATATCCACAACCATATGATTCCCGTTGCAAGAGACGAAGCAAGGAAAATGCTGGAAAATGAATATGATAAAGAAAAAATTAATGTTCTTTTGTCTATTTTCGAAAATAATGACGCTATCAGATTATTAAAAGGTGGTTGATCATTATTTAATTTTATTAGTTTTCATTTTTGGAGTAACTATGCCTCCAGAAATTACCATTTTTACAGCATCTTCAACTTTCATTTTCATATATATTAAATCCTTCTTGGGGACAAATAAAAGAAATCCGCTTGTAGGGTTAGGAGTGGTAGGTATAAAAACATTAATTAAGATTTCATCGTTTAAGGTCTGAACTTCTCCTTTTGTCTCTCCTGTAACAAACCCAATAACCCAAATTTTTTTCCTTGGATATTCAACTAAAACAACCTCTCTAAAACTATCAGAGTTGGTAGACATAACTGTTTCCATAATTTGCTTAATTGCACCGTATATACTTCTAACAACAGGCATTTTATCAAGCACTCTTTCCCCAGCTTTAAGCAAAGTTCTGCCAATAAATCCAGGAGTTATTGCTCCAATAAAAGTAATAACCACAATACTTATAATCAATCCTATTCCAGGTATTTGGTGTGGTAACTGTTTAGTGAAATCCAAACTATCAGGTAATAAACCGGCAACTTGAGAATCTATAAAAGTAATTATGATCCAAGTAACGTAGATTGTTATTAAAATTGGAGATGTGACTAAAATGCCCGCAAGAAAATATCTTCTAAATTTTGCAAACAAACCAATTTTTTCTTCAGACAATTTGAACTCCTGATGATATAAATATTATAATTTATATAAATAAATACTCAAAACAAATATGAAAAGATTTAAAAATGAAAAAATTATCTGATGAAAAATTAAGTGAGTTAAACAAGCTAGAATCTATTTCAAAAATAAGAAAAGTAATTAAGATATTAAGAGATCCAATTGATGGTTGTCCTTGGGACTTAAAACAAGATTATAATTCATTAGCTCCCTATTCTATTGAAGAAGCTTACGAACTTGTAGATGCCATAGAAAACAATGATATCGAAGAGATGAAAAAAGAGTTAGGAGATTTATTATTACAAGTTATTTTAATTTCACAAGTGGCCGATGATAAAGGAGATTTTGATTTTGATGATGTAGCAAATGAAATATCTAATAAAATAATTAGAAGACATCCACAAATATTTGATAAAAATTACAATGAAAATGATCTTCCTCATGAATCATGGGAAAAAATAAAAAAATTAGAAAAAAACAAAAGTACAAATACCAAAAATACATTAGACCAAGTTGAAAAAAATATTCCAACGTTACTAAGATCTCTTAAATTACAAAAAAAAGCTGCATCATTGAATTTTGATTGGGAAAATGAAACTCAAGTTTTGAATAAAATTGATGAAGAAATTCATGAATTAAAAGATGCACTCAAGGTGAATAACAAAAAAATGATTGAAGAAGAATTAGGAGATTTATTTTTTACTATTATTAATTTATCACGACGTTTAAATTTAGATCCAGAGCAAACCATAAGAAAAGCTAATAAAAAATTTACTACCAGATTTAATGAAATGGAAAACTTTATTGAAGACAATAAACTAAAATGGCATAATTTAAAAAAACATGATTTTAAAAATCTTTGGAATAAAGTAAAAAATAATCAAAGAGGAATTAATGAATAATAACATACCTAAAACTATTCTTATTACTGGTGCCACTTCTGGCTTTGGTAAAGCAACTGCAGAGCTATTTAATGAAAAAGGCTGGCAAACAATAATTACAGGTCGAAGAGCTGATCGTTTAGAGGAGCTTGCAAAGGAATTAGGTGAGAAATCATTACCACTTGCTTTTGATATAAGTGACAGGCGTGCAGTTAAATCGGCCATACAAAATATATCACCAAATTTTAATAATATAAGTGTATTATGTAATAATGCAGGCTTAGCTCTTGGACTAGAAGGCGCTGATAATGCCAACCTTGATGACTGGGATCAAATGATTGATACTAATATAAAGGGCTTAGTATATGCTACTCGAGCTATTTTACCATTGATGGTTGAAAACGGAGAAGGTCATATAATTAATCTAGGATCAGTCGCTGGCTCATATCCTTATCCTGGAGGAAATGTTTATGGAGGAACCAAAGCGTTCGTGAGTCAATTTTCTTTAAATTTAAGAGCTGATTTAGTCGGCAAAGGTATTAATGTTACATCAGTAGAACCAGGTTTAGCAGAAACAGAATTTTCTATTGTTAGGTTTAAAGGTGATAAAGAAAAAGCATCTCAGGTTTATCAAAATACAAGATCAATAAAAGCAGAAGATATTGCAGAAACAATTTATTGGGTGGCTACAAGACCTAAAAATATAAATATTAATAAAATTGAAATTATGGCTGGTGACCAAGCTTTTAACCCTTTTAATATTGTAAAAAATGGCTAATTTTTATATTTCCTGTAAGGATTATCATATGGAATGATCAAATCTCTAATTTTATTCCAAGTTTGAACATTACTAGTAGCTAGGATTGATCCTTTAGATTTTATATTAAATTCACTTTTATTGGTTGCCATATAAACGCAACCTCCAGCTTCTTTTGTTATCAAGTCCATAGGAGCGTGGTCCCAGGGAGTAACTCCTCCGTGAAAAATAAATTGAATTTCGTTTTTGGCCAACATAATTGTTTCGATACCTGCACTCCCAATAAATAATCTGTCTGTGCTAGTTTTTAAATTATTTAGAATAGATTGTCTGTAATTTTCAGGTATCCCCTTAGTTCCACCAGATCCTATTAATTTCAATATGTTAGATTGCTTTATTGAAAGTCTAGTTGATATTTTATTATTTGTATCAACTAAAAAAGCACCATGGTTTTTAAATGCATATACAAATATATTTTTTAAAGGATAATAAACAAATGTTGCTATAGGAAGCATATAACTAACTAGTGAAATCATTGAACAAAAATTTTCTTTCCCATTAACATAATTCTTTGTTCCGTCTATTGGATCAACAACCCACAAAAGATATTTATCCAAATATTTATCATATTGTTTATTTAAAAAAGCAGTTTCTTCACCTAATATATCACTAACATCTAAAAAACCTTTTAACTGCTTTGAGATAATTTCTTCACTTTTTTTATCTGCAATACTTACAAAATCATCATTAGATGTTTTTGTACTTATATCTTCAGATTTCAAATTTTTATAATAACGTAAAATAATTTTTTTATTAACGTTAATTAATAAATTCATTATGTATTTTACAATCTTATTCCTTGTTGTATTATTTTGAATTAAAATATCGTTCATAATTATCAGATAGTATACAACTCAATTTCAGGAAAATGTGATTTGAATGAATTTAATTTATCATCAGATATTTTAGCCTTAACTTTGTTGCCTACAAAATCTATGTCACAAAATGTTTCATTATATACATGTGAATTTTTATACAACCAAGAAGAAATTTTGGAAGAGTTAATAGGTATATGAAAAAGCACCTTCATTAATTTTTTTTCAGCCAAATTTTCGATGTAATTTTTTAAATCCTTAATTCCCTTGGGTGTTAAAGCAGAAGTTTTAATTAAATTTTTTTTATATTTAATTTTTATATTACTCAAATCGGAATTTAAATCGCATTTATTAAAAACATTTATTATTTTCTTTTCTAATTCTTCTTCAGTAAAACCTATAGAAATTAATGTATCAAAAACTAATTTTGCCTGATTTTCTATATTAGGGTTTGATAAATCATGAACTAACAGTAAGTAATCAGCAACAAAGAGTTCTTCTAAAGAAGATTTAAATGAATTAATTAACTCTGTAGGTAATGCTGATATGAAACCTACAGTGTCTGAAATTATAATCTTTTTATTGTCAGACATTTTTATAGAGCCCATTTTTGTATCTAACGTAGCAAATACCATATCTTTAACTAATATATCAGAAGATGTAAGGCTATTAAAAATTGTTGACTTACCACTATTGGTATAACCAACTAAAGAAAAAATCAAAGAAGAAACATTTTTTCTAAGTTTTCTTTGAACTTCTCTAGTTTGTGTTACCTTTGCAAGTAATTTTTTTAATTGTTTTATTTTTGAATTAATCATTCTTTTATCTAATTCTATTTGACTTTCACCAGGACCACCTATTTTACTTAATCCACCTCTTTGTCTTTCGAGATGTGTCCAAGATCTTACAAGTCTTGTTTTTTCAAAATTTAAATTAGCGAGTTCTACTTGTAATTTACCTTCTTTAGTTTTCGCTCTTAGACCAAAAATTTCTATAATAAGTTGAGTTCTATCAATGATTTTTTTTTGTAAAATTCTCTCTAGATTTCTTTGTTGAATAGGCGATAAAGAACAATCAAAAATTATTAAATCAACGAGGCTTAGGTCAAAATTATTTTTAATTTCATTAGCAACATTATTATTTATTAATAATGAAGATTTTGGGATACTAATATTAATTATTTTTTCAAAAACAATTGATGCATCTAATGCTGACACAAGACTTCTTGTTTCAGAAGAACGAGAAATAAAGTTTTTTTGGTTAAAAATATCGTTTTGAGAAAATTTATTATTCTTAAAAATAGGAAGAATTAAAAATGTTTTATAATTGATCATAAAATATTACTAATTAAATTTCTTGAAATACAAATTTCTTAATTCTATTGATGTTTTACCAATTATACCATTACCGATTTTAATATTGTCAATTTCAATAATTGGCGTAACAAATGAAGAAGCGCTAGTTAAGAATACTTCACGAGAATTTAGCATTTCGTCTTTTGTGAATTTTTTTTCTAACATCTTAAAATTATTATTTTTTGCAAATTGGGAAATAGTATTCCTGGTAATGCCAGACAAAATTTTTCCATCGATTTCACGAGTTAAAATTTCATTATTCTTATTTATAATCCAAATATTTGAACTAGATCCCTCAGTTACATAACCTTCATGATCAATAAAAATCCCTTCATAAGCATTTTTTTTATTAGCATAAGTTTTAGCCAAAACATTTGGTAATAATTGAGTTGTTTTAATGTCTGGCCTAGACCATCTATTATCAACCATAGTTATTGCTTTTACGCCTTTAATTTCGTCAGAAATATTGTTTTTCTTCTTTGAAACAATCATTGTTAAAATAGGTTTGGATTTAAGACCAAAATAACTGTGATTTCTATCAGCCACACCCCTTGAAACCTGAATATAAATACTTCCAAAATTAACTCTATTTAATCTAAAAAGATTTTTTATAATTATTTTAAGTTGCTGATCTGATAAATGAAATTTAATATTTATCAATTTTAGTGAGTTAAATAATCTTTTTATATGACCGTCATAATCATAAAAAACACCGTTATTATATAATATTACTTCGTAAACAGCATCACCAAAATGATATCCTCTGTCATTTATATTGATTTTAGCTTCTTGGATATTGCAATATAAGCCATTTACATAAGATATATTTGCCATTAAAAAAAATCCAAATTAACTGAAAGTAATTCTTCTACTTTTTTCATTGATTTTACTGGAACAAACATAACTACTATGTCTCCTGCCTCAATAATTGTGTCGCCTCTAGGCGATATAATACTTTCATCATTTTTAACAATCGCACCTAATGATACGTCTTTTGGTAATTTAATATCTTTAAGAGGCTTACCTATAATTGATGAAGATTTAAGAGCTTCAAAGGATATGACTTCACCAAATTCTTCAATTATAGAATGTACATGTTCTATTTGACCACTTCTAACTTCTTGTAGAATTGATGATGCAGTTAAGTTAGGAGGACTAACCACACCTTCCAGGTCCAATGAATTAAAAAGAGGAATAAATACAGGTAAATTTATTAGAGCAACAGTATGTGATGCTCCAGATCTTTTAGATAATAATGAAGAAAGAATATTAACTTCGTCATTGTTAGTTGCTGCGATGTAAGTTTCACCTTGCCCTAATCTTGCTTCCAATATTATTTCTGGATCTAGAGAATCTCCAGAAATTATAGTTGCATATTCTAACATTTCTGCAGCATGCCTTGCCTTATCTTTGTTAATTTCTAGAATTGTAAGATTGGTTTCAGGAGATAATTTATGTATTTCTTCTGCCACCCTAATTCCAATGGCACCCGCTCCTGAAATAGTAACTTTCTCTGCAGTTGTTTCAATATGACCAAATGCACTTAAGGTTCTATTAATTTGAGTAGTAGGACAAGCCAGATAAACTCTGTCTCCAGCCAAAATTGTATCATCTCCACCTCTTGGGACAATTAATTTTGTTCCTCTAATTATTGCCATTACTGTAACACTTAGATCTGGAAATAAGTCAATCAAATTTCTTAATGGCGTGTCAAGTATTGGGCAATCTACCTTACAAGATACACCCAACATAGTAACAAGCGATCTAGCAAACTCAGCTACATCAAAAGCTCCAGGGGTTCTCCACTGATTAACAATAGCATTCGCAACCTCGTCCTCTGGTGATATTATTCTGTTAACACCTACATCTTTTAATAAATAATTTGAATATTTAGGATCAAGATATTCTTTTGATCTTATTCGTATTATCATTGTAGGAGTGCCAAAAATTGATTTTGCTACATGACAGGCTGCAATATTTATCTCGTCAGATTGAGTTACAGCTATTATAAGGTCTGTATCAACAATACCCGCATCTTCGAGGACATTTGGATAAGAAGCTAAACCTAATACTCCTTGAACATCATATAACTCTGTAATACGCTGAATAGCCTCAGAGTTTGAATCAATTACAGTAATATCAAACCCTTCATTAGATAAATGCTCAGTAATAGAGGTACCCACTCTTCCAGCACCACAAATTATAACTTTTTGTTTCATAAAATTTCCAAATTAATTTGATTTAATCAAAATTATTAATATCTATATCTAATTCTTTTAATTTTCTATGTAAAGCTGATCTATCCATTCCAATAAATTTAGATGTCTTTGCTATATTTCCCTTAAATCTTTTTAATTGCTCTTTTAAATAATTTTTCTCAAAAATTTTTCTAGCTTCTTTTAGAGATAAACTTAACTGATTTGAAATTGGAGTATTTTCTTCTTTTTTATTATAACCTAATATCTCAGGTGGTAAATCTAAAGGGGAAATAATAAAATCCTTTTGCTTACCATACATTATATTCAACCATTCTAATATATTCTTTAACTGCCTTACATTACCGGGCCAATCATAACTTTTTAATATAAGTAGTGTTTCAGAAGCAAATTTGAGTGTATTATTTCCAAAATCTTTTGCCAACAAATTTAAGAAATGAAAAATTAGATCTGCTATGTCTTCACCCCTTTTATTTAATGGAGGCACTTCAATTGGCGCAACTGAAAGTCTATAAAACAAATCTTCTCTTAGTGTGCCATTTTTAATAAATTCAGTTAAATTATTATTACTAGCTGAGATGATTCTAACATCTACATTAATTTTTTTATTAGAACCAATTTTATAGAAACTTTGATCTTGAATTGCTTGAACTAATTTTCCTTGGGTTTGAAGTGGCAAATCACATATCTCATCAAAAAAAAGTGTGCCATTATTAGCTTGCTCAAAAAGACCTACATTTGATTGATTATTATCTCCATCAGTTGTTGAGTCATTCCAGCCAAATAATACTTGCTCCACTCTTTCTGGAGATAAAGTAGCACATGAAGCAATAATAAAAGGAAATGACCTTCTATTAGAGTTCTTATGAATCCATCTTGCAATCAATTCTTTTCCTGATCCAGAGGGGCCAGTAATTAAAACCCTGCTATTAGTTGGAGCAATTTTATTTAAATTTTGTTTTATGTTTTTAAAAGTAGCTGAATTTCCAATTAAAGCCATGCGTTCATTTTCTCTTAACTCAAAATCAAGTACTTTTAATTTTAAATTTCTATCTATTAACGCCTTTTCTATTAATAATATTAAACGTTCAGCTTTAAATGGTTTTTCAATAAAATCAAATGCTCCATTTTTTGCGGCTTTCATTGCTGTTTCAATATTACCGTGGCCAGACATCATTATTACTGGTATTAAAGGATTATAATTTTGACTAAATGTCAAAAGTTTAAGTCCAGCGTTAGTATCATTATTCATCCATATATCAGTAATTAAAAGATTTATATTTTTATTTTTCAGAATATCAACAGCCATGTCATAATTAGTGGCTACAATAGCATTGTAATCCTCATCTTTAAGAGTTTCAGCTACCATTTCACAAATGTCTAATTCGTCATCCACAACAAGAATAGAAATTTTGTTTTTTAACATTTATTTTTTTCTTTTTTAAGTTTTGATATAAGAGGAAATTTTAAAGTTACTGACATTCCTTTAGACCCTTTTAATGGTTTGATTAATATTATTCCATTATGGTCATCTATGATTTTTTTAGTGATTGCCAATCCCAGACCTGAATTACCAACTTTTGTGGTATAATAAGGTTCAAGTATTTTTGATATTATTGATTTATCAATACCAGTACCATTATCACTTATTGTAATGGAAGCAAAATCATTTTCAATCCCAAAAGAAATTGAGATATTTCCTTCTGGTATTTTATTTAATGTAATATTTTCGTATGAATTTTTAATTAAATTATTACATGCTTGTCTTATTTGTTTTTCATCAGCCATTATAAAGGCATTTTCAATAATTTTATCAAGCTCAATGGTTACATCATCAAATGATGAAATTAATGGTTTAATATAATCTGTTACAACTTTATTAATATTAACTACTTTTAATTTTGGAGAAGGCATTCTTGCGAAAGATGAAAATTCATTTACCAAATGATGTATGTCATCGACTTGACGAGTGATCATATTTAAAGATTGTTCAAAAACTTTTTTATCAATTTTTTTGTTACTATTTAGCTTGTTTTTTAAGCGTTCCGCACTTAACCTTATTGGTGTAAGAGGATTTTTTATTTCATGTGCTATTCTTCTTGCTATATCAGACCATGCACCCATTTTTTGAGCAGCAATTAAACTAGTGACATCATCAAAAGTTAAGACATAACCTAAAATTATACTATCTGATTTTTGTATAACTAATCTTGTGATTAAATTTAGAACTTTATCATTTCTAACAATTTGTATTTTATCTTCTAAAACGTTACTGTTTGATTTTAAAAATTTTTCAACTAAGTTTTTAAATTCAGGAACAACCTCCAAAATTGACTTACCATAATCTTCATTTATTGAAATATTTAATAATTCTGTTGCTGTAACATTTGGAAGATTTATCTTTAAATCTTTATCTAATCCGATAACACCAGAATACACACCTGAAAGAACAGACTCAGAAAACTTTCTTCTTTTGTCTAGTTGATCATTTGCATGCTCCAAATCAACTCTATTTGATTTTAAATCTGAAATCATTAAGTTGAATGCATGAACTAACCTCTTAATTTCATTTACATTTATTTTAGACAAAACATTATTAGAAATTTTGTAATCTAGATTCCCACCACCTACTTCTTCAGCTCCTCTAATTAGAGAACTAATGGGCTCGAGTAATCTATTAGCAACATTAAGCCCAATTATCAATGAAGTAAATAATAGGATTACCGTAATCAAAATAAAAATAAAAATAAAAGAAATTTTTATATCAAATTGTTTTAACTCAATTGATTGATAATCTGAAGCTGCAATTGATGTGCTTTCTATTGCGTTTAATACTTTTTGATCAACAAACCTTGTGATCAGCAAATAAGCATCTATAAATTGAGATAACCTTATAAAGGCACGAATTTTGTTAGAATTGTCTTCTTTGACAATAAAAATTTTATCATCATTTGCTATGTTATAATACTTTTGTGGTATTTCTGTATAAGTATATTCAAAAACAAATTCAGAAAATGCTAAAACATTACCAATAGAATCAATTATAACAGCCTCAGACAAATTATGTTGTCTAGTATATTTATTAAGAAAATTATTAAATTTATTTTTGTCAGAAGATAAAAAATTAGAATTTATGTTTATTAAATTAACAAGTTCTAAAATTTCGCCTCTAATTGCACTTTGATGTTCATTTAAATATTGATTAGCCACTTCAACAGATTGGGAAATAGCAGTTGAAATCTTTTTATTAAACCAACCACTTAATGCAGCATCAAATATAAAAATAGAAAAAAAAGCTATTAATATGGTAGGTATTAATGTAATTGAAGCAAAAATGATCAAAATTTTTTTTTGTAATTCTTGACCAGCTTTTTTTAATTTTAAATTGTTAAAAATATTTAAAAAGTTTTTAAAAAAAACATTAAATAAACTTACAATTATGAAAAAAGATAAAACTAAAAATAAAATAAGTAAATTTTTGTTATCATTGAAAATCTCAAATTGATATAGAGAACTATAAATAAATAAAAAGAATATTAATGATATAAAAAATGATAAAAAAAATAATTTTTGTTGGAATATGTTTAAAAAAAATTGTTTCATCTTTTAACCTATTAACACAAAATTTATTATAGTCTATATTACAACTTTAATACATAAATTTAGGCCTTTCTCTTCTTTATAACTTGAATACCATACAAATTAATTTTTGACCTTAATGTGTTTCTATTGAAGCCTAAGCATTTAGAAGCTTTAATTTGGTTTCCTCTAAATAAATTTAAGGTTGTTTCTATGAGAGGTTTTTCAATTTTAGATATAAAATTATTATGTAAATTATTTAGTGATAAATTTTCATCAAAATCTTTAAAATATTTTTTAAGGTAATTTTTGAAATATAATTCTAAATTCTCTTCATATTTACTTTCTTCATCAAATCTGTCCTCTGACAGCACTTCTTTAATAAGATTTAGAGATATATCTTCTGTAGAAGATAATAAACATAGTCTCTCAATTACGTTTTTTAACTCTCTTATGTTTCCTGGCCATGAATACTCTTTGAGTAGGTTCATTCCTTCATAAGAAATTTTTCTCATTGTAAATGTATTTTTATAATTAGCATTTAAAAAAGCTGATGATAAATCTGGTATATCTTCAAATCTATCTTTCAATGAAGGTAATTTAATTGGAACAACATTTAGTATATAGTATAAATCTTCTCTAAATAATCCTTTTTCCACATCATTAAGAATATTTTTTTTTGTTGAAACAAAAATTCTAGACTTTTCTAAATTTGAGCTTTCAGGAAATAATTGTGTTAAACCATTTTCAATAAAATTTAAAAAATTTTTTTGTTGCTCCTCAGACAACTCAGTAATATCTTTTACGTAAATAGAACTTCCACTTAAATCATTTACATCTTTTACATTAACTGAAGTGTATGTATTAATTCTTTCAATTAAGTTGTCAGATGAATAATCATCAAAGAATTTTGTGTCTAAGTTTATAAAGAAATTATTTGTTTTTGAACTTAAATCATGAATTGATTTTGCTATAAGTTTTTTACCTGTTCCACTATCTCCTGAAATTAAAATAGAAAAATTTGTATTTACTATTCTTGAAATTATTTTATAAATTTCTTGCATGACAATTGACTTCCCTACAACTGGACCAGAATCATATATGCTTTTTTTAACATCAATAATAAATTCATTTTTACTTATTTTAGGTTCTAAAAATGTACTTGAAACTAAATTCAAAAGTTCGTCTAAATCAAATGGTTTAGGAAGATATTCAAATGCACCTTTTTTTTCTGCTCTTACTGCAGTCAACAAAGTTGTCCTAGCAGACATAACAATTATCTTCAAATTAGGATTTTTATTTTGTAATTTTGGCAAAATATCAAGAGCATCTCCATCAGGCAAACCAACATCTGTAATTAGAACATCTGCAAAGTCAGACTCAACTAACCGCCACATGCCTGCAGCTGTGCCACTTGATTTTACATTATAACCAGCTCTTGTTAATGCCGTAGAAATAACAACTCGAATACTTCTATCATCATCTACAACAATTATATTTTTAATATTTTTAGATTCCATAAATAAAAACTCCTTTTATTTAAGATTTCTTAAGAGGAAAATTCATACAAAAATTCGTCGATCCAGAACTTGATGAAACATCAATTACTGCGCCCATCTCTTCTAAACCACTAGCAACTATTGATAATCCTAAGCCTTTTCCTTGTTTTTTAGAAGAAACAAATGGATCAAAAATACTGGATAATAAATTGCTTGGAATGCCCACTCCGAAGTCAATTATTTCTATTTGAAGTGGTAACTGTGTAGGAATATCTTCTTTACCAAAAGATATAATTTTGTTTGAATTAAAACTCGTTTTAATTTTAATATTACCTTTTTTTTGACTTGCTTCAGTGGCATTTTTTAACAAGTTGATTATGATTTGAATTAAAAGATTTTTATTGGCAAACAATCTAGGAAGAGAAGGATCAAATTCATTAATAAAGTTTACTTCATTACCAAAACTATTTTCAGCCACGCGTTTACAATGGTTTAAAATTTCATGGATATTTAAACTTTCATAATCTAATTTAATATTGTTATTTGAAACTTGCTCCATTCCATTTAACAAATCTTCAACTCGATCACATTCGATTGAAATAAGTTTTGTTAATTCTAATAAATTAGAATTATCCTTAATATCGGTTTCGATTAATTGTGATGCACCTTTAATTCCAGCTAATGGGTTTTTTAATTCATGCATTAACATATCAATCATTGATGAAAAAGATTTAGAAATTTTACTATTTATTCTTTGTGATTGGAACATTTCTGATAGAGCTAACTGACTTACCTGAATTATTATTTTATTGTTATCGAATGATAATGGAACAACATGAACTCTTACTTTTCTATTAGGGAAATTTAAATTACTAAAATCCAAACTCTCTTCCGTAATGCCACTTTTACTATTTCTTACTCTTTCAATTAAATTTAATATAGGAGAATCGTTTGAAATAAATTCATTGATTTTTTTTCCAATTATTATAGATGAGCTTATACCAAAAAACTCCTGCCCAATGTCATTTATATATATAAATTTATTAGCTTTATTTACTAAAAAGACTGGAGTTCTTAATTCATTTAAAATATTATTTTCCATAAAATAAAAACATAAATTACTAAAGTTATAATTAAATTAAAACTAAGAATGATTATAAATTATACAAAAATTTAAATTTGTAAAAATATTTATAAAAATTGCCTATAAATTAAGCTGTTTTGGGGTTAAAAATGAGTAGTGTCAATTTAGCGATGATTTTACTAGCGGGAGGAATGGGAAAAAGAATTAACAAAAAAGTTAGTAAACAAATGATAAGATATAATAATTTAACAATTTTAGAAATAAATATAATTAATTTAAAAAAAATTTTGAAGAGTATCCCCATCCAAATTGTTACCAATGAAAAAGATTTTATAGAAGCAACAGAAATATGTAATAAATTTAATTTATTTTCTCCTGTATTAGGAGCAGATGAAAGGCATAAAAGTACTTACAATGGACTTAAATCAATTGAACATATTAATCCTAAATATGTATTAATTCATGACTCAGCACGTCCTATTGTTTCTTCTGATGTAATAAAAAGATTAATTATGTATAGTAAACAAGAAATTTTTTGTGTAGCTCCAGTATTGAAAATTAATGATGCTATTAGGAATGTATCGAATAACAAAATTAAAAACACTATACCAAGAAATAATAAAGTTATAGTTCAAACACCGCAATTGTGTAACTACAAGATCCTTAAAAAAACACTAGAAAATAGTAATAAAAAATTTGAAGATGAAACTGCTCTTTTTTTGCATAATTCAATGGAAGTTATTACTATAGAAGGTGAACCACTTACATCAAAAATAACTTATGAAAATGATCTAAATTTATTGGAGCCTCATTTGAATAAAAATCTCAACAATTACATTACAAAAATTGGTAATGGTTTTGACATTCATCGATTTGATAATAGTAGAATATCGGAAAATAACTTTATTTTATTGGGTGGCATTAAAATTAAAAATTCAAAAAACTTAATAGGTCACTCTGATGCTGATGTATTACTACACGCTATTACAGATAGTATTTTAGGTGTAATAAATAAAGGTGATATAGGTAGTATTTTTTCACCTACTGACGAAAAATGGAAGAACGCCGACAGCTCTATATTTTTAAAACATGCGTCAAAACTACTTCAAAATGAAAAAGGAATAATAAATAATATTGACGCTACAATTGTTTGTGAAAAACCAAAAATAATAGATTATTCAAAAAAAATGAAAAAAAATATTGCAAAAATACTAAAAATTAATGAGCAAAAAATCAGTATTAAAGGTAAAACTTCTGAAAGTATCGGTTTTATTGGCAGGAAAGAAGGAATAGCAGCTATGGTTTCAACTGCTATACAAATTAAAAATACTGATTTTTAATGATCATTAATAAAAAATTTTTATTATATCTTTCTAGGATTGCCGAGGTATACCCATTTGGTCATTCAAAGTATGCTCCAGGTACAGTAGGTTCCTTAATAGGTGTGTTGATTGGTTATTTTTTAATATTAAATTTAGATCTAAAATTTTATTTAATATTTTTAATCATTTTTGTTATTGCAAGTTATTTGCTTTGTGAAGCTCACCTAAAATTACATAACAAAAAAGATCCAAAACAAGTTGTGGTTGATGAAGTGTCAGGACAATTAATTGCAATATTAGGATGTGTTCAATCGGAAAAATCAACTTACATATTTTTGTCTTTATTATTATCATTTGTATTATTCAGAATTTTTGATATCACTAAAATTGGTCCAATAAAAAGATTTGAAAATTTGCCAAATGGTATTGGTATCATGGCAGATGATATAGTTGCAGGATTATTTGCTTTAGTAACTCAGGCAGCAATTTTAACAAGTTTAAATCAAAATATTTATATAAAAACATTATGGAATTAAAAATGTGGAGAAAAATCAATAAAGAGGCTGAAAAACTATATTTAAATTGTGTAAATAAAAATTTAACAATAACAACAGCAGAGAGCTGCACAGGTGGAATGATATCATCTGCAATTATTCATATTAATGGCTCAAGTCAAATATTTAAATCTTCGGTAATTGTTTATTCTAACGATATGAAAAGTAAATTACTTAATATACCAAAAGATTTAATTACAAAAAATGGAGCCGTAAGTGAAATAGTGGCATCCAATATGGCTAAAAAATCATTAGAAATACTAAATGCAGATGTATCTATTGCAGTTACTGGAATTGCTGGACCCACAGGAGGAAGTGTTGATAAACCTGTTGGACTTGTTTGGATTGGAATCGGAACAAAAGAAAAAATTATTACACACAGATATCAATTTAATGGAAATAGACTTGAAATCAGACAAAAAACTACACACGAGTCTCTTAAATTAGCTAATAATGTTATTTTAGAAATCTAATTTTCAATTATACAATTCATCAGCCCTTTTCTGAAAGGCTTTTACCATTCTTTTAACAGCTTCATTAAATAAAGTTTCAATTAATGTTTGTAAAAAAATAGATTTAAACTTAAAGTCAATCATAAACTCTATTTCACAGCCATCTGGATTTTCTTTAAATAACCAGTAATTTTGAAGATATTCAAAAGGACCATCTTTATAATCAACAATAATTTTTTTCTTTTTCTTATCAAGAGTAATTTTTGAAGAGTAAATTTCTTTATAAATTTTAAACCCTATTATTAAATCAGCTTCAAAAGATTTTAAGGAAGTGTTTTTAACTCTTGCACCTAAACACCATGGCAAAAATTCTGGATATTTTTTTACATCTGCTACTAGATTGTATAAATTACATGGAGTATGTTTTACAATTCTCCGCTCTTCATGCTTCATTTAACATTACTTTTCTAATTATTTAATTGATTTATTCTAATTTTTTTTAGTTTTTCAAAATCTTCGCTTGCATGAAAACTACTTCTTGTAAACGGGGAGGATGAAACTAGTAAAAACCCTTTAGATAAAGCAACTTTTTTATATTTATCAAATTCATTAGGATTAACAAATCTCTCTACTTTATGGTGCTTAATGGTTGGCTGTAGATATTGGCCAATAGTTAAAAAATCAATATCTGCTGATCTCATATCATCCATAACTTGATAAATTTCATTTTGACTTTCACCCAAGCCAACCATGATTCCAGATTTGGTAAAAATATTTGGATTAACTTCTTTAACTTTAGCTAATAAACTTAATGAATGAAAATATCTAGCTCCAGGACGAACAGACGGGTATAATCTAGGGACAGTTTCAATATTATGATTAAAAACATCTGGTTTTGCATTTATAACCTTTTCCAAAGCTCCATTTTTTTTTAAAAAATCAGGTGTTAGAATTTCAATCGAAGTGTTTGGAGAATATTTTCTTATATCTGTTATGGTTGCAACAAATTGATCAGCACCACCGTCATACAAATCATCTCTATCAACAGAAGTTATAACAACATGGTTTAAGTTTAGCCTAGCAACTGATTTAGCAACCCTTATTGGTTCAGACAAATCAAGTTTGTTGGGTTTTCCAGTTGCAACATTGCAAAATGAACATGCTCTTGTACAAATATCACCCATAATCATCATTGTGGCATGTTTTTTGGACCAACAATTTCCAATATTTGGACAACTAGCTTCTTCACAAACAGTTGTAATATTAAGATCATCTAATAAACCTTTTGTTTGATCAAAAATCTTACCCTGAGGAGCTTTGACTTTTAACCAAAAAGGTTTTTTTGGTGATATATTATCAGGTTTATTAATTTTTTCTGGATGTCTTATTTTTTTTAAGTTATTCATAATAAATAATATTTTCCAATCTATTTAGTAATGAATTGCTTGATTATAAGCATCCAAAACAGACTCATGAATACCTTCAGAAAGAGTTGGATGAGGAAAAATTGTATGCATAAGCTCATATTCTGTAGTTTCTAATTTTTTTGCTATAGAGAATCCCTGTATTAATTCTGTAACCTCTGGACCAACCATATGAGCTCCAATTAACTCGCCAGTATCACTATTAAAAATAGTCTTTATCAAACCTTCCGAGTCTCCTAAAGCAATAGCTTTACCATTGCCAATGAATGGGAATTTACCAATTTTAAGATTAAGATTTTTAGATCTCGCTTGTGATTCAGTCATTCCTATTGAGGCAACTTGTGGTCTACTATATGTACATCCTGGGATTGATGTTTTATCTATTGGTTTTAAATTTTGATGACCTGCAATTTTTTCTACACATAAAACACCTTCATGACTGGCTTTGTGTGCCAACCAAGGGCCATCAGTGACATCACCAATTGCGTATACTCCCTTCTCATCTGTTTCTAAAAACTCATTAGTTACGATATGACCTTTGTCAATTTTTATATTAAAATCTTCTAAGCCTAGCTTTTCAGTATTTGCAATTATTCCAATTGCTAAAATAAGTTTTTCCGAGTTTATTGTTTCAACCTTTTCATTAGTAATAATTTCAGCTGAAACTATATTTTCTTTGGTTGTAACTGATTTTAATGAAGAACTAGTTTTAATTTTTATACCTCTTTTTTCAAAATTTAATTTTACTATTTCAGATATATCATTGTCTTCGTTTGGTAAAATTGAAGGCAAAGCTTCTACAATAGTTATATCAACTCCTAAATCATTATAAAAAGAGGCAAATTCCATTCCAATGGCACCAGAGCCAACTATAATAAGTGATGAAGGTAATTTTGGAGGAGTCATTGCAGTTTTATAATCCCAAATATTTACTCCGTCAGATGTAACAAAAGGTAAATTTCTAGATCTAGCTCCAGTAGCAAGGATAACATTCTTAGCGGTTTTTTCTATATTATTATCCTTTGTTTTTATTCTTATTTTCTTAACATTTGATGAATCTTTAACCAAACTGCCAAAACCTTCAAAAACTTTTACCTTATTTTTTTTCAAAAGATGACTAATGCCAGATGACAATTGCGATGCAACTTTTCTAGACCTTTTAGTTATATTATTTATATCCATTTTTATGCCAGATACTGTAAAACCAAATTCATCAACATTATCTAACATATGTCTAATTTCACTAGCTCTTAATAAAGCTTTAGTAGGAATACATCCCCAATTTAAACAAATCCCACCTAAATGTTTATCCTCTACTAATGCAACTGACATATCTAGTTGAGATGCTCTAATTGCAGCTACATATCCACCAGGGCCTCCACCAATCACTATAAGATCATAATCAACATCTGTCATATCTGTTTCCTACAAAAGCATTAATGAGGGGTTTTCAATTAAATTTTTAAATTCTGATAAAAATTCTGCACCAACGGCGCCATCAACAACTCTATGATCACAAGATAAAGTTACAGTCATAATAGTTGCGATTGAAATTTCATTATTAATTACTATTGGTCTTTTTTCTCCTGACCCAACAGCAAGTATGCAACCTTGTGGTGGGTTAATTACTGCTGAAAATTCTTTAATACCATACATTCCAAGATTAGAAATTGAAAAAGATCCTCCTAAGTATTCTTCAGGTTGTAGTTTACCATCCTTAGCTTTGTTAGCTAAATCTTTCATATCCATTGAAATTTCTAATAAACCTTTTGACTGAACATTTTTAACAATAGGTGTAATTAATCCACCATCAATAGCCACAGCAACAGATATGTTAGTATTGTTAAAATATTTTGTATTCTCATTTTCCCAGCTGGCATTAGCCTTAGGTACTTTTAATAATGCGGCACTAGAAGCTTTAATAATCATATCATTTACAGAAATTTTATATTCATCATTGGATTTAGAATTTATTGCTTTTCTTACTTTTAAAAGTTCGTCTATATTACAATCTAAAGATAGATAAAAATGAGGAGCTTCATTTTTAGATTTAACTAATCTTTCTGCAATAGTTTTTCTCATTGCACTATTTTTCACAATTTCAAAATTATTACTTTCTAGATTGTTAAGGCTTGGATATTCAATTTTTTTTATATCAAAATTATCTACATCAATTTTAAGAATTCTACCATGAGGCCCTGAACCTTTTATTGAATTTAATGGTATATCTCTTTGTTTTGCAATCCTTTTTGCTAAAGGAGAAACAAAAATTCTTTCTGATTTATCAGGTTTAAAATATAATTTTGTTGCTTTATCAGAAATTGATTTTGGTATTTCGTCGTTATTTTTGATATCGTTAATCTGCACAATGTTTTCTTTATTTTTTTGTACTTCTTTTTGCACTTCTTTTTTTATTTCATTATTAGTATCTGTGGAGATTGCATTCTCAGAAAGATTTTCGCCTTCAGATAAAAGTATTGCTATAGGAGAATTAACTTTAATAGATTCTTGACCTTCTGAAACTAGAATCTTACCAATAATACCATCTTCGATTGCTTCAACTTCCATTGTTGCTTTATCTGTTTCAATTTCAGCAATTAGATCACCTGATTCGACTTTATCACCTTCTTTTACCAACCATTTTGATAAAGTACCTTCCTCCATTGTAGGGCTAAGAGCTGGCATTAAGATATCTACACTCATTAAATATTCCTAATCTTCATAGCATACTTGTGCGGATGCACTTACAATGTCATCAACTTGTGGTAAAGCCAATTTTTCTAAATTAGCAGCATAAGGCATTGGAACATCCTTCCCTGTTACTCTTACAACAGGAGCATCAAGCCAATCAAAAGCTTTTTCAGTAATTAAAGCTGAAATTTCCGCACCAATTCCAGAAAAAGGAAAACCTTCTTCACAAGTAACAACCCTATTTGTTTTTTTGACTGATTCAATTATAGTGTCAACATCTAATGGACGTAATGTTCTAAGATTAACAACTTCTGCGTTTATGTTTTTATCTTTAAGAATTTCTGCGGCTTCTAAAGATTTTCCAACCATTATGGAAAAAGCAATTATTGTTACGTCATTACCTTCTTTTTCAATATTCGCCTTACCAATAGGTAAAGTAAAATTGTCATCATCTGGACAACTGAAACTTTGACCATACATTACTTCATTTTCTAGAAAAATTACCGGATCAGGATCCCTAATTGCTGACTTAAGAAGACCTTTAGCATCTTTACTTGACCATGGAGAAACAACTTTTAAACCAGGACAATGTGCATACCAACTTGCATAACATTGACTATGTTGTGCTGCAACTCTAGATGCCGCTCCGTTAGGACCTCTAAAAACTATTGGACAACCCATTTGACCACCTGACATATAAAGTGTTTTAGCTGCTGAATTTATTATTTGATCCATTGCTTGCATAGCAAAATTAAACGTCATAAATTCAACAATAGGTTTTAAATTTCCAAAAGCAGCCCCTATACCTATCCCAGCGAAACCATGTTCTGTAATTGGAGTGTCATATACTCGTTTACCTCCAAATTCATCTAGTAAACCCTGAGTTACTTTATATGCACCTTGGTATTCAGCAACTTCTTCTCCCATTACAAAAACACTTTTGTCAGCTCTCATTTCTTCAGCCATAGCATTTCTTAATGCTTCCCTTACTGTAATTAAACTAGAATTAGCTTCAATTGAGATTGGCTTGTCATTTGAAGGTTTAGATGGAATCTTTTCTTTTTCTAAATACGGTTTATCAGCAATATTTTTAATAGTGGCATGAGGTAATTCATTTGTATCTACTAACAAAGCAATAGGAGTATTGACTTTGACTCCTTCAGTGCCCTCTGCAACTAATAATTGACCAATTTTGCCATCATCCACTGCTTCAACTTCCATAGTTGCTTTATCAGTTTCTATTTCAGCAATTAAATCACCAGATGAAATAGAATCTCCTTCATTTACAAGCCATTTCGATAAGGTGCCCTCTTCCATAGTTGGGCTAAGGGCTGGCATTAATATTTCAATTGTCATTAAAACACCATTAATTAATAGTTATATCAGTAAATAATTCGTCTTCAGATGGCTCAGGTGAACCTTGAGCAAATTTGGCTGCTTCTGCAATAACTGATTTAATTTCTGTATCAATATCTTTAAGGGTTTCATCTTCAACACCCATCTTGCTTAAAAGAGATTTTATATTTTCTATTGGATCAGATGTTTTTCTTATTTTATCAACTTCGTCTCTAGTTCTATATTTAGCAGGGTCAGACATTGAATGTCCTCTATATCTATACGTTTTCATTTCTAAAATATATGGACCTTTTCCTGATCTACAATAATCAATCGCCCTCACAGCAGCTTCTCTAACAGCTAGAATATCCATTCCATCAACTATCTCAGACATAATACCATAAGGTTTACCTCTATCAGATAAATTTTCCCCTGCTGAAGATCTATTTACAGACGTTCCCATACCATACTTATTATTTTCAATTACAAAAACTACAGGGAGATTCCAAAGCGAAGCAATATTGTAAGACTCATAAACTTGACCTTGATTTGCTGCGCCGTCTCCAAAATAGGTAATTGAAACATTTTTATTTCTATTATATTTATGTGAAAAAGCTAAGCCTGCTCCTATTGGAACTTGAGCGGCTACAATACCATGGCCGCCAAAAAAACCTTTTTCACGACTGAACATATGCATAGAACCACCCTTGCCTTTTGAATAACCATCTTTTCTGCCCGTGAGCTCTGCCATAACTCCTTTAGGGTCCATGTCGCATGCTAGCATATGACCATGATCTCTGTAAGATGTAACAACACTATCACCATCAATTTGAGCCGATTGAATACCAACAACCACAGCTTCCTGTCCAATATATAAATGACAGAAGCCACCAATTTGCCCCATCCCATATAACTGACCAGCTTTTTCTTCAAATCTTCTAATAAGAAGCATTTTTTTATACATGTTTTGTAATAAATTTAAATCATAGTTCATCTTTGGTTCAGTTAATATTTTCTTAGCCATATTTTTCTTCATTTTATTCCTATGATTTTAAGTAAATTCCATTCTATTTTTAACAAAGAATTAAATTTATTTCTAATACTAATTTTATCTATTTTTTAATATTAATGACTATTTGATCAGACTGTATCAATCCAAGAAGACTGTATGAAATTTCAGTGATATAATCTGAGTCTAAATTATTATCTCTTAAAAGATTAATCTCAGTCATAATATTATTTTTATTGTTAATTAATATATTGTAATCTTTTTTTGCTGTCGCTATTTGTGATTTAAGTGAAAAAATTTTCCAAACTGACCTTTCACCAAAGAAAATATGGGAAATAAAAAAAACAAAAATAATAAAAGTTAAAATAGATATAGAATTTGAAACAAATTTTTTTCTTATAATATAATTATTCATATATAATCCTTAAGTATTCGAATTAAAGAAATCTTTTCCATAGTAATGAGCATTATCTCCCAGTGATTCTTCAATTCTAAGAAGCTGATTATACTTAGCTGTTCTGTCACTTCTAGATAAAGAACCTGTCTTAATTTGACCTGCATTAAGTGCAACTGAGAGATCACTTATAAAAACATCCTCTGTTTCCCCTGATCTATGAGAAATTATAACTCCAAAATTATAATTTTTAGCAAGTTCAATAGTCTCCAGAGTTTCTGAAACGGTCCCAATTTGATTTAATTTTATTAAAATAGCGTTTCCTGACTTTTCTTTAATACCTTTAAAAAGTCGTTTTTTATTTGTAACAAATAAATCATCTCCAACAACTTGTAATTTATTACCTAAAAACTTAGTGAGCTCCTTAAACCCATCCCAGTCATTTTCATCAAAAGGGTCTTCAATTGATACAATTGGAAATTTTTTACAAATACCTTCCCAATATCTAAAAAGTTCATCAGTATTTAATTTTTTATTTTCACCACTTAAATGATAAAAACCTTTATCATATAATTCACTAGCAGCAGCATCAATAGAAATAAAAATTTCTTCTCCTAATTTATATCCACTTTTTTCTATAGCTGTAGAAATATATGAAAGCGCTTCTTCAAGATTACTGATATTGGGTGCAAATCCACCTTCATCACCAACTGCTGTTGAAAGAGAATTTTCTGACAAAAGATTTTTTAAGCTTTGGAAAATTTCTATACCAGCTCTAAGTGCTTCAGAAAATGTTGAAAACCCAATAGGCATTATCATACATTCTTGAAAATCTAATCCATTATTAGCATGGGCACCACCATTAATTATATTCATCATTGGCACAGGTAAAGTATTTGCTCTAATTCCACCTATATAATGCCAAAGAGGTAAACCCTTAGAATTAGCAGAAGCTCTTGCAACAGCCATCGAAAAACCTAGCATAGCATTAGCCCCTAGACGACTTTTATTTTTTGTATTATCAAGATCAATTAAATCATTATCTATAATTTTTTGTTCAAGTGGATTTCTTCCAGAAAAAGTATTGAATATCTCAACATTCACATTTTCAACAGCTTTACTCACACCATACCCGTTGTATAAATTACTTTTTTTGTCTCTTAGCTCATAAGCTTCATATTTTCCTGTTGAGGCTCCTGATGGAACAGCTGCTCTACCAACACTTCCATCAGATAATTTTACATCCACTTCTAAAGTTGGGTTCCCCCTACTATCTAATATTTGTCTAGCTTGAACATCTTTAATATATACCATAATAACTCCAATTTAGGATAATATACTACTTTTTGATAATTTTATCTATTTCTATTAAATTAGCTAATAAAGGCTCAAGTTCAGACATTTTTAACATATTTGGACCATCACTTGGAGCTTTGTCAGGATTTTCATGAACTTCAATAAACAAACCTGAAACTCCAACTGAAACAGCAGCTCTTGATAATGTTGGAACAAACTCTCTTTGACCACCAGATGTAAGACCTAATCCACCAGGTTGCTGAACAGAATGTGTTGCATCAAAAACAATTGGGTATCCAAAACTAGACATTTGTGGAAGTGCACGCATGTCTGAAACTAAAGTATTATATCCAAAAGACGTGCCTCTTTCGGTAAGTAAAATTTGATCATTTCCATTATTTAAAATCTTGTCTAATACATTTTTCATATCCCAAGGGGCTAAAAATTGTCCTTTTTTAACATTTATTACCCTTTTAGTATTAGCAGCAGCAATTAATAAATCAGTTTGCCTACATAAAAAAGCAGGTATTTGAATAATATCCACAATTTCTTCAATATCATTACATTGATATGTTTCATGAACATCAGTTAATATTGGTAAATTAAAGCTTTTTTTTACATCAGATAGTATATTTAAACCCTTTTCTAGGCCCACCCCTCTAGAAGACTTTGCACTGGTTCTATTTGCTTTATCAAAAGATGATTTATAAACAAAATTTATATTTAATTTTTTACATATATCTTTAATCATACCTGCGTGATTAATTGCGTGATCTTTACTTTCAATAGAACAAGGGCCAGCAATTAAAAATAAGGGAAGTTTATTAGATACTTTAAAATTTAATATTTCAACAATGTTTTGTGTCATTTAATACAATACCAAATTATTTATCATCATAATAATCTTGATTGCTTTAAACTTGCATTAATAAATGAAGAAAAAAGTGGATGTGGGTCAAAAGGTTTAGATTTTAGTTCTGGATGAAATTGAACACCAATGAACCAAGGATGTTTTGGAACTTCTAGTATTTCTGGTAAAGAATTATCAGGAGACATTCCTGAAAATAACAGACCATATTTTTTAAAATCTGATATATATTTATTATTTACCTCATATCTATGCCTATGACGTTCTGAAATAATCTTTTTTTTGTAAATTGAACTTACAAAACTGTTATCTAAAAGTTTACAATCATAAGCCCCAAGTCTCATAGTGCCACCAAGATCAGATTCTTTATCCCTTTTTTCTAATCCAGTTTTTGTTTGCCATTCTGTTAAAAGACCTACAAGCGGCAATTTAGTTGTCCCAAACTCAGATGAAGACGCATCTTTCATATTAAGTACGTTTCTTGCAAATTCAATTACAGCCATTTGCATACCAAAACAAATACCGAAAAAAGGTATATTATTTAATCTAGCATATTTAATGGCATTTATTTTACCTTCAGAGCCACGTTCACCAAATCCACCTGGAACAATTATCCCATTTATATCTTTAAAAAAATTTATTAAATTTAAATTTTGATCTTCTAAAGATTCAGAGTTTACCCATTTAATTGTTACCTTTACATTATTATCTAAACCACCATGATTGACTGCTTCAATCAAAGATTTATAAGCGTCAATCAAAGAGGTGTATTTTCCTACAATACCAATATTTACATTTCCATCAGATGATCTTTGTATTTCTTTTATTTTGTTCCAACGACTAAGATCAATCTTTTTTGATAAATCTATATTAAAATGTTTACAAATTTCTTCATCAAGTCCCTGTTTATGATAAGATATAGGAACTTCATATATTGATGAAGAATCAAGAGCTTCAATTACAGATTCAGGTTTTAAATTACAAAATAAGGCTATTTTTGATTTTTGTTCATTTGGAATACTGTCTTCAGTTCTACAAAGTAACAAATCTGGTTGTATACCCATCCCTTGCAATTCTTTTACAGAATGTTGAGTGGGTTTGGTTTTTAACTCTCCAGCAGTTTTTATATAAGGCAAAAGAGTAACATGTAAAAAACAAGTTTGAGATAAACCTAATTCATTACCTAATTGTCTAATTGCTTCTATAAATGGAAGTGATTCTATATCTCCAACCGTTCCTCCAATTTCACAAAGAATGAAGTCCTCATCATTAATATCAGATAGTATATATTCTTTTATTGAATCAGTAACATGAGGAATTACTTGTATAGTAGCACCTAAATAGTCCCCTCTTCTTTCCTTGGCGATAACGTTAGAATAAATTTTACCTGTTGTAATATTATCAGATTTTTTTGCAGGAACTCCTGTAAATCTCTCATAATGGCCTAAATCTAAATCTGTTTCAGCCCCATCATCTGTAACATAACATTCGCCATGTTGATAAGGGCTCATTGTACCAGGATCAACATTCAAATATGGATCTAATTTTCTTAATTTAACACTATATCCCCTGGCTTGAAGTAAAGCCCCCAAAGATGCAGATGCTAGACCTTTACCTAATGATGAAACAACACCCCCGGTTATAAAAATAAATTTTACCGATGTATTTTTCATTTAATAACCTAATTAATTATCAAGAGGAACCGCAGGAACTTTTGTAGAACTTTCTTCAATTGTTTTTTTTACTTCATTTGAAATCGAAGGAGCATCTTGAGACGATAATAACGCAAGAGCGATGGAAGTTAAGAAAAAACAACCACCCAGAAATGCTGTAAGTTTGGTCATAAAGTTTGCAGTACCTCTTGCAGTCATAAAACCACCACCGGCACTAGATCCTCCAATACCTAATCCGCCGCCTTCACTTTTTTGCATTAATACTGCTAATATTATACAAACAGCCAAAATAACATGTATAATTAATATAACCGTAATCATTTAAAACCCTGTAACTATAAAGAAATATCTAAATGTTTAACTGCTGCTGAATAAATTGCAAGAAAATCTTTTGCATTAAGACTTGCTCCACCAACTAAAACTCCATCTACATTGGTTATATCTAGTATGTCGTTAATGTTTTTAACGTTAACTGAACCACCATAAAGAACATTTATGTTTTTATTTAATTTTTTATATAAAATTTTTTTTATGTGGGTATGCATTTCTTGAATTTCAAATGAACTTGGAATTTTACCAGTACCAATTGACCATATAGGCTCATATGCTATAAATGAATTATGAAAATTGTTAGGTAAACAATCATTTAATTGTTTTTCTATATAATCAACAGCCTTACCTTCTTTACGGTCAGCTAAGTTTTCTCCTATACAAAGAATTACTTTTAAACTAGAATTTATTGCGGTTTCAGCACGTGATTTTATCTCAGCATTATTTTCATTATTTAGTATTCTTCTTTCAGAGTGTCCAATTAATACATATTCACAACCTGTATCTTTAAGAAAATTTGCAGATACCTCTCCTGTAAACGCTCCGAAAGATTTGAAATGACAATTCTGTCCACCAATAGATATTGGTAAATTTTTAATAAGATTATGTAAATAATCTATGTAAGTTAGTGGAGGGAAAATACATGTATTTATATGATTTGAAAATTTAAATTTTTGTAAAGATTTAGTGAATTCTAATATGGATTTTTTATCTAAATTCATTTTCCAATTAGCAGCTATAAACATATCAATGACATTCCTTCGTTGCTTTAAATAAAATAATTAAATAATTAAAATTAAATTTATTTAAAATACTTTACAAATAGTATATTAATTTAAAATATTAAACAATTCCACTGGGTAATCTAATGTTAAGATCTCTTCGTAACCAGACACAATCTATATTTTTTAAATGCTTTCTTTTCCTTTTAATCTGTGGGTTTGCTTTGTGGGGCGTTGGAGATTTGACTGGAGGATCACAAGGCAGAAGTGTTTTAAGCGTTGAAAATCAAAAAATCTCAGTTGAAGAAGCTCTTAATGAAATAAATAGAGCAAGATATATGCTGCCAGATAGACCTAGTTTAGAAGATGCAATTAAAAATGGTATGTATAAAAGTGTATTGAATAAATTAGAACAAGAAATGTTAATCAATGAAGAAGCTAAATTTTTAGACTTAAATGTTCCCTTATCTGAACAAATGAAATTAATTAAAGAAGAAAAAGCATTTAAAGATCCACTTGGTAAATTTTCACAAAATAAATTTATACAATCTCTTAAAAATGCAGGATTATCTGAAGAAAAATATTTAGATAATATTAAAACTGAATCAAATTTTAAACAGCTATCGATGCCGATAATGAATAATGATTATTATAATGAAAAAATTATAAAGAAAATTATAGATTGGCAAAATGAAGTTAGGGATATTGAATATGAAATATTTAAAATTATAAATAAAAAAGAAATAAAAAAACCAAGTGACGATATTTTAAAAACTTTTTACAATAAAAATAAAAAATCTTATGAAATACCTCTAACAAGAGACATAAGATATTTAAAGCTTACTCCATCTTATTTTGAAGATCAGGTTGTAATAAATAAAAAACGACTAGATGAAGAATATAAAATCGAGAAATCTAATTATAAAACAGAAGAAACAAGAGAGATACTTCAAATAACTACACAAAATGAGAGTAAAGCGAATGAATTTGTTGATTTAATTAAAAAAGGTAAAAATTTTAATGATCTTGCTAAAAATATTTTTAATCTTCAAAAATCAGACACAAATATTGGTTTTTTAAAAAAATCCGACCTTCCTTTAGAAAGTTCTGATTTAGTTTTTAATGCACAATTGAATAAAACTTTAGGTCCTATAAAAACTAAGTTTGGATTTAGTATTTACAAAATAATCACTATTTCACCAAAAACAGAAGCTAATTATGAAGTTATTATAAAAGATATTAGAAACAAATTAATCAAAGAACTATCTGTGGAAATACTCTTTGAAAAACTCGATGAAATTGAAGATTTAATTGCTGAGGGTAATAATATTGACGAAATTATAAAATCAAACATCTTTAAAAAGAAAATTCCTATAAAAAATTTAAAAAAAATATCTAGACAAGGATTTATTTACTCATATGAAGAAGAAATAAGCTTTTTAGATAAAAAACCTGAATTTATTAAGAACGTATGGAATACAGAAGTTAATGAATTAAGTGATATTTTTAATTCAAATGAGGATAATTATTATATTATAGAAATTATTAATGAAAATAAAAGTGAAATTCCAACATTTGAACAAGCAAAAAATAAAGTTTTTGATCAATGGCTTAAACAGGCATCTATTTTAAAAACAAAGGAAAAATTTAAAAATATACTTTCCTCAAAAAATAATAATTTATCACTTAAATCTTCTATAAAGAGAAAAGATAAGACCCTAGGAAATATAGATGACCAATATTTAATAAATAGAATTTTTGAAATTGATAATAAAGAATTAGAAATATTGGTATCAGCTAACAATTTAATTGCAATTAAGATTATTAAAACTAGGACGGACAATTATAATTTTAATGAAAAAACATTTAAAGATTTAAATCTAAGTTTTTCTAAAAGTTTTTTTAATGATATCTCTAACTATTATGTTCAACATCTAGCTTCAAAACATAAATTAGAGAGAAACTTTGAGAATTTAGAAAATTTTTTTGTGGGACAAGAAAATAATTAATCAATATTTTTTTTAATTAAATTCAAACCTTGTTGAATTAAATCAATTGACTTATTTAATTTTTTATTTTTATCGTCATCAATTTTTTTTGTATCTTTTGAACTTTTTTTGTCAATTATACTTACTGCTCCTTTAATAGTAAAACCATCTTCATAAAGTAATTTTTTAATTATTAACAAAGTATCAATATCGTCTGAGGAATAAAAACGCCTTCCACTTAAATTTTTTTTTGGATTAATGGAAGAGAATTTCTTTTCCCAAAACCTTAATACATGGGATTGAACACCAATAATTTCAGCTGTTTTGGATATCGTAAAAAAAGAATTTTGATTAAACTTTAAGTCTGACATTATTTCTATTTAAAAAATGACTTTAATATATTAGAAGAACTAAAAGTAACTACATTTCTTTCAGTTATAGGAACTTCTATACCAGTTTTTGGGTTTCTTCCAATTCTAGATTTTTTGTATCTTACAGAAAAAGTTCCAAATGAGGATATTTTAACATCATCTCCCTTTTCAAGTTCATTTAAAATAAACTCAAAAATTTCTTCAATTATTTTTGAAGAATCAGATAAAGACAATCCCACATTTTCACTTATAGCCTCAATAATATCATTTCTAGTCCAAGTTTTTTTCATAAACATATATTAGTATAATTTAATTAACTTAAAAGTTTTTTTTTATAAAATTTTTGGTTTACCAATTCTTATAATAGAAGCCCCCCAACTCAAACCACCACCAATAGCATGCAGTCCAATTAAATTTCCATTTAAAATTTTATTTGAGGAAACAGCACTTTCTAAAGCCAGAGGAATTGAGGCGGCTGATGTGTTGCCATGATCTTTTACCGTGGAAATAACCTTATTAACATCAATCTTCATTTTGTCAGCAACAGCTAATATTATTCGTTGATTTGCTTGATGAGGAACCAACCAATCTAGTTCATCAATTTTTTTGTTTGAAGCTTTTAAGGCTTCTTCAAGAGAGGAAGAAAGTTTATCTACAGCATGTTTAAAAACTTCTTTACCTTCCATTTCAATGAAACCTATTTTTTGACTTGTTGATACTCCACCATTAGTTTTTAATAAGTCATAAAATTGACCATCTGAATGAATAATATTGGATAAAATTCCCCAATCATCATACCTACTTTCTATATTTTTAATTTTTTGAAGAATTATGGC
Source organism: uncultured SAR116 cluster alpha proteobacterium (assembly GCA_902517815.1). Lineage (GTDB taxonomy): Bacteria > Pseudomonadota > Alphaproteobacteria > Puniceispirillales > Marisalimonadaceae > Marisalimonas. The sequence continues at coordinate 48,746 of CABYED010000013.1, forward strand.
TCCTGCGCCATCTCCAAATAATACAGAAGTAGATCTATCTTTCCAATCTAATAACTTTGACATAGAGTCTGCACCAATTACCAAACAATTTTTATAATTACCTTCTGTCATCATTGATTTAGCAACAGATAATGCAAAAACAAATCCAGCACATACAGCCTGGACATCAAAAGAAACTGCATTAATTTCTAATTTTTTTTGAACTAATGTTGCAGTTGACGGAAAAGTATTATCTGGAGTCGTTGTAGCTAAAATTATTAAATCGATTTCATTTTTAGAAATTTGAGCATTTTCTATAGCTTTGTTGGCTGCAAAAAAAGCCAAATCAGATGTTTTTTCATTATCTGATACAAAATGACGACTCTTTATACCAGATCTTTTAGAAATCCACTCATCTGAAGTGTCAACAAAATTTGAAAGGGTTTCATTTGAACATTTATTTGTTGGTAAGTAAGATCCTACACCAGTTATCAATATTTTATACAAAATCTTTGAATCTCCCGGAAATATAACTTTTTAAAGGGTATATTCTATTTTACTTATTTTATTTTTTAAATCAGATATAAAATTATATCTAACCATATCAACAGCAACACCAATCGCATTTGCAAATCCAAAAGAGTCCGTGCCTCCATGACTTTTTACAGCTACACCATTGAGACCCAAAAATACCGCCCCATTGTATTTTCTAGGATCCATTTGAAGTTTAAAATTATTTATTGCTTTTTTAGCAAAAAAATAACCAAGTTTTGAACTAAGCGAACTTGTAAGTGCTCTTTTTAAATAAGAGGTTACTAATAGGGCGGTGCCCTCAGCGGTTTTAAGTGAAATATTACCACTAAACCCATCTGCAATTATAACATCTGCTATGCCCTTTGCAATTTTATCTCCCTCTATAAAACCCTTGTAATTAATTTGTTTGTCTAAGCTATATAAAATTTTTGATGCTTCTTTTATATAATCTAATCCCTTTTGTTCTTCTTCACCAATATTTAGAAGAGAAATCGAAGGGTCTTTTATACCCATAACGATATTAGCAAAAGCTTGCCCCATGAAAGCAAACTGAACTAAATTTTTTTCATCACATTCAATATTGGCACCTAAATCTAACATACAACTTTCTCCAACTATTGTTGGAAAATAAGCGGCAATTGCAGGCCTTGTTATACCTTCCATGGGTCTTAGAATTAATTTTGACATTGCCATAAGTGCGCCAGTATTACCTGCTGAAACTATTGCATCTGCTTTACCTGACTTAACAAGTTGTATGGCCATTCCCATAGATGAATTTTTACCTTTTCTAACTGCAATACTTGGCTTTTCATTTGCATCTATTATTTCATCAGTATGAATGATGCTCGAATTTTTTAATATTTCAAATGAACTTACAAGGGGAAAAATTTTATCTTTGTTTCCAAAAAAAGAAAATCTCAAATTTGGATACCTTATTTTAGATTGAGCAGCCCCTTCAATAACTATTTGAGGAGCATAATCACCACCCATTGCGTCTAATGATAAGTGAATTGATTGTGTCAAAATAACTCCAATGTAAATTTCAAAAGAACTTTAGAATATAAAATAGTAAACTATTAACAATAACGTTTAATTAATGCAAATTATAAAATCAGTGAAATTTAAATCATTCAAAGAAATTATCTAATTCAGGAAAATTGAATTTATTTGAAATAAAATATTCAATGTGTTTGTCTTTAAATTTGAAAATACATTTCTTACTAAATTTTACTAGCAATTTTGGTCCATTATCGTATTCTTTTTTGTTCCTGTAGATGTTTTTGATAAAGCTTTCTTCAAGTTTAACGTAATTATCATTTTCAAAACAATCACAATAAGCTTTTTGTCGTCCCATGTAAGCTCTTATCATATTCTTTATTTTAATATGTACTCCTGCATCACCAGCTCCCAATT
>CABYED010000014.1 GCA_902517815.1 uncultured SAR116 cluster alpha proteobacterium
ATTGGTCATTAGTCAGAGACTTCAACGCTGTTAATGGACCAATATGGGATAATATTCTTTTTCCTAATGATTCTTCATTAATTGTTGCTGGTCTTGACGATTTTTTAACGAGGTGGCAGATATTTGACTTTCCTCCAAAGTTTCTAGAAAGACCTGGGCCAGCTAGAAGATTTAACCCTGTAAAAGAGGTTAGTAATGGTGAAAAACAATTTGCCAGGAAATGCAGTGTTTGTCATACTCTTATAGAAAATGGGAAAAAAAGAGCAGGCCCAACACTTTATAAAATTTTTGGACGCAAAGCTGGAACATTAGAAGGATATAAATATTCAAAAGCTCTAATTGAATCTGATATAATATGGAATGAAGAAAGTATTAATAGGTTATTTGATGAGGGGCCTGATAAAGTGACGCCAGGTACCAAAATGCCTATACAAAGAATGAAAAAAATACAAGACAGACAAGATCTTGTAATGTTTTTAAAAAAAGCTACTAACTAAACAAAGGAGTTTAAGATGAAAATGTTTTTTACAAGTAGTGTGTTTGCGATAATAGTTGGAGTAGGTGTATACGTGATTTTAACAAGCACGGGTATGGATACTGCAAGTGTTATGTCAAGTTCAAATGTAAGATTATAGACTTATAAATCTTTAGATGGTTAATAAAACTATTAAATCAGTTTTATATTTATCTATATTCTTATTAAATTTTAGTACCCTTGCTCATGATTATTCTGAAGTATGGGAAAAAGCTCACAAATCAACTGTAGTTGTTTTGCCAACTTGGCCAGGATACAATAAACCCGGTTTTGGAGCTCCAGCTGGAACTGCGCCAGCTGGTACAGGGTTTTACTTGTCATTGAACAAAAAAGAAAAATTAACAAACTATATTCTTACAGCTGCGCATGTAATTAAAAATGCAAAGATAGTAGAAATTAAAAATTATAATAATAAATCAGAGAAAGTTGATGTAATTTTGACTGACTTTAAAACTGATATAGCTATTTTAAAATCAAAAAAAAAAGGTCAAAGTGTTCTAGTCACAAAGAAAAAAATAAAATATGGTAATGAAGTTTGTCTAATAGGTAATAGTTTTGGATTAGGTCAAAGCTTATCATGTGGAATAGTATCTGGACTTAATAGAACAAGATTAGGGTTCAACCAAATTGAGGATTTTATTCAAACAGATGCATCTGTAAATCCTGGTGCTTCAGGGGCACCTTTATTAAATAAAGAGGGTCAACTGATAGGTATGGTAGATGCAATATACACCAAGGAAGCAGACATTGATGCTGGAGTAAATTTTGCAATTGACATTAAATTAATAGAAAATTTTTTGAATAAATATGCCAGTCAGATAAAATAGAATTCTATGTCAATAACACCTACCAAATTAGAAATTGCAAGAGATCTTTTAAAAGAATCAATCGTTGAAAAAGATAAAAAGACACAATTGATTATCCATAAAGCTCAAGAACGAATAAATTATAGAACAATTAAAAGCAGGTTAAACTTACCTACAACTGCAAATTCAGCAGTTGATGGTTATGGAATTTTACATCAAACATTTTTAAATAATCCAGAAACAGAATTTGAAATTGCTGGTATTGCGAAAGCAGGACACCCTTATAAAAAGAAAATTTTACCCCATCAAGCTATAGAAATATATACAGGTGCTATAATGCCTGAGGGTGTAGATACAATCGTAATGCATGAAAAATGTAAAAGATCAAATAATAGAGTAATTATTAATGAAAAAGTAAAACAAAATCAAAATATGAGACCAATTGGCGAAAATTTAAAAAGGGGTGAGGTAGTTGTTAAAAAAGGAAAATTACTTAATGCAGCTGATATTGGGCAACTTGCTGCATCTGGAAATAATGAAATTGATATATATGCAAAATTAAATGTCTCAGTTATTTCAACAGGAGATGAATTAATTTCAAGTAAAGTTAACAAAAGATTAAGTGGCCAAATATATGATTCTAATAAACCAATGTTACTATCTTTATTAGATCATAATTTTTTAAATATACATGATTTTGGAATAGTGAAAGATAATAGAAATGAGTTAGCAATAAAATTTGCTGATGCCTTATCAAAGAATGACGTAGTAATTTCATCTGGGGGGGGCGTCAGATGGAATAGAAGATCATACGCAAAATGCTATTAGAGATGTTGGTGCAGAATGTTTAGTTTGGCAATTAGCTATGAAGCCTGGAAAACCTATGGCAATTGGACGAAAGAAAAACAAATTTATTTTTTGTCTGCCAGGAAATCCTGTAGCTGCATTTGTTTGTTCAAAGTTATTAATAAAACCACTCTTAATTAAACTAGCTGGTGGTGTTGATTTAGAACCATTAGTTGTAAAAATTCCCTCAGGTTTTCAGCATAAGAAAAGAAAAGGTAGAGCAGAGTATTTGAGAGCTAAAATTATAAGTAAAGATAATGGAGATTTTTTGAAAATCCATGGAAGAAAAGGAGCAGGTGTGATTTCTTCATTAACTGGTGCAGATGGTATAGTAGAAATACCCATGGATTATGAAACAGTTAATGTAGGACAGCTTCTTAAATTTTATCCATTTGAACATAGATGTTTGTAATTTAACCTAATTAGGTATAAGGTTTTTATCCCATTTAACAATTACATTAAAAGAAATTGACACTCTTGGAAAATCAGACATATTTGGATGTACAAGATGATGCAAGAAAGCAGGCCATAAAAGTAAATCTCCTGACTTGGGTAAAACTCTATGTTCAGGGTCTACTTGTTTATCACCTCTTATTGAATTCATATTTGCCTGAGGACGGGGATCAAAAAAACTAATTGAAGCTGGGTTAAGATCAGATCTAAATATTTCAGCATCTGATTGGTCAGGAACATTTATATAATAGGTTCCTGACAACCAAGAATGTGGATGGTTATGAAGATTATGATAATCTCCTTTCATATTAACATTACCCCAACCTTGGATTGACCAGTTTAATTCATAATTTACCCCTGATTGTTGTGCATAATCATATACAGCTCTATCAATACATTGTTTTAGCCAAAACATAGCAGGATGATCCATTTCCAAAATATTTTGAGATATATAATTTTCTGTCATATTCTCTTGAGATGCATTGTTTGATAATACTATATCTGCAATCACAGAATTTGCATTTTGGTGTCCAGGTAATGACATTTCCATAAACTGAGTTGGCCAAAGGTTTAAAAATTTTGGCTTTGCAGTATTATTATTATTTTGGGTTTTAGGCATGTTATGCTCCACTTATATTTAAGCAATCTCAAATTTTTTAATTAATAAGTCAGTTATAGCGCTTATATTGTTTAAATCTAAAGAGGGAATATCTGTATTTAACTTCTCATCTGAAGCTATTGCAAAAATATTACTATCGTCCTCATGTAAAAATGTTTTACCAATTTCACGTCTAAACACTTCTAGTTTTGGAATATTTTCGTTTTTATAGCCTTCGACTATAATTATATCACACTTATTTGATGGACTTTTGGCAAAAATTTCTAACATTTCAAACAAACTTTTTTCTTCTTCATTGTCATTTTCTTGAATAAGAGCAAATCTCTCTTTGGATGAAATCACCATTGGTCGAGCTCCAGCTTTCCTGAGGTTATATGAATCTTTACCTGGTTTATCTATATCAAATTTATGATGTGCGTGCTTAAGAGTTCCTACGTTAATTCCAATTTTTGTAAAATTTTCTATTAATTTAGTACATAATGTTGTCTTCCCAGATCCAGACCAACCAGCAAGACCAAATATGGGTGGAAGTTTCCCAAGTATTTGCTTTGCAGTTATTAAATCCTTAGGTGAGTTTAGGTTTGTGAAAGGATCAAATTTTGATATATCAATGTTATCAAAATTTACATAAGCAGTCTTAAGTTTAGAAGTGAAAATATCAATTTTTCTTGTACCTTCTTCAATTGCTTTTTTTAATATTAAATTATTGTCAGTTTTCCATAACGCTATTACAGGATGGTTAAAGCCTCTAGATTTTGCAACAACTAAATCTACATTTGGATTTTCATTTTTAGCTTTTACTAGAGATTCAATTAAATTTTTTGGGAGAAAAGGTGTGTCGCAAGGTAAAGTTAGAACCCAATTTTGCTTTATATTTTTGGCCCAATTTAGTGAAGCTAAAATGCCAACTAATGGACCTAAGTGTCCTTTTAGTGGATCTTCAAGAATTTCGTAACCAAAGTTTTTAAATTTTTCATAATTGGTATTTACATTTAATGCAATAGGTGCTGCTCTCCCTGAAACTTTTTCTAAGACGTAAGAGATAAGTGGTCTATCCAGTAGGTTGATAAGGGCTTTTTCTTTTCCACCCATTCTTCTTCCTTTTCCTCCTGCCAGAATAACACACGGAATAATTTCATTATTTTTTTTCAAATTTAAATTGCCTCAAGTAATTATAGATCTTTGTGCTGATATTACGTCTTCATTCTTGACTGATGTGATATCGCTGTCGAAAACAACTCTTTCAATGCCGTTAGCAATAATCATTCTTTTTCCTTTTGCTCTTCCTATCAATGTAAGCCCAGCCTGTTTTGCAAGTGTTACACCTGATTCTGTGAAACCTGATCTTGAAATCAAAATAGGAATACCCATCTGGACTGTCTTAATTACCATTTCTGAGGTGAGTCTTCCAGTGGTATAAAAAATTTTGTCACTAGTATTCTCATTATTTAAAAAAATCCAACCTGCAATTTTATCAACAGCATTATGTCTTCCAACATCTTCAACATAGACAAGAGGTGTATCATTTTTACACAAAACACACCCATGTAATGCGCCAGCTTTAAGATAGAGACTTGGTCTAGTATTAACTTTTTTTGAAATTGAATAAATCCACGAAGTTTTTATTTTAGTATTTTTGTCAAGATTTATAGATGAGAAATCATCCATTATATCTCCATAAACAGTTCCAACAGCACAACCGCTTGTCCTTATTTTCTTTTCCATTTTCTCTTCGTAGTTTGTTTTTCTTTTTGTTCTTACTATTACAACTTGTAAGTCTTCATCATAAGTAACTTCAGAAATCACATCATTTTTTTTGAGCATGTTTTGATTTAATAAATATCCAACTGCAAGAAGATCAGGCATATCACCAAGTGTCATAGCAGTTACAATTTCTTGTTTGTTAAGATAAATAGTTAAAGGTATCTCTTTAACTACAGGAAGTTTTACGCTTTCACCCGCTTCGTTAACTCCTTCAATCTCTTTTGTTAAATTATCATTTTCTAAATCCGGTGATATTAGAAATTCTTCATCATTTTTCATTCTCAAACCTAAATTTTAACCTTGTTTAGAAGCTGCCCATTGAATAAATTCCTGTGCCTCTTCTGATAAATGTTTATTCAAACTTAAATATTTTGCTAATAATTCTTTGCCAAAAGGTGTTAAGAGTGTGCCTTTATTTCCTTTTTGCTTTTCTAAAATAGGAGTAGGAAATGCCTCTTCAATTGTGTTGAGCAAAAGTTTTGCACGCTTAGTACTCATGCCCATAAAGTTTGCTGCAGCCCTTACAGAACCTTTTTGATGCACTAAATTGAAAAGTTCCATTTTACCAGCCCCAATCATATGGCCCTGAATATATACTTTTATTCGAATGCCATTATCATTCTCTTTTACCAAATTAGGAGGTAGAGAAGAACGTTTTATGTTTGTTGATCTACTTTTCATTAACCGATTATAGAATATAATGCTAAAATAAACTAAATATTTTTATGGTATAAAAATTTGTCTGATTATTTTACGACTGATGAATTAGCTGAGTTTCTTAGAGTTAAACCAAGAAAAGTTTATGATCTAGTTGCTAAAGAAGAGGTGCCCTTTTCAAAGGTAATGGGCAAATTATTATTTTCAAAAGAAGAAGTTGCTAATTGGATAGCTGGTAAAAATAATTCAGTTGATAATAAGAAATATCTACCGGATGTCTTTTTAGGAAGTCATGATCCTCTTCTCGAATATGCAATAAAACAATCTGGATCAGGTATAGCTTTGTCTTTTGATGGGAGTAATAAAGGGCTTGAAAGATTTAAATTAAATCAAGGAATTGCATCAGGACTTCACATTTATGATTTTATTTCAAAAAAATGGAATATCACAAGTGTTGAAGAGTATTTAAATGATAAAGATTTTGTTCTTATGGAATGGGCAAAAAGAGAAAGAGGTTTAATATTCAAGCCAACTAATGGACCTAAGAAGAGAATAAAAGATTTTAAAGGTCAAAAATTAGTTTCAAGACAACCTGGTTCAGGGGCTGATAATTATTTAAAAAATTTGTTGGAAAGTGAAAATTTGAATTTATCAGATTTTCTCAAAACAGAAATTGTTTATTCTGAAATTGATGCAGTATCATTAGTTTTATCTGATCAAGCTGACGTAACTCTTGGTCTAGCATCAGAGGCAGAAAAGTATAAACTTAAATTTATTCCAGTGGTTGAAGAAAGATTTGATTTAGTAATTGATAGATTTTCATGGTTTGAAAATCCGTTTCAAAAACTTTTTCAATTTTCTAAAACGATAGAATTTATTGACATTGCTTCAAGATTAAAGGGTTATAATATTAAAGATCTTGGTATGATCCACTTTAATAGTAAATAGGTATAATCAATGATCAAGGAAATAGGTAAAGGATTGTTAGGTGTCCTAATTATTATAACTCTGTTTGTTTTCTTTTTAGGCCTGAAGACTTTTATATTTTCGCTTGCGTACTAAATCTTTAAAAAGCTAGTTGAACTTTCATACTTTTTTTATTGTTATTCATTGCAAGTTCAAAACCATCAATTGCGTTTTTAAATTCTATTTTATGAGTGATTAATGGATTTACGTCTATTAATTTTTTTTTCATCATTTTAACAGCTAATTCAAATTCTGAATGAAATCTGAATGAGCCTTTTAAATTTAACTCTTTTGTTGTAACTGATACTAGAGGAATCAAAACATCTCCTCCAAGACCAAGTTGTATCAAGGTGCCTTTAGGCTTGAGGCAATTTATTGAGTCGCTAATACCTTGCGCAGATCCCGAACATTCAATAGCTATATCAAAATAACCTTTGTTAAATTGATAGTTTTTTAATTGATCATGTTCTTTTAGAACATTTATAACTCTATCTGCTCCCACAGAATTTGAAAACGAAAGAGCATTTGTAGAAATATCTGTAACTATTATTTCTTCTGCTCCAGCTCTTCTAGCAGCTGCCACGCATAATGTCCCAATAGGTCCTGACCCAGTAACTAAAACTTTTTTTCCTAAAATTTTTCCTGCTTGTTTTATAGCATGAAGACAAACTGCAAGTGGTTCTGCCATTGCAGCTTCTTCTGATGACAAACCATCAGCGGGAACACATTGAAAATCTTCAGCTATTAATATTTCTCTAAATGCACCTTGAATATGTGGGAATGGCATTGCAGAGCCATAAAATTTCATATTCATGCATTGAATTTGATTTCCGTTAAGGCAAAAATTACATTTATTACATGGTCTTGATGGCGATACAGAAACTAATTGTCCAATTGATAAATTTTCTACATTTGAGCCAATTTTTGAAATAAATCCAGAAACTTCATGACCTAAAATCATTGGCTCCCTTAATTTAATTTGTCCAAATCCACCGTGTTTATAATAATGTAGATCTGTTCCGCAAATACCACCAATGGCAATATGAATTTCAACTTGATTAGCGCCTAAATTATCAACTTGATAATTTTCTATCCTTAAGTCTAATGGACCATGAATTCGTAAAGATTTCATTAAATACGCCTTTATCTAATTTGAGTTAAAAACTTAAATTCTAGAAAGATAATTGGCAATCTTTTTATTATTACTGTACTTTTACATAAATTCAAAAAGGAAAAGAAATGGTTTCAGGATTAAAATTATTTGATCTTAATGGTAAAACAGCTCTTATAACCGGCTCATCACAAGGAATTGGTTATGCTTTAGCTAAGGGTTTGGCTGATGCCGGCTCTGATATAATATTGAATGGTAGAAATACTGAAAAGTTAAAACATTCAGCTGAAGCAATTAATACTAAACAAAATATCTTTCAATTATGCTTTGATGTTACTAATTATGAACAGACAAAGCGATCTATTGATAAATTTGAAAAAGATATTAAGCCAATTGATATTTTAATTAATAACGCTGGAATGCAATTCAGAACTCCTTTAGAAGACTTCCCACCTGAAATGTTTGAGCAATTATTGAAGACTAATATTTCTTCAGTTTTTAATGTAAGTCAAGTTGTTGCAAAATATATGATTAAAAGAGGCGAAGGTAAAATTATAAATATAGCAAGTGTGCAGACAGCACTAGCTAGACCAGGAATTGCGCCTTATACAGCCACAAAGGGCGCCGTAGGAAATATTACAAAAGGTATGGCAACAGATTGGGCGAAATATGGTATTCAATGCAATGCTATTGCACCAGGATATTTTGATACACCATTGAATGCCGCTCTTGTTTCCGATAGTGATTTTACAGCATGGTTAAAAAAAAGAACTCCGGCAGGCAGGTGGGGTGAGGTTCATGAACTAGTAGGTGCTAGTATCTTTTTAAGTTCTGCGGCCTCAAATTTTGTAAATGGTCATACACTTTATGTTGATGGTGGTATAACTGCATCTTTATAGATAAATATTCTTTAAAAGCAAATAAATCTGTTGTAAATTACAAAATTTTTTTTTATAAATACTAATATTAGAAAATTATTCTTTTAGAGTTGCTATGTTAGATGAAATTGATATTAAAATATTAAGTGTTATACAAAAAAATGCTGGGTTACCTCTGTCTGAAATTTCTAAGAAAGTGGGTGTGTCTCCAACTCCTTGTTGGAATAGAATAAAAAAAATGGAAGAAGTAGGTGTCATTTCTGCGAGAACAATTGTTCTTAATAGAAAAGCTATTAATTTATCAATTGTTGTTTTTTTGTCGATAAGAGTAAGTCATCATTCAAAAGACTGGATTGATAGATTCCAAAATATAATAAATAAGTATGACGAAATTATTGAAACCCACAGGCTTACTGGTTCAGATACGGATTATATGTTGAAGATTGTTGCTCCAAGTATAGAGGATTATGATAATTTTCAACAAATGTTAATTGGGGAGCTTGAATTTACTAAAATGTCTTCAAGCATATCTCTCCAAGAAATGAAAAACTCTCATATTTTACCTCTTAATCAATTTCAAAATTAGTTAGCGTTTGGGAAAAATAATTGCTCTCCTTTAACTTTAAACTCCTTGATTTTGGTTTGTCCTTCAGAGGAGGTAAGCCATTTGATAAACTTATTAGCAATATTAGATTTTACATTTGGGCATCTAGCAGGGTTTACTAGTATAATTCCATACTGATTAAATAAAATATTACTCTTTTCGGTAAACATTTTCAATTCACCTTTATTATTAAAATTTATCCATGATGCTCTATCTGTGATTGTGTAGGCTCCCATACCATTTGCTAAATTAAGAGTTGCTCCCATTCCAGATCCAGCTTCTCTATACCAATTACCGGAAAATTTTAATGGATTTAATTTAGTTTTTTCCCAAATACTCATTTCTTTAAAATGAGTACCTGAATCATCGCCACGTGAGACAAAGATAGATGATGTTTTAAATATTTTTTTAAATGATTCTAATGGACTGTCTTTATCATTTATTTTTGCAGAGTTTTTTTTGGGCCCAATTATTATAAAATCATTGTACATAAGGTTTCTTCTATTTATGCCAAAACCTTTCTTAACAAAATCTAATTCTCTTTCCTTTGCATGAACTATGACGACATCTCCATCACAATTGCTAGCATTCTTTAATGCTGCGCCAGTACCAACTGACACCACATGTGCGTCCACATTAATTTTTGATTTTACTATTGGAAGTATATAATTATAAAACCCAGAATTATAAGTAGAGGTAGTTGATTGAATAATTAATGCATCTTTGCCAAAGCTTAGCTTTGGAAGAATAAATAATAAAAATAATAAAAATAAATTTTTAGATAAAACAAACATCAAAAAGTTAAATTAATTGCATATTATGTAATTTTCACATAAATTAACACATTAAAACATAAATAATCAAGGTATTTATGTATGATATTAGAGTCATTTACACATGCATTTGATTTGGTTTTAACTTTAGATAAAGATTTTTTTGAGATTCTTCTACTTTCTATGAAAGTTAGTTTTCTTTCGCTACTCTTATCTTGTTTAGTGGGTTTACCAATTGGGACATATTTGGCTATTAAAAATTTTTGGGGTAGAGATACTGTTATAATTATATTTAATGCCATGATGGGTTTGCCTCCAGTTGTTGTAGGATTAATTGTATACTTATTAATTTCACGATCTGGTCCATTTGGTTGGTTAGGTGTTTTGTACACACCTACGGCTATGATTATTGCTCAAATGATTTTGATTATTCCTATCATTGTCTCATTAACAGCCCAAATAATTGAAGAAATTAATGAAGAATATAAAGATCTTTTTAAATCTCTGGTTATTTCATCTCATAAAGCTCTCGTCGCATGTCTATATGATGCTAGATATTCAATTCTAACAGTAATTTTAGCTGGGTTTGGTAGAGCTATCTCTGAAGTTGGTGCTGTGATAATTGTAGGTGGTAATATAGATCACTTAACAAGAGTTATGACAACCACAATTGCTTTGGAAACTTCTAAAGGAAATTTATCTTTGGCTTTAGCCTTAGGTATTATCCTCTTATTGATTGCCTTAATAATAAACCTAATTTTAATTAGTTTAAAAACAAGAGCAAAAAGGAGAATGTATGTTTGATATCCAAAAAGAATCAAAATCATTAACTCCTATAGTAATTTCTAATTTATCTCTTTTATTAGGCAAAACTAAAATTTTGAATAATATTAATTGTAAAATTAATAATAAATCAATTTTTGCAATTTTAGGTCCAAATGGAGCTGGCAAAAGTATGTTTCTTAAAACTATAAACGGATTAGTTGGGGTTAAGTCTGGAAAAATTAATTTTAATTCAAGAGAAATTAATGAGTACATAAGAAAAGAGATAGCATTGGTATTTCAAAAGCCTATACTTTTAAGAAGGTCTGTTTTAGAGAATATGCAATTTGTTTTAGAGAAAAAAAATAAGCTATCTAATTTTGAAATTATGAAACTTTTACAAAGAGTAGGTTTAGATACTTTCAAGGACAAACCCGCTAGATTATTATCAGGTGGAGAACAACAAAGATTATCTCTTGCGAGGGCTTTATTAATTAATCCTTCCCTATTACTTTTAGATGAGCCTACTGCCAATTTAGACCCTTATAGTTTAAATTTAATTGAAGAAATAATTTTAGATGAAAACAAAAAAGGGAAGACCATAATCTTAACTACCCATGATATGGGCCAAGCAAAAAGATTAGCTAAGGAAATACTTTTTTTTAATAAAGGTAGACTCCTTGAACAAACAAAGGCCATTAATTTTTTTAAAAAGCCAAAGACAAAAGAAGCTCAAAGTTATATAAATGGGAAAATTCTCTTATGAACTTTGTTCTACCAGAATATTTTCAGCTAGATCTGTCCAGTATTGGGCTCCAATGGGTAAAAGTTCATCATTAAAATCATAGAAGGGACTATGTAGCTTTTCTGAGCTTGCCCCAGCACCAAGCCAAATATATGCTCCTGGTTTTTCTTCTAGCATATAAGAAAAATCTTCTGAACCCATTGTTGGAGTTTCTTTTAAATTAATTGAGTTGTCGCCAAAAGTTTTTTTAAAAATTTTAGAAGCAAGTTTAGCGCATTCCTTGTTGTTTATAGTCGGCGGATATCCTGGACGAATTTCAATATTCAGTTCACAATTACTAATTGCACAAGTATTAGACGCAACCTTTTTTATTTTATCTAGCATTTCATTTCTATTTTTTTGATCTGTAGATCTAAGCGTTCCACCAATAATTACAGTGTCAGGGATAACATTAAATGCAGATCCACCTTCAATTTTTGTTATAGATAAGACAGCACTTTTAAAAGGATCTAATTGTCTTGATATTAAACTTTGAAGTGCAGTGATAGTTAATCCAGCAGCTACCATAGGATCATTTGCATATTGAGGTTGTGCTGCATGTCCACCTTTACCTTTTACTTCAATTACAATTATGTCACCTCCAGCCATAGCAAAACCCTCATGGATAACTGCTTCACCAACTGGAATACCTGGCCAATTATGAATTCCCCAAACACTATCGATTTTAAATTTCTTAAAAAGACCATCATTAATCATTGCTTTAGCCCCTGCATTACCTCCTTCTTCAGCGGGTTGAAAAACACAATAAACTTTTCCATAAAAATTTTTTGTTTCTGACAAATATTTTGCAGCTCCTAATAACATTGTAGAATGTCCGTCATGTCCACAAGCATGCATTGCTCCTTCATTTTTTGAAGAATATGGCAAATTAGTCTTTTCAGTCATTGGAAGTGCATCCATATCTGCACGAATCGCAATAGATTTTTCTTGTCCTTTATTTTCTTTTCCTTGAATAATTCCTATAACACCTGTTTTACCAAATTCTTCAATTACTTCTATTCCAAAATCTTTTAATTTATTGGCTATAAATTTAGATGTAACTTTTTCTTGATACGCTATTTCTGGTTTCTCATGTATTTGATGTCTCCATTCCGTCATTTCTGGAACTATATCTTTAATTTTTTGCTTGATATTCATTTTTACTACACTCAATAATATTTATACATTTTGAAAATAAGGAATCCATTTTGCTAGATACGATTTTAAACGTTGATGGAGAAGAAGGTCAATCTATTCCTTTAATAGTCGATTCTCCTCATAGTGGAGTTATTTATCCATCTGATTTTAATCATCAAGCTGAATTTTCAAAATTAAGACAAGCAGAAGACTCATATGTTGATGAATTATATAATTATGTTTCTGAAATAGGTGGTGTAATTCTAAATGCTAATTTTCCTAGATCTTATATAGATCCCAATAGAGCAGAAACTGATTTTCCAAGTGAAGAACTTATTGATTTTGACGTCAAGAAAGAAAAATTTTTATTCAACCCTACAATTAAGAGTGAATTAGGGATTGGTCTGATTTGGTTGCGCATTCCTCCAAATGGAGAGCCTATGTATGCAAATAAAATAAAATTTAGTGAATTCATTCACAGGGTTAAAAATTATCATAGACCTTATCATAAAACACTTAAAGAAATTATGAGTAGTACTTATCAACGTTTTGGAAAGTTTTATCACATAAACGCTCATTCAATGCAAAACAAAGCCACAGCAATGTCAGATCAAGAAAAAGGTACTAGGAGACCAGATTTTGTAATTGGTGATAGAGATAGAACATCTTGTAAAAAAGAATTTACTGACCTTATTGTAGATTTTTTAAGAAGTTTAAACTACTCTGTTGATATTAATGATCCATATAAAGGTATGGAACTTACAGATGCTTATAGTGATCCTAAAACAAATAAGAATTCAGTCCAAATTGAAGTTAATAGAAGATTATATATGGATGAAATAACAAGAATAAAATCAGACAATTTTGATCTTTTAAAAACAAATATTGGAAGTCTGTTAAATGAGATTAAATTACAAATTGAAAAAGGTATTTTATGAATAAAAGTAATTTAAATATCAAAAATAAAACTCCTGAATCAGTTGTTGAAGTAAAAGATCTTAAAGTTCAATTTCAATTAAAAGATAAAGTTGTAAAAGCTGTTGATGGCATTTCTTTTAAAATCAATAAAGGTGAGACTATTGCAATAGTAGGTGAATCAGGCTCAGGTAAATCTGTTACGGCATTATCTTTAATGAGACTTACTGATTATTCTGGAGGTAGAATAGTTTCTGGTGAAATAAACCTTCAATCAAAAAACAATCTTAATCTAAATTTAACTCGGCTTGATCAAGAAAAAATGAGAGATATCAGAGGCAATGACATCTCAATGATATTTCAAGAACCTATGACATCACTAAATCCAGTTTTTACTATTGGTATGCAAATTACTGAAACAATAATTAAGCATCAAGGCAAAACAAAAAAAGAAGCTTTTGAAATTGCACTTGAAATGATCAAGTTGGTAAGAATACCTGAACCAGAAAAAAGGTTAAATCAATATCCACATGAACTCTCTGGTGGAATGAGACAAAGAGTTATGATTGCAATGGCATTAAGTTGTAAGCCCTCATTATTAATTGCAGATGAACCTACAACAGCATTGGATGTCACAATACAAGCACAAATACTGGATTTGATAAAAATGTTACAAAGAGACATAGGTATGTCAGTAATGTTTATTACTCATGATATGGGTGTGGTGGCTGAGGTTGCTGACAGAGTCGTTGTCATGTTTGCAGGTAAAAAAGTTGAAGAAGGCACTGCTATTGAAATATTTCAAAATCCTAAACATCCATACACTAGGTCTTTATTGGCAGCTGTCCCAAAACTTGGAAGTATGATTGGTAAAAAACTACCAGCAAAATTTGTTAATCTTGATGTTAAATCTTCTGATGAACACAAAAATAAAGAGAAAATTCCAACAAAAAAAGTTGTAGAAATGAAAGATACTGTAAATAGGACTTCTTCTCCATTGCTTGAAGTTAAGGGTTTGACAACAAGGTTTTTAATCAAACAAGACTTTGGAAGAGCAGGTGGAAATATTCATGCAGTTGAAAATATAAGTTTTAATTTGCAACCAGGTGAAACACTTGGATTGGTTGGTGAGAGTGGTTGTGGAAAGTCCACAACAGGAAGAAGTATAATAGGATTAACGTCACCAACAAGAGGTGAAGTTTTTTTTGAAGGCGTAGACTTAACTAATTTAAATAATAAAGAAATGATACAATATAGAAAAAAGATGCAAATGATTTTTCAAGATCCTTTTGCTTCTTTAAATCCAAGAATGACTGTTGGTCAAATTATAGCGGAACCAATAATGGTGCACGGATTAGAGCCTAAGTTGGGATCAAATAGTAGGGTAATAAAATTATTAAATCGTGTTGGACTTGATGAACAATATTACTCTAGATATCCACATGAACTCTCTGGAGGACAGAGACAAAGAATTGGAATAGCCAGAGCTCTGGCATTAGAACCTAAGTTAATAATAGCTGATGAAGCAGTTTCAGCACTAGATGTTTCTATTCAGGCTCAAGTAGTAAACTTGATGATGGAGCTACAAGAAGAATTCGGTTTAACATATCTATTCATAAGCCATGATATGGCTGTAATTGAGAGAGTAAGTCATAGAATAGGTGTAATGTATCTGGGTGAAATTGTCGAAATTGGACTTAGAAGCCAAATTTTTGAAAATCCTCAACACCCTTACACAAAAAAATTGATGGCAGCAGTTCCAATTGCAGATCCAACCAAAAGAAAAAAGAAGTTAAACTTAATGAATGACGAAATTCCTAGTTTATTAAAGCCAATAGGCTATGAACCTGAATATGTTCAAATGATTAAATTAGGAGAGGATCACTACGTTAAACCATTTGATGGAATGAAGGTTTGAAACTAAAAACTATGAATGATCCTAAATTAGATTATAAAAATGAATTTCCAGTTGAATTAGTTAATCCTGACATTTCACCTTACAAAAACTCTAACACAGGTATTGACTATGTTATTACATTAGATAGTGGTTTAAGTGGTCCAAATGTTTTTATATCATCAATTGTACATGGTAATGAACCTTGTGGGGCACTTGCCATAGATTGGTTTCTTAAAAATGACTATAGGCCACTGAGTGGAAAATTAACTCTAGGTTTTATGAATATTGAGGCTTATTTGTCATTTGATCCTCTTAATCCAAATAGAACAAGATGGGTTGAAGAGGATTTTAATAGATTATGGGCAGAGGGTGTTCTAGAAGATCCCAAAAGAAAAAGAACTAGTGAATTTTTAAGAGCTAATGAAGTTAAAAATATAGTCTCTCAAGTCGATTATTTGTTGGATATCCATTCAATGCAAAAACCTTGCGTGCCTCTTATGATGGCTGGAATGTTAAAAAAAGGTATTGATTTCGCTCGTGATGTAGGCATGCAAATGCCAATAATATCTGATTCTGGTCATAATGAAGGAATGAGAATGAGAGACTATTTTGGTTTTTCTAATAAAGAAAGTCAAAAAAATGCTCTTCTAGTTGAATGTGGGCAACACTGGGCCAAGTCGTCTGAAATTGTTGCAATTGAGACGATGATAAGATTTTTACGAACTACATCAATAATGGACGAAAATTTTGCAGATGATTTTATCTATAAAAATAAAGTATTGAACTTTCAAAATGATGTTTATAAAGTTGGGGAAATTATAACTATCAAAAGTGAAAATTTTAAATTTGATCAAGATTGGCAAGGTTTTGAAACCTTAAAAAAGGGAGTGTTGATTGGGAAAGATGACGATGAAGAAGTATATGCTCCCTTCGAAGAAACTATTTTAATTATGCCTTCCAAAAGATTATTTCCTGGTAAAACAGCAGTAAGACTTGCGTATAAATTAAGTGACTATCATTAGTAATTTTAGTGAAGTCTTGGGTTAAACATATCCCGCAGATGATCTCCGACTAAATTTATAGAAGCGACAGTTATAAGTAATGCAACCCCAGGAAATATACTAATCCAAAAGTCGCCACTATACATATATTCAAAACCATTTCCAATTAGAAGACCCAAAGATGGTTCTGTTATGGGAAGGCCTAAACCCAAAAAACTTAGTGTGGCTTCTAAAGAAATTGCGTGTGCTGTTTGCAAAGTACCAACAACAATTAACGGAGCCATACAGTTAGGCAATATATGTTTAAACATTATTCGTGTGTTTCCGAATGCTAAACATCTAGCAGCATCAACATATTCTTTATTTATTTCAACTAGAGCACTTGATCGTGCTGTTCTAGCGTAATAAGCCCACTGTACTAAAATTAGAGCAATGATAGTTTTTTCAACACCTTTTCCAAAAGCAGCTAAGATAATTAAAGCAACTAAAATAGATGGAAAGCTTAGCTGAATGTCCACAATTCTCATAATTAATGATTCGTATCTACCACCAAAAAAAGCTGCAGAAATTCCAAAAAATGAACCTATTATCAGAGCAAAAATACCTGATAAAACGCCAACTCCTAAACTTACCCTCAATCCATAGAATATAGCTGAAACCATGTCCCTACCTGCGCCATCAGTACCAAGTAAAAAATAATTACCAGAAAAATCTTCTGAAAATGGTGGTAATCTACTATTCATAATACTAACAGTATTGAGATCGTAAGGATCAGTCGGAGATACTAAAGGTGCAAATATTGCTACGAATAGAATAAGTAAAAAAATAAAAAAAGCGACAAGAGCAACCTTGTTTGAAGAAAAATCTTTACAGAATTCTAGAAATTTTCTTAATTTTGGGTTCATTGATGATCCCCTTTAATTCTTACTCGTGGATCTAAGAACGTATAAATTATATCAACAATTAAGTTTAAAAATACGAAAAATGTTACAATGATCATTAAGTATGCCACAATAACTGGGCGATCAAGATTGTAAATTGAATCAATTATTAACTTTCCCATCCCAGGCCATGCGAACACAGTTTCAGTAACTGTTGAGAAGGCGATTAAGGAACCAAATTCAAGGCCAACAACAGTGACAATTGGAATTAAAATATTTTTCAAAACATGTATCAATACAACTCTTTTTTCAGAAATTCCCTTAGACCTAGCAAACGTAATATAATCTTGAAGAATTATTTCTCTTGTTCCGGCTCGTGTTAGACGTATGACTGAAGAAATTTTAAATAAAGCCAAATTTAGTGCAGGTAAAAAAACATGAGATAGTCCATTTAGAGTAAACAAAGAACTATTTATGCCCATAAAGGTTCCAATCTCACCTCTACCAGTTGATGGTAACCATCCAAGTTGAACAGCAAATATCATAATAAATATAATACCAACCCAAAATGTTGGCATAGAAAAGCCTAAGATAGAACCTGCCATAATAACCTTACTTGCTTTGCTGTCAGGGTTATATCCTGCGTATATACCTAAAGGTATTGCTATAATTAAGGATATAAATAATGAGAACAAGGCCAGTTCTAATGTGGCCGGCATTCTTTGGATTATTAACTTTAGGGCAGGTTCTCCAAAAATAAATGAGCTTCCTAAATCCCCTTTAAAGGCGTTTACTAAAAAATACCAATACTGTTCTGTTACAGGTCTATCTAGTCCAAGTTCGCGGATAACTCTTTCTACTTCGGCTTGATCAGCTTCAGGATTAATTAGCATTTCTACAGGATCACCTACTAGATTTACACCTCCAAAAACCAAAAGAGACATAATAAATAAAACAAGTATACTTTGAGCGAATCTTGTACAAATAAATGCTGTCATTTTAGAATTCTTTAATAATAAGAACCAGAGCAAACCTGCTCTGGTTCTTAGGTTATAACTTATTTACAATTTAAATATGTTGCTATTGTTCTTTCATCAGTTCTTGGAGTGTAGCTACAAGAAGATTTTGCAGCCCAAGTATTCATTTGATAATGAATTGGAATAACACCATAGTTTTTACCAACTGCCACTTCGGTAGCTTCAGCTAAAAGCTTACCTCTGGCGTCTGAGTCAACTGTTCCAAGCGCCTTTTGAATTAGCTTATCAACAATTGGATCAGAATGTCTTCCTCTATTCGCTCTACCCATACCAATAGATTTGTCATAAGTATGTAATAAAGCTCTTAATGGAGATGATGCTTCTCCAGAACCAGCACCCCAACCAAGGACCATAAAACTAAATTCAGGGCTCTTATTTGGACCACCTCTTGATGCTCTTTTGAAGTAAACAGCTTTTGGCATTGTTTCAACTTTTGCTTTAATACCTATCCTTGAGAACATCTGTGCAAGTGCCTCAGCAATTTTTGCATCATTGATGTATCTATCATTTGGACCATGGATAGTCATTTCAAAACCGTTTCCATAACCAGCATCTGCTAATAACTTTTTTGCAGCTTCTGGATCATATGGATCTGGTTTCATTTTATCTGAGACACCATGGAAACCTGCTGGTAATAATTGGCCTGCTTTTACAGCAATACCTTCCATCACTTTTGAAACCATTGCATCACGATTAATTGCTAAAGAAAGAGCTTTTCTGACCCTGACATCCATTAGAGGGTTTTTAATTTTACCACCACCTATTGCAGTAATATGAGGTGAATCCTCTCTAAATTGGTCCATATGAAGATAAATCACTCTATTAGAAGATCCGCTATTTAACTTAATAGTTGGATTTTTTTTCATTTTTGCAACATTTAAAGGAGGTACATTATCTATAAAATCTACATCCTTAGCTAATAGTGCTGCAATTCTTGCGGGACCAGATTTAATTGGCTTAAATAAAATATTTTTGTATTTAGGCGCTCCAGTACCTGCACCATGATAATTTTCGTTAGCTTTTAATACTATTTTATCTCCTGGCACCCACTCTACAAACTTATAAGGACCAGTACCAATTGCTGCTTTACCACTATTATAGTCAGCTGTGGTTGCGCCTTCTCCATTTTTCTTTGATATAATTTTAACTGTCATGATATCATTTGGCATCAAAGGATAGGGTTTCTTAGTTTTTATGTGAATTGTATGACTATCAATTTTAATAAATTCCTTTCCCTTTAAGTAAGTACCAAAACCTGATGGAGATTTTGGAACATTTTGTGCTCTTTGAGCCGTAAAGAGAACATCATCTGCAGTAAAATCACTTCCGTCATGAAACTTTACACCTTTTCTGAGCTTAAATTCCCAAGTGGTGTCATTGATAGGTTTCCACGAAGTAGCTAAATCTGGATAATGTTGTTGGTTTTCGTCTGACCCAACTAATGTCCCATAAATATGGGTTGCAAATGCATTATTTGGACCAAGATTATGATAATGTGGATCAATAGAGCTGGGCTCTGATTTCAATCCAACAGTGAGGTCTTTTGCCAGTGCAACACTTGATAAAAGACAACTTATCAAAATAATAAAAAGTCTGTTGATTAATTTCATTTTTACTCTCCTAAAATATCCTTAAAAAAACATTGAATTAAAAATAACATAGAGTCAAAAGATAAAATAAATTTATATAATTAAATCTTTTTTGTTTTTTTTATTATAAAAAGTAATTACAGGAGGAGACATTGAACCACTTAGAAATTTTGAAAAAACTTCCCGAATTACAAATATTTAGTGATAAAGAATATAATTTAAACACATCTTTTAGGATCAATAAATTTGATGATAATATACCAATTGTATTCTTGCATGGTTTTAACGGGAATAGCAAAAGTTGGGCTTTTCAATTTTTACATTTTAGAGATAAAAGGTCAGTAATTGCAATTGATGCACCTGGTTTTGGAAAATCAGATGCTGCGGATTTAAATATGTTTGAGATTGCAAAGCTAGTGAATAACTTACTAACAAATTTAGGAATTAAGAAATTTGACTTAGTAGGTCACTCGATGGGTGGCATGTTAGCTCAAATTGTTTCAGCTGACTTTTCTGGTAGTGTAAATAAATTAGTTTTGTCATGTACTCATAAAGGTTACGCATTACCGCCTAAGAGCCCTTTAAGGAAACCCTATAGTCAAAGACTTGAAGAAAGAAAAAAGTTGTCTAATGAAGAATTTGGTAAATTAAGAATTAAAAAGATGTTGCCTGAATTGAAAGATAAAGAAATATTCAGTTTCTTATCTATTATTAGTGAAGAAATTACAGAAGGTTCCATAATGTCAGGTGGAATGGCTATGCAAACACTAGATACTTCAACTAGTTTGTTAAAAGTTAATCAACCATGTCTTATATTAAAAGGTTCAAAAGATATTGTTGTATCAAACGATCGTTCTAATAGATTACAACAATCATTACCTCATGCAAAAGTATTAGAGCTTTCAAATGTTGGCCACGCACCTTATTGTGAAAACTCATCTGAATTTAACGAAGCTATAGAAACTTTTTTTAATTCATGAATGCCTTATCAAATAGATCATTTAGCTTATATTTTTTTAGTAATACGGTTTCTCTTTTTGGGCTCTGGATACAAAAAATTGGAGTTGGTTGGCTTACTTGGGAAATTACAGAATCTACATTTTGGACAAGTTTTGTAACTTTAGCTCTTATGGCACCTGCAGGAGTATTAGGACCATTTTTTGCTGTATTTGCAGAAAATTGGAATATGAGGGTAGCAAGTGTAATATTAAAAATATTAATGTTTTTAATTGGAATATTAATTTGGTTCTTACAATATTTAGATCAACACACATTATTTACTTTAGCTTTTTTGTCTGTTTTACAAGGTTTTTTAAGTGCTTGTTATCACCCTGTAAGATTGGTTTTTGTCTCTATTGTTGTTCCAAAAAATTTACTCTCTAGTGCTGTAGGTCTAAATTCTGCATCCTTTAATGGATCAAGAGTTGTTGGTCCTGCTTTTGCTGGAGGATTGATAGCTTTTTTTAATCTTGAAGTAACTTTTTTGATTGCTGCATTAACTTATCTTCCATTGATTCCAGTCTTAATTTATATGCCCTTAAGAACAAGGATTAAGAAAGAAGTTTTACAAGGAAATTTTTTTCATAGATTTTTGGAAGGTGGAAAATTTGTGTTAAGGACCCCCATTATTCTAAAAAGTTTATTTGTTGTTTTTGTAAGCGCCTTTTTTGTCAGAGGGATGCTTGAAATTCAACCAACAATTGCAGGAGAAATATTAAAACAAGGGAGTTTTGGATTGTCTTTAATTACAACTACTGCGGGTATTGGGGCCTTATTGGCATCAATTTGGATAGGTTTTAGAAATAGTAATAAAAGTAAAATTGAAACTAAATTAGTATCAATATTAATGCTTGGTCTGATAATAAGCTGCATTATTGGCTTTTTTTCAGAAGTTTATACAATGGCAATATTTTTTACAGTTGTCGGTTTTACTACAACTGCAGTTGGTATTGGAACTCAAACAATTATCCAATTAGAAGTAGAAGAAGTTTATAGGGCTAGAGTCTTAACTTGGTGGTCAAGTATTTCTTTTGGATCATTAACAGTCGGAGGTATAATTTTAGGATTTTTGGGTGAATTCACTCCTTTAAGTAATGGTCTTATAATAATGCCAATTATTGGTTATTTCATATTTAAATTGATTCTATACTTTAAATTTAAAAATAATTTATTTAATTGATTTTATTTTAGCCTCTCTTTTGAAGATATATATACCTGAAATTGTTATAATGAATCCTCCTACAATTGTAGAAATTATTGGATGCGAGTTCCATATCAAGTAATCAAAAATAATTGCCCATACAATTCCTGTATAATTAAATGGACTTACAATTGAAGCAGGTGCTTTTTGTAATGCGTAAGTCATTAACAATTGTGTTAAAAAAGCTGATACACCTAGTCCAATAAATAACAAAATGACTCTTAATGAAGGTTCTTTCCACAAAAATGGTTGAAAAAAAGAAGTTAGAATAAAACTCACTAACATAAAGTAAAAGACTGTTTTTACAGGATGTTCAGTTGTCCCTAGTAATCTTAAAAAAATAATAGTAGTAGACCACATTAAAGTGCCAATTAGGGCATAAATTGAAGCAATAGCTATGGAGCCAGTTGGGTTTATTGCAATTACTACTCCACCAAATCCAATTAAAATGGCCAACCATCTTCGCCACCCTATTATTTCGTTGAGAAAGATTATTGCAAAAATACATGAAAAAATTGGTACTGCTTGAGATATTACTGTGACATCTGCAACAGGTAGTCTTTGAAAGGCTAAAAAAAACATTATATTCCCAGTAAGTCCCGCTAAGCTTCTAAAGAAATGAAGATAAGGCTTATTTGTTTTTAAAAATTTTATGCCTCCTAGCTTGTGAATTAGAGGTAATAAAAGAATTATTACTACCATGGCTCTTGCAAATGTAATCTGTACAGCATGGTATTCAATACCTACTAATTTAGCTTGAACGCTCATAATAGTTACGCAAAATACAGCCAAAATCATTGCCAGGATGGCTTTAAAATTATTAGAAGTATTTTTATAAATGGTTACTAAATTCAATTTAATTTATTTCTTCATTTCTGTAAGTTTTTTACTTTCTCTTAAAAAGAAAAAACATAAAAATGCTGAGAAAAAAGGATATAATGCAGAAAGTCTTATAGTTGTAATTAAGTCATAACCAAGATCCATTGATATTGCGAACGGCATTGCGCCAATTGATGCTCCTACAACTAATATCATTTGACCTGTACCTTGAATACTACCAACATGTAGTCTTCCAAAATACCTTGGCCAGATATAGCCAAATAAAGATAAATTAAATCCATTATTAATTCCGAAAATGATCGCATAAATAATGGAAAAGGTAGAATCAATTGCAAAGGTTATGGATAATAGTGAAGCAGTGGTTATTAATAATGCAATTCCAATAATATTATGAGTTTCAAATCTGTCTAAAATTTTACCTGCAATAGGAATAAAGATAATCATAGAAACCATTGTTGGTATGAATAAACCAGCTGCAGTGCTACTCGCCATTCCAAAGTATTGACTTAAAATTGTAACTTGAAAAAAATGAAGCGCAGTTACTAATGAAGATATAGAAAAAAATGAGAATGCAAGTATGTAGAAGCTTTTTTCCTTTAGGGCTTCTTCAAGATTGAGACCAAAAATTTTTTCATTATTTTTACTCTTTTTATTGTTTTCTAAAATTCCATCTGGTTTAATACTTACATCTTCAGGTTTATCTATTGCTAAGAAAATCAATGATGGTAACATGATCAACCATGTAGACAAACCTAGAATAACCCATGCCATTCTCCATCCGTAATTTGAAATTAAAAAGTCAGAGACATATGGATGTAAACCCATAGAAATAGCAAACCCTAAACCCATTAATCCAAGTGCAAACCCTCTTTTCTTATCAAACCACTGAGTTATAATATTCGCAGAACTAAGCATTAGAGAGCCTTGCCCAAAAAATCTTAAAAATCCAAATGCGATGGCCAACATTAGAAAGTTTGATGCAGCTCCAAAAATCATACATCCAATTCCAAGGAGTAAGACGGTATATATTAAAATTTTTCTTGGTCCGTATTTGTCAACTAATTTTCCCATTTTTGGCAATAGAAAAGCAGCAAATAAAGTTGCTATCATATAAGCAGCAGTAATTGATGTACTGGAAATTTTAAGATCTTGAGATATTACTGGTATAAAAGGACTAAAGGTATGAGATTGTCCTGCGCCACTCGTAAAAATACCAAGACTCCCAATTCCAACAATTACCCAGCCGTAGAAGAATTTATCTTTTGTAGCTTCGAAAAATTTTTTGTTAACAAGAAACATGTTAATGATTTACTTCATTTGTTAACTAATTTACAAGTGTTTTTATATTTTATTTTTTAATTGCATTTACATACATATCAAGTACATCATTCAAAGATCTTGTTTCATCGACTGTTTCTCTAGTCTCTCTAGCAATTGGTGTTTTATTTGCCAGTGACATTATATCGGCTGCACCTTCGTGAAATTTTGAGGTAACTCCAGCATCAGAAAAAGTATTAGCAATTTCAAACATTTCTCCTTCCCATCTTGCTGCATCAAGAGGAATTCTTGGAACCATCCTTTCCATTGATGATAATATATCAGGTTTGCTATATTCCAATTCAGCAAAATATTCAGAAGTAAGACCTAGTTTATGAGCAGTTGTCAAAACTGCTGCATGAAGTGCAAAAGTTCCTTTTGTTGCGCTAGCATAAACCATTTTCATTGCAGAAGCTTTACCTATTTCTAAACCTAAATCTTTTATTATAAATCCTTTTTTGTGGAGTAATTTAACTGGTTTAGTATTAGGTCCAGATATATACAACCTTGTTTGTCCATTTTCTACAATTGGATTGAACCCAATGATACCACCATCTATAAAATTACAAAACTTAGAGGATATTGAATCATTGATTTTTAATGCTGTTTCAGGAGATACAGCATTGCAATCAACATAAGTAAGGTGTTTTTCTTTTTTTAAAATTACATCGTTGACTATTTTAGCTTGTTGAAGAGCAAATTCAGGAGGCAGTATTGATAATATAATATCAGAATTTTCAACAACATTTTCAATCGTACCTAAATCTTCAAAACCGGATAATTCAGCCAGTTTTTTAGTTCTAATACTTCTCTGACTTAAACAAGTTACAACTCTAAAATTATTATTTTTAAATGCTTTTCCGCATCCATGGCCCATATCTCCAGGCATTAATATTGCAATTGTTTTTGACATAAAATTTTAAAATAAATGTTTTAGTACTTTTTCATTGGGCCACCATTTTTTTCCCAATCTGGAATCCCTCCTACATTAAGGACATTTTTATACCCCATTTCTATAAGTGTCTTACCAGTTAACGCAGCCTGGCCGCCAACTCCACAGATAAGTATTATTTCCGCATCTTTTTTAAGGTTATTATTGTAGAGTGGAGTTGCCTCATCAGCGACAAACTCAATTAGGCCTCTTGGAATTTCTAGACCATCTAAAATTGTTCCTGTTTTTTTAATATCAGAACTATCTCGTACATCTATAAAAATTGCTGATTTTGTTTTATGCTTTTCAATTGCTTCCTTTACGTCAATTTTTTTCACAACTTCGTTAGCTTCTTGAAGGTAATCTTTTGCTGTTTTCATATTTTTCTCCACTTTATTTTAGTTCAACTGCCCTATAAATTGTGGTTGTGTAACCGCAGTCGTCATCCAACAATTTTTGCAATCTTTACTTACAGATGCTTTTTCTAAAAGCCATGTTAAATTGTAGCGTTTATTATCGTATGCGTCTACATTAACTGAATACGCAGCTTTGTTTTTATTTTCTTCGATTAATTTAATTTTGAATTTAGTTGAGTTTAACAATATTTTATAGGATGTATCAGAAATCATTCTTTTGAAATTACCAAACGGTCCTGTATATCTCTTATTTTCTGGATGTGCAAACAGCCAACATTGGTAAATGCCAGAATTATTTTTAATTGAGTTTGTCTGAAGGGAGCTCATTTGAAGTTCAACAACTTCCACTGACGAAAATAAATCATTTGGCAAAACGTCGCTAATAGCTTTATTTATGTTGATTAAAATAAAAATAAAAGAAGAAATAAGAAATAATCGCATGTTTATCCTAGAAAAATTTAAAGTAGTTTATATATAAGGCTATATTTCTTAAATTAAATGGAGCACTAATGTTTTATCAAAACTTTTTCAAAAAATTCATAAAATTTTTTACAATAATTTCTTTAAGTCAATTACTAGTGGTATCCTCCTTCGCTGCTGGAGGTGGTGGAGATGACAGTAAAAAGATGGATGTTAAATCAAATTATTACTATAAAGCGGTTAAATTAATTAATAAAAAATCATATGAAGCCGCTATAGATAATCTTCTTAAGGCTGAAAAAACCAATAAAAAAGATGCAGACATATATAATTATCTAGGGTTCTCATATAGAAAAATGGGTAATCTTGATAAAGCTGCCCAATATTATGATAAAGCTCTTAAAATTTCTCCAAAGCACAAGGGTGCTCTTGAATATCAAGGAGAAATGTTTCTTACTCAAGGAAATTTGAAAAAAGCCGAAGCTAATCTAAAAAAACTCAAAAAAATATGTTTTCTTGGGTGTAAAGAAGAAAAAATGTTAAAAGAATCAATAATGAAGTATAATAAGGGTCAGAAGAGCTCATATTAAACATTATATTTTAAATAAGGGAGAATATATAATGAAACAATTTGATGAATTATCTCTCTTAGAAATTGTTGATGAAGTAAAAGATGGAGATTTGATTGGAATTCCAGCAGACTATTCTGGAGTTCCAATGATGTTCACAAAAGAACTAATAAAAAAAGGTGTAAAGGACTTAAAACTATACTGCCTTCCTTTGACCACTATACAAGGTGATATGTTAATTGGGAGCGGATGTGTTTCTGAGATTGAAGCAGCGGCCGTAACTTTGGGTGAATTTGGTTTGGCACCTAGATTTTCAGAAGCTGTTGAAGCAGGTCATATATTAATAAAAGACTCCACATGCCCAGCATTGCACGCGCAACTCCAAGCTACTGAAAAATCTGTTCCATTTATGCCTCTTAGAGGGGTAATTGGCTCTGACATACAAAAATATAGAAAAGATTGGCAAGTAATTGAAAATCCTATGAAATGTTCAGGTCACAAGAATGAGCCAATTTTGTTACTTCCTGCAGTCCAGTTGGATGTATTAATATTTCATGCACCTTGTGTGGATAAAAATGGAAATATTCAAATTGGAAGGAGACGGGAATTAGCAACTCTTACACATGCCTCAAAAAAAGTATTTGTGACAACTGAACAAATTCTGGATATTGATTTTTTTGATAACGAATTATCTGCTGCAACCTGTTTGCCGGCATTATATGTTGATGGAATATCGGTTGTTGAAAATGGAGCGTGGCCTTGTGCGTTACCTGGTGTTTATGGTCAAGATAATGATGAAATCAAAAAGTACTCTATTGCTGCAAAGACACAAAAAGGCTTTGAGGAATATATGCAAAATTACTTATTTAATTAATTTAAAGGTTTAATTTTTTGATTGAACTTAAGAGAGAAGAGTTATTAATAAGTCAATTAGCTGATTTACTGGTAAATGATAAGCATATAGCCGTTGGTGCTGCATCACCAATTCCAGGTGCCGCGGCTTTGCTAGCAAAAGAAGAAGCTAAACTTCAAAACAATAGAATTAGGGTTACAATATTACATTCCAATAAATATAATAATTTCACTGATGGTGCTAGAGAACTTTTTGATTGCGCCGCTCAAGGTAGAATAGATACTTTCTTTCTAGGAGGTGTTCAAATTGATGGCGAAGCTAATATAAATTTAGTAGGTACTGGAAGTTATACAAAAATACAAAAAAGATTCCCAGGCTCATTTGGGTCTGCTTTGATGTATTTTGTAGTTCCACAAATTATTTTATTTAGAGAAGAACATTCACCAAGAACTTTAGTTGACAAAGTAGACTTTATTTCTGCGCCTGGATTTTCTGATGAGAATATCTACAGACCTGGAGGACCAAAATTTCTATTAACGAATAGAGCTCTATTCAAATTTAACAAACAAAAGAAACGTTTCTGTCTTTTAAAAATTCATAATAATGAAAGCATAGAAAATATAATTAAACTTACAGGATTTAAATTTGACGTTGATGATAAAATAACAAATATGTCTATACCAAATAAAACTCGTATAGATATATTAAGAAATAAGATTTCCTATATGGTCTCAGAATTTTATCCAGAATTTGCCGATAGAATTTGGGGTGTTTAACTCATAATGAGAAGACCCGCACTATTAATTTTTATTTTAATTAGTACTTTTTTAATATCTTACATATATCTACAAGAAGTTTTCAGTTTAGGTAAAATAAAGGAACATATTACATTTCTGAAAACATGGGTTAGTGAAGAGATTTATATATCAAGGATTTCATTTTTTACTTTATATGTAATATTATCAGGTTTGTCTTTCCCTTTTGTTCCTACTGTTTTGACCATTGCCGCTGGAGCCTTGTTTGGAATTATTGAAGGTGTAATTATAGTTTCCTTTGCCTCTACAGTTGGGGCATGTATTTGTTTTTTATTATCAAGATATCTTTTAAAAGATTTCATTAATGATAAATTTGAAAAAACAAAAGTCATTATAGACAATAAATTTAGCAAAAATGGTATTTATTATCTTTTAAGTCTTAGATTGATACCTACTATTTCGTTTGTATTAATAAATTTAATTATGGGAGTGTTACCTATTTCGCTTTTTAGGTTTTACTATATAAGTCAATTAGGAATGCTTCCTGCAACAGTGATTTATGTAAATGCTGGCTCAGAAATTTCAAAAGTTAATAGCATTAATGACATTATGTCATTTACTCTTATAGTAAGTTTTACATTGGTAGCTATTCTTCCAATTTTGATAAAGTTTTTAATGAACTATTTTACCAAGCTAAATAAGATTTAAGAGTTTTTTCTGTTTTGCACTAAATTTTGAACAACTTGTGGATCAGCCAATGTCGATACGTCACCTAACTCTTCATGTTCATTTGCAGCTATTTTTCTTAATATTCGTCTCATTATTTTACCTGACCTTGTTTTAGGAAGACCTGGGGCAAATTGAATTAAATCTGGTGAAGCGATAGGACCTATTTCTTTTCTTACCCATTGTTTCAATTCTGTCAATAATTCATCTGATGTTTTTACGCCAATATTCACAGTAACGTAGGCATAAATGCCTTGACCCTTAATTTCATGTGGGTAACCAACAACTGCTGCTTCAGCTACATCTGTGTGAGCTACGAGAGCAGACTCAACTTCTGCTGTACCCATTCTGTGACCAGACACATTTATTACATCATCAACTCTTCCTGTTATCCAATAATATCCGTCTTCATCTCTTCTACATCCATCACCAGAAAAGTATCTTCCGGGAAAAGTTGAAAAATATGTATCTATAAAACGTTGGTGGTCACCAAAAACTGTCCTCATTTGACCTGGCCAAGACATATTAATACATAGATTTCCTTCAGTGGCTCCAGTTAATTCTTTGTTATCACTGTCAACAACAACTGGCAATATTCCAAAAAAAGGATTTGTAGCAGAACCTGGTTTTGTATCAGTGGCTCCTGGTAAAGGGGTGATCAAAATCCCTCCAGTTTCAGTTTGCCACCAAGTGTCCACTACTGGACACCTTCCATCACCAACAACATTGTTATACCAATTCCATGCTTCTGGATTAATTGGTTCTCCAACACTACCTAAAATTCTAAGGCTGTCTCGTTTTGTTTTTTTTACTGGTTCACTGCCTTCAGCCATCAATGCTCTTATTGCTGTAGGAGCAGTGTAGAATATATTAACTTTATGTTTATCCACTATTTCCCAGAATCTACTTACAGTTGGGTAGTTTGGTACACCTTCAAACATTAATGTAGTAGCACCATTTGATAGTGGCCCATAAACTATATAAGAATGTCCTGTTACCCAGCCTACATCTGCAGTACACCAATAAATTTCATTTTCTTGATAATCAAAAACATAATGATGTGTCATAGAAGCATAAACCATATATCCTCCAGTTGTATGAAGAACTCCTTTGGGCTTACCTGTCGATCCTGAAGTATATAATATAAACATTGGATCTTCGGCGTTTATTTCAGCAGGTGGACAATTAGCTAATGCTTTTTCCATTTCTTCATGATACCAAATATCTTGGCCGTCTATCCAATTAATTTCAGCTCCTGTTCTTTTAACTACAATTGTAGTTTTGCACATTTTAGCTTTTGAAATGGCCTCATCAGTATTAGATTTTAAAGGTATCTTTTTTCCTCCTCTTATACCCTCATCTGCAGTAATAATAATTGTTGAATTACAATCCTCAATTCTTCCAGCTAGAGCGTCTGGAGAAAAACCACCAAAGACAACTGAATGAATAGCTCCTATTCTAGTACATGCTAACATAGCAACTGTTGCTTCTGGGATCATTGGCATATAGATTGTTATTCGATCACCTTTTTTTGCACCAGCATTTATTAATACATTAGAAAATTTACATACCTGTTCATGAAGTTCATTATAGCTAATATGTTTGGACTCATTTGGGTCGTCACCTTCCCAAATAATTGCTGTATTATTACCTTTGGTTTCTAGGTGTCTGTCTAAACAATTATAACTAGCGTTTAGTGTTCCATCCTCATACCATCTGATATGAAGATCTTCTTTATTATAGGACACATCCCTAATTTTTGTGTAGGGCTTCATCCAGTCAATTCTTTTACCATGTTTTTCCCAAAATTTTTCAGGAGAAGTAATAGATTCTTCATACATTTTTTCATATTCAGCTTTATTTGCATGAGAATTTTTAATTATGTCAGAGGATGGTTCATATAAATCTTTATTAGTCATTTTCTAATCCTTTTATATTTCTATAAATTATCTTCTAAAATTAAATTAGCTTTTTCAATATCTTTAATTTCAAAAACCTTTTTAACAATATCTAATGAGAAACCTCTTCTAGAGAGAGCTCCATACCATTTATTTTTTAATTCAAATTCATCAATTTTATTCTCTAAATTCTTTTTATAATATATACCTATATTTTTTTTCTTAATAAAATTTATTGCTGCGATCATTTCTGCGTTTTCATGACCCTCGTCAACTATATTAATAGCACATTTGATTATATCATTTGATATTCCTTTTTCATTTAATTTTGCATAGATAAATCTTTCTGAACCACCTTGACTTCGGATTGAACGAATTTTTGTCTCAGCAAAACGCTTGTCATCAATAAATTTTGCTAATATCATCTCATTTTTTAAGTTTCTTAATATTTTTATTTTATCTAAGTCTTCTAAATTAGCTTCTAAGTTAGATAGTTTTCTTTTCATTATCTTTTCAAACTGGTGAACTGAAACTTCATATCTAGCTAAATAAGACATTGCAGATTTTCTAAGTTTCTTAATTATTTTTTCTTCTTCATTCATGTGAAATTTCATTTTTTTTACTAAATATAATCATTTATTAATATATATAGATTATTAAAATTATAAATATTTATATTGCTGGAGAGAAATTTTTGAAAAATAAAAATTTAAAACTTGGGGTTAAAAGAGAAATTGGAAAGGTAAATTGGACGGCTTTATTTACTTTGTACATTAAAGAAGTAAAGAGGTTTACGAGTGTGTTTTTACAAACTATTACAGCCCCAATGGTAACTACTTTACTTTTTGTAATTGTATTTTCAATTGCGATTGACAGAAATGCTGGATTTCGTCAGGTTCCGTTTATAACATTCTTGGTTCCAGGTTTGATTATGATGAGTGTTATCCAAAATTCTTTTGCAAATGCTTCTTCAGCTTTTATGACTGCAAAAGTCCAAGGATCTATTGTGGACTTATTAATGGCTCCTTTAGGGCCAATAGAAATTTTGATTGCTCATACTTTAGCTAGCGTCACAAGAGGATTATGTGTTTTTACAGCTTCTTTTTTATTGTTATGGATTTTAGGAATCATAGATTTTCCTAAAAATATTTTTTGGATGATGTTGTATTTAATTCAAGGAGGTATCACATTGGCCATAATTGGACTACTTGCTGGAATATGGGCTCAAAAATTCGATCAATTATCAATAATTTCAAATTTTGTTATTCAACCACTGGCATTTTTATCTGGCACTTTTTATTCAATTGAAAGACTACCTGAATCTCTAAAAATTTTAGCTTATTGTAATCCATTTTTTTATGCTATTGATGGGTTAAGATTTAGTTTTATTGGATTAAGTGATGCATCTCCTATATTGGGAAGTGCAGTTTTACTTTGTTGTAACTTTGCACTAAGTATATTTGCTTGGTATATACTAAAAACAGGTTATAGACTTAGGTCTTAGTTATAATAAATTTGGAAATCTAAAATGAATAAAATTCAAAAAATTGCTGGTGTTTTATCAAGTCAAGAAATTTTAGAATTGATTCATAAAAACGTAATTACTAGTGGAAATGGTATTGAAAAAGATCTAATCCAACCAGCCTCTATAGATTTGAGATTAGGTATAAAAGCATGGAGAGTGCCCGCCTCCTTTCTTCCAGGTAAGGGAAATAAAGTATCTAGTAGATTAAAAGACCTTGCAATGCACGAATTTAGTCTAATAGATGGTGCTGTTTTAGAATGTGGATGTGTGTATATCGTCAAGTTGTTAGAGAACGTAAATTTGACTGATAATTTAACAGGGATTGCAAATCCAAAAAGTTCTACTGGAAGACTTGACGTTTTCACTAGGTTAATTGTTGATAGTGCAATGGAGTTTGAAGAAGTTCCAGCTGGATATCAGGGACCCTTATATGCAGAAATATCTCCTAGAACATTTTCAGTTTTAGTAAGAACTGGTTCCCGACTTAATCAATTAAGATTAAGAAGAGGACAGTCATTTACTTCAGATAAAGAAATGGAAATATTGCAAGAACATGTTGGATTGGTAAGAAATCAAGATAATATTAATCTCCCAGATAAAATAAAAAATGGTGTTCCTTTATCTGTAGATTTAGTTGGTGAAAATGGTTTGATTGGCTACAAAGCAAGAAAACATTCTATGCTTATAGACATCGATAAACCCAATCATTATAAACGTGAATTATTTTGGGAAAAAATAACTGTAGAAGATCTTTTATACCAAGGTGGTTATCAGAATAATAATAATCAAGGAAGTTTAATACTTAGCCCTGATGCATTTTACATATTAGCTAGTAAAGAATACGTTTCTGTTCCATCTAAGTATGCTGCAGAGATGAGAGCTTATGATACCAAGGTTGGTGAATTTAGAGCTCATTATGCAGGATTTTTTGACCCTGGATTTGGTTTGACAGAACTTGGTGCTTCTAAAACCAAAGCGGTATTGGAGGTAAGATCTCATGATGTACCTTTTTTAATAGAACAAGACCAGACAGTCTGTAGACTTGTTTATGAACCAATGGCAAATGTACCAAGTATCTTGTATGGTGAGGCTGGAAGCTCAAATAATTATCAAGCTCAAGGACTAAAATTAGCTAAGCATTTTATTTAAAATTTCTTATTTATTTCTTTTTAATAATTATTGTATATTCTTATAAATTTATGAAAGTTTTAGTATGACAATAAGCCCATCTATAATGACAACATATGGAAGAATTGATATAGCCTTTACACATGGTGAAGGTAGTTATTTATACTCAGAAGATGGAAAAAAATATTTAGATTATGCAAGTGGTATTGCTGTTAATGCATTTGGACATTGTCATCCGAAGTTGGTCGAAGCTTTAAAAGATCAAGCTTCGAAATTATGGCATATATCTAATCTTTACAGGATCCCTGAACAAGAAACAGTTGCAGAAAAGCTTGTAGAAAATTCATGTGCAGATAGAGTTTTCTTCTGTAATTCTGGTGCTGAAGCGACTGAAGGAGCTGTTAAAGTCGCTAGAAGGTTTGCATGGGCTAACGGTGAAAAAGATAGGACAGAAATTATTTGTGCTACTGGAGCTTTTCATGGACGTACTTTAGCAATGTTGGCTGCAAATGATAGACCATTATTTAGAGAAGGATTTGGACCATCTGCCCAAGGCTTTACACATGTTGAATGGGGAGACATTGAAAGTTTAAAAAATAAAATAGGTAAACATGTTGCGGCTATTTTAGTAGAACCAGTTCAAGGAGAAGGTGGTGCCAGAAAAGCTCCTAGAGGATACCTCAAGTTACTACAAGATATTTCCGCTGAAAATGGATCTTTGTTGATTTCAGATGAAGTGCAAATTGGAATGGGTAGGTCAGGCACCCTTTTTGCTTATCAACAAGAAAATATTGAACCAGACATAGTGGCGTTAGCTAAGGGCCTTGGTGGAGGGTTTCCAGTAGGAGCAGTTATGGCAAAAGCTAAAGTAGGTGACGCAATGATACCAGGTACTCATGGCAGTACGTTTGGGGGCAATCCTTTAGCAATGCGATCTGCCAATGCTGTTTTGGATCTTTTATTAGAGGATGATTTTCTCAAAAGCTTAAGAGAAAATATTACTTACTTTGATAATAAAATGGATGCCTTAATAAATGATGACGACAAGGTATCGCCAGTAATATTATGTAAAAAAGGCTCAGGAATGTTAAGGGGTTTTCATTTAACAGAAAAATTTGCTGCAGGTGATTTTGGGAATATTTCAAGAGAAAAAGGTTTGTTGCTAGTAGGCGCTGCAGAAAATACTATTAGATTACTTCCACCACTTAATACTTCTAAAGAAGAAATAGACCATGCTTTTGAAATTCTGAGTGAAGTTGTTAAAGAAATTAAAAAAAACTAAAATATTATGCCTAATTTTATTGATTTAAAGGATCTAAATAAAGATCAACTTATTGATTTAATTTCATTGTCTTTAAAATGGAAAAACAATAATTGTGCTCAATTTATGAAAGATAAAAATGTTGTTCTAATCTTTGAAAAACCCTCTTTAAGAACTCGAATATCTTTTGAAGTAGGAATAAATCAATTAGGTGGAAACAGCTACCTTTTAAATGAAAAAGAAATGCAGTTAGGTGAGAGAGAGACTGTTGAGGATACTGCTAGAGTTATAGAACGATATGCTGATATGGTGATTATAAGATGTTTTGGACATGATCAGTTAATAAAGTATGCGAATATATCTGAGGTTCCTGTAATTAATGCTCTTACAGATTTTAGTCATCCTTGCCAAGTTGTAGCAGACTTAATTACTATAAAAGAACATCTAAAAGATTTTGAAAACAAAAAAATTACCTGGTTTGGTGATTGTAATAACGTTTTACAAAGCTGGATAGAGGCTTCTGGTTTACTAAATTTTGAGTTAAATATAGCTTGTCCAGAGGGTATAAAACCAGACGAGAAAACAATATCATG
Organism: uncultured SAR116 cluster alpha proteobacterium; assembly: GCA_902517815.1. Lineage (GTDB taxonomy): Bacteria > Pseudomonadota > Alphaproteobacteria > Puniceispirillales > Marisalimonadaceae > Marisalimonas. Next base: position 35,448 of record CABYED010000014.1, read on the forward strand.
GGCTCTTGAAAGAAACAATAATATTTCTATTACACATGAACCTCAAGAAGCTGCAGAAGGTGCTAACTGTATTATTACTGATACATGGAGATCAATGGGTGACAAAAGTCCACTTCCTGAAGACCAATTCATGCCATTTCAAGTAAATAAAAAAATAATGGGATTAGCAGACAAGAATGCGATCTTTATGCATTGCCTACCCGCTTACCGAAATAAAGAGGTAAGTTCTGAAGTGTTAGAAGGAAATCAATCTGTTGTATTTGATGAAGCTGAAAATAGATTACATGCACAAAAAGCGATCATGCAATTTTGTCTTAAATTAAAATTTTGAGTAACTTATACTTCTAAAATGATTTTTAATAATAATGTAATTCCATTCCAATTAGGTAACAATACTATTAGAGGTAATATAGTAAGACTTCAAACTGTTGTTTCTGAAATAGTAAAGCGCCATGAATGTCCAACAAATGTGGAAAGTTTATTTGCTGATACACTTACTATTACAGCATGTCTAGGGTCTAGAATGAAGCATGATGGCGTTTTTACTATTCAAGCTAAAGGTGCAGGAGACGTTCACACTTTATTTTCTGATATAACAAGTGATGGGTTTCTAAGGGGATATGTTGGTCTAAATGCAGGTTTTACAAATACAGAGAGCAACTTAAATTCTTTAATGGGTTCAGGACATATTTCATTCACTTTAGATCAAGGAAAATATGCCAAAAGATATCAAGGCATAGTATCTCTTGAAGAACCAAGCATGTCCAAAACAGCAGAACTTTACTTTAATAATTCTGAACAGTTAGAAACAAAATTTCTAACTTTTAATTATTTTGATATTGAAAAAAATAATAGAAAAAACTTATTTTCTGCTGGACTTATAATGCTTCAAAAAATGCCTGTAAAAAATAGTTTTGAAGATGAAAACAATGACGAGGTTTGGCAAAATTCATTGAATTTTTTGTCAACATTAGGAAAAGAAGAGTTTTTATCTACTAACCTAACCTCTGAAGAAATACTTTATAGATTATTCAATGAACTAAAAATTACAGTATATGACGAAATAATTATCCAAGATCAATGTAGATGTTCAGATGAAAAGATTAAATTTGCTATTAAGAATTTAAGTAAAAAAGAATTAAAAGAAATTGTAGATGAAAATGGAAACGTGAAGATTGTCTGTGAGTTTTGTAAAACAGAAAGAATATTTCCTGGTAAAACTTGTAATTAATTCTTCCAAAATAACGGTGAGAACATAACTAATATTGCAAAAATTTCTAGTCGACCTAATATCATGCCTGCACATAAAATTAATTTTCCTAGCTCTGGGATGGATTCATATGATCCTGATGGACCAATTATATCACCTAAACCAGGACCGACATTGCCAATTGCAGAAGCTGCGCCTGAAATTGCAGTAACTAAATCAAGTCCTAATACGCCTAACAAGCTAGCAATTACAGCAAAAGAAATTATATATAAAAAGAAAAAACCCATTACAGATTCAGCCACATTTTCTGGAATTGGTTTTTGGTTGTAATAAGAAACCACCACTGCATGTGGTCGTATAAGCTTAGAAACTTGCGCTTTAGCATTTGCTATCAAAACTTGTATTCTAGCCATTCTTAAACCACATGTTGTTGATCCAGCACAACCTCCTACAAACATAAGAATGAGTAAAATAGTTGTAGGAAAACCACCCCAATTATTAAAATCAGACGTCCCAAAACCAGTTCCAGTGATTATTGAAATCACGTTAAAAGAAGCTAACCTTAAAGCTTCAAGATATGGTATGTTATTTGAACTTAAATATAATGACATGATCAGAACCACAAAGAAAACCAAAGTCAAGAATAGTTTAACTTGATCATCTTTAATTAGATTTTTCATACCATTTTTGGTTAAAGCTAAATAATGAACAAAAGGAAGTGATCCAACTAACATCCCAAAAATAATAATTATTTCAATAGTTGAAGAATTAAATGCTGCCAAAGATTCAGACTTTGTTGAATACCCCCCGGTCGCAAGAGTTGTCATTGCATGTGCAATTGAATCAAATATCGGCATTCCAGCACCCCACAACATGAATGCCCAAATAACAGTTAAAGTTATATAAACAATACTAATTCCTGCAGCAAAACTTGCTGCTTTTGGGACAACTTTGTCAGGAGTTTCATATGACTCAGTTTTAAAGAGTTGCATACCACCAATTGATAACATTGGTAATACAGCTAAAGCCATAACAATTATACCTACACCACCAAGCCATTGAAGTAGAGCACGCCAAATTAAAACTCCGTAAGATTTTGTTTCTAAATTTTCAATTACAGTTGCCCCCGTAGTTGTAATTCCAGATGTTGACTCAAAAAAAGCGTCAACAAAACTCATATCAATATCTGATAGTAGAAATGGTAATGATCCAAATATAGCGATTGAGATCCATGCACTATTAGTTAATAAAAATGCTTGCCTTAATTCTAAATGTTCAGTTGCACTTCCTTTGTTTGAAAAGAAAAGTATTAATCCCACAAATAATGTAGATATTGAAGATCCTACAAATGCTGGCCAGTTATCACTACCATAGAACCAATCTACAAATGCAGGCACTAACATAAATAAAGAAAGAATGCATAATAACATTCCAATGAGATAAATAATCGGTGAAAATTTCATGATTTATTCTGTAAGCTTTATTAAAGACTATTTAATTTAAATTTCCTTAAGTTGCCATTTTCAAAAATCTATCCTGTAAATTTGTATCCTCTAAAAAACAACCACTAAAAAGATTAGTAGTCATTGTAACATCATTTTTTAAAACACCTCTAGTACTCATACAGTGATGTTCTGCATCAATGAATACTGCGGTTCCTTTGGGTAGTAGAGTTTTATCGATACAATTTAATATTTGAGCAGTCATAGTCTCTTGAGTTTGAAGTCTTTTAGCATATAAATCTAACACTCTCGCTAGTTTTGAAATTCCAACAACTCTTTTGTTTGGATAATAACCTATAGAAGCCTTGCCAATAATAGGAACCATATGGTGTTCACAATGACTTTCAAAGTTTATATTTTTTAACAAAACAATATCGTTATATCCTTCGATATCTTCAAAAGTTTTAGATAAAAATATTTCAGGATCTTGGCTGTAACCTGCATAAAATTCGTTGAAGGATTTTATTACTCTTTTAGGCGTTTCTATGAGGCCTTCTCTTTCAGGATCTTCACCTATGTATCGTATTAAGGTTTTAACCGCTTCTTCGGCTTCCGCTTTTGAAATAATTTTGTCATTTTCATTATCAATTATAATCTTTGAAGCATTAATAGACGAATTCATTGTGCACCTTTAATTTTTATAATTAATTCTTAACAAATAATATTATTTAAGCAACGTATTATTGTTTAATTACAAATTAAAAAAAAAATTTACTTTAAAAATAAATTCAAATCTATGGGTTTTTCATGGCTAATCTTTTTATCCTCTTCATAGTGCGTAACTAACAAACAAGGAATTTTACTTTCTTTAATCATACTAATAACAAAATATCTGAACTTATTCCTGTGTTCAGGATCTAAAGATGAAAAGGGTTCATCAAGTAATAATAACTCTGGTTCTGACATTACTGCTCTAAGGCAAGCTATCCTGGCTTTTTGACCTCCTGAAAGAGTATGTGGATATCTATTTTGAAAACCCTCCATATTAGCCTTTTTTAAATTTTCATCTATTAAAAATAATTTTTCTTTTGATTTTAGCTTTCTATTCATTCCAAAATATATATTTTGTTCGACAGTCAAATGAGGAAATAAAGCACCCTCTTGCAATAAAAGTCCGATTTTTCTTTTTTCGATTGGAATATTATTCAAAATTTTCCCATTTAAAATTATTTCACCTTCAAATGATAAGTTATCTTCAATAGTACCTGCTATAACGTTAATTAAAGAAGATTTTCCAACTCCACTTTTCCCAAACACGCATAAAATATTACCATTATTTATCTTTAGATTAAGATTTTTGATAAATGGTTTTGCTTTTGGATAATTCCATTTCAATGATATGTTAATTAATTCAAGCAAAGTAAGATAACCTTATGTTAAAACCTTAAAATAAATAAATGATAAAAGAAATTTTAAAAATAAAAAATGTATTTAATTTCAGTAGAAGAAATAGTTCCATAAAGAATAAAAAGCTTAAAGATTTCGAGTCTTTTAAAAAATTTTTGGATCTAGCAAGGTTTGAAATGGACAAAAATGGACTATTTGATTGGAAATTAGATCTAGATCATGCAAAAGTGAGGGCAGGTGCATGTTTTTTTAGAGAGAAAAAAATCTCGTTTTCAAGGAATTTCATTAAAAATTCAAATAAGTCAGAAGTTTATGACACAATTCTTCATGAAATAGCTCATGCACTTGTAGGTCCTAATCATGGTCACGACATCGTATGGAAGAAAATGGCTAAAAAGCTTGGGTGCTCAGCCAAGAGGTGTCATACTCTGGAATTTTCAGATTATAAATGGATAAGATACTGTGAAAATTCTTGTTGGGAACATAAAACACATAGGCGAAAATTAAATTTAGTTTGTAGAAAATGTGGAGCCTCTGTTTGTTATAAGAAAAATATATAGAAATTATCTAATTTCTTCTAACTCAATGAGAGTTCCTGAAAAATCTGATGGTTTCAAAAATATTACAGGGTTTCCATGAGCCCCAATCTTTGGGTTCCCGTCACCTAAAATTGTTGCTCCTACTTCTTTAAGTTTTTTTGAGGCAGATTTTAAATCACCAACCTCATAACAAATATGGTGCATACCTCCATTAGGATTTTTAATAAGAAACTTACTAATTGGACTATTCTTATTTAAGGGTTCAAGAAGTTCAACCTTTGTGTTTGGTGATTCTACAAACACTACTTTAACTCCATGTTCAGGTAAAGTTTGAGGTTTACTGACATTAGCGCCTAGGGCCTTTTGCCACATATTAGAGGCTTTTGTTATATTAGGAACGGCAATAGCAATATGATTAAGTCTTCCGATATTTGAATAAAATTCTTCCATAGAATACTCCAAAACAAACTAAATTTTTTTAAACAAGTTATATTTAATTTTAATAATTTTCAATTATCATAGATTGATTATTACTAGTTAATTTTATGAAATTTTGGTAAATATTACTTTTTAGTGTCTTCTGAAGGAGAAATGTTATCAAGAAATCAAGTAGAGAAATAATTTCAGAGTTACAATCAAGAAGAGAAAAGGCACGGCTTGGTGGTGGAACAAAAAGGATAGAAAAACAACATTCACTTGGGAAACTTACTGCAAGAGAAAGAATAAACACTCTTTTAGATGAAGGTTCATTTGAAGAAACTGATATGTTTGTTATCCATCGAATAAGAGATTTTGGAATGGATGGGAAAACTATTCCAGGTGATGGTGTTATCACAGGATCTGGTAAAGTTAATGGCAAATTAGTCTATATTTATGCTCAGGATTTTACCGTTTTTGGTGGATCTTTATCATCAGATCACGCAAAAAAAATTGTAAAAATAATGAAACTGGCAATACAAAACAAAGCACCTATAATTGGCTTGAATGATAGTGGAGGAGCAAGGATCCAAGAAGGCGTCGAATCTTTAGGTGGTTACGCAGATGTTTTTTTGCAAAATGCTCTAGCTTCTGGAGTGGTCCCACAAATTTCTATGATCATGGGGCCGTGTGCCGGAGGAGCTGTTTACTCTCCAGCTATGACGGATTTCACATTCATGGTCAAAGAAACAAGTTATATGTTTGTTACAGGCCCTGATGTAGTTAAAACTGTTACCTCTGAAGAAGTTACCGCAGAAGAACTAGGTGGAGCTGAAACTCATACAACAATTTCTTCAGTAGCAGACGGATCATTTAATAATGATATTGAAGCTTTAAATGTGTTAAGACGATTTCTCAGTTTTTTGCCATCTAGTAATGAATACAAATATATAAAAAGAAAAACTGATGACCCAAAAAAAAGAGTTTCACTAGCGTTAGATACTTTGATACCTGAAAACCCAAACCTGCCGTATGATATGAAAGAACTTATTGTATCAATAGCTGATGAATATGATTTCTTTGAGTTGCAAGAAAATTTTGCAAAAAACATTCTTATTGGTTTTATAAGGTTAGATGGCCAAACTATTGGGGTTGTAGCAAACCAACCTACGGTGTTAGCAGGTTGTTTGGACAATGATTCTAGTAGAAAAGCTGCAAGATTTGTAAGATTTTGTGACGCTTTCAATATTCCGATATTGACATTAGTAGATGTACCAGGGTTTATGCCAGGAACTGCTCAAGAATATGGGGGTATAATTAAGCATGGAGCAAAACTTTTATTTGCATATGCAGAAGCTACAACACCAAAGGTTACTCTAATTACTAGAAAAGCATATGGTGGAGCATATGATGTTATGAGCTCAAAACATTTAAGAGGGGATGCTAATTATGCATGGCCTACTGCTGAAATTGCAGTAATGGGAGCAAAAGGAGCAGTAGAAATTCTTTTCCGAAATGAACTAAATGACTCAAAAATAATAGAAGCTAAAACATTAGAGTATGAGGAAAGATTCGCAAATCCATTTATAGCTGCAGAAAGAGGTTTCTTAGATGATGTTATTATACCTAGCAATTCCAGATTTAGGTTGATACAGGCATTTTCTAAATTAAAAAACAAGACACAAAAAAATCCAGATAAAAAATTTGGAAATATTCCGCTTTAATAATAGAAGTATATAATGTTTAAAAAAATCTTAATTGCAAATCGTGGAGAAATAGCCTGTAGAATAATCAAAACTGCAAAAAAAATGAAGATTAAAACTGTTGCAGTTTTTTCAGATGCTGACAGGTATGCAGAACATGTTCGTTTAGCAGATGAAGCAGTTTGTCTAGGACCATCTCCAGCTTCAGAGAGTTATCTTAGAGCCGATTTGATAATAAAAGCGTGTAAGGAAAAAAAATGTGATGCCTTACATCCAGGGTATGGATTTTTATCCGAAAACTCTAGTTTTTCAGAATCTTTAAGTAAAGCTGGAATTACTTTTATTGGCCCTTCAAAATCAGCAATAGCGTCAATGGGTGATAAGATTGAATCTAAAAAAATTGCTAAGTCAGCAAATGTTAATACTGTTCCCGGTCATATTGGAATAATAAAGAATAAAAATGAAGCAACAAAGATTGCAGATGAAATAGGCTATCCGGTTATGATAAAGGCTAGTGCGGGTGGCGGCGGTAAAGGTATGCGAATTGCATTTTCAAGTGATCAGGTAGAAGATAATTTTGAAAGAGCTTCAAGTGAGGCTCTTAAGAGTTTTGGCGACAAACGTATTTTTATAGAAAAATTTATCACCGAACCAAGACATATTGAAATACAAGTATTAGCAGATAATTTTGGCAATGTAATTTATTTAGGTGAGAGAGAATGTTCTATTCAAAGAAGAAACCAAAAGGTCATCGAAGAGGCCCCTTCACCTTTTTTAGATAAACAAACAAGAAAACAGATGGGTGATCAAGCCGTTCAATTGTCAAAAAAAGTTAATTATAGTAGCGCTGGTACAGTTGAATTTATAGTTGATAAAGATAAAAATTTTTATTTTTTAGAGATGAATACACGTCTTCAAGTTGAGCACCCTGTTACTGAATTAATCACAGGGATAGATTTAGTAGAGCAGATGATTAACATAGCATATGGAAAAAAACTAGAAATTACCCAAAATGATATTTATTTAAACGGTTCAGCAATTGAAACTAGAATATATGCAGAAAATCCCTATAAAAATTTTCTACCCTCGATTGGAAGATTGACTAAATATAATCCACCTAAAGAAACGCAACATCTGGATGGCACAATTACTAGAAATGATACTGGAGTTAGAGAAGGTGATGATGTATCAATGTTCTATGATCCTATGATTGCAAAATTATGTTCTTGGGGGAAAACACGTGATTTATCTATTAATAGAATGGAATCTGACTTAGACAACTTTTTACTTGAAGGGATAGATCATAATATATCCTTTCTTTCAGCTATTTTATCAAATAAAAGATTTAAATCTGGCGATATAAACACTGCATTTATAGAAGAGGAATTTAGAGAAGGATTTCAAGGAATAATTCCAAACAAGAAATTGGAATGGACTCTAGGATCTTTAGTTTTAGCATATCATATTTGTGAAATTTCAAAAAATTTTGAAATTTTTGAAAATGATCAGATTTCTGATGAGTGGGAAGTTTATCTTCATTACAAGCAATCCCCACAAAATCCTTCAAAATTGAAATATATGATCAATAAAGATAATTTAAATTTGCCTTTTGTTTGTATTAAGCCAATGCAAAATCAAATAACAAAGGGTCTGATTGATGATTTTTTTACAATTGAAGTACACCAAGATTTTATAAAAAAATTAGTTACATTCAAAATAAACTCACAAGATCCATCAAACAAACCTCAAAATATTCAATGTAGATTAAATAGCAAAAATACTAATGTCGAGTTTCAATATAGAGGAATTACAATGTCGGTAAATGTGTTTCCAAAACACGTAGCTGATTATCATAAATATATGAAACCAATAAAAAACTTAGATAAATCAAATCTATTGATCTGCCCAATGCCAGGAAAATTAATTAAAATACTAGTGAAAGAAAATCAGATTATTGAAGAAGGGCAATCCTTATGTGTTGTGGAAGCAATGAAAATGGAGAATACATTAGTTGCTCCAAAACAATGCACTATTAAAAAAATCAATTATAAAGAAGGCGAAACGTTATCTGTTGATCAAGTCATTATGGAGTTTTCATTTAAATAAAAATTATAAAAGTATGAGATTTGTATGAAGAAAAAAGATAATTTAGAAAACTGGAAGAAAAACGCTATTAATGAGTTAAAAACTCCAAATGTTGATAATATCTTCATTAACACACAAGAAGGAATTAATATAAAGCCATTATACACTTCAGAAGACAATGAAAATATTACTCATCTTGATAGTTATCCTGGTGAACCTCCATTTTTAAGAGGCCCTAAAGCCACAATGTATACAGGTAGACCTTGGACAATTCGGCAATATGCTGGTTTTTCAACAGCTTCAGAATCGAATAAATTTTATAAAAAAAATCTGGCCTCTGGACAAAAAGGTTTGTCAGTTGCTTTTGATCTAGCAACTCACAGGGGCTACGATTCAGATCATGAGAGGGTATATGGAGATGTAGGCAAAGCTGGTGTCGCTATAGATAGTGTAGAGGATATGAAAATTCTTTTTGATGGTATTCCTCTTGATAAAATGTCGGTATCAATGACAATGAATGGGGCAGTTCTACCTGTGTTAGCAGGTTATATAGTTGCGGCACAAGAACAAGATGTAAGTACAAGAGAACTTAGCGGAACTATACAGAATGACATACTTAAAGAATTCATGGTTAGGAACACTTATATTTACCCCCCAGAACCGTCTATGAGAATTGTCTCTGATATTATCAATTTTACATCAAAAGAAATGCCAAAATTTAATTCTATATCTATTTCAGGTTATCATATGCAGGAGGCAGGTGCCTCTCTCGTTCAAGAATTAGCTTTTACCATTGCAGATGGATTAGAATACATAAGAGCAGCAACAAAAAGTGGGTTATTGGTTGATGATTTTGCACCTAGATTATCCTTTTTCTTTGCTATAGGAATGAATTTTTTTATGGAAGCTGCTAAATTGAGAGCAGCGAGATATTTATGGTCACAATGGACAAAAAAGTTGTTTAATTGTCAAAATCCAAAATCACAAATGCTGAGAACCCATTGTCAAACGTCTGGGGCAAGTTTACAAGAGCAAGATCCTTACAATAATATTATTAGAACTACTATTGAAGCTCTAGCGGCTACTTTAGGGGGGACACAATCTTTACATACAAATTCATTTGATGAAGCAATAGGTTTGCCCACTGAATTTTCTGCTAAAATAGCTAGAAACACTCAATTAATCCTTCAACATGAAACCGGTATTACAGATACAGTGGATCCACTTGCAGGTAGTTATTTTGTTGAGAGTATGACAAAAGAGTTAATTGATAAATCTAATGAATTAATTGAAAAAATCGAAGAAATGGGAGGTATGACTGTAGCTGTAATTAATGGTTTTCCAAAATCTGAAATAGAAATTTCCGCGACAAAACGTCAAGCAAAAATTGATTCTGGAGAACAAGTAATTGTAGGAGTGAACAAATATAAATCAGATGAAAAAGAAAAGGTAGACGTTTTAGATATTGATAATAAAGCAGTTCGTGAAGAGCAAATTAAAAAATTAAATGAAATAAAACAAGCTAGAAATTCTAAAGAAGTCAACAAAGCATTACAAAACTTAAAACAAGCTGCAAAAGAAAATATAGGTAACTTATTAGATTTGACAGTTGTTGCAATTGAAGCAAGAGCAACTGTTGGTGAGGTGTCTTATGCTCTAGAAGAAGTCTATGGTCGTTATGGAGTAAAACAAGATATAATTAAAGATGTATACAAAAGTTCTTATCAAAATGAAGAAGACTTTAAAGAGGTGGATATTGCTTTATCTAATTTTAAAAATATTGCAGGCGAAAATCCAAAAATTTTTATGGCTAAACTTGGACAAGATGGTCATGACAGAGGAGCAAAAGTAATTGCTTCTGCTTTTACAGATATTGGTTTCTCAGTTGAGATTGGTACTTTGTTTCAAACTCCCAAGGAGGCTGTTGATCTTGCTATAGAATTAGGGGTGCACGTCATTGGTATATCCTCTCTAGCAGCGGGTCATAAAACATTGATACCTGAATTAATAGATGAACTTAAAAAAAGACAAGCTGATGATATTCTTGTAGTTTGTGGTGGTGTAATCCCTGCACAAGATTATCAATTTTTATATGATGCTGGTGTTGCAGCTATCTTTGGACCTGGCACACCTATTCCTGATGCTGCATCAACAACTATAAATAAAGCAGCCGAACAATTAATGAGAATGCATAATTTTAGAAAAGCTAGAACGAAATAATTGTTATTTTTTTGGGGAGGGAGGTAAATTTGGGAAATTACAAAAAAATTTATGATAATTGGCAAAAATACCCAAAAACATTTTGGAAAGAACAATCTGAAAATATTGATTGGGAAAAAAACCCTGGAAAGATATTAGATGATGATAACAAACCATTTTATAAATGGTATCCAGATGGAAGTTTAAACACATGTTTCAATGCAGTCGACAGACACGTTATAAGTGGGAGAGGGGAACAAAATGCAATATTGTATGATAGTCCTGTCACAAACACAAAAAAGAAAATTACCTATTCAGAACTTAAATATCAAGTTTCCATTTTTGCTGGAGCACTTAAAAAATTAGGTGTTCTAAAGGGGGATCGTGTAATCATTTATATGCCAATGATACCTGAAGCGTTGGTGGCCATGCTAGCTTGTTCTAGACTAGGAGCAATTCACTCTGTAGTATTTGGTGGTTTTGCTTCAAATGAACTAGCCGTAAGAATTGATGATTGTAAGCCAAAAATAATAGTGTCTGCATCGTGTGGGCATGAGCCAAATAGAATTGTTGAATATAAACCCTTGCTTGATAACGCAATTAAAATTGCCAGTCATCAAGTAGAAAGATGTATAATTTATCAACGTGAAGGCCTAAATGTTGAGCTTATTTCAGGCCAAGATATAGATTGGAATGAGGTTGTTAAAGATGTTTCATTGGCTGATCCTGTTGAAGTACAAGCAAACGACCCTTTGTATATTTTATATACATCAGGAACAACTGGAAAACCTAAAGGAGTTGTTAGGGATAATGGAGGACATGCGGTGTCTCTAAAATGGTCAATGAAAAATATATATAATGTAGAACCTGGGGATGTTTATTGGGCTGCTTCGGATATTGGATGGGTAGTTGGTCATTCTTATATCGTTTATGCACCTTTGCTTCATGGTTGTACGACAATTTTATTTGAAGGAAAACCCGTCGGGACACCAGATTCTGGGACATTTTGGAGAATTATTTCTGAGTATAAGGTCAAGGTATTATTTACAGCTCCAACAGCTCTAAGAGCTGTCAAGAGAGATGACCCAAATGGTAAGTTTATTAAAAAATTCGATTTAACATCCTTGCAGTCTCTATTTCTTGCTGGAGAAAGAGCTGATCCTGATACGGTGTTGTGGCTGGAAAGAAAATTAAATATTCCTATAATTGACCATTGGTGGCAAACAGAAACTGGATGGCCTGTTGCTGCAAACCCTTTAGGTATAGAATCGCTTCCAATTAAAATTGGTTCCCCCACTTTAGCTATGCCAGGATATGATGTTAGGGTTTTATCAGAAGATGGCAATGAGGTTCCAAAAGGAACATTAGGAGCAATTTCAATAAAATTACCTTTGCCACCAGGATCTTTACCTAGTTTGTGGAATGCAGATGAAAGATTTATAGAGTCTTATTTATCAACTTTTGAAGGTTTTTATGAAACAGGAGACGCAGGTTATCAAGACGAGGACGGTTATTTATACATTATGTCAAGAACTGATGATGTGATAAATGTAGCAGGTCATAGGCTTTCAACAGGCGCAATGGAAGAAACTTTATCTAATCATGTAGATGTAGCTGAATGTGCAGTTGTGGGTGTTTCAGATGATTTAAAAGGACAAGTTCCATTAGGATTGATATGCTTGAATAAAGGATGTAATAAAACTCATGAGGATGTGTGTAAAGAAGTTGTAGATTTAGTTCGAAATGAAATAGGCCCAGTTGCTGCATTTAAATCAGTTGCTGTTGTTTCTGCACTTCCAAAGACTAGATCGGGAAAAATTTTAAGAGCCACTATAAGAAAAATAGCTGATAAAGTTGAATGGGAAATGCCTGCCACAGTAGATAATCCACAAGTTTTTAAAGAAATTGAAGAAGCTTTAAAACCATTAGGTTATTAATTTTAACTTTATGAAACTTTCATAATAAATTTTCCAACATGATCTCCTTTTTCAAGAGCCTTATGTGCTTCACTAGCATCGCTTAATAGAAATTCCCTTTGAATTATTGGTTTAATTTTACCTTTGTCTAAATATTCCCAAGCATTTTTAAATAAACTATTTACATATTCTGTTTTTTTTGTTGATGGTTGAGGCCTCAATGTTGATCCAGTTATTGTTTGTCTTTTTATCATTATATTTGCAAAATTAACTTCATCCTTAATACCACCTTGGACGGCAATAACAACTAGTCTTCCGTT
>CABYED010000015.1 GCA_902517815.1 uncultured SAR116 cluster alpha proteobacterium
ATTGAGCCAAATATTAAAACAATAAATGGTAAAAACCACAATAAGAAAGTATTTAAATTTAAAGGTGGTTTTAACAAGATATAATCTCCATATCTTTCTCTCAAATATCCATAAATTTCTTCGTTACTAACACCATCTATAAGCTTTTCTCTTATTAAAATCTTTAAATCTTTTGCTAATTCAGAATTAGACTCGTCTATACTTTGATTTTGACAAACAAGGCATCTAATGTTTTGAGAAATCTCCCTTGTTCTGTTGTTTATATTGATTTCATCATTTATAGATTTAGCAAAGACTTGAAGTTCATTATTAAAAAAAAATAAAAAAGAAAATATTATAATTATTTTATACTTTCTAGTCATTCTTACTACTCTCTAAGAATGGCAAAACTTCGTCTTTAAAAATGCTATATAGAAGTGGGCCAGCATGACGATAAATTATTTCACCTTTCTTATTAATTAGAAAAGTTTCTGGCACTCCGTAAACTCCCCACTCGATAGCTATTTTACCAGATTTATCAATTCCTGTTTCTATATAAGGATTACCAAAATTATCCAAAAATTTTTTTGTATCTTGATATTTATCTTTATATGCTATTCCAATAACTGGTAGAATTTTACTTAATTCATCAATAACTGGTGCTTCTATTCTACAGGGAGCACACCATGATGAAAAAAAATTAACGGCAAAAAATTGGTCATGGTATTTTTCAAAATTTAAATTTTCTAAATAATTAATTTTTTCAATGAAGTTTTCTTTAGGAATTAATGTTTCAGGAATGTTTTTCCCAATTAATTGAGAAGTTAAAGGTCGTTCAATTCTTTTGTCGACTTTTAATTGATATAAAACTATACCCGAAGACAATATTATAAAAAAAAATACTGTTAATGGTAAAACATTTAAAATTTTCAAACTATGTTTCATAATATTTTATTAAACATTTCTAAATCTTGATGATTTTTGTGTGACAGATAAGATGCCTCCGACTGCCATAAAAAAAGCACCAGCCCATATCCAAGATACTAACGGGTTTGAATATATTCTTAAAGACCATCCTGTTTTGTTGTCTCCTTCACCTAGAACTAAATATGTATCACCCCAAAAATCTGATAAGATTGCGGCTTCTGTTGTCTGGCTTTTTTGATTAGTATAGAAACGTTTTTCTGGCCTTAGTTTACTTATAAATTTATTATTTTCGTATAGAGTGAAGGTTGCCATTAGTGAGTTGTAATTAGGTCCATCTATATTTTCAATTTTATCAAACTTTAGTGATTTTGTTCCAATATTTATTATATCGCCAACTTTTTTTATTACATTATACTCGCTTTTATAAAATTGTTCTCCGGTAACTCCTGCAAGAAAAATTGCGACTCCAATATGTGCTACATGTATTCCTAAATTAATTTTTGAGATAAAGAAAAATATTTGTTTTATGTTTTGCAATTTAACCTTAGCCTCTCGAATTTTTGAAATCAAATCTGTAATAACTCCTGTGAAAAGCCAAATTGAAAGAGAGCCACATATTAATGCAAAAATTGATTTTTCTTCAATTAAGTATAATAATGTACCTCCTAAGAAAGTAACAGCAGATAGAAATATCATTTTTTTTATAAAATTTTTATCTGTGTATTTTTTCCAATTCAAGAATGGTGCGATAGCCATCAAAAACACAACTGGTGCCATAATTGGAGCAAAAGTAGCGTTATAATATGCTGGACCAATAGATACCTTATTTCCATTAATAGCATCTAAAAATAAAGGGTACAGAGTGCCTATTAAAACTGTTAAAGTTGCAGTAGTAAGAAATAAATTATTTACTAAAATTGCACTTTCTTTACTAAATATATCAAAATTACTTTTTTCTTCATTAAAAGATGAGCTTTTAATTGTATATAAAATTAAAGGAACACCTATTGATATACCTAAAATTATTAAAATAAAAACTCCTCTCGAAGGATCGGAAGCAAAAGCATGTACTGACGTTAATAATCCTGATCTTACTATAAAAGTACCTAATAAAGAAAAGGAAAAAGCCAGGATTGATAACAAAATTGTCCAGTTTATAAATATTAATTTTTTTTCGAGTATACTTACACAGTGTAGTAATGCTGTTGCAACTAACCATGGCATAAAAGACGCATTTTCAACTGGATCCCAAAACCACCAACCACCCCAACCTAGTTCGTAATATGCCCACCAACTTCCAAGAGCAATACCAATTGTTAGAGCAGACCAAGCAATTGCAATCCATGGCCTCATTTGACGAGCCCAATCTTTATTAATTTCCCCAGTAATAAGTGCCGCTACTGCAAAAGAAAATGATACTGATAATCCAACATAACCGATATAAAGCATTGGAGGATGAAGAGCTAAACCTGGATCTTGTAGCAAAGGATTTAAACCTCTTCCATCTAAAGGTAATTCATCAACTCTTTCAAAAGGGTTAGATGTAAATAATATGAAAGCTAAAAAAAGTGACAAAATAATAGTCTGAACTCCAATAATTGAAGCCAAAAGTTTTGAATTTATAGAATCTTTAAAAGAAACAAAAAAAGTAAAAGCAGATAAAATTAACACCCACAATAAAAGTGAACCTTCGTGATTACCCCATACCCCACTAATTTTATATATCAATGGTTTTAAAGTATGTGAGTTGTTAGAGACAATTAATAGAGAAAAGTCAGATGTAATAAAACTATATGTTAAAATAAAAAAAGATAAAAAAATAAATAAAAAATTTATAAGAGAACCTTTTTGAAGAACTCGCACTACATCAATGTTCGTATATCTCAAATTACAAAGCCAGTAAAAGCATTGCATTATTGAAATAACAAATGTGATTATCACAAGAATATGTCCTAATTCAGGTATCATTTAATCAGAGGCACCTTTCCAAACATTATTTTTTTTTAAAGCGTCAGCAACTTCTGGAGGCATGTAATTTTCGTCATGTTTTGCAAGTACTTCACTAGCAATAAAATTATTATTTTGGAACATACCTTCAGCAACGATACCTTGACCCTCTCTAAACAAATCTGGAAGAGGCCCTTTAAATACAACTTTAACTTCTTTTTTTCTATCAGTAATCATGAAGATAGTTTTTTCACCTTCTTTTTTTATTGAGCTTTCAAGAACCAAACCGCCAATTCTGATTTTATTTTGAATATTTTTAGTATCACCAAATTTTTCAATTAAATCATTTGGCGTATAAAAATATACAATATTATCTTCTAGGGCCATTAATATTAATTTAGTTGCTAGTCCAAGTGTTAATATAATTATAATTGTAATAAATAGGCGTCTATATTTGGCATTCATCTATTTTACATCGATCTATGTTTTAAAATTTAATTTTTTGTTTTTGATAACTGTTTAAGTAACTTTTTAGCTTTTTGAGATTGTTTGGTTGAATGAACGAAAAGGAGACCTAAGCTTAGTAAAGTTAACACGTAGCTTGGCCATATATAAATTTCATAACCTTGCATTATCCAAAATGATTCATTCATATTTTAACCTGTTTTCGATATTTCTTCTAAATTTGATTTTAATAATAATGCTTCACATTTTTTTTCAATCAATTTGGTTTTTACGTTCAAAATTATCATATATAAAGAAAAAAAACTTAAAGCAAAAATCATAAGGATAAGTGGCAACAACATTTTATCGTCAATAGACGGACCTCCAATTTTAATGATACTTGCTGGTTGATGAAGAGTATGCCACCAATCAACAGAAAACTTAACAATAGGCAGATTGATTAGCCCAACTATAGCTAAAACAGACGCTGTTTTAGAACCATCAATTTTTCTTTCAAAAGCATTACTCAGTAATATATAGCCCAGATAAAAAAAGAATAACACCAGCATTGATGTTAATCTTGCATCCCATACCCACCAAGTGCCCCACATTGGTTTTCCCCATAGTGAACCAGTGACTAATGTTAAAACTGAAAATAGGGCACCAATTGGTGCAATTGAACTTGAAACTAAATCAGCTAAAGGATGTTTCCATACTAAATAAAAAACACACGAAATAGCGAGACTGAAATATAAAAATGATGCTAGCCAAGCGGAAGGAACATGAACATACATTATCCTAACAGCATCCCCTTGCTGATAATCTTTTGGGCTATCAAAAAGACCAAAATATAGTCCTGAGATAAGTGTAATTATGGTTATAAAAAGAATACATGGCTGAATTTTTTCAGTTATTCTATTGAACCTATTTGGATTAGCTAGCCAATCAAACATTAACAAAATTCCTTTTTTTAATATTCATGAAATAATAAAACTATACATCTTTACTTTTTACCAAAATTATTTAACGACTTATTGCTATCCTAATCAGAAAAGCTGAAATAAAAGGCGATATCACCATATATATTAATGTAAATCCAATTAATAAAAATAAATTATCTAAAGGTGTTTCATTTATTCTAACTGCTTCACTGATGCCAATTCCAAATATTGAAATAGGAATTATCAAAGGTATGATCAATATTGGTAATAAAATATTTCCTCTTTTTGCACCTAAAGTTAGAGCAGAGCCAATAATTCCAATAAGTGAAATTGAAAGGCCACCAACCAGTATACTTATGAGGAGCCATGGTATCAATTTTAAGTTGATGTTTAATAGAATTATGAATAATGGTAAAGAAATTAACAACGGAATTATTACTATCAACCAATAAGCCAGACTTTTTGACAATAAAACAAGTTCCATCGGTGTTGGACTTGTTATAGCTTGATCAAGCCAACCATTTTCATAATCTCTTTGTAATGTTTTTTCTAAAGAAGGAATTATTGCTAAAATTAGCCCTATCCAGAAAATTCCGTTAGAAATTAATCTTAATTTTTCTTCAAATGGACCAATACCAAGAACAAATAGTGTTACTATTAAAATCATAAAACTAGTAATTGATGTGACATCAACTAATGATCGGAAATTTATCAAAAATTCTCTTTTTATATGTGAAATAAAAATTTGAATAAAACTTGATTGTAAAGACATTATTTAATTCTACTTTTTTAATAAATCTAAATTTAGTAATTCGTAATTAAAGTCAAATAATTTTAATTCATGACACACTAACAAAACAGTACCTTTATTTTCTAAAAATCTTTGGATTAATTTGTTAAATAAAATGACACTTTTCTGATCCAATTCATTAGTAGGCTCATCTAATAACCAAAATTCTACATTAAACAAAAGAGATAAATATAACCTGGATAATGCCGCTCTTTTCTTTAAACCTTCTGAGCATTGTGAAATATATAAGTTTTTATGATTTAGCATTTCTACACTGTCGAGAGCTTTTTGAATATCATCATTACTAGTTTTCCAACCCCTCATTTCTGACCAAGTTTTTAAATTTTCTAAAACTGTTAAATCCTTGGATAAACCATTTTTGGAATCAATGTAGATTAAATTTTGTCCCCATTTAATTTGATCTTTAAAAATTTCATTATTATTATTTTTCACAATGCCTTTTTCTATAGGTATCATGCCAGCTATTGCTCTTAATAAGGTGGATTTTCCAACACCATTTTTACCACTTATAATTGTGACTTTAGAGTTCTCAATTTTAGCACTCCAATTATAAAAAACAGTTTTCAAACCTCTTTTTATTGTCACGTCTTTCAGATAAAACATTAAGTACCTGTTTGTTTGATTATTAGTTAATTTTATACAATATTCATAAAAAGTCTTGTAACATAAATGAGTTTTTTTAAACTGTTTATATAAATAATGATACTCAATTATTTTTACTATAAATTCTTAAACTTAATCAAATGGATGAGTAAAGCATGAAAGAAGCACCTTTAAAGGGTATTAAGATAATTGATGCGTCTTCGATATTGATGGTTCCTTATTGTACAAGGTTGTTAGCTGATATGGGAGCTGAAATTATAAAAGTTGAAACACTCTCTGGTGATAATACCAGATATATTGGTCCTAGTATCAACAAAGGAATGGCAGCAGTTTTTTTAAATATTAATAGGAATAAAAAAAGTATTAGCGTTGACCTTAAATCAGCAGATGGCCGATTGATAATTTATAAATTAATCAAAAAATCAGATGTTTTTGTATCAAATATCAGAAAGGCGTCTTTAGAGAAACTAAAATTAACACATTCTGATTTTATCAAGATTAACCCTAAGATTATTACAGCTAATGCAGTTGGTTTTTCTTCTAGAGGTCCTTATGCAGGACTTCCTGCATTTGATGATACAATTCAAGCAATAAGTGGAATGGCAGCGTATCAAGAAATCTACTCAGATCAACCAAGCTACACATCTGGAGCAACTGCTGATAAAGTTACTGGTTTAATGCTTGGAATGTCAATTTTAAGCGCATTATTTAATCGAGAAAAAAATAGGGAGGGCACAGAATTAGAAGTTCCAATGATGGAAACTATGGTTGATTTTACTTTAGTCGAACATTTATATGGTTATAATTTTTTACCACCAAAAGCTCCACCAATTTATCCTAGACAATCTTCTCCGAACAGAAAACCTTACAAGACATTAGATGGATATATAGCTGTACTCCCATATAGTGATGATCAATGGTTAAGGTTTTTTAGTATTATAAAAAAAGAAAAAATTTTGAAAGATCCTAAATTTTGTTCGTTAGAATCAAGAAACCAAAATATTGATGAATTATACATGATTTTATCTGAAGAATTAAAAAAAAGAAATACTAGTTTTTGGATCAAAAATCTAAGAGAACAAGACATCCCAGCAACTAAAGTAAATTTTCCAAAGGACCTTTTTGAAGATGAACATCTTGAAAGAACAAATTTTTTCAAAGTCCAGGATCATCCAACAGAGGGAAAATTATTGTATCCAAGCTTTCCAGTAGAATTTAGTGAAGATGAAACTTCTGAGAGTTTGCATGCTCCATCTCTAGGAGAAAATACTAAAGAAATTTTAATTGATTTGGGTTATTCAGAATTTGAGATTGAAAGCTTTGTTTCTAAAGGTACTATAAAGATATAATTCAAAAATGGGTGAACATATGACAATTAAAAATATTGGATTTATTGGTCTAGGTGCTATGGGTTCTGTAATGGCACCACTTATTGTGGAATCAGGATGTAATGTTCTTGGATATGATATAAAAGCTAAAATAGATAAATCATCTGGTGTGATGCAAGTTGAAGATATAAATGAATTTAATGATCTTGATGTTATAATTTTCATGTTACCCAATGGAAGAATTGTTTCTGAAATGGCCATTAAATTATTAGAAAAGAATTTTAAATCAGTATTTATAGATATGTCTTCAAGTGATCCTAGAGAAACTCAAGCATTAGGTAAGAAATTAAAAAATAAAGATGTAAAATTTTTAGACGCGCCTGTTTCTGGAGGCGTTGCAAGAGCAATAACTGGTGATTTAATGATTATGGCGGGTGGTGACGAGAAGATTTTAGAAGAAGTAAGTGATATATTATCTGTATTGGGGAAAGTTCAATTTGCTGGTCCATTAGGTTCTGGTCATGCCATAAAAGCTTTAAATAATTATGTGTCTGCAGCTGGGTTAATTTCAAGTTTTGAAGCGTTAGCAACGGCCCGTTCTTTTGGAATTGAACCAGAAAACTTTTTAAAAATTATAAATGGAGCTACAGGTAAGAATAATACTACTGAAGTCAAACTGGATAAATTTGTAATTTCTGAAAAATTTAACTCTGGATTTGCACTAGATTTAATGGTTAAAGATGTTACGATTGCGAATAGTTTAATTAAAGGCTTGTCTTCTAACAAACCACTTTCAAATGATGTTTTATCTCATCTTTCAGAGTCACTTAAAGTTTTAGGTGGTAATTCAGATCACACAGAAGTTTATAAAACAATTAAGAAATAATATTTAAAAGTAAAAATTTATCTGAAGACAATTTTCTTATAATTGTGGTTTTAAATAAATAACAAAACATAATTTTTTAGTTTGTTTGCAGTTGAGAAATAGTTGTTGTGCTAGTGTTCAATTCAAGGCTCATTTTAAATTCAATTAATGATGGGCCATCTACTTTCATTGCACTTTTTATTGTTGGTAGTATTTCTTCAGTATTATGTATTGTAAAGCATTTTAAACCAAAACTTTCACCATACTTAGCAAAGTCTGGATTAACTAGTTTTGTTGCATAATGATCTCTAGTCGGGAAGTGAACTTCTTGATGATATCGTATTGTACCATAATGATTATTATTAGCTACTATTACTCTTATTTTTGCCTTATGAGCAACTGCTGTAGCAAGCTCAGAACCAGTCATCAAAGCCCCACCATCTCCAACAATTGAAAAAACTTGTTTATCTGGAAACCTAATTGCAGCCGCAATACCCGCAGGAATTCCCATACCCATAGCACCAATTTCTGAGCCTATTAATTTCATTGTAGATTTAAACGGAAATCTATGATGCATCCAACTTGTAAAATTTCCAGCATCATTTGTAATTATTGAGTTTTCTGGTGCAATTTCACCTAACCCATCAATCAAATGAGCAAAATCTAGTCCATCATTTGCATTTCTTGGAGTAGCAGTTGCAACATTATTCAAATAACGATAATGACAAAGTTTGACCCATTCATTTCTTTCATTATTTGTACTTTTGTTTACAAAGTTTGATAGTTGTTCTAAAAAATTTTCACTATCAGCAACTATACCCATATCAGTTCGAAAAATTTTACCTATTGTATTTGGATCAGGTATTACATGAATAAACATTTGTTTTGATGATGGAAATTTATAGGCCATATTTGGCACCCCATTAAACCTGTGTCCAACAACCAGAACTAAGTCTGCTTCTAATGCATTTTTTCTTATAGGTTCTGGGGGTCTTAAACCTAATTCTCCTGCATAGTGTAAGTTATTATTGGAAATAATATCTTGATGCTCATAAGTACATAAAACTGGTAAATTATGTGATTTTGCAACTTTTTCTACAAGTTTTCTAGATCTAGTTGATATATGTACTTGTCCACCAACAACAAGAACTGGCTTTTTTGCATTTGATAATAAGTTAGATACTTCTTTTACCTTTTCAGGGAAAGCTAAGGGTGGGTTTATTTTAATACGCTTTACATCTTCAGATTCAATTTTAGATTCTAAAACATCTGTTGGTATGGCTATAACTACAGGGCCTGGTATACCACTTTCAGCAATGTGAAATGCTCTTGCAGTAACGTTGGCTATCTCACTTGGTGTATTGATTTGTTCTACGTGTTTTGCCATATCAGAAAACGTTTTGGTGAAATCCATTTCTTGTAAATGCATTTTGCCAGTACTAATACGATTGACTTGCCCAATAAACAAAACCATGGGCACCCCGCCTTGATGCGCAGAGTGAACTGAAATTGAAGCGTTTGTTGCTCCTGGGCCTCTGCTTACAAAAGCTACACCAGCTTTACCTGTACACTTTGCATCTGCGACAGCCATAAAGCCAGCACCTCCTTCATGCCTACAAGTAACAACTTCAATTCCAGGTGAATATAATAATTCATCCATAACGGACAGATATGACTCACCAGGAACACAAAAGAAACGATCAACACTATGATTTTTTAAAGTTTGTACAAAAACTGAAGCAGCTTTTTTTAACATTATACTTCCCTTATTATATTGTTTGTTTTTTGCCACCATCTAAATTAATTTCTGTTCCTGTAAGGTGTCTAACTTTAGGATTACATAAGAAATAGGCTAGTTCAGCAACTTCTTCTGGAGTTGAAAATCTATCCAACCCTATATTTTTCAAAGCATTTTTTTCTGCATCAGCAAAACTTATACCTTCTCTTTTAGCATTATTTTGTATGATAGTTATCAAACGATCAGTTGATGTCATGCCAGGATTTATAGAGTTTACATTTACTCCATCGACTAACCCTCTTTTAGACAAAGCTTTAGTAAAGTTTAGAAAAGCAGCATTTACAGCCCCACCAACCATAAAAAATGGATCAGGTGAATGGCTCATAGCTCCATTGATTGAAACAATCCATCCTTTGTTTTTAGACAAAGTAGGCCAAAACGCCTTTGATAATCTAACAGCACTATAAAATTTTAGAGCAAACCCATCTTCAAAATCTTCTATAGGTTGATTTAGAAAATCTCCACTTTTAGTTGCTCCAGCAGAGAAAATTAATGTATCAAAATTTTCAAACTCTTTTTCAACAGACTTAATACCATTTTCACACCCTATTTTTGTTTTCAAA
Organism: uncultured SAR116 cluster alpha proteobacterium; assembly: GCA_902517815.1. Lineage (GTDB taxonomy): Bacteria > Pseudomonadota > Alphaproteobacteria > Puniceispirillales > Marisalimonadaceae > Marisalimonas. The sequence continues at coordinate 10,207 of CABYED010000015.1, forward strand.
TCAGCTGCGTGATAATATACATTAACATTATATTTGTTTTGTAATTCAAATTTGGTGCTTGCTAAATTTTCTTTGTTAGAGGCTATCAAATAAATATCACATTTTTCTTTTGCAAAACGTTCAGCTATGGCTTTACCAATTCCTTTGCTGCCTCCGGTAATTATTACTCTCCGTTTCATATTTTCTATTATTTCTCCAATAAAATAATTATCAACTTATTAATTATTCTAAAAGTGTATATTAATTTTTTGATTAAGACACTTAGATTTTGTATAAAATAATATTATTGAATTATCATTAAAGAATTAATAAAACAAAGCCATTCATATGAATTTAAGCTCAAAAAAAGAATCAAATTTTTGGCATAGATCAATAAATGAAAATATTAAAGTTAAGGCTCTTTTAGGCCCTACAAACACAGGCAAAACATATTACGCCATGGAGAGGATGCTTTCTCATAGTTCTGGTATAATCGGATTTCCTCTCAGATTATTAGCTCGAGAAAATTATGATAAAGCAGTGTCAGAAGTTGGAAAATCTAAAGTTGCTCTTGTAACTGGTGAAGAAAAAATTATTCCTCCAAATGCAAAATATTTTTGTTGTACTGTAGAGTCTATGCCATTAGAGAGATCGTTTTCTTTTGTCGCCATAGATGAAATACAATTATCAGCCGACCCTGATAGAGGTCATATTTTTACAGATAGAATTCTTAATACAAGGGGAACTGTAGAAACAGTTCTTCTTGGTGCTGAAACTATAAGACCATTATTACAAAAAATTTTACCAAATTGTTCAATAGAAATAAGACCAAGACTTTCTATTTTGAGTTATGTGGGTGTAAAAAAACTTACAAGGTTGAAACCTAGATCTGCTATTGTTGCGTTTTCCATACCAGAAGTCTACAAAATTGCTGAACTTATAAGAACAAAAAAAGGTGGAGCTGCAATTGTAATGGGAGCTTTATCACCTAGGACAAGAAATGCCCAAGTTGATCTTTATCAAAATGGTCAAGTTGACTATTTAATTGCAACAGATGCTATTGGTATGGGTTTAAACATGGACATTGACCATGTTGCTTTTGCATCTGATAAAAAATTTGATGGGAAAATACCAAGATACCTCAATCCACCAGAAATTGCACAAATAGCTGGCAGGGCTGGAAGACATTCACGTAATGGGTCATTTGGAGTGGTTGAAGATAATCTGAAGTTTGATGAAGAAACAATTGAACAAATTGAGAATCATTCTTTTTTCCCTTTGAAAAATATTTGGTGGAGAAATTCAGAATTAAATTTTAGTTCATTAAAAGGATTAGTTGGATCATTGGAAGCCTATCCACCATTTAATTTTATGAGAAGAAAAGTTGGGGCATTAGATGCACTCTGTCTTAATCATTTGACTGAAATAACTTCAATTAAAAATAAAATTAATAATAAGGAAGCACTAATTTTATTATGGGATGTTTGTCAAATTCCTGATTTTAGCAATACCTTATCAGGTGTTCATTTTAGCTTGCTAGAAAAAACTTTTGAATTATTATTAGCTAATGGAAAACTAGATAATGAATGGATAAATTCTCAGCTAAACAGACTTAACAGATTTGATGGAGAGATAGATACTCTATTGAATAGAATATCAAATATCAGAACTTGGACATTCATAACAAATAGACAACAATGGATAGATAACTCTGAACATTGGCAAAATGAAGCGAAAATAATTGAAGATAAATTATCCGATGAGTTGCATAACAGATTAACTCAAAGATTTGTTGATAAGAGAATTGTGATTTTAAATAAAACTCTAAAAGAGCACAGTAATTTGGAAGCTTTAATTAAATTAGATGGCAAGGTCATTGTTGAAGGTGAAGAAGTTGGATTATTGAAAGGTTTTGAATTTATTCCTTCTCTTTCCCACGGTGAAAAAGCTGGCCCAATTTTATCTGCAGCAAGAAAAATTTTACCTAAAGAAATTAAAAGACGTGTTAGAGAGCTTTTAATGTCTGATAATGCGGCTTTTAAATTTGATGATGATGGTTTTATCTTATGGCAAAATAATAAGGTTGGAAAATTAACAAATGGTGAAACGTTATATGCACCTAAAACTATTATTATTAACTCTGAATTTTTGTCTGACGAACAGATTAAACAAATAGAAACTAGAATAAATGAGGCGGTAGAGAAAAATATAGAAAATATTTTGTCTGAGGCTATTAATTTAAAAAATCCTATTTTAAATATTCAACAGCAAAAAAAAGAAAGTGAAAAACAACAAAACATATTAGTCACTACAAATGAAAACGATAGGGGATTTAGTGAAAGTCTCTCTGGGAAAGCTCTAGGAATTGCATATCAAGTTTATGAGGGTTTAGGTTCAGCGCAAATCAATAATTTATCAATGTCCACAATTAATTTGTCAGAATTGGATAAAAGAAATTTAGCAAGATTAGGACTAAGATTAGGTGTTGAAACTATTTATTTACCTAATCTTTTAAAACCTGCTGCTATAAAATTAAGAGGTTTATTATGGTCTGTTCATAATAAAGATTTTCCAAAAGATGCTTTTCCACCTGATGGACGAGTAAGTGTAAAAATTTTACCAAATATTAAGCACGAATTTTATAGAGCTCTTGGTTTTGTTCCTCATCGGAGTTTAGCTTTAAGAGCTGATATTGCTGAGAGATTATCAGCATTAATAAGAACAGAAGCTAGAACTGGTCAATTTAGGATCAATGATGCTATGTTATCAATAGCAGGTGCAACAAAAATTCAAATGGAAGAAATTCTTTATGATTTGGGTTACTCAAAGTGTGGTGAAGAAACGTCAGATTCTGCTGATCAGGTACCAATTTTAATTTTTGAGAGAAAAAAGAAAGCGAAAAAACTTAAAGTCACAAATTTTAATAAAAAAACTCCAAAAAATAATATTCGTAAAGATAAAAAACCTTCAAAAACACAAAATAAAAGAAAATCAGCAGATCCGTTGTCACCATTTGCTATTTTAAAATCTATAAAGATTAAAAAATGAAAGGATATCTAATATTTTAGAAAAGAAGACTCTTAGGCTTGATATTTACTTATATTATATTCGGATATTCAAAAGTAGAAGCATAGCAACAAAATTTGTATTAACTAATAGGTTGCGAATATCAGGGCAAGTTACACGGAAACCTCATAAAATGATTTCAATCGGTGACGTGTTAACAATAATAGTTAACGATAATATAAAGGTATTGAAAGTTTTGGATATCCCTAATCGGAGAGGTCCATATTCAGAATCACTTAATTTCTATGAAGAAATTACCCCAATTGAAAGTATTTCAAAAAAGAAAAGTCTTAAGCCTGATATTAAGTTTGTAGAAAGAGTAGGTCGTCCAACAAAAAGAGAAAGGCGCCAAACAGATAGGTTGATGGGTAGAGATTAAAGATATACTCAATCTATGCTTGTATTCATGATTTTTGTAGTTTAAATACAAATAACTTTGAGAGTGATATGACTTATATAGTAAATGATAAATGTATAAACTGTAGACATACTGATTGTGTGGAAGTTTGCCCTGTAGATTGTTTTTATCTTGGTGAGAATACTATTGTTATTCATCCAGACGAATGTATTGATTGTGGTGTTTGTGAACCAGAATGTCCTGTAGATGCTATTCAAGCTGATTCCGATCCTGGAGCTGATGAATGGTTAGAGTATAATAGAGAGATGTCAGAGATTTGGCCAAATATTACAATGAAAATTGATCCTTTACCAGACTATGAAAAATATACAGATGAAGAAGGTAAATTTCAAAAATACGGCTCAAAAAAACCTGGAACTATATAGTATTTCTAATATAATTATCTTATAGCTGGTATTTTATATGTTTTTATGATATAAATCCGTTTTTTTTAAATTTCTAAGTTAATTATTACATTACAATTATTTTAAAATAGGTGATTAAATTGTCAAAAGATCAAAACTTACTTAGCTCATTTATACCCGGTGATTTTGTTGTTTATCCAAGCCACGGTGTGGGTAAAATTATTGGAACAGAAAAGCGAAAAGTTGAAGATTTAGAACTTGAATTACTAGTGATAAGATTTGAACATGAAAGAATGACTCTTAGAGTTCCATTATCTAAAGCAACTGAGTCTGGACTAAGAACATTATCTAGTAAGGTGCAGATGGAAGAGGCAATTGTTACTTTAAAAGGTAAAGCAAAAATAAAAAAGACAATGTGGTCACGACGTGCTCAAGAATATGAAACTAAAATTAATTCTGGAAGCTTAGTTTCTATTGCAGAAGTTGTTAGAGATTTGTATAGAAAAGATGATCAAGGCGAACAATCTTATTCTGAAAGACAAATGTATCAAGCTGCTTTAGAACGTTTGGCAAGTGAATTTGCAGCTGTTGATAATACTGATAAAGAAAGTGCTGTTGTAAAACTAGAAAAAATAATTGATGATAATGCTGAGAAAGCTGCTTAACAAATTTCTATTTAAAATTTTAAATAAATGTTAAATTTAATTAATAAATCTAGCTTTCTTTTTGATTGCCTGCCATCATATGAAAATGGCCATTTAGACGTAGGTAATGGACATTCAATATACTTCGAGCAATATGGGAATCCAAAAGGCATACCCATGTTGTTTTTGCATGGAGGTCCAGGAGCAGGTTTTTCAAACTCTCATAAAAGTTTTTTTGATCCAAAAGTTTTTAGGGTTGTTTTTTTTGATCAAAGAGGATCTGGTAAAAGTATACCGTATGCCGAAACAAATTTTAACAATACCCAACTTTTGATTGCAGATATTGAAAATTTAAGAAAATCATTAAAAATAGATAAGTGGTATCTTTTTGGAGGATCATGGGGTAGCACTTTAGCGTTATTATATGGTATTGAATTTCCTAACAGGTGTATTGGTTTTATTTTAAGAGGAATTTTTTTAGGTACTAAAATTGAGATAAATTGGTTCTTATATGATATTAAAAAATTTTTTCCAGAAGCTTATAATAAATTTATATCGTCCGTACCGCAAAATAAGAGAAATAATATTCTCGAATGGTTCTATGATCAACTCCATAGTAACAACAGATCACAAAGTTTAAAAGCTGCTTCTGTATGGGCTGAATATGAAAATTCTTGTTCTTCTATTAATTATTCGCCACGACCAATTTCTGGGGAGCAAGCTCTTGCAATATCAAAAATAGAAACACATTATTTTATGAATGATTGTTTCATAGAAGATAACTATATTATTAAAAATCTACATAAAATTTCTAATATAAAATCCTTCATCGTACAGGGAAGGTATGACGTAATTTGCCCTCCATTCACGGCACTAAAACTTGCTGATTGTTGGAATAGTACAAAAATCGAAGTTGTAGATGATGCCGGACATTCGGGTTTTGAAACTAGTGTTAGTAAAAAATTAATAAATGCTCTTCAAATGATTAAGTAAACTATTGATTAAATTTTTTTGAAAGGTTAACTTTTAAAAAAAACTTGAAATGGTTCTAAATTGTTATGAGTAATACTGAACTAGAAAAACTAACTTTTGAAGAGGCTATGCAGGAATTAGAAAAACTTGTAGATAGTCTTGATAAAGGAGATGTTTCACTTGACGAAGCAATATCCGCATATGATAGAGGTTCACAATTAAAAGATTATTGTCAAAAAAAACTACATGATGCAAAAATGAAGGTTGAAACTATACAGTCGTCAGATAATATTGATACTGTTCCAGAAAAGTTATCACCTTTTAAACCTGATTAGTTTATCATAAAATTACTTTGGATAATTTTATGATTAAATTTAAAAATAAGCTTGAAAAAAATTCGCAAGAAATTGATAGGTTCTTAGATACTTATTTACCATCGGGTAATGGCTTAAATTCAAAACTTTTTGAAGCAATGAGATACTCTTCAATTAGTGGTGGAAAAAAAATAAGAGCTTATTTAGTTTTGGAGTCTGGTCGTTTTATTAGTGCTGTTAATAATAAAACTCTTTCTAAATCAAAATATAATGAATTAATTGCCGTTGGATCAGCTATCGAAGCAATTCATTCTTATTCATTAATTCATGACGATTTACCAGCTATGGACAATTCTCCTATTAGAAGAGGAAAGGCAGCTAACCATATAAAATTTGATCATCATACTGCTATATTAGCTGGAGATGGACTGCTAAGTTGGGCCTTCCAAATAATAGGAGATAGAAATTTTATTTCTAGTTCAGAAAAAAGATCTGAGATTTGTTTTATTTTAGCAAAAGCTATTGGTCCAAAAGGCATGGTTGGAGGCCAACAAGCAGATATGGATTATGCAAAGCACAAATCTATAGATTTAGGTCAGATAGAGTGGATTCAAAATCATAAAACAGGCGCATTAATATCTTGTTGTTCTCATGTGGCTTCAGTTTTATTAAACGCTAGTGATGAGCAAAAAAGCAATCTTATTAATTATGCTAATCATATTGGGCTAGCCTTTCAAATTGCAGATGATTTACTTGATCTTGTCGGAAATGAGTTCTCAATGGGAAAGCCTATAAGACAAGATATTAAAAATGAAACACCTAATTTTGTAACGATTTTAGGTAAAGAAAAAGCTATAAAAAAAGCACTAGAGGAATCTAGCAAAGCCATAAATTTGATACAAAAATTTAAACAAGAATCAGAAAGTCTTGTATCTTTAGCTAAATATACTGTAAATAGAAATAAATAAATTTAAGTTTTTTGTTATAGGTTTAAGTAAATAAATGGCAATTAAAGATGAAAAAACTAAATCTGTTACCACCCCTTTACTCGATAAGGTAAACAATCCGCATGATCTAAAATTTTTAAAACTTGAAGATCTTGATCAACTTTCTTCAGAATTACGTTCTGATATGATTGATATTGTCTCTAAAACAGGTGGACATTTAGGCGCAGGTTTAGGTGTTGTTGAGCTTGCTATTGCAATTCATTATGTTTTTGACACTCCTGATGATAGATTAATTTGGGATGTTGGACATCAAGCATATCCTCACAAAATTTTAACTAATAGAAGACATGAAATGTCTACTTTAAGAAAATACAGAGGTCTTTCAGGATTTACAAAGCGAACTGAATCTATTTTTGATCCTTTTGGTGCAGGACATTCATCAACATCGATTTCTGCGGCTCTAGGAATGGCTGTTGCAAGAGATAAACTTGGAAAATCTAACAATGTAATTGCTATTATTGGTGATGGTGCTATGAGTGCTGGAATGGCATATGAAGCAATAAATAACGCCGGAGCTCTTAAAACTAATTTATTAATTATTTTAAATGATAATGATATGTCTATAGCGCCAGCTGTAGGTGCCTTAAGTAACTATTTATCTAATGTTGTATCAAGTCGACCATTCAATAACGTAAGAGAAATTGCTAAACAAATGGTTAATCTTTTTCCTAAAGAAATTGGAGAAACAGCTAAAAGAGCTGAAAGTCTAGCAAGAAATTTTTTAGGAAAAGCAGAAGGCACTATTTTTAGTCAGATGGGTATGAATTATTTAGGTCCAATAGACGGTCATGATGTTAAATCCATGGTTAAAATATTACAAAATCTAAAAAATGGTTCTCAAGACAAACCAATTCTGCTTCATGTGGTAACAGAAAAGGGAAGAGGACATCCTTTTTCGAAAGGTTCTCACGAAAAATATCATGCTGTATCTGAATTTAACGTAATTACTGGTGATTCAGTCAAATCAACATCTAACGCGCCTACTTATACTAGAGTTTTTGCAGAAACTTTGTGTAAAATTGCCGAAAAAGATAAAAAAGTTTTAGCCATAACTGCCGCTATGCCTTCTGGAACTGGATTAAATAAGTTTGCAGAAAAATTTCAAGATAGATTTTATGATGTTGGAATTGCAGAACAACATGCTGTAACATTTGCTGCTGGAATGGCTTCAGAGGGTTTAAAACCATTTGTAGCTATTTACTCAACTTTTTTACAAAGAGCCTATGATCAAGTAGTCCATGACGTTGTTATACAAAATTTGCCTGTAAGATTTATGCTTGATAGAGCTGGATATGTAGGAGCAGATGGAGCAACTCATGCAGGGTCGTTTGATTTAGCATACCTCTGTTGTTTACCAAATGTAGTAGTAATGGCACCTAGTGACGAAGCAGAGTTAGCAAAAATGGTTATGATTGCCTCTAAACACAGTGATGGTCCAATTTTTTGTAGATATCCAAGAGGTGAAGGAGAAGGAGTTGATTTTACCGATATTGTACAAGATGTTGAAATTGGTAAAGGAAGAATCATCAAAAGAGGAATAGATTTAGCAATTCTTGCTTTAGGTACAAGGGTAGGTTCTGCACTGAAAGTTGCTGATCATTTATTACAATATAATTTAAAAATAACTGTTGCTGATGCACGTTTTGCAAAACCAATTGATACACAATTAGTTGAAAAATTATGGAATGAACATCAAAAACTTATAATAATAGAGGAAGGTTCTGCGGGAGGATTTAGTTCTCATTGTTTACATTTCTTATCATCTAAGGATCTCCTTAATAAGCATAATAAAGAAATTAAATGCTTAACTATGCCAGACAATTTTCAAGATCACGCTTCTCAAAAAGAGCAATTAGCAAGAGCAGGTTTGGACACAGATGGATTGATGAAGGTTGTTTCTAAAATGATATCTTTGTCGAATTTAATAAATAAATCTATTACTAACTAAACTTTAAAAATATTTTAGGACCTTTAAAATAAGTAAAGAACGAATAGATAAACTTATGGTTTTAAAAGGCTTTGTTAAAAGTAGAGAACAAGCCAATTCTATTCTTATGACTGGAAATGTATTCATCGATAATAAGCGTGTTGAAAAACCTGGACAACAAGTATCACAAAATTCAAAAATTGAAATAAAAGGTAAAACATATCCTTGGGTATCTAGGGGAGGTGTTAAATTAAACAAAGCCATATTAGAATTTAATTTAGACTGTAATTCTATTATAGCACTTGATATTGGAGCAAGCACAGGTGGTTTTACAGATGTTTTGTTAGCAAATGGTGCTAGTAAAATTTATGCAATAGATGTTGGATATGGACAATTAGATTGGAAATTGAGACAAGATGAAAGAGTTATAGTTAAAGAAAAAACAAATGCCAGATATTTAACAGATAAAATTATTCAAGATCCTTTGGATGCTTTGGTTTGTGACGCATCATTTATATCATTGAAGAAAGTTTTACCTTCAGGCCTTAGTTTCCTAAAATCTCATGGATGGTTGGTAGCTCTAATAAAACCCCAATTTGAAGTAGGCAAAGGTCTTGTCGGGAAGGGTGGTGTAGTAAGAGATCCTAAACTACATGAGACAGTAATTAATGACATAACAAAATGGATTGGATTTGAAATTAATATGAATATTTTAGGAGTTATTGAAAGCCCTATTTTAGGCCCAAGTGGAAATAAGGAATTTTTAATTGTAGCTACAAAAAATTAATTCATTAAACGTTTTATTCAATCTGTCCAATTTGACTTTCATGCTCTAACAATTGATCTAAAATAGTTATTGCCACCATAGCTTCAGCTACAGGAACAGCTCTAATGCCAACACAAGGATCGTGCCTACCTTTTGTTCTAATCTTAATAGGTTCATTTTGTAAATTTATAGAGTTTTTTTCTGTTAAAATAGAGCTTGTTGGTTTAACAATGAATTTAGCCACTATAGGCTGACCAGAAGAAATTCCGCCTAATATTCCTCCAGAGTGATTAGATCCAAAATAATAATCTCCTTTATTATCAGGATAAATTTCATCATTGGCTTCACTACCTGTTAAAGACGCTAAATTAAAACCAGAACCAATTTCCACACCTTTTACAGCATTTATGCTCATTAACGCTTCTGCAATTTGACTATCTAATTTTTTATAGATTGGACTTCCTAATCCTCTGGGCACATTTTCAGCAACAACTTCAATTATTGCACCAGCGCTATTTCCGTTCTTCCTAATATTATCTAACCAAATTCCCCATTCTTTAGCTGCTTTTGGATCTCCACAAAAAAAAGGGTTATTGTTAACTTCATTCCAATCAAAATTTTCACGATCTATCTTATTTGGTCCTAACTGGATTACACTAGCTCTAATCTTTATAGATTTTTTTAACTTATTTTCTAATACCTTAAATGCAATTGCACCTGCCGCAACTCTTACAGCTGTTTCCCTTGCGCTTGATCTGCCTCCTCCTCTATAGTCTCTTATTCCATATTTGTTTTGATATGTAATGTCAGCATGTCCTGGTCTAAATTGACTAGAAATTTCAGAATAATCTTTACTTCTTTGATCTTGATTTTTTATGTGAAGCGCAATTGGATGACCTGTAGTTTTACCCTCAAAAGTTCCAGAGAGAATCTCTACAATATCGTTTTCTTTTCTTTGTGTAACAAATTTGGATTGACCAGGTTTTCTTCTATCCAAGTGAACTTGAATGTCTTGTTCATTTATTGGAATTAAAGGAGGTACTCCATCTACTATGCATCCAATTGCTTTACCATGACTTTCGCCAAAGCTTGTAAATTTAAAAATATGTCCAAAAGAGTTGCTCGCCATTTAAATTCTTTCAATAAGAAAATTTTAGTAATTTAAATTTCTTTTTTTTCTGGTGACATGTCTGGTGCATCAATAGCTTTCATGCCTACGACATGATAACCACAATCAACGTGATGAGTCTCACCAGTTACTCCAGCTGACAAATCAGATAAAAGATAAACACCACATCCACCAACATCATCTAATGTAACATTTCTGCGAAGTGGAGAATTATATTGATTCCATTTAAGAATATATCTGAAATCACCTATACCACTAGCGGCAAGAGTTTTTATAGGGCCTGCTGATAAACTATTCACTCTAATTTTGTTGTCTCCTAGATCTGCAGCTAAATATCTTACTGAAGATTCAAGCGCAGCCTTAGCAACTCCCATTACGTTATAATGAGGCATTACTTTTTCCGCTCCATAATATGTGAGTGTAATCATAGATCCACCATTTGGCATCATTGCTGCAGCTCTTTGAGCAACTGCGGTAAATGAATACACAGATATATCCATAGTTTTATAAAAGTTTTCTCTTGTTGTATCAACATACTCGCCTTTTAATTCTTCTTTATCTGAGTATGCTATTGCATGAACTAAAAAATCAATGCTGTTCCATTTTTCTTTGAGCAAATTGAATGTTTTGTCAATTGAGTCATCACTTGAAACATCGCAGGGTATAACAATATCAGAACCAACTGATTCAGCAAGTGGACTAACTCTTTTTTGTAATGCTTCACCTTGATATGTAAATGCTATTTCTGCACCTTGTTTTGCAATTGCTTTAGCTATTCCCCAAGCAATTGATCTATCATTGGCAACACCCATAACGATGCCACGTTTGCCATGCATGATCCCTTGACTGTGGTTTTCTTGTTCCATTATCTAAAATTCCTGGTCTATAATCATTCTTTAAAAAAATAAAGTTACTTAATTAATATTATATAATTATATCATTTTAAAATATATAACTAATATTAATTAGAAATTTAATTAAGAGAGTAACTTACTTTCTTTGTTAAAGTAATAAATTCACCAGGATTATAAGATCTATTGCTATTCAAAGATATAGTTTCCCCATCCACATCTATAATTAATCTATATCCACTTACTTGTTCAATAGTTTCAGTATGCATTACTTTTTGGTTGCGGCAAACTTCTCTTTTTACATAATTTTGATTCCTATTTTCTTTTTCATTTCTAACAACTTCAGATCCAATTAATGCTCCTAATGCTGTGGCGCCAGATTTGCCACCACCGTCACCAATTTGGTTTCCAATAGCACCTCCGATCAAAGCTCCAATAAAGTTGTCTGCGCCAAACTTGTTAGCATCTTGATTAACAGGCACTCTTTGAATTGAACATCTTTGTTCATTTCTTGGTACTTTTTGTGTAGTGTATGTCTTTAGAACTTCAACAGACGAAATAGAACCAGTTACTTGATAAAAATTTGTTTTTGAATAAGCATTTGTTGCCAGAAATATTGATAATCCAATTAATAAGAAGAATTTACGCATTAATACCTCATGTTTATCTTTTAAAAATTAACGTTAACACATATATATTTATAAAATATGGCAAAATTAGTACTAAAATATAAAAGTAAATCAATAATAAGGAGTACTTAGTTGGAATTAGAAAAATTTGTGGATCCAATACAATTATTTAAAAAATGGTTATCTGAAGCTGAAAAAAAAGAAATTCGAGATCCTAACGCGATGCAATTAGCTACAGTTTCAAAAGACGGAATGCCCTCAGTTAGAACAGTATTGTTAAAGGATATTATTGATGGAGATTTTGTTTTTTATACCAACTATGAAAGTCGTAAATCTAAAGAGATTATTCAAACAAGAAAAGGAGCTTTATGCTTTTATTGGAAAAGTTTAAATCGTCAAGTAAGGTTGGTTGGTAATCTTGAAAAAGTTTCCGATGAAGTGTCTGATAAATATTATCAATCTCGTTCAAAAGGTAGTCGAATTGGGGCTTGGGCCTCAAAACAATCAAGAGAATTAGAATCTAGAGAGCTCTTGATGCAACAAGTAAAATCATTTGAAGAAAAATATAATGACAATGATATTCCTCGTCCAAGTTTTTGGGGTGGCTTTAGATTAAAACCAGAAGAGTTTGAATTTTGGGAAGATGGTGATTTTAGGTTACATGATAGATTTATTTTAAAACCTACTAACGTAAAAAATGAATGGATTGCTAAACGTCATTACCCCTAATTTTTTCTCTATTTTTTATTTCTATTAGGCTCATTATTATAAAAATTACATAAAAAATAATTAGTAACCCTAAAAATAAACCAAAACCTGCTTGATAAGCCTTTATTGAGTATCCACTTTGCTTTCCTGGCTCAACTATTTGCATAATAAAACCAATTGCATATTGAGCTATAAAAGCCATTAAAAAACATATCAAATTTATAGCTGTCGACGCACGAGCAGCATAGCTGTTAGGAAAATGTTGGCTAAGTCCAGCATAAGCTAATGTGGCTGCTAATGACGTTATGCTTAAAATAACCCATGGCCATATTGCTTTTGGGATTAATCCAAAAGTAATTATAGTAAATGGAATTATAAACACTAGTAAAGCGCCTCCCATAACGCCAACTGGAGATATGTTAAATTTTCTTAAGTAGTCTGTGATTATTCCTAAAGATGTTGTTCCAATGGTCATCATTATTGTTGAAATAAAGAGAATATTAGCAATTTCAATTTTACTAAACTTACCAATATCAGCTAGCCAAGGACCTGCCCATAGTCCTAATATAGCTAGACCAGTACCTCCTGCAATTCCAGATAACGGACCAATTCTCCAAAAAGCATAGCTTGTATAAATTTCTTTTAATACTTTCAAAATAGGTAATGTTTTTTCATTATTGGCACTTTCTTTTTTTTCTGGAACTATAAAGAATATTAGAAATCCAATAAAAATTGTAATTATTCCAAGAAACAAATAAACTCCTCTCCAATCAGTTATTTGCATAGCCATTTCCAACGGTGTTGATGCCACAATTGCGCCTAATCCACCCGCTGACATAAATAGACCTATTAAAAGTGGAAGTCTTTCTTTAGGAAACCAAACTGCAAAAGCTTTAAATGCTCCCATTAAAGCACCAGAAACACCTAATCCAATTAATCCACGAGCTATAACTAGTGACCAAACATTATTTCCAAAACTAAATAATATGGCTCCTGTTGCAGCAATTAAAAATAGAATACTTTGAACTCTTCTAGCACCAAACTTGTCAAGTAATACTCCCAAAGGTAACTGAAACAAACCAAATGTTAAAAAATATGCAGATGTAATTAAGCCTAGTTGTTCTGCATTCAAGTTTAAGTCATTACTTAGATATGGGGCGAGAACGGCATTAGTTGACCGATAAAGATAAGATAAAAAATACCCACAAGCGAAGGGTAAAAAAATAAACATAAATTTTTGTAAGTTGTTCTTAGGAAGAATATTTATTCGTTTCATATTCACCAAATTCCAAAAAATTGTTGTTGAAAAGACTGATTTGTAGATTTTAATATTAAGTTTCAACAAATTAGCACATTAACTACCTATACGATAGCTCAATGATTAGAAAGTTGACCTTTTGTTTTAAGAGTATTTATAATAATTCTAAGGAGAGCCAAATGAAAGTGTCAAATGAAATTATTAATATTTTTCCTGAAATAAAAAAGTGGAGGCATGAGCTACATGCTCATCCAGAGCTTGGCTATGAAGAGGAGTGGACATCTAATTTTGTTGCAGAGAAACTCGAATCTTTTGGTTTGGAGATTCATAGAGGAATGGGTACAACTGGTGTTGTTGGAGTTTTAAAGGGAGCTAATGCCAGTCTTGGTGGCGGAGGAAATAAAGCTATTGGATTAAGAGCTGATATGGACGCATTGCCAATGACTGAAGAAAATGATTTTTCCTATAAGTCAAAATTTGATGGTCGTATGCATGCATGTGGTCATGATGGTCATACAGCCATGCTGCTTGGGGCAGCTAAATTATTATCTTCGAAAAAGGATTTTGATGGAATCGTGTACTTTATATTCCAACCTGCAGAAGAAGGAGGAGGTGGCGGACTTGCCATGATACAGGATGGCTTGTTTCAACAATTTCCTATGGATAGTGTTTGGGGCATGCACAATTGGCCAGGTATGAGTGAAGGAAGTGTTGCTGTCCATAAAGGATCTGTTATGGCAGCAGCAGACAAATTTGAAGTTACTATAAATGGAAACGGTGGTCATGCTGCAATGCCTCAAGCAACAAATGACCCTGTTTTAGCTGTTACAGCTATTGTTCAGGCTGTGCAACAGATAGTTTCTCGAAGACAGAATCCTCTTGATGCAGTTGTGATTTCTGTAACTCAAATCAATGCAGGTTCTGGATTTAACATTATACCCCAAACAGCAAATTTTATTGGTACTATTAGAACTGTTAACCCGGATACTAGAATAAGTGTTCATAAACAATTTACAGAAATTTGTGAGGCCACAGCAATAGCTTATGGTTGTTCAGCCAATGTGTCTGTAATTAAAGGTTATCCTGTAACAGTAAATGATATTGAATCTAGCGAAAAAGCAATTGAAGTTTTATCAAATTTATTTGGCAAAGACTCGGTTAAAACTAATATGGCACCTTCTATGGGCGCTGAAGATTTTGCTTATATGTTAGAAAAAATACCTGGGTCATATATATGGTTAGGGGCAGGTGAAGGAAAATCAGGTTGTATGTTGCATAATAGTAAGTATGATTTTAATGACGATATTTTGCCTTTAGGTATTGCATATTGGGAACAATTAGTTAAATCAGAAATGCCCCTTAGATAATATTGATAGACTTATCTTGAATTTACTAATATACATACGTGTATGAAAAATACATTATTCCTAATTGTTCTAGCTATTTCTGCTGTGATATTAATAACAATATTTGCAATTAATCTATGGTTGCAAATGTCAGATGTTACAATCAGTTATAATGGGAAAATAGCAATTTTTGTTGGTGCTTTTTTTACTATCTTATTGGGTTCTGGTTTAATGTCTTTAGCTTATTTTTCATCTAAAAATGGTTTTGACGACCAAGTTGATCATAACTTAGATAGTTTGCTTGAAAAGCTCAAAGATCGCTAATATCCCAATAGATTTTAAAATCTTTTATTTACCTTTTTAATATAATTATTATTTAATTTTATTTTTAATAGTTGACTCTTAATTAATTTTATAGGAGAACAAAACATGAACAAAATATTTGGAATGAAATAATGATTAATTTAAATTTAGAAGAAACTAAAAGAATTCTAGCTCAAAATGGACACTATAAGTTATCAAATAAATTAGAAGTGTTTAGACCATGTTTAAAGCGTCCTCAAACTTTTCCTCTTTATAGTTCTAAAGTCTCGGCGGGGTTTCCTTCTCCTGCAGATGATAATCTAGAGAAAAGTTTAGATTTAAACAGCTATTTAATTAAACGTCCTGCTGCAACATTTTTTGTTCGCGTTAACGGTGATTCAATGATTAATGCTGGTATAAATGATAACGATATATTGGTTGTTGATAGGAGTATTAAGCCTACACACGGTAAAGTGATTATAGCTGTTTTAGACGGACAAATGACTGTTAAAAGATTATACAAGCAATCTGGAAAAATAATACTGATGCCAGAAAATGATTTGTATAAACCAATTGAAATTAAAGATCATATGAATATGGAAATTTGGGGAGTGGTAACTAGTTCGGTTCATTTTTTGTGATATGTATGGTCTAGTTGACTGTAACAATTTTTATGTTTCCTGCGAAAGAGTTTTTAATCCTTTATTGAGAAATAAGCCAGTTGTAGTATTATCCAATAATGATGGGTGTATTATTGCTAGATCTAATGAAGCAAAATCTTTGGACATACCTATGGGAGCCCCATTACACTTATACAAAACATTAATAAAGAAGAATAAAATATTTACATATTCCTCAAATTACACTTTGTATGGAGATATGTCTTCTCGCGTAATGAGCTCATTAAATTATTTTGTACCTGATATGGAGATATACTCTATTGATGAAGCATTTCTTGACTTAAGAAAATTTAACGAAAAAACTATTTTAGAAGAAATGTTTAAAATTAAACAATTTATTTATCAATGGACTGGGATACCTGTTTCGATTGGAGTAGGCCCTACTAAAACATTAGCAAAATTAGCAAATAAAATGGCTAAGAAACATTCATCTAATGGTGTTTATGTTTTAACTATATCTGAGCATTTAAGAAGTATACTAAGTAATATTCAATTAGAAGATATTTGGGGTATTTCTAAAGGATGGGCAAATCGTTTAAAATCAATAGGAATTAATAATCCACTTGATTTACAGCAATCAGACCCTCGTAAGATCAGAAAAATAGTATCAGTTGTTGGTGAACGTATGGTTTATGAACTAAGAGGGAATCCTTGTCTCTCTCTAGAGAATATAGTGGACAAGAAATCTATTACAGTTTCCAGATCTTTTGGTAATATGGTTAACGATAAATATAATCTCAAACAAGCATTAGCAAATCATGTGGCAAGAGCAGCAGAGAAGCTTAGAAGTCAAGATAGCTTATGTGGAGAGATTTGTGTTTTTATTAATACTAATCGTTTTAGAAAGAATGATTTGCAATATAGCAATAGTGCAATATTACCTTTTGATGATTTAACCGATAATACAAATATTATAATGAAAAAAGCATTTAAGGTATTAGACAGACTTTATCGCTCAAATTATAATTATAAAAAAATTGGAGTAATATTACTTAACTTAAAACAAAGAAAAAAAGACGTTAAAAATAAAAATTATGTTATTCAGGACAACTTGTTTACATATGACAAAAATTATAAAAATATTGCTGATGCATCTGATGTCTGTATGGAAATATTAGATGATATAAATACTAAAATGGGGAAAATGACATTATTTTATGGTTCTCAAGGGATAGTAAAACACTCAGGAAGAAAGAAAATAGAAAAAGATAAATGGAGAATGCGATCTTTTTATAGGTCTCCTTTTTATACTACAAATTGGGCTGACATATTAAAAGTATCCTAGAGAAGTGTTTCCACTAGGATTTATTATTTGAAGGTAGTGGGATGCAACTTAGGCCGGAAGTCCAAAGTTCTGCACAAACTGAACGTGCTTGATTTTCTGCTAGTTCGATAAAACGAACTCTCCATAAGTACTCTAAATTATTGTTTGCATTGTTAGTTTTAGTTATCTTACTTAATGAAGCAGGTAAATTACCAAGTTGTTCTGGAACAATATTTCTGGCGTTACGAGCTGCTTTATGAGCATTTAATCTATTCTTAAAAGCACCAATTTGCACAAACCAATCATCTTGAACACTTTCAGCGTACAAAGTTTTGGTGGTTTTAGGAGGTATTTTAAAATTTTTCACATTTTTTTCTGCAATAATAATTTTAGGTCGAACTTTAGGCATTTCTGAAGGCTTCGCCATTCTAACAAGTGGTTTAGAAGGACTGGTTTTAAAGTATTTATTTAGTAAATTTATCATATGTTTATCGCGTGATCTTGCCTTTTTCCCCCCAAAAACAACGCCAATAATTCTTTGACCGTTTCTTTCAACAGAAGCAACAAGGTTAAAACCAGAGGCGTTTGTATAACCAGTTTTAATGCCATCTGTTCCAGAGTAGCTACTTAATAGATTATTATGATTGGTATATTTAACTCCTTTATAGACAAAAGATTTAGTCTTGAACAATTTAAAAAAATTAGGGTGATTTTTTCTAACAGCCATTCCAAGAATCGCCATATCTCGAGCTGTTGATAATTGACCCCTGTTAGGTAAACCTGAAGCATTTTTAAATGTTGTACGTGTCATACCCAATTTTTTAGCTTTCCTTGTCATCAATCTAGCAAAATTTCTTTCTGATTTTCCAAGGTTTTCAGCTACAACTGTTGCTACATCATTGGCTGATTTGGTGATTAAAGCTAAAATAGCATTTTTAACCGTAATAGTAGAACCAGCAGAAAGATTTAATTTAGATGGTGGCTGTCTAGCTGCACGCTTGGAAATTTTGAATTTAGTATTCATAGAAATCTTTTTGTTTTTTAAAGCATCAAATACCATATATAAAGTCATAATTTTTGTTAAAGAGGCAGGATAGTTTCGTGTATCTGCATTAGTATTATGATAAATACGTTTAGTATTTTCATTTATAATAAAAGAGGCATATTTAGCTTTAGCAGATGAAGCAATGGCAATAAAAAATAAAATAAATATAGAATTGAAAATTAATTTTATTAAAAGCATCGAATAGTTTTTTTGAAATAAAAAGATTTTCTGATAATTTAATATTTTAGTACAATTTTTAAGCAATTTTTTATCCAAAAAAATTAATTTAAAGACTCTAATTAGCATAAAAGTTAAAAAAATATAATCTAAACGTTGGAACAAACACATCATTTAGACCATTTTTCTAAAAAAACACTACATTTAGTATAGAATACAAGCAATAATTATGAAAGAGTGTATTAAAAAAATTAACTTAAACTTGTCGAACACATTTGTCGTTCTTATATTATAATTTGAATTATATTAAAATAAGGAATACTTTAAAAGTTGTCCAATAATACAAAATATAAAAGTTCTGAAGATCTTGTCTTAAGAGTTATACCATCAATTACTATGGGTGAAGATAAAGATAGTAAGGTTGATATTGAAGGAAACGTAAAATTAGCAGTAAAGCCAAAAACAAAAACTCCACCACTCTATAGAGTTTTAATGATGAATGATGATTATACCCCAATGGAATTTGTTATTGAAGTGCTTGAAAAATTTTTTCAGAAAAATAGAGAAGAGGCAACACAAATAATGCTTCATGTCCATCAACGTGGCGTTGGTGTATGTGGGATTTATGCATATGATTTAGCAGAAACCAAAGCGATACAAGTAATGAACTATGCACGTAAACATGAGCATCCTTTACAAGTTCAATTAGAAAAGGAATAACAATGTTATCTAAATCTTTAGAAGAAACACTTAGACGAGCAATGACAAATGCTTCTTCATTAAAGCATGAGTTTGCAACATTAGAACACTTGCTTTCCGCTTTGTTAAAAGATCAAGATGCCGTTGAAGTCTTGAAAGCATGTTCGGTGAATGTGAAAATATTAGAAGAAGACATAGATAGATACTTAAAAGAAGAATTGAAGGCAATTGTTACATCAAACAAAGAAGCTGATACACAACCAACAGCAGGGTTTCAAAGAGTTGTTCAAAGAGCTGTAATACATACCCAATCCTCAGGAAGAAGCGAAGCAACAGGGGCAAATATTTTAGTAGCTATGTTTTCAGAAAGAGATTGCTATGCAGTTTATCTACTTCAGAAACAGGATATGAAACGTCTCGATGCAGTAAGTTTTATAAGTCATGGTTTGGCGAAAGATCCTAACTATTCAAAATCTACCACACCATTTGGAGCTGATAATGAAATTGAAGATGCTGATAATAAAAAATCTGAAAAAGCTCTAGATAAATATGCAGTTAATTTAAATGAGAAAGCAGCTGAAGGTAAAGTTGATCCTTTAATAGGTAGACAATCTGAGCTAGACAGAACTATTCAGGTTTTATGTAGGAGAACAAAAAATAATCCTTTATTAGTAGGTGATCCTGGTGTTGGAAAAACTGCAATAGCTGAAGGTTTAGCCGAAAAAGTTGTAAATGGCAATGTTCCTGAAGTTTTATTGAATTCAGAAATTTATGCATTAGACATGGGCGCTTTGTTAGCAGGTACAAGGTACAGGGGTGATTTTGAAGAACGTTTAAAGGCTGTAATGAAAGAGATTGAAAAGAATGAGAACGCAATATTATTTATTGATGAGATTCACACTATAATTGGTGCAGGTGCGACTAGTGGTGGAGCCATGGATGCGTCTAATTTACTAAAACCAGCACTTCAAAATGGGTCATTAAAATGTATAGGTTCAACAACCTATAAAGAATATAGAGGTTATTTTGACAAAGATAGAGCCTTAGTGAGGCGTTTTCAAAAGATTGACGTTCCAGAGCCAAATGTTGAAGATACTGTAAAAATCTTAATGGGTTTGAAATCACGTTATGAAAAACACCATAATCTAAAATTTACAAATATTGCTATTAAAACTGCTGTTGAACTATCTGCCAGGTATATAAATGATAGGAAGTTGCCTGACAAAGCCATTGACGTCATTGATGAAACTGCTGCAGCTCAAATGTTAAAAAATAAATCAAAAAGAAAGAAAATTATTGGTAAAGTCGAGATTGAAGAGACTATTGCATTAATTGCTAGGATACCACCAAGAAATGTTTCTACAGATGATAGAAAAGCGCTTTCGAAGTTAGAAGATGATTTAAAAAGAATGGTTTATGGACAGGACAAAGCAGTTTCTGAGTTAGTATCTAGTATAAAATTATCTAGAGCTGGGTTAAGAGAAGGTGAAAAACCAGTAGGTTGTTACTTATTTTCTGGACCAACGGGTGTTGGGAAAACTGAAGTTGCTAAACAATTAGCTGAAGCTACGGGAGTTAAGCTCATAAGATTCGATATGTCGGAATATATGGAAAGACACACTGTCTCAAGATTAATCGGAGCTCCTCCAGGTTATGTGGGCTTTGATCAAGGCGGTCTTTTAACTGATGCTGTCGATCAAAATCCTCATTCAGTATTATTATTAGATGAGATAGAAAAAGCTCATCCAGATTTATTTAATTTACTTCTTCAAGTAATGGATCATGGAAAATTAACAGACAATAATGGTAAATCTGTAGATTTTAGAAATACGATTTTAATTATGACTACAAACGCAGGAGCACAAGAACTCTCAAAAGCAGCAATAGGATTTAAGCAAGAAAATCGTGAAGGTGCGGATAGCGAAGCAATTGATAAATTATTTGCGCCAGAATTTAGAAACAGATTAGATGCCACAATTCCCTTTGGATACTTACCACTAGAAGTTGTTAGAATGGTTGTTGACAAATTTATAATGCAATTAGAAGCCCAATTATCAGAAAAAGGTGTATCTGTTGTATTAACTGACAAAGCTAGAGACTGGCTGGCAACAAAGGGTTACGATAAAACCTTCGGTGCCAGACCCTTAGGAAGAGTAATTCAAGAGCATATAAAAAAGCCTTTGGCCGAAGAACTTTTATTTGGAAGATTAGTTGATGGTGGAGTTGTACATGTTGATTTATCAAAAGATAAATTAGTATTAAAAACAGAGGGTTCAGCCTCTAAAGACAAGAAAAAGAAAACAACAGATCCAAAAAATAAAAGTAATGATGCTAAAGAATTAACTTAAATATTTGTATAAGGTGAATTTTCTGTATTGATAAATTTTATTTGTTTGTTAATTTCTATTTCTTCTAGTCTAGTGAAATTTTTTACAGCCTTAGCAAAAGAATCATTTAAAACGAAATGATTACTGTAAGTTGGTTTTGCAATATATCCTCTCTGTATTTTGTGATGACCTTGTGCACCTGCTTCAACTATTTTGATTTTTTTTTCAATTGCATATTCAATCGCTTGGTAATAACAAAGTTCAAAATGTAAAAAAGGAATATTTACAATAGAACCCCAATTTCTACCATAAAGAGTATTTTTACTAATAAAGTTCAAAGCTCCAGCGACAACTTTTTCGTCTTGTTTAGCTATAATTAATAAAATATCATTTTTCATTGTATCATTTAGCAAATAGAAAAATTCTTTAGTTAAATATGCCCCTCCCCATTTTTTATCTACTGTGTTTAAATAAAAATTATAAAAAGAATCCCATATTTCATTGTTTAGTTGTTCACCAGTTAACTTTTCAATAACTAAGTTTGTATTTTTAATTTTTTTTCTTTCATTTCTGATTGCTTTTCTTTTTGAACTCTTCAGTTCATTTAAAAAGTCGCCAAATGTTTTATAATTGTTGTTATGCCAGTGGAATTGTAATCCAGTTCTTTTTATCCAATTATCATTTTGTAATCTTTTATTAAAATCATCTGTAGTAAAGTTAATATGTGCTGAACTCAACTTGTTATCTCTGACAATCAATTCATATGTTTTTATTATCAAGTCAAAGATTTTTTTATGGTCTATATTTTCAGGGTTGATCATAATCCTTGGACCAGTTGCAGGTGTAAAAGGAATTGCGCAAATTAGTTTTGGATAATATTGGCCTCCAGCATTTTCAAAAGCATTTGCCCAAGAATGATCAAAAATATATTCACCGTATGAGTGCATTTTTAAATAATTTGGGGAAACCCCTATTATTTCCTGATTTGTGTTTTTAATTATTATATGTTGAGGATTCCAACCTGTTGATGAATGAACTGATTTTGAAACTTCCAAAGAATTTAAAAAATCATAAGATGTAAATGGATGATTATAAGTATTTAGATTATTCCAATCATTTTTATCGATATCGGATAATTTGGATATTAATTCTACTTTCATTATCAAGGGGTTTTAAGAAAATATGATTTAATTTTCAATCTCAAAAATACCTTCGATTTCTACTGGGACGTTTCTTGGAAGTGCTGGTGCTCCAACTGCAAATCTAGCGTGTTTCCCTTGTTCTCCAAATATTTTAACGAATAAATCTGATGCTCCATTTATTATCTTAGGCTGATCAGTAAAGTCTGGTGTAGAGGCAACAAATCCACCTAATTTAACAACTCTTTTAACTTTATTAAGATCACCATTGCAAGCTTCCTTCAATTGGCTAAGCAAAGCCATTGCGCAAGCTTCAGCCATTTGAATCCCTTCTTCAACAGAGACGTTATCTCCAATTTTCCCTCTAACAGTTAATTCTCCATTAATAAAAGGTAATTGTCCTGATATGAAAACTAAGCTATTTGATACTACATATGGAATGTAACTTCCTGCGGGAGCACTAGCTTTATCAATGTCTATATTTAATTCTTCTAATCGCTTATTAATATCTTTAGTCATTTTAGATCCCTAATTTAAGAACAACCCGAAGTAGCACCACATGTATTACACTTCATACATGTACCATTTCTAACTAGAGTAAAATTTCCACACTCTCCACAAGCTTCCCCTTCATAGCCTTTGATTTTAGCTTCTATTTTTTGAGAAAGACTTGGAGCCTTTGTTTCATCAATAGTAATTGTAGTATCATTGTTATCTGATAAATCTACGTCTTGATCTTTTAGGGAAGTGGTTTGCGGCATTACTGAAATGTTATTCGAACCTCCAGATACGACTTTTAATTCTCTTCTTACAAAGCCTCGACTAGCTACTTTTTCTGAGAATAGCGCTTTGTTATCACCTGAGCCAGTAGTACTGGAATCTAGGTCATCTGGCCCTACATGGCCAAGATCGTTTCGATCCAAATATGAGATAGCTAATTCTCTAAAAATATAATCGAGGATTGAAGTTGACATTTTAATAGTATCATTACCAGTTACCATTCCTTGAGGTTCAAAACGTGTAAAGGTGTAAGCTTCAACAAATTCCTCTAAAGGAACACCGTATTGCAAACCAATTGACACTGCAATAGCAAAGTTATTCATTAAAGATCTAAAAGCTGCACCCTCTTTATGCATGTCTATAAAAATCTCGCCTAATTTCCCATTTTCATATTCACCAGTTCTAAGATATACTTTGTGACCACCTACCATTGCTTTCTGTGTATATCCTTTTCTTCTGTGGGGAAGTTTTTCACGTTCTGCCCTAACAACTCTCTCAACTATTTTTTCAACAACTTCACTGGTTCGTTTTGTAATATCTTGTTCAATTGTTATATTATCTTCATCGATGTCATCGTCATCTAGAAGTGCTGAATTTAGTGGTTGGCTTAATTTAGATCCATCTCTATAGAGTGCATTAGCTTTAATTCCTAATTTCCATGACAACATATAAGCATCACTACAATCATCTATAGAAGCATCATTGGGCATGTTTATAGTTTTAGATATAGCTCCAGAGATAAAAGATTGTGCTGCCGCCATCATTTTAATATGACTTTCAACGGACAGGAATCTTTTACCTATTCGTCCACACACGTTTGCACAATCAAATACTGCAAGGTGTTTTTTATTCAAATGAGGAGCTCCTTCAAGAGTCATAGCACCACAAACATGAATATTAGCCACATCTATTTCTTCTTGGGTGAAACCTAAAAATTCCAACATATTGAAACTAAAATCATTCAATTGTTCAGAAGAAATACCTAATGTATTTTTGCAAAATTCTTCTCCCAGGGTAAATTGATTGAATACGAATTTAATATCAAAAGCTGACTCTAGAGATTCTTCAATTAATTTTATTTCTCTGTCAGTAAAACCTTTTGAAATTAACGCATTGTGGCTTATTGCTTGACATTCTTTTAGACTACCAGCACCAACAGCATATTTTTGCATGTCATTAATTTGATCTGTATCATAACCCAAATGTGCAAGTGCTTCAGGAACCACACGATTTATAATCTTAAAATATCCACCACCCGCTAATTTCTTAAATTTTACCATTGCGAAATCAGGTTCAATACCAGTAGTGTCACAATCCATTACTAATCCAATTGTTCCTGTTGGGGCTATGACTGTAGCTTGAGCGTTTCTATAGCCATTTTTTTCACCTAAAGAGAGTGCTTTAGCCCATGCATTTTTGGCAGCTGTTATTAAGTTTTGATCAGGACAATCCTCAGACATCAGAGGAACTGGATTTATAGAGAGGTCTTCATAACCTCGTGTTTTACCTTCTGATGCTTTTTTGTGATTCCTTATAACCTTTAACATGCTATTTGCATTTTCTTTATATTTAGGAAATGGTCCTAATTCACCAGCGATTTCTGCTGATGTTGCATATGATATCCCAGTCATTATTGATGTAAGAGCAGCGCATATAGATCTCCCTTGGTCACTGTCATAAGGGATACCCCAAGACATTAATAAGCCACCAATATTTGCGTAACCTAGTCCAAGTGTTCTATATTCATAAGATCTCTGTGCGATTTCTTTTGAAGGAAATTGTGCCATCATTACGGAAATTTCAAGCGTTAATGTCCACAATCTAGTGGTATACTCATATGCTTTTATATCAAATGAGGCGTCATCCTTCTTAAACTGTAATAGGTTTATTGATGCCAAATTACAGGCAGTGTCATCAATAAACATATATTCAGAGCAAGGGTTAGAAGCATTTATTCTACCAGCATTAGGGCAAGTATGCCATTCGTTAATGGTGGTGTCATATTGCAAACCAGGATCAGCACAAGCCCAAGCAGCTTCAGAAATCTTAGACCACAATTCTTTTGCATCTATTGTTTTATGAACACCACCGTCAGTTCTCCTTCTTAGATCCCATTTACCATTTTGAGATACTTTTTCTAAAAAATCATTACTTACCCGTACTGAGTTATTTGAATTCTGCCCAGATACAGTCAAGTAAGCTTCGCTATCCCAATCTGTATCGTAAGTTTGGAATTCAATTTCTTTAAATCCTTGGCCGGCAAATTGAATTACTCTTTGTATGTAATTTTCAGGTATCATTACTGCACGGCAATTTAATATTGCTTTTTTAAGCTCATTATTAACTTTTGGATTTAATCTGTCTTTGTCATTATAATGTTCTAAATTGCAAGCATCCATGACGGATTTTAAGTTTTTCGCAGTTAGTTTTGAGCCTGCTACCAGCGCAGCAACTTTTTGTTCTTCAACGACTTTCCAGTTTATATATTCTTCTATATCAGGATGATCTATATCAACTGTGACCATTTTTGCTGCTCTTCTCGTAGTACCACCAGATTTGATTGCTCCAGCAGCTCTATCACCTATTCTTAAAAAACTCATCATTCCCGAAGATCTTCCACCACCTGATAAACCTTCAGTACTGCCTCTTAATTTAGAAAAATTGGATCCTGTTCCAGAACCATATTTGAATAACCTGGCCTCTCTAACCCAAAGGTCCATTATCCCGCCTTCATTAACAAGGTCATCTGCTACAGATTGAATGAAACAGGCGTGCGGTTGTGGATGTTCATATGAGGATTGAGATTTAACAAGTTTTTTTGTTTTAAAGTCAACATAGTAGTGACCTTGACTAGGACCATCTATACCATAAGCCCAGTGCAAGCCAGTATTAAACCATTGTGGTGAGTTTGGAGCACACATTTGTGCGGCTAGCATAAATCTCATTTCATCAAAGTAAGTCTTTGCATCATCTTCAGTTGTAAAATAATTACCCTTCCATCCCCAGTATGTCCACGTACCAGCAAGTCTGTTAAACACTTGCTTTGCTGATTCTTCGCCTTTATATCTTTGATCTTCTGGTAACTTATCTAATTTTGATATATCTGGTTCTGAACGCCATAACCAATTTGGTACATTTTCTTCTTTTACTTTTTTGAGATATACTGGGACACCAGCTTTGCGAAAATATTTTTGTGCAATAATATCTGCGGCAACCTGAGAATAGTTAGCAGGCACTTCAATATCAGGCGCACTAAATACTACAGTACCATCGGGATTTTTAATTTCACTGGTAGTAGTTTTAAATTCCATACCTGCATATGCATCATTTCCTTTTTTTGTAAATTGTCTTTCAAATTTCATCTTTTTCCCTTTTTTACAATAAAGAAAACAATACTCAGAATCTGTTCTTACATTTTTAAAAAACTACCTGTGGATAACTTGCTTTTTGGTAATTAATTTAAAAAATTTGTTTCAATAAAGCGTTGTTTTTCCTTAATTTAATCTTTGTTTTATGAATTTTTGATACTACGGTAGCCTGTGGATAAACACAAGATATAGTAATAACGAAAGTTTAAAGTACATGATTTAGTATGCATTCGTAAAGTACATAATTCAATTTTTTTTACTTTTTTTTTTAACTCATTAATTTTACTTAATTTTTAAGTGTCAAAAAAATTTATTAAAAATAAAATTGATAATGCTGATTTATTATTTTTATAAATGAGATATAATATTGGTAAATAATCTGACTAGGAATATTAAATATGAGATACAGTTCTATTGAAATTTTAATGGGGGCAGTCGTTTTAGTAACAGCCATATTCTTTTTAATATTAGGTATGCAATCGATTGATAAGAATCAAACTGACGGCTATAATATATCTTTAATATTTGGTTCTTCAGCAGGTTTGAAAAATGGTGATGATGTAAAAATATCAGGTATAAATGTAGGAAAGATTACTAAATTGGATCTTGATCTGGCCGATTATAATGCCAAAATCTATATCAAGCTAAATAAGGAAATAAAGATACCAGATGACTCGCAAGCAAGAATTACATCTTCTTCCCTTTTAGGAGGTAATTTTTTGGATATTATACCTGGCTCATCTGAAACATATCTAAAACCAGATGATATTATATATGATACTACTGATGCTGTAAGCTTTACAGATTTGCTAGGGAAAGTTGTATTTTCAAAAGAGTAACAAATATCTAAATATCACTTAGGTTATAATAATGCGACTTTTAGAAATTTTTATCATAATAATTTTTTTATCAATTTCAAAAACTATATTTGCTTCACAATGGATTGAAGGTAATAGATTAGTAATCCAAGGTTTGGACAAAATTACGGCCCGAATAAAGACTTTTGAAGTTGATGTAGCAAAGACTTATAAATTTGGGGTATTAGATATTTTCGTTGAAAGGTGTGTTTTTTCAAAACCTATTTTTAAACCTGAATCATTAGCATATATTAGAATAAAAGATAATTCTGATAGATTGTCAGAAGTTAAGTTTAAGGGGTGGATGTTTGCTTCTAGTCCTGCTCTAAATGCTCTAGAAAATTCAGTTTATGACATTTCTATTCTTGCTTGCAAAAAGGATGATAAACAATTAGAGAAATCAACATCTGTTTCGCCAAAAGACAAAATGTCTACTTCTAATTGAATTGCTTTTTGAAGATCCTCCTGAAATTCATTTTTACTTATTTCATAAGCCCCAAATTGTAATAAATGGTCATTTAAAAACTGAACATCTAAAATTCTAAAACCCGTTCTCCACAATCTTGCTACAAGATTTAATAAAGCTATTTTACTCCCATTCGGCATAGCGCTAAACATAGATTCTGCAAAAAAAACGCCTCCTATTGCTAATCCATATACACCCCCAACCAATTTGTCGTCTTTCCAACATTCTACTGAATGAGCGTATTTCATTTCATACAGAGAAATAAATAAGCTTTCTATTTCTTTGTTTATCCATGTTTCAGTTCTGTTGATAGTTGCACATGATTTAATGACATTTGTAAAAGCTTTATTTAAGGTAATTTTAAAAGGTCTTTTTTTTACGATACGTAGAAGGCTTTTTGATATATGAAAATTAAAGATTGGTATAACAGCTCTAAATTCTGGATCAACAAAGAAAAACTTCTTATTTGTTCTGCTCTCTGACATTGGAAACATACCGAGCATATAAGCTCTTATAAGCTGGTCTGGAGTAATTATTTTATTATCTTTAGTTCTCAAAAATATATATTGGGTCGAATGATAAATATTAATTATTATTTAACAGTTTATTTTCTAACCATCTTATATCATATGACCCATCTTTCATCACAGAGGTTTCTAAAATATCTTTATGTAAATCAATAGTAGTAGAAATAGGTTCAATAACAATTTCTTTTAATGCTTGCTTTAACCTTAATATACATTGTTCTCTATCAGACGCATGCACAATTAGTTTGGCAATTAAACTATCATAATATGGAGGCACTACGTAACCAGAATATACACATGACTCTATTCTAATTCCTAACCCACATGGAGAATGAAATTGTGTGATTTTGCCAGGTGAAGGAATAAATGTTTTTGGATCTTCTGCATTAATCCTACATTCAATAGCGTGTCCATTAAATTTTACATCATCTTGTTTGAAAGATATAGGTTGACCAGCAGCAATCATAATTTGTTCTTTAACTAGATCTATTCCAGTAATAGCCTCTGTAATTGGATGCTCAACCTGAAGCCTTGTATTCATCTCAATGAAAAAAAATTGACCATCTTCATATAAGAATTCAATTGTACCTAATCCTAGATAGCCCATTTTTGCCACAGCGAGAGATGCAATATTACCTATTTTATCTCTTGTAGTTTGGTCTATAGCAGGTGAAGGAGCTTCTTCAATTACTTTTTGATGACGTCTTTGTATCGAACACTCTCTTTCACCAAGATGGACGGTATTACCAAATTTATCTCCAATAATTTGAACTTCAATATGCCTTGGTTTTTGGAGATATCTTTCCATATAAACACGATCATCACCAAAGGCTGCCTTTGCTTCACTTTTTGCTGAAGTAAAAGCAGCTTCTAAATCTTTCTCACTCATAGCTACTTTCATACCCCTACCACCACCACCTGATGCGGCTTTGATGAGTACTGGATAGCCAATTTCTTTTGCTTCAATTAATGCATTTTTAAAATCTACAATGTCACTTTTTGAGCCTGGAACAAGAGGAATACCTAGTTCTTTTGCTGTAATTTTTGCCTGTATTTTATCACCCATACATTTTATATGATCTGCTTTTGGTCCAATAAAAACGATATTATGAGCCTCCACGATTTCTGCAAAATCAGAATTTTCTGATAAAAAGCCTACTCCGGGATGGATAGCATCTGCTCCTACTAATTGAGCTGCAGTTATTATAGCAGGGATGTTCAAATATGATTCTGATGATGATGGTCCTCCAATACAAACAGTCTCGTCTGCCAATCTAACATGCATTGCCTCGCTGTCAGCAGTTGAATGAATAGCGACTGTTTGAATATTAAGTTCTTTGCAGGCTCTTAAAACTCTTAATGCTACATCACCACGATTTGCTATTAATATTTTTTTGAACACCATAATTTAATTACTCAATCACAACTAGTAATTGATCAAATTCTACTGGTTGGCTATCCTCAAATCCAATAAAAACTACCTTTCCAGATTTAGGGGCAGCAATTGTATTCATTACTTTCATAGCCTCAATAATGAGTAATGTATCTCCCTTTGTAACTTGAGAATTTAATTTGATAAATGGATCTTTTCCAGGTTCAGGTGCAGAATATGCAGTACCAACCATTGGAGAATTTACAGCACCAGGATGTTTGTTGGTAAATTGTTCTACCTTTTGAATTGATTTAGAAGCCTCTTTATTTTCGCTAGCGTTTGGAATGCTAACAATAGTTTGTTGGGGTGTTGAAAAAGAAGTTTTCATATTTTTTACAACTCTAACCTTAAAGTCATCTGCCTCATATTCCAATTCCAATAAATTATCTTTGTTAACCATATCAACAAACTGTTGGACTATACTTAAATTTTCTTTATGGACATTTTTTTTTGTCATAAAATTACCTTTTCTAATTTAATTCTTTATAAGGTCTTTGATGGCATCTATAGCGTGGAGGTAAGAATTAAAACCAAACCCAGCGATTATTCCATTTACAACTGGTGAAATATAAGATTTATGACGAAAATTTTCACGAGCGTAAATATTAGTAATATGCAATTCTATTTTAGGGCCTTTAAACATATTTAGAGCATCAAAGAGTCCAATTGAGGTATGAGTTAAAGCTCCTGCATTTATTATAATTCCTTGTCCATCATTAATAGCGTTATGTATTTCATCAATTAACTCACCTTCAATGTTTGATTGAAAAAAAGATAATTCTAACTTGTGATTATTACATTTTTCTAAACATAGTTTTTTTATTTTATCTAAAGAAATATTACCATATTTTTCAGGTTCTCTTGTACCAAGAAGGTTTAAGTTTGGACCATTTATAATATATAATTTTTTACTCAAAACATTTCTCCAGAAATTGCGTAATTTAAATTTTTATCAATTTTAAGACTAACTAACAAGATAAGTTAACTTTCTCTAGATTGTTTTATTATTTCTTTTAATTTATTTAAGTTTAATGCACCAGGATAAATAATATCGCCAATTATAAATGCAGGAGTTCCATTTAAATTAAGTAATTTTGCAATTTCTCTATTTTTCACCAATAGTTGTTCGATCTCTGGATTATTCATATCTATTTTTAGTTGATCTATATCTAAACCTATCTCCTTAGCTGTGCTAAATACCTTTTCTTCATTAACTCTTCCTTTTATTTTCATCAATGATAGATGAAATTTATTGTATAGATCTTGATTTTTTGAGGCAAGGGCTGCTTTAGCAGCAAAATATGATTGTTGAGACAAAATTGGAAATTCAACGAAAACAAAATTAATTTTTTTATCTTCAGATAAAATATCCAGTATTGTTTCAACTACCGATTTACAATAACCACAATTATAATCAAAAAATTCATAGATTGTTATATCAGCTTGTTTGGGAAAAACACCGGGGTTTTTAACATCCTTTAACAACTTGATTGCATTTTGTTTTTTTTCGTTTTCAAGAGATATTTTATAATTATCTAATGTAGATTTTAATAAATCAGGATTTTTTTTTAAAAAATTTTTTATTATTGTATTTATGTTATCTTTATTTATTTCATGTGAATGAGACGATGACATTATTAGAAAAATAGATATAAATATAAAGATTATTCTTGTCATTTTTTTGCTCATCAATGGATTACTTTTTTTGATATTTTAATTTTATTTTATTAAGTATATCGGATCCTCTTAACTTATAAGATATAGGTAAACTAGTCTGTTTGTTTGCTAAATCTACATATTTTTTTGCTTTAATAAAGTTTTTTTTAATAAGCGCCTCTTCAGCTAAAGCAATGTAAGCCATTCCTTTTTTGTTTAATTTACCAGATGCTTTTGATAATAATCTCCATAAATAACTCCAATTGGGATTGTTCAACAGTAGTTCTTCTAAGAGTATAATTGACTTATTTAAATTAGCACTATTATTAGTTTGCAAATATGTCTTGATTAGAGAGAATTTTATAAGATCAGTTGAAGGAGAAAAAACTTCCTGTAAAGTCTGAATAGCTTTTTCATATTCATTTATTGCTATATTAAAATTACCTTTCTTGAAGTGAATGTCACCTTCTAGTTCAGAAAAAAATGGATATTCTTCGTATTTGTTTTTTATTAAAGAAAGTTTTTTGTGAGCTGAATCATATTTACCAAGCCTATATAATGCAATCATTTGTGAGTAGTTAGATAAAAAATCATTTTTATTTTCCAAATTTTTCATTAGATTATTAGGATCAAAACTATAAGCTTTTATTTTATTTTTTATATATTGTAATGAAATTATATTGTTGTTTAACGATATTTTTTGCTCATCGAATGATACTTTTTGATATTGCAATTTATATTTTTTGACTTGTTCTAATCTTAGTTTTGAAAAAGGGTGTGATCTATAATAGTTTTTGGGTGTATTTGAATTGTTAAGTTCTTCATTTGCTAATTTTGTTAATAATTTTTCTAGACCTATCAAAGATATTTTGTTCTTTATTAACTGATCTAATGCAAACTTGTCTGCTTGTTGTTCTTGTATTCTAGAAAATTGAAGTAAAGATTTTGTAGCTAGATCATTAGACCCAATCATTAAGCCAACAGCTGAATTAGAATCTAGTTTTCCTTGAGCTGACAAGGCAATGCCAGCTAATGTAGCAAGTTTTGAATAATTTGATAAGTTTTTAGAATTAACTAGTCTTGAATTGTAATGGTTCAAAGTTAAATGCCCAATCTCATGAGCTAGCACAGCTTGAATTTCACTTAAATAACTTGATTTATTTATCAAACCGGTGTTTATGTAAATTTTATTAGAACCAGTAACGAATGCATTATATTCACTACTTAAAACCAGTCTTGGGTGAAATTTTTTACTTTTGTTTTCCCCAATAGTAGATTTTATTATTTTATGGAGAAAAAGTTCAATTTCTGCATCTCGAATTATTTGAAAACTTTGTGCGGAATATGATTGATTTGAAAAAAAAATGAAAATTATTAATGCTATTAATTTTATTATGACCACCAACCTTTTTTCTTTGGTTTCTTTGAACTCGTGTTTTCATCTATTTGTGTCACTTCGATAGGAAATGAAGATTTAATTTCTCTTACTTCTTTGTGAATGTCTGCAGTTTCTGTTTCTTTTATTTTTTCTTTCTCTATGTTTTTTGAGTTAGTGTTTTTTGATTTATTGTTAGGTTTAACTTTTGGTTTTTTAACTGTTGTTTTTTTAGTTTTGGTTCGAGGTTTCTTATCTTGCGCTTCCTCAGGAACATCTTGAACTTTATTTTTTTCTTCAAAAGCAGTGTTAACAACATTCCTATCTTGTTTAGGAGTTCTTTTTTTTCTTCTATTTAATCTTTTACCTTTTTTGTTTTTATTTTCATTTTCATCTTCATTGTAAGAAGTAGAATCAGTTTTAATTTCTTGTGTTTCTTGGTTTGTAAGTGCATTATTTTTATTAACTTCTAATTTTATTTGAGGCGGAATAATTGAGTTATCGTTTACAAAATCAATTGACATGTTGTACTTTGCTTCAATTTCATTTAATTCTGACCTCTTTTTATTTAGTATATGAAGTATGAGATCAGAATGTGCTGAAATCTTGACGCTGATATTGTCATTAGAAATGCCCTCTTCTTCGATAGATCTAAGAATCTGAATTGCACTCACCTCTATTGATTGGATCCTACCTGAACCACCACATTGTGGACAAATCTCAGAAGAGTTTTCAATTACTGAAGGTCTTAGTCGTTGTCTAGATAGCTCAAGAAGACCAAAGTTACTAATTTCACCAATTTGAATTCTGGCCCTATCTTTTCTCATTGAATCTTTTAATTTTTTTTCAACAAGATTGCGATTTTTGCCTTCTTCCATATCTATAAAATCAATTACAATTAATCCAGATAGATCTCTAAGTCTTGATTGACGAGAAAATTCTTCGGCTGCTTCTAAATTTGTTTTAAGTGCTGTATCTTCTATCGATCGTTCCCTTGTGGCTTTTCCTGAATTAACATCTATTGCAACTAGTGCTTCTGTTTGATCTATAATTAAATATCCACCTGATTTGAGATTAACTTTTGGATTGAAAATATCCTGTAATTGAGCGTCTAATCTAAATTTTTGAAATAAAGGGTTTCTATCATTGTTATATTGTTGTACTTTTTTTGCATGGCTGGGCATTACAGCTTTCATGTAATTTTTACAAACTTTGTAGGCTTCAGTACCTTCAACTAACACTTCGTCAATTTCACTGTTATAAAGATCTCTTATAGCCCTTTTAATTAATGACCCTTCTTCATGTATTAGAAAAGGAGCATTAGATTCTAAAGTTAGTTTTTTTACATTTTCCCAAATGGAAATTGAATTAGAAAAATCTCTTTTGATTTCAGTCTTTGTTCTTTTACTACCAGCTGTTCTAATTATTACAGCCATTCCATCTGCAACGTCTAGATCATCAACAATTTTCTTAAGTCTTTTTCTATCTGTTATGTTACCAATTTTTCTACTTACTCCTCCACCTCTAGGAGTGTTTGGCATAAGCACACAATACCTTCCTGCAATGGAAATATATGTAGTTAAAGCCGCCCCTTTTGTTCCACGTTCTTCTTTAACAACTTGTACTAACAATATTTGACGTCGCGCAATGACTTCTTGAATTTTATAATTCCTATATAAATTCCTTTTTATTTTTTTAAGTTCTTCTTCATTATAATCTTCTGTTATATCATCACTAACATCTTCATTGGAAGAGAGCTCTTCATCAGTTTTAGCAGATGCCTCAGCTAGAAGTTTTTCCTTATCTTCAACGGGTATTCTATAATAGTCTGGATGAATTTCACTAAAAGCTAGAAAGCCTTGACGATTCCCTCCATATTCAACAAAAGCTGCTTGAAGGCTAGGCTCTACTCTAGTAACTCTAGCTAGATAAATATTTCCTTTAAGTTGCCTTCGAGAGTGAACTTCATATTCAAAATCATCTATTATATCATTTGTAGTTGTTATAACTCTAGTTTCTTCAGACTGCCTTGCATCAATTAACAAACGTTTACTCATAATTAATCTCCAAACCAAAATGAGTTACCAAACAAGTTTGATAGCACATTAAAACTGGAATGAGTTTTATGAAAATAAATGGAGATATTAACTTACATGTTTATGTTTATGATTTGTATATATAAAAATACCATTATAATTCAAATAAAATATAAATACATCTTTAATATAAAAATACGACAACAACCTCATTTTTAGTGACATTATCTTTATTAATTCTAAACTCATTCAATTTATTTATACGCTTTTGCGTTATACACTAACTTTGTTTGCTTCTTCTTTCTTTCACTAAATAAATTAGTGTGTAATTAACTTAAAATTCCAAAAATGACTATATAACCTAAACGTTATCAAGACAAACTTTATTTTTTGATATATAAATAGTATTCGTAGATACATAAAAATTTTAAAACAACTATTATGATTCCAAAAAAATATTATAAAGTGTTTTTCTCAGCATTTATTTATTTTTGTTCATTTAATATGTTTGTATCAAATGTTTTTGCTGCAAAGAACAATCAAACTTGTGAAATAACAAATACAAATTTTAACTGTATAAATATACCTTCTAGTGAAGTCATGAAAATTAGCTTATTCAATGACCCATATAGAATACAAATAAAATTTAAAAATAAATTAATAATAAAAAAAAATAAAATTAAAAACAGTCAATTTATTAAAAGTGTGAGGGTCAATCAATTTTCTAACGCCAAAACTAACT
Organism: uncultured SAR116 cluster alpha proteobacterium; assembly: GCA_902517815.1. Lineage (GTDB taxonomy): Bacteria > Pseudomonadota > Alphaproteobacteria > Puniceispirillales > Marisalimonadaceae > Marisalimonas. Next base: position 46,438 of record CABYED010000015.1, read on the forward strand.
TAGTAATAGAATTTAAAAATCCTACTATAATATCAAATGTTAAATATTACGACATTAATAATCAAAGTATCAGTTTAAATATGTACTTTTCTAACACTACAGAAGTAAATTATGCTATTGCCAAATATGCTTTACATAAAAATGAAGGAGATATTTTTTCTTTAAAAAATGACATAAATATTTCATATAAAAATGTTGATTTGCCAGTTTTAAAAAAACAAAATTTCAATAAAATAAAATCAAAGAAAAATTATGTTGTTTTTATAGATCCAGGCCATGGTGGCAAAGATCCTGGTGCGATTGGTCAATTAGGATCATTAGAAAAAAATATAACTTTAAAGGCGTCAATTTTGTTGGCAAAAGCATTACGAAAGAATAAAAAAATAAATCCAATTTTATCTCGAAATAAAGATGTTTACTTATCGTTAAGAAAAAGAACTTTATTAGCAAAACAAAGCAAAGCTGATATTTTTATTTCTATACATGCAGATTCAAGTAAAAATAAAAAAGCAAAAGGAATTTCAGTTTTTAGTCTCTCCGACAAAGCTTCAGATAAAGAAGCTCTATTGCTAGCTAAAAGAGA
>CABYED010000016.1 GCA_902517815.1 uncultured SAR116 cluster alpha proteobacterium
TATCCCGTTACTTGCGCCAAGAGCAATGCCTCTATTTGAGTTAAGTGTAAAATCAGCAGTAGATTCTAAAGTTCCTCCATTTAAGGTGAGATGACCTGCTGATGGTGAACCTGGTGCCGCTCCTAATCCACTGTCAGTGCTAATACTGAGCTTGCCAGCACTGATTGTTGTTACTCCAGAGAACGTATTTGTTCCAGATAAAGTCAGAGTTCCTGAACCAGCCTTACTTAAATTACCTGATCCGCTTATTTCACCTGAAATTTCTCGGTCTGTTGTATCACCAGTAGTTAATGTTACGCCATTTGCTAGCTCAACATTACCAGATCCTCTTAAAGTTTGAATAGTATCACTTGCATCAACATCGTAAATAGCCCCTGAAGATACAGATACATCCGTTGTATCAGCTAAAGTACCAGTCATCTGTAAAGTACCTGCAGAAATATTTGTGTCACCCGAGTAACTGTTTGCTCCTGATAATAGGAATGTTCCTAAACCTGATTTTGTTAGATTTCTAGTACCTGCAATAATACCGTCGTAAGTTAATGTGACTGTATCAGCTACTTCTACAGTAGAATGACTATTTAAATTTATTCCCCTATTGCCATTTAATGCAAATGTAGAATTAGCTAGTAAAGTTCCACCATTTAAAATTAAGTGACCTGCTGTTGGTGAACCAGGAACAGCTCCAAGTCTATTGTCATTACCTATGCTTAAAGATCCAGAAGTAATAGTAGTTGTACCTGAATAGTCATTTGATGTTGTTAATAACAATACACCATTACCAGTTTTAGTTAAATCACCACTTCCTCCAATATTGCCAGCATAAGTAAAAGTGGTTGACGAATTTGTCGAAATAATTCCATTATTTACGCCTAAGTTAATGCCTCTGTTAGCATCTAGAGAAAAATTTGCTCTAGTTTGAAGCCCGCCCCCATTCAAAATTAAATGCGAAGAAGATACTGTGCCGGGAGCGGTACCTAAATTATTGTCTGCGCTAATGCTGATATAACCTTGTTCAATTGTTGTTGATCCAGTTATTGTATTAGCTCCAGACAAAGTTAAAGTGCCAGAGCCATTTTTTACAAAAGTACCGTCACCAGATAAATTTCCAGAAAATGTTGAATTACTACTGGCATTTGAGGTTAAAGTCATACCGGAAGGTACAGCAATAGTTCCTGCTCCAGATAATGATCCAACCGTGTCATCATTATCAAGTGTATAGGTTGAACCTGATGATATAGAAACATTTGTATTATCTGACAAAGTTCCCTTTACTATAAGTTCACCTGCAGAAATTGTGGTTGTCCCAGTATGAGTGTTATTATTCAACAAAGTAAAAGATCCTGAACCATTTTTTGTAAATCCTCCAGAACCAGAGATAATTCCACTAAAACTTTGATTAGAACTATTATTTAATGTTAAAGTTCTTCCAGACGAAATTGATATACCACCGCTACCCGATAATCCGGCTAATTCTACATTACTATTTACATCATAGGTTCCTCCATTTGATATCAAAGTATGATTTGATGGAACAGAATTTGTGCTATTAACCCTCAAAGTTCCAGCATCTACTTTAGTTGATCCAGTATAAGAGTTAGATCCACTTAAAATAACAGTTCCACTTCCAGTTTTATTTAAATTTCCTGATCCAGATATAGATCCTGAGTAAGTTCCATTGCCAGTGAATTCAACATCACCTGAGCTACTTAAATTAATATTCGGACTAACAGTTGTACCAGTAGAAGTTGAAATACTACTTCCTGCGGCTAAATTTATTGTCCCAGATCCATAAACATTATTTAAATCAGGTTCTAAAATCAGGCCTCCACTGCCAGATCTTGTTATATTTTGATTTATGTAAATATGTCTGTCAGCGTCTAAGGTTAAATCATTAGAACTACTTGAAGTGATTGAAGCATCAACGGTTATATCGCCACTTTGAAATCCTCCACCAGCAGTAGTTACAGTTACATTGCTCGATGAAAGTGCGGTTTCTAAAGTTCCCACGTTTATAACTGCATCATTATCAGAAGCTGAAAAAGACCCAGAGATATTTGTGTCACTACCCGAGCTAATTGTAATATTGTATGGGTCAATTAACCAATGACCATCTACACCAGAAGTTGATTTTGTTGAGATTGTTATTTCATCTATATCAAGAGTACGTCCTGAAGTTTCAATTCTGCCTCCATTTCCTTTGATTTTACCGCCTTCTGCTTTTAATGTCCCTTTTACTGTTGTTTTTGAATTTGAATTGTGGATATCAGACCAAACAACAATTTCACCACCATCCCCCATATCAAACGCTGATGCGTCAAGTATTGTACCCTCTGCAATTGTTGTCTTTGTTGCTTGGAAAACATCTTTATTACTGTTCTGCCAGCTTCCACCAATCTCAATTAATCCACCAGATTTCTTTCCAACAGTGGAAATTTTTGAGTTCTCATCAATTTGAATATTTTCGGCTGTTACCCTAATAGAACCGCCTTTGTTTTGCTTAGAATTTGCTGCAATAACACCAGAGTTTAGTACCTTTCCATTGCTTGCAGAAAGGTATATTTTCCCCCCTTTTTTAGTAATACCGTCAGCTCTTAAAGATCCAGAGTTTTTAATGACTGCATTTTTAACTTCTTTAACACCTTTAGCGGATAAAATTATCGTTCCATCATCAACTTTAAGTGCTTGTTTATTATCAATTAACGCATTTAATACACCTCTTTCGATTGAGTATTGAATTAAATTATTTCCGTTTAAACTTAGCTTAACTTTTTCACCGGAAATAAGAGCTACTGTTCCATTTGTAGTTTCAATTTCACCTTTGTTTTCAACCTGGGGAGCAATGATTGCAATTGTACCTCCTTCAATAGCTTTTATGTCTCCTTGGTTATTAATAACCCCAGAAAATCCATTTTTTTCAAATACATATTTATCATTAATGAAGTCCTTATCTTTTAAATTTAAAGTTGACGCTATGATAGACCCCACATCAACTCTTGCCCCATCTTTGAATAAAACTCCGTTAGGATTAATAAGAATTATTTTTCCATTAGACTTTAAACTTCCGTAGATATGAGTTGGATCATTAGAATTAACTCTGTTTAGGGCTGTTGAAGTGATATTTGGCTGTTTAAACTCAACTTTATTTTCCTTTCCAATGTTAAAAGATGCCCAGTTTGTGATTAATTTATCGCTATTTTGGTTAATAGTTAGCTTATTCCCATTTTTGTAAAAATTAGCAGATCCACTAACAACATTTGGATTTTGAGGCAAATTGGTATTTTTTTCTGCAAATCCCGATACTGGCACACAGACTAATCCCCAAAATAAAACACGAGTAATTATTTTAGGAAATTTCCTCATATTTTTAAAATTTATATGAAAGCAACAACCATGCTCTAGAGTCATCATCTCGGCCGTCACTATTCATCCCTGTATTTGATTTTCCGTCATTGCTTCCTAATGTTTTTGAAAATACAAGACTTAAACTGAAATCCCGATTTGGATTAAAGTCAAACGCTACACCCCAACCAGATAGAGAGTATTTGTTAGGTGTAGTAAGAGTAATATTTGATGGATCTTTGTATTGTTGAATTCGCCCATAGTCATAAAACAAGGTTGCTGAAACATCATTATTTAAAAATTTAGAGAGATTTGTTTGCAATTCTGCAGTTAACTTATAACCCTGATCTCCTGATGCTTCCCCAGATGGATAAGCCCTTACCCCAGTAATACCTCCAAGTGATAATTGCTCAGAACTATCAAGATTTTTATTTGAAAATTGAGCTAAACCAGAGGTTTTGAAATTTAAATTTTCGTTTATCCATTGCGAGTAATAAAAATTAATCAAAGTTTTATCAAATGATCCATGCCTTTTTGGTCCTGAAGATGCTTGGTCATTATTGAAATCGACAGAAACCTTGGAAAGGTCAAGGTCTCCGAAATTTTTATCAATTGAAATAAGGGAGATATCACCGTTATTAAAAACATCTCTTTTTTCAAATGTTAATCCTATATTGAAATTTTCTATAACTTTATCATTAGTCACAGACCCTGAAGTTTCATTATAAATCTCTTTCCTTTCAAATTCTGTTTTTAGAAAAATTGAATCATTGGCGGTATGTTTAATTGGGTAAGAAAAACTAATACCGCTTGTTGATGCCTCTCCTAAAGATACAGGACTTGTTCGAAGTTCTTTTCCAATTTCAAATTCCAATTCACTGTATGTTAGTTTGCTTTTTAATCCAGAGTGCAAAATTGGAAATTCGTAAGAAATCTTAGAAAAATCATAATTTGTAGATGTATTAATTATTTTTTGAAATGATAGTTGATCCCCAAAATTAGATGGATTATTCAAATCTAGAGAAATATTTGTTCTTTGTTTGCCTGTGTAACGATTACCATAATTATCAAATGATATAGATCCATTAATTAAATCGTCTTCAACTAAATTAACCACTATTTTTGAGGTGCCTTCTTCATCTCCAGCTTGAATAGTTGAAGTTGCACTTAAACCAGGTAATTTGTTTAAGTTTAATAATGCACGTTCTAAATTTTGTGAATTAAGCCCCCCACCTAAAGCGTCATTTAAATAATCAGAAGCAATATCATCATATAAACGAACATTATCTTTTTTAACAATGTATGGGTTGTTTTTGTCTAATTTACCCTCATTAATCTTAATTCTCACGATTTGGTCAGATATTTCTTGTTCAGGTAAAAATACTTGGGCTAAAAAGTATCCATTATCTAAATAAAGATTCTGAATTAAAGATGCTGCTTCTTTTAATTCTTCAAATGTATTTTCTTTATTGGTATAGTTTTTGAGAAAATTATTAAGATATTCAATATTAAATTTGTCTATATCACCTAAAAATTTAAATTGTTTTACAAAAATCTTATTAACATTCGAGATTTCTTTCTTTTTCTTTTCTTTTTTTGGCTTCTTTTTAGGTTTTATTAGTGGGTCTTTGTAATATTTATAGATTTCTTCTTCTTGTTTTAATAAACTTCCAGCATCAGGAGCAGCAATACTTTGATTATTTACTAAAATAAATAAAAAACACGACGTAAGTAGTAATGGAGTATTAAATTGATATTTCATATTTACCTCAAAATAAATATTTCTCTTTTTTTAAATTGGGTTTGAAAACCAACATGTTAGAAATTTAAATTAATCAGTAAAATTAACACCAAAATCATACAAAGCTTTATTTTTTTTTAATGATTCTAGATATTGATTCTTTAATGGAATCAGGGACAATATATTGATTTAGGGGTTGTCAAAAAATTGAAAAACTTAGGTTTTTTCGAATCAAATTAGAATCAAATTAGAATCAAAAAAAACAATGCTGAGTCAAAGATTTGACACGTTAATTTCATTAACTAGTAGAATATAAAGCAAAATAATTTAACCAAATAAATTTCATTTAAATAGATATTCTGATTATTTCAATTAATTGATTAATATTCATTACAAACCAACAAAATTAGATTAAAAATTAGAAAATATCATATTAGGAATTTTCCTATTTAGGATTTTTCCTAACATTATATTGACAAATATTAGTCAGTAATTCTAGTTAAATTTATATAAAAAAATTCATGCTTTTTATATACTTAAGAAAGTTTAGTCTAATCATATTTTGTTTGATGATATTAATGAATTATATTTCCATCAGTAACACTTTTAAGATATTCAATAGTTATATTTTCATTTAGATGAATTACTTTAAAGCCATCTTCTGTTATATCTAATACCGCATAATCTGAGTAGATTCTAGAAACAACACCTGCTCCTGTTAGCGGCAAGGTGCACTTTTGCACTAATTTAGGCTTTCCTTCTTTAGTTAAATGCTGTGTCATTACAAATACATTTTTAGCCCCAGCCACCAAATCCATAGCACCACCCACAGCTGGTATCCCTTTGCCAGTTGACCAATTTGCAAGATCTCCTTTGACTGAAATCTCCATTGCCCCAAGCACACAGTAGTCAATATGCCCTCCTCTTATCATTGAAAAGCTGTCTGCATGATGACAAAAACTTCCTCCTGGAAGAATAGTAACTGGTTTTTTACCTGCATTTATAAGATCTAAATCAATTTCATTCTCATTTGGTGATGGCCCCATGCCTAACAAACCATTTTCAGAGTGATATATTATTTCTCTATCCTCCTTGATATATTGAGAGACTAACTCAGGCATTCCAATACCAAGATTTACATAAGAGGAATGTGGCAAATCATCAGCTATTTTTGATGCAATTGTATTTCTATCCCAACCCTTAATTAAATTATTTGTATTTAAATTTGTCATGGATATGTAACTCCTTCATCAATTGCATTCGTTTCAATTATGGGGTTCTCAACTTGAATAAGCTTTTGTACAAAGATACCAGGCGTTATAACATGTTCAGGGTTCATTTCGCTTGGCTCTAAAATTCTTTTTACCTGAACTAATGATGTTTTTGCAGCCATGCACATTATAGGATTAAAATTCCGAGCTGTTTTGTTATATGTAAGATTTCCATATCTATCTGCTGATTCTGCTTTTACAAAAGCAAAATCTGCTTTTAAAGCTTTTTCTAGAATATATTTTTTCCCATTAAATACTTTTTCTTCTTTACCTTCAGCTAGAGGGGTGCCAACACCAGTTGCTGTATAAAACCCAGGTATACCCGAACCAGCTGCTCTAATTCTTTCCGCTAACGTCCCTTGTGGGACAACTTCTAATTCAATTTCACCTTTATTATATAATTCGGGAAATGTAATCCCTTTGGCAGATCTTGCAAAAGAACATATAACTTTTTTAACTTGCCTTTGGCCTATTAATGCGCCAAGCCCCACTTTTCCATTTCCTGAGTTATTTGCAATTATTGTTAAATCTTTAGCGCCATTATCAATTAATCCATGTAATAATTCAATTGGACTGCCCGCCTCACCAAAACCACCAACCATAATTGTTGCACCATCAAAAACATCAGACAAAATTTCGGTCATGTCTTTTTTTATTTTGTTGATTTGCATTCCAACCTTTCATATTGTTATTTCATCGTTGAATGTTATAACAAACATATACACTAATATTGTATCAAACTGAATGGTAATTAAAAATGAATTTTGAATATTCTGAAAAAGAAGAAAAATTTAGATCCGAAGTAAGAGAATGGCTAAAGGAAACACTTCCAGAATACTTGTCTGAAAAAGTTAAAAAATATCAAAGACTAACTAAAGAAGACTATGAATTATTTATGAATAATTTAAGCCAAAAAGGCTGGTTAGCATGGCATTGGCCTGAAGAATACGGCGGAACTGGTTGGAATGCTATTGAAAAACATATATTTGAAGAAGAAATTGTAAAAGCATCAGCGCCTAGGATTGTACCATTTGGTGTTAATATGTTAGGCCCTGTTTTGATTGAGTTTGGATCAGAAGAACAAAAAAATTATTATCTTCCAAGAATTCTAAACAATGAAGATTGGTGGGCACAAGGATACTCAGAACCCGGCGCAGGCTCCGATCTTGCTAGCCTAAAAACGACAGCCATAGACAAAGGCGATCATTATTTAGTTAATGGACAGAAAACCTGGACAACTCTAGGTCATCACGCTGATAAGATTTTTTGCCTTGTTAAAACTGATCTTAACGTAAAACCACAATTAGGAATTTCATTTCTTCTTATTGACATGGACACTCCAGGTGTAGAAGTAAAACCAATAATAACACTTGATGGTGAGCATGAAGTTAATGAAGTATGGTTTACTAATGTTAAAGTACCAAAAAAAAATCTAGTTGGGAAAGAAAACGAAGGCTGGACCTACGCAAAATATTTGCTCACTTTTGAGAGAACCGGAATCGCCGGTGTTCCCAATTCTAAATCGGCCTTAAATCACTTAAAAATGGTTTCAAGAAAATCAATGAAAAATGGAAAGCCATTAATTGAAGACCCAATGTTTTCTTCAGAAGTTGCTGAATTAGAAATAGACCTGTTAGCCATGGAAATTTTTAACCTTAGAACAGTAAGTGCCGCAGCTGAAGGCAAAGCACCAGGTATGGAAAGTTCTTTATTAAAAATTAAAGGAACACTTGTAAGGCAGAAAACAACTGAATTACTTAGAAAGGCTCTTGGACCTCAAGCTTTACCATATTTACCTGAACAATTTGACGAGGGTTGGAATGAAATGCCAATAGGCCCAGAATACGCTGGCCCTATTGCAAAGCAGTATTTTAATATGCGAAAAATTTCTATTTACGGTGGATCTAATGAAATCCAAAAAAATATAGTCGCAAAAGCATCCTTTGGTTTATAGGTTATAAAAATGGATTTTTCATTATCTGAAGAAAGAAAAATGCTTCAGGAAACTGTAGCTCGTTTTTTTGAAAATAATTACAAAGATATAAATAAAAGAAGCGAATACCTAGAAATGAATGATGGCTTTTCAAGAGACTTTTGGAAAGAGAGTGCAAATTTAGGTGTCATAAGTGGCTTAGTTTCTCCAACCTTTGGTGGCTTAGGGGGCTCAGGGGAGGATATTAGCATAATATTTGAATTAATCGGAAAATCTTTATGCATAGAGCCATTTTTATCCTCTGGACTATTATCAAGCACAGTTTTGTCTTCTATAGAAAATCCAAAAACTGAATTAATAAATCAAATTATTGACGGAGAATTATTAATATCATTTGCTCATATGGAAATGAATAATAGATATGAAGACCATTTTGTAGAGACCAAAGCCTTTTTGGAAAATGATAATTGGAAACTTAATGGCAGCAAATCATTTGTAATCAATGGTGACTCTGCAGATAAAGTAATTATTTCTGCAAGAATTGATGGAGAAATAAATGATAAAAATGGCATTGGTTTATTTTTAGTTGATAATAATCAAATTAAAAATAGATCCTATAATACAATTGATGGTTATAGAGCAGCTGAGCTAAACTTTGAGAATATTGAAGCTGAATTATTATGTAAAAATGATCTAGCTCTTGAGTGCATTATTAAAACAAATTCAGCAGGTGCACTTGCTCTTTCTGCAGAAGCTATTGGTATAATGCAAGTATGCTTTGAATTAACACTCGACTATTTAAAAACTAGAAAACAATTTGGTAAATCTATTGGAGCTTTTCAAAGCATTCAACACAGGATGGTAGATATGATGCTAGAAATTGAGCAAGTAAAATCTGCTGTAATGCTTGCTTCTTCTACATTTGAAACCAATTCATCGACAAGAGATAAGAATGTATCTGCCGCAAAAAATTTAGTTGGAAGAGTTGGTAAACAAATAGCTGAGGAGTCAATACAACTCCATGGAGGCATTGCTATGACATGGGAATACTCTGTTGCACATTATGCCAAAAGACTAATTATGATTGATCATTTAATGGGTGATGGTGATTATCATAGAGATAGATTTAAATTACTAAGCCTGAATTAATTATTTATTACTAATTTAGAAGCCTTGATTCTAAAATCTTCTGGAACAACCAGTGATTTCCTTTTTTTTAAGTCAAATAGAACTGCAACTATCTCGATATCCATTATTACCTCACCAGTACTATCATCCACCATATGATGAATAAATTTCAATGATTTGTTTCCAATCTTCGTAAAGTTGGTATGCATCGTAACAGCCATACCAAGTGGCGCATCTTTAAAATATCTTACAGAATAATCTAATGCAGCTGACCCTATGTCATATTCATTTCTCCAATGAAAATCTGCTCCGCAATATGTAAATAAGTGAGTTGCCGCATCAGAAACACAACCTATTTTAAATTGGCTTGATCCCATTTCCTCATAATCTAAATCCCATGTATTTACTGCACTTTTACAACTAATAAATGCATCTTTAGAATAATTTTGCGGAGGCCTGTTATCTATTAATGGTCTTAGGTTTGAAAATTCTAATTCATTTAAAAATGTAGTAGTATCTAATAAAAATAAGTTTAAAATTATATTTTTAGTTTTTTCATTTATATCCAATGATATAGAAGTCTCAAAGTAAGCTGATACGTTTTCATGATCTATACTATAGACTTTGCTTAACAATAAAAGTTCATTATTTTCAATTGATTTAACTTTAAAGACTATCTCGAGTGCAGAGTTAAGGTGAACTTCACGACTAAAAATACATCTTTCTTTTAAAATTTTATAATCAATCTTAATTTTAGAAAAGCTATTAATTTTATTAAAAAGGCACTTAATTGCATCTGCATGCTTTCCAAAATAATATTGGACATTCATATGAGACATTTGATCACAATCTTCTTTTCTGACCAAATCTTTAAAAGCTGAGTAAATTCCATTTGAATTACTTAGATTAACCTTCAATGATTTATCAATATTTTTACTACTTAAAATAAGGGATTGCTTTGATATTATTTGATCTTCATCATTATTATCTTTTTTTAATAAAAATAATTTGTGGGAAACTCTAATTTTATATTCAGTTTCTAAATTTAGATCGGTTCTGACATAAACTGTCATATGCTGTAATATTGATGTATCAAAATATTCAGATTCTAAATAATTTTCGCTTTCTATTATAAAACTTTTCAAAATAACTTTAGTAAAACGAGTAGCATCTTCGAAAAATTTGGCAGAACTTGATCTTTTTAAAAGCCCTAATGTGCTAATATCACTTGATTTTACTAGAACTCTTAAGGTTTCCATTTCAAGAATATCCATAACAAAATAGAATTAGGAAATTTACTAACAGGAAAATTCCTAATTTTTATCTCTCATTTCTAGCTTTGCAACGCTCATTCTGTGAACTTCATCTGGACCATCTGCGAGCCTTAATGTCCTTGCATGGCCATAAGCATAGGACAATGGAAAGTCTGAGGAAACACCACCTCCACCATGAACTTGTATTGCTCTATCAATTATTTTGGTTGCCATATTTGGAGCAACTACTTTTATCATTGATATTTCTTTTCTAGCGATCTTGTTTCCAACTGTATCCATCATATGAGCAGTTTTAAGCACTAACAATCTGGCTTGTTCGATTTCAGCCCTACTTTCTGCTATCGCATGCATTACCACACCTTGTTCAGAAATAGGTTTACCAAATGCAACTCGTGATTTTGCTCTTTTTACCATTAATTCTAATGCTCTTTCAGCTTGACCAATTAACCTCATACAATGATGTATCCTACCTGGTCCTAATCTACCTTGAGCGATTTCAAACCCCCTACCTTCTCCTAAGAGTATGTTACTGACTGGAACTTTAACGTCTTTAAAATCAACTTCGGCATGACCATGAGGAGCATGGTCGTATCCAAAAACTGGCAAATGCCTTAAAACTTTAACTCCAGGTGTATCAATAGGAACTAAGATCATTGATTGTTGTTTATACTTTTCTGCGTTGGTATCAGTTTTACCCATAAAAATCATAATTTTGCATCTGGGATCCATTGCACCTGAGGTCCACCACTTTCTTGCGTTGATCACATATTCATCACCTTTTCTATCAATACTAGCTTGTATATTAGATGCATCTGAAGATGCTACGTCAGGTTCAGTCATTGCAAATGCAGAACGAATTTCACCATTTAGTAATGGTGTTAACCACTGATTTTGCTGTTCTTTAGTACCATATCTTACTAGAACTTCCATATTACCAGTATCCGGAGCAGAACAATTAAAAACTTCTGCTCCAATTGGAGAACGCCCCATAATCTCACATAAAGGAGCATATTCGGTATTTGTTAATCCTGCACCTAAATCACTTTCAGGAAGAAACAAATTCCATAATCCTTGCGCTTTTGCTTTTGACTTCATATCCTCCATAACTTTGGGCACACACCATCGACCACCTTTTTCAACTTCTTCTTTATAAAGAGCTTCATTTTTATAAACATGTTCGTTCATAAAATTTGTAAGTTTATCCTGAAGATCTTTTACTTTGTTTGAATATTCAAAATTCATTTTATACCTCTAATTAAAATTAAAAACTCCATTTGCTCTATTGATTAAAGCCTCTATTCTCTTACCAAAATTTGCAAACCTCATATCCTGAGTTTGCCCTTTTAGAAATCTTACGTAAATTTGTTGAATAATTACAGCTAATTTAAATGCTCCAAAAGCATAATACCAGTCAACATCTTTTATGCTAAAACCAGTTTTTAAAGCATAATGATCAATGATTTCACTTTTTTTGGGATATAAAATATTTTTAACTGGCATCGAAGTAATTAAATTAGCTTCATAATCGTCATCTTCATCTATCCAATAATTTAACAAATGACCTATATCCATCAATGGATCTCCCCTAGTACACATATCCCAGTCAAACACCGCTACAGGTAAAAGAGGGTTATCAATATCCCACATAATATTATCTAATTTAAAATCATTATGCAAAATGGTAGCCCCTTGAGGCTCTGGAATATTGGATCTTAAGTACCTTACAAGTTTATTAAACCTATTTGCTTTGATTTTATCCTCAGATGCTTTTTTCCACCTATCTTCCCAACCATTAAGCTGTCTTAAAACAAAACCATCAGGTCTTCCAAAGTCACCCAAACCAACCTGTGAGGGGTCCAGCTTATGTAATTCAGCTAAAATATCAATCATTTTAAAACTTAATAATCTAATCTTATTTCGAGATCCATCTAATTCCAATCGCATCTCTTTTCTAATTACAATTCCTTTTTTTCTTTCAATTAAATGAAACTTACTTCCAATAATTTTATCATCTTCGCATAAATGAATACTTTTAGGAGCTAAAGGAAATAACTTATTTAAACTATCTTGAACCATGTGCTCTCTAGCCATATCATGAGACGAAGGTGCCACAGGCCCAAGTGGGGGTCTTCTTAATACAAATTCTTTATCATTAAAACTAATTAAATACGTTAGATTTGCGTGCCCACCACTGAATTGAAGTATATTGATTTTATCAATATCAATTTTCAATAGCTCATTTAAATAATTTTTAAGCTTATCCAAATCGATTTGTTCATCTTGTCTAATATTTATTAATTCATTATCAACCATTTTGTATCCAAAGCACTAAAAATTAAAAATAAAGATGATAAGTTTTTAAATTTTTACTAAACTAAATAATAATATAATAAAAAAAAATTAGTAATTAAAATTTCGATATTTGAGGAAATTATGGAAAATTTATTTGATATTAATGGTAAGGTAGCCCTTGTAACAGGTGGATCAAGAGGGATAGGCGCAATGATTGCTGAGGGTTTTGTAAAAAATGGTGTCAAAACATACATTACTTCAAGAAAATCAGATCAATGTAATTTAAAAGCAGAGGAACTATCAAAATTTGGGGAGTGTATTTCTATACCCACGGATCTAACTGACATGAATGAAATGGATAAATTAGTTAGGCATATTGAGAAAAATGAAGAAAAATTAAATATTTTAATTAATAATGCTGGTGCTGCATGGGGAGCACCTTTTGATACTTTTCCTGAAAATGGGTGGGATAAAGTAATGGACACAAATGTAAAAGCAGTATTTTTTTTAATTCAAAAATTAATAAAAATGCTAGAAAGTTCTGGAAATAATTCTGATCCATCTAGAATAATTAATGTTGGATCTATAGATGGAGTTGGCATTCCTAGAGCAGAAACATATTCTTACCCTGCATCAAAAGCTGCAATTCACCAATTAACTAGAGTTTTAGCAAATAGATTGGCTAATAGGAACATTAACGTAAACGCTATTGCCCCAGGACCATTTCAGAGTAATATGATGGCTCATTCCTTAAAAGAATATGGTGAACAAATCAAAAAATCAGTTCCACGTGGAAGAATTGGCATTCCTGAAGACATGGCTGGGACATCCATATTTCTTTGCTCAAAAGCAAGTTCTTATATTACAGGTTCAATAATCCCTGTAGATGGTGGTTCTCTTATAGCAAGAAGACATATGGAGTAAACGAATTAAAATCAAAATTAAAGTGTTTTTTAGCAGGATAGCTGTTAGTATTTGTGTGGATGAATCTTAAAACCAAACAAATTCACACCGATTATTCTTTAAGCTTAGATCTTGATAAAACTTAGTGTAATTCATTTTCTCCGATAATTTTAAATAAATCATCTATAGTTTCTTTTTTTATATTTTTAGTAATAAAAACTAAACGTGATTGCTTATCTTCACTTGGCCACTTTTCTAACCATTCTAAAGGATGAAAAATATGCTGAACGCCATGAATAACAGCTGGACAGTTCTGTCCTTTAATATTCAAGATACCTTTAATTCTTAGTATATTCTCACCCATCTGACTCATAAGCAATTCCAGAAAAAAATTTACTGAGGTCATACTTACTGGTTGACTTGTTACCATTGCAAAAGTCTTGATGTCGTCACCATGACGATTTACATCATGTTTGTGATGATGATCATGATGATCATGTAAATGATTAGAAGATTTATTTTTTTCAATCTCAAGCCACTTTATTACGTCCCAGTTTTTATTTTGTGGGTTATAATCATTAAGTCCTAGTAACTCTGAAACTGGTAAAGAGCTCTTGTCACTTTTAATTATAGTAACTTTTTGGTTAATTGCTTTTATTCTCTTAGTAAGAGAATCTACTGATCCTTTATCTGCAATGTCAGTTTTACTTAATATAATTCTGTCTGCAAAAGCTGTTTGCTTTACCGCTTCTTCATGTGAATTGTATGTAGCTTCAGCATTTATTGAATCAACAACTGTAATAACACCATCTATTGAATAAATTCTTTGAAGATCCAATGAAGTCATTAGAGTATGAATTATAGGAACAGGATCAGCCAGACCTGTAGTTTCGATAATCACATGATTAAAAGGTGAAATCTCCCCCTTTTCCATTTTCTTTAAAAGATTAAGAAGTGTTGTTTTTAGATCATCTTGAATTGTGCAACATATACATCCATTTTGTAATTCAATTACATTTTCATCAGTAGTTTCAATTAAATCATGATCTAAACCAACCTCTCCAAATTCATTAATGATAATAGCTGCATTAGCCATTTGTTTTTGTTTTATTAGAGAGGTTAAAACAGTGGTTTTTCCACTTCCTAAAAAACCTGTTAAAACTGAAATTCCTATATTTTTTGGAAAAGAGGACATTGTTGATTTAATAGTTTGCTTTAAATTTATATATGTAGTTATGTTATAACATTACTAGTAACTAAAAAAAAGTGAGCAAATGAAAAATAAATCTGAAAACTCTAACATAATTAAATTTAATCCAAATCCTTCTCGTGAAGAAGCTATGAGTGCCGTCAAAACACTTATTGCCTGGGCTGGGGATAACCCCAACAGAGAAGGTTTAATTGAAACTCCTAAAAGAGTTGTAGATGCTTATTTAGAGTTTTTTGAAGGTTACAAACAAAACCCTGATGAGATTTTATCAAAGACGTTTGAAGAAGTTGAAGGTTACGATGAGATGGTACTGATAAAAAATATTAAATTAGAATCTCACTGTGAGCATCACATAGTTCCAATTCTTGGCATAGCTCATGTTGCATATATGCCTAACAAACGAGTTGTTGGAATAAGCAAATTAGCACGATTAGTAGATGTTTATGCAAAAAGACTTCAAATACAAGAAACATTAACTTCACAAATTGCTGAGACAATTCAAAGAGTTTTAGACCCCTTAGGAGTTGCTGTGATTATAGATGCATCTCATCAATGTATGACAACTAGAGGAGTTCATAAACCTGAATCTAGTACAGTTACCAAACGGATGCTTGGTGTTTTTAAAAACAATGCAGAAATAAGATCTGAATTTATGAAATTAATAACTTAAAAAGATAAAAGTTTATTTATAGGATTAAGTTTGATCTTTAACTACCTTCATTCTTTTATATAAAACTTTTTGTAAATTTTTAATGTCATAAGGTTTTAAATTTTTCCATTTTCTAGTTTCATCCTTAGTACGCCCACATCCCAAACACCATCCATTTGGACCAATAAATTTGCAAACGTCTATGCAAGGACTTTTAGCTTTTTTCATTTTAATTCCATACACTCATACATATTTAACACATATTTTTAATCTTTCTATTCTTAGAAATCTAGAAAAAAGATATGTTATAACATTGCAATTAATATATTGAATTGCTATAACATATATATTCTTAAACATGAGGTTCAAAAAATGTCAGTAACAGGCAAACGTATTACACATGCGGATCGAATTTTAGGTTTTCTTAAAAATCAAAACAAACCTTTAACAGCCTACGAAATACTTGAGATGATGAGAGATGAGGGAATTAAAGCCGCTACAACAGTATACAGAGGATTAGATAAATTAAATGAAAAAGGATTAATTCATCGTATCGAATCTCTTAACGCTTGGACGGTATGTTGCGGATCACATAAAAATAAAATTCCAGTTTTTGAAATCTGCAATGACTGCGGTGATGTAAAAGAACATTTAGACCAAGAATTAACTGATAATATTAAAAACCTTGCTATTAGAACAGGGTTTAAAGCTAACAATCCAGTTCTTGAAATACATGGTCTATGTGGTAGCTGCTCAACTAATTTATAATTTAATAGGATTTAGATATGGATAAAATCGCTGAACAAGTTCCAGTAACAGTTTTAACTGGTTTTCTAGGAGCTGGAAAAACAACTCTCCTAAATAGAATACTTACAGAACAACATGGTAAACGTTATGCTGTAATTGTTAACGAATTTGGTGAACAAGGTATCGACAATGATCTTGTTGTAGATGCAGATGAAGAAGTTTTTGAAATGAATAACGGATGCATTTGCTGTACAGTAAGAGGCGATCTAATTCGTATTCTTGGTGGCCTTATGAAAAGAGCTGATAAACTAGATGCTATTATTGTTGAAACAACTGGACTTGCAGACCCAGCTCCTGTGGCTCAAACTTTTTTTGTTGACCAGGATGTCGCTGACAAAACTAAATTAGATGCAATAGTTACAGTTGCTGACGCCGTGCACCTTAGTAATCAACTTGGAGAACACCACGAAGCTGAAGAACAAATTGCTTTCGCTGACATAGTGTTACTTAACAAAATTGATCTTGTTGACGATAGTTCACTTGATAAAGTAAAGGCAAGGATAAAAAAAATTAATCCGTATGCAAAAATTGTTAAAACTAATCGTTGTGATATTCCTCTTAATGAAGTATTGGGTCTTAATGCATTTAGTTTAGATCGTGTTTTAGAAGTTGAACCTGATTTCTTAGATTCTGATCATGATCATGAACATGATGATGATGTAACAAGTATATCATTTGTTTCTGAAAAACCATTAGATATGGACAAATTCCAATCTTGGTTTGGTAACTTATTGCAAACACACGGACAAGATATTTTAAGATCAAAAGGTATATTAAGTTTTGAAGGTAAAGATGAACGTTATGTTTTTCAAGGTGTACATATGCTTATGGATGCATCTCCAATGGGTACTTGGCCGGAAGGAAAGGAGCGCAATTCAAGAGTAGTTTTTATCGGTCGAAATCTTGAAAGTATGGGCCTTGAAGAAGGTTTCGAGGGATGTAAGTTAAATTAATAAAACTAATATATTTCAAGAATAAACTCAAAATGTCAGATCGAGAAAAATTTTTAGAGGAAAAAATTTCCTACTTAGAACCTGAAGAAACTGAACTAGAAGGTAGAGGTAAGGAATTTGAGATAAATGCTCCTGTTACAGGCGCTGTTACAATACATGAGGCTGTTGTTGCAGGATTTGGCGATGGTACAGTAAGATTTTTTAAATCAGACGAAAAACCCAAAGTTATTAATGCACATAAAGGAGTAGTACTTTGTATAGCTACAGATGGTACTAAAGTGTTTACTGGTGGTGATGATGGAAGATTTTTACAAATATCTCCAGATGGAACAATAATTGAAATTGCAAATTTTGGAACTCGATGGGTTGATACAGTAGCGACGACAAATAACAATATGGTTTGTTCCTCAGGTAAAAATGCCTATTTGTGGACTAAAGGAAATACAAAAGAAAAAATTTTAGAGCATACAAGCACTATAGGAGGTATGGCATTTGATAGAAGTGGAAAACGTTTAGCGGTTGCTAGCTATGGAGGGGTTACTCTTTGGGAGCAAGGTAACAGAAGATGGAAATCTTCACGGCTTGTATGGAAAGGATCACACAGTAAAGTAAGTTTCAGTCCTGATGGGAAATATCTTGTAACTACTATGCAAGAAAGTGAACTTCATGGATGGCGCATAAGAGATAAAGTTGACTTAGCAATGAGAGGGTATCCAGCAAAAATAAAAAGCTTTGCATGGGTAGGAGACATTCCTCATCTTGCTACTGCTGGTGATCATCAAGCTATATGTTGGCCGTTTGATGGTAAAGACGGACCACTTGGTAGAGAACCAGTTTGTGTTGCTGATTGTGGTAAAAAAATTTCAACTTTTATAGAACCTTTAACAGGCGAAAAGGCTATTTTTGTGGGCTTTAATGATGGTACAGTTTTATTATCAGAGGTAGATGATAGAAAAAATCCATTTGTTGTAAGGAACCCTAAAGGTACTGAAATATCTGCAATATCACTTTCATCCGATCGTTCCTATATTTTTATAGGAGACTTAGGTGGAAACGTATTGTGGTCCCCATTATGGGCTAATTAATTAAACAAGTAATATGTTCAATCAAAAAAAAGTAAATCCCGAAAAAGTCAGATATCTAAAAAGAATAATTTCTTTAAAATTAAAATTACCTGAAACCACAATATTAAGTATTGCAGAACTCAACTGTCATGAGCCTGATTGTCCTCCAAAAGAAACAGTAATAACTGCTAATGCTATAGATGGGAAAAGCAAAACTTGGAAAATAGCAAAATCAATAGATGAAATTGATAATTTTGATGTTGAAAATTTATTGAAGATTTAATTTTTACCTGAAAAGTAAATGTTATTGTAAAAAATTACAAGAAAACTTCATTACTTATAAGTAATATTAATATTAATTAGCTACTTAAATAGGCGCAAATAAAAAAGTAACTGATTTATCAGTCATTTTTAAATTTTAAAAATGATAATGCAATTTATGTATTTTATTTGACTATGCAATGTTATAACATTACATTGTTTATTTATTACTTTTTTTTGGAGAATTGTATGAAAATTGCATATGTATTTAAAACTGACCAGTCTAGTACCTTTCAGCTAAACTCTATGATTTTACCCCAATTAGAACAAGGAAATCACATGGTAGATGTAATAGGTATGTTTTTCTTTGATGACAATATTTTATATCTTCAAAAAGGAAATGAATTTGGTGAACGATTAGCAAAAATAGCTAAAGAAAAAAATATGTTATTAATGGCTTGTGACCAATGTGCAGTAAGAAGAGGCTTTGCAGAAGGTAAATTTGAACAATGTGGTAGTGGAGATGTAAAACCTAAAGGGATGGTTGATGGTGTGCAGGTAGGTTGTTTTCCACAGCTATATCAAGCATTAGGGTCAAATCCCCCAGACCAAGTAATCACCCTATAAGGTTTCATTATGAATATAACAACATTATCTATTTGCAGTACTTGCAGAGATGTAAAAGATGAAATCTTAAAAAAAAGAGGCGGCCAACGACTGTTAGAAAATATTTTGGCCAGTTTCAAATATAAAAATATTTCTTTTTTGAATTATAGAGAAGTTAGATGTATGAGCCAATGTAAACGATCTTGTGTAATATCTTTTACCTCAAATAATTGTTTTACATATGTGTTCGGTGATATCGATCCTGATAACCCCAAGTATGTTAAATCTCTTTTAGTGTTGTTGAATACATACACTAAATCGAAGGAGGGTTTCCTAAGAAGAAGAGATAGACCTGAATTGTTTAAATCAAATATATTAGGCAGACTTCCCTCAATTAAAAGCAAGTCATCTATAGTAACTAATTTATAAAAATTTATTTTTTTATTATATGAAAGAAAATTTCTTAAAAAAAAACAAAAAATATAATGAAACACATAGTCTTAGCAAAATTAAAATGACATCTATAATAAGTTCTGGATTAAGTTCTCGTATAATAATTACATTAGCAATCTCAATTATTTTATGGCTATCAGTATTCTGGTCGATTGATCTAATATAATGGATGTAGTTTTTTCACTTAATGATTTAACACTTGGATATGAAAGTCACCCTGCTGTGCATCATATTACAGGAAATTTTTTACTAGGATCATTGACAGCAATAGTAGGTCCTAATGGTGCTGGGAAAAGTACTCTCTTAAAAGGTTTAATGGGGTTGATTAAGCCCCTAGATGGTCAAATAAATTATCATAAAGTATTACCTACAGAAATAGCTTATCTACCCCAACAAGCTGATATTGATAGAAGCTTTCCAATTTCAGTTATGGAAACAGTTTTGATAGGTCATTGGAAAAAAATTGGATTATTTCGAGCTGTAACCAACGAAATGAAAAGAGAGGCAGAAATTGCATTGGAGGCGGTTGGTTTAACTGGATTTGAAAATAGAGTAATAGAATCACTATCAGCTGGCCAGTTTCAGCGTGTTCTTTTTGCTCGAATGTTGCTACAAAATGCACACATTATTCTCTTAGATGAACCTTTTACGGCAATTGATTCTAAAACAACCACCGATCTTTTAAAGGTTGTTTTTAGGTGGCATACTGAAAAACGCACTGTTATAGCTGTATTGCATGACATGGATCAAGTAAAAAATAACTTCCCAGAGACACTTTTGATTTCGCGCGAACCAATTGCTTGGGGACCAACAAATGAAGTTTTAGTTGATAAAAATATTTTAAAAGCAAGGCAAATGGTTGAAACATGGGACGAACATGCGAAAATTTGTAATCGGGATGTTACTTAATGTTTTTTTATGAATTCTTACTAGACCCATTTTTAAGCTTTGAATTTATGAGAAGATCCCTAATAGCTTGTTTAGCTTTGAGTCTTGGATGTGGTCCAGTTGGAACACTTCTTGTCTTAAGAAGAATGAGTTTGATTGGAGATGCTCTAAGTCATGCAGTTTTGCCTGGAGCTGCAATTGGATTTATGATTGCTGGTCTTTCTCTAGTTTCAATGAGTATTGGCGGGTTTATAGCAGGTATACTAGTTGCACTTTTATCAGGATTCATATCTAGGTTGACACAACAAAGGGAGGATGCAAGTTTTGCAGCATTCTATCTTATATCACTTGCAATTGGAGTTTTAATTATTTCTATGTACGGGAGCAATGTAGATATCATGCATGTGCTTTTTGGGACAATCTTAGCTATAGATAATGAATCTCTTTTTCTTGTGGTATCTATTACCACATTAACTCTTTTAACTTTTGCTATTGTTGGGCGTGGGTTAGTCGTTGAGTCTTTTGATCCAGGATTTTTAAAAGTTGTTAATGGTCCTGGTGCAATTTTACATTTAATTTTCTTAACTTTAGTAGTTTTAAATCTAGTTGCTGGATTTCAAGCATTAGGTACACTAATGGCTGTTGGACTTATGATGCTCCCAGCAGTAGCAGCAAGATTCTGGGTTCAAAACCTATTAAAATTATCAATTCTTAGCATATTTTTTGCTTTTATTTCAGGTTATTCAGGACTGTTAATTTCTTTTCATTCTAATCTTCCATCAGGTCCAACAATAATATTAGTCGCTGGCTTTATATATTTATTTTCAGTTTTTTTTGGTTTTAAAGATAGCTTAATTACCAAAATTATATCCAGACCACATTTAGAGAACTAATGTAATGTTATAACATTACATTTTTCTTGCAATATTATGTTTGAATGGTTAAGTATTGTTTCGTCAATTATATATTGGTTGAAATTAAATTAACTAAAAGGAAAGTAATGAATGATGAAATTATTAGTAAATAAATTATTTGGCAAATTTGCAATATTTGCGTTAATCGTTTTTACGTCTATGTCAATAGCATCAGCTAAAATTAAAGTTGTATCAACCTTTTCTATTTTGGGTGATATGGTTCAAAATATAGGTGGTAACAATATCGAACTCACCACTTTAGTAGGCGCAAATGGTGACGGTCATGTTTATGAGCCTACACCTGCGGATGCAAAATCTGTAGCAGCAGCAGATGTTGTTTTTGTTAATGGACTTGGATTTGAGGGTTGGATTGACCGTTTAGTGAAAGCCTCTGGATACAAAGGAAAAATTATTATTGCTACAAAAGGAATTAAAGAATTAAAATTTGAAGGTGAGCTTGATCCGCATGCTTGGCAAGATCTTTCAAATGGCCGTATTTACATAAAAAACATTAAAAATGCTCTCACAGATGTAGATCCTAAAAATTCTAACCTCTACAAAAAGAACTTCATAGCATACGATAAAATTTTAGAGTCTATGGACAAATCAACTAAAGATAAGTTTGCAGATATTCCCAAAAAGAACAGAAAGGTAATAACATCTCACGATGCATTTTTATATTTTGGCCGCGCATATGGGATTGATTTTCGTTCCCCCGTTGGTGTTACAACTGAAAGTGAACCATCAGCTGGAGAACTTGCCGAACTTATAACTGAAATGAGAAAAGATAATATTAAAGCCTTATTCGCGGAAAATATTACAGATCCTAGACTTATTAAACAACTAGCAAAAGAAGTTAATGCCCAAATTGGAGGAACACTATATTCTGACGCATTATCTGATAATTCTGAGCCAGCAAACACTTATATCAATATGTTTAAATATAATGTTAATGAACTTGCTAATATTTTGTCAAAATAAAGCAGTTTTTATAAAAACTTAAAATCAAAAATCCTTTATCTTAAAAATTAAGAGAAGGATTTTTCTTTTTAGAAAATCTTTATTCAAATATTTTGTACTATTTAAAATTTAAAATTACTGTTCACTTTTCCTAATTATTATTGGTCAATCTTAAGAGGGTAAACTGCCCATTGACCGTGAAACACTTACCAGCATTAATTAATTAATGAAATAACAATTTACTTTATATAAAATAGCTTGGTGTTTTTATAATTTCATGCAAGAAATTTTTTGAGTAGACCAGAGTTATTAACAAAAGCAAAACTCAAGTAACTATGGATTAATTAACAGAAACATTTAAGATAAAATAATTTAAATATTTGAACTAATCTTATGCCCACCAAATTGATCTCTTAGTTTGTTCTTAAGTATTTTTCCAGTAGCTCCTAGAGGAATATTATCTGTAAAAATAACATCATCTGGTATCATCCATTTTGCAACTTTGCCATTATACATTTTTAAAATCTCTTCTTTTGTAGGTGATTTACCTGGCATTGGCTGAACAATTACTATGGGTCTTTCTTCCCATTTTTCATGTGGAACAGATATGACAGCAGCATTAGCTACGTCTGAATGTCCAACACAAATATTTTCTAAATCAATTGAGCTTATCCATTCCCCACCAGATTTAATTATATCTTTTGTTCTGTCTGTTATGGTCATAAAACCATGTTGATCTATTTTTGCAACATCACCTGTATCGAACCAACCACCATCAAGGAATCTATCTTTTTCTGTATTATCTTCAAAGTATTCTTTTAAAACCCAAAAACCCTTTGATAACAATCTTCCTTGAGTTTCTCCATCTTCTGGTAAATCATTTCCTGCATCATCAACAAGTTTCATTTGGTGTCCAAAAATTGTTCTTCCTTGAGGTAATTTTTGATCATAATACTCCGTTCTATTTTTTGGCTCTCCTTCTAATGAAGGCATATTAACTGTTCCTAGAGGACTCATTTCTGTCATACCCCAGGCATGTATAACTTCTGCGCCAAACTCATCTTCAAACCCCTCAAATAATGTTCTAGGGCATGAAGATCCACCAATTATTAATCTTTTAACTGTATCTATTTTTTTACCAGAATCTCTCAAGTAATTTAGTAATAAGAGCCATATTGTCGGAACCCCAAGAGAAATAGTAACTTTTTCTTCATTCATAAGATTCGTTAAACTTTCACCATCTAATTTAGCACCAGGGAAAACTAATTTTGTACCACACATTGGTGCTGCATAAGGTGTTCCCCAAGCATTAACATGAAACATAGGTACTACAGGAAGAACAACATCTTTAATGCCATAAGGAACCACATCTTTTAAATTCATCCCGTAAGCATGAAGAACTGTTGAGCGATGAGAATATAAAACTCCCTTTGGGTTTCCAGTTGTTCCAGATGTATAACATAAAGACGAAGCTGTTCTTTCGTCCATTTGAGGCCAATCAAATTGATCTGAATGATCTTTAATAAAATCCTCATAACAAATTACTTTAATACTATCTTTAATATTAGGTTGAACCATATTCTTATTATCAGTCATTATTATAATTTGTTTAACTGTTTTAAAACTTTCAGATGCTTTTTCTACCAATGGTAAAATATTTAAATCAACACATAAAACCTTGTCTTGCGCGTGATTTACAATATAAGAAACTTGATCAGGATGAAGTCGTGGATTTATAGTGTGGCAGACCAGGCCACTTGATGAAGTTGCATAATAAATCTCTAGGTGTCTATAACCATTCCAGGCTAAAGTCCCTACTCTATCACTTTCTTTCAAATCAAGAGACTTAAAAGCATTGGCTAATTTCTTGGTTCTTTCTCCCCAGTCAAAATAGGTATATCTATGAATACCACCTTCAACTGTGTTTGAAACAATCTCTTGCTTATTATAGTTTTTAACAGCATGTTCAAAAATAGTTGAAATTAACAGAGGGTGATCTTGCATTACACCAAACAAATGACTCTCCTATTAAGTTATATTTAAATATATAATCATCATAAATAATATATTGAAAGTACTATTTCAAAGTAAATAAATATTAATTTATATCTTTTTATGTATATAAGTTGTGTCGTATTTTTTAGATAGATATTCACCGGCAATAATTTTATCTTTTTTTGATATTATTGTGTCATATTGTGGATTGAAGAAAAAAGGTATGGAAAATCGCTCTTTATTATTTCCATATACGCGGTGAGGTGTAGCCTTTATTTTTTTCTTAGACCAAAATTCTAACATATCTCCAAAATTAACTATGACTTCACCTTCCTTTGGGGTTACCAATTCCCACTCGTTTGAAGGATTTTTAATTTCGAGTCCAGGATTATTATCCGTTAACAAAATTGTCAAACAACCATAATCAGTATGAGGTGCTATACCATAATCTTTGTTCGATAATGATGACCTCCTTGGTGGATAATAATTACATCTTAGCAACGACATTGGATTTTCAAATTTATCTCTAAAAAAATTTTCAGATAAGTCCAAAGAACGTTCAATAA
Source organism: uncultured SAR116 cluster alpha proteobacterium (assembly GCA_902517815.1). Lineage (GTDB taxonomy): Bacteria > Pseudomonadota > Alphaproteobacteria > Puniceispirillales > Marisalimonadaceae > Marisalimonas. The sequence goes on from CABYED010000016.1 coordinate 25,211, forward strand.
ATGATAAAACATGCATCCCAATTTGAGTACAGAGATCATAATAATTATTAACAGAATTTTCAAACAATGGTAATTGTTCAGGCCAAATATTTTTAGCGTAATAAGTTAAGTCTCTAAATTCATCTTTAACTTTTTGATGAGGACCAGCATCAAAAATCTCTTTATAATCTGGGTTGTAATCTGGGTTAACTTGTTCTCCTTTTGGAGCACCCCATCCTCTATTAGAAGAGGTTAAATCCATATTTACTTTATTTTTTTCTTCAAACGGAAGATCAAAAAAGGCTTTATAAGTTTTGAAGATATTATTTTTTACTTTCTTATCTATTGGTGTGTTTTGTAATAGCAAAAAACCATAATGAGAAATAGCATAATTAAATTTTTCTAATTCAGCATTAAAGGACGCATCTAATTGATTTGAAATTATCTTATAATCTACTTTTGGTATCGTTAATTGCATATTATTAAAGTCATAATAAATTTTAAAAATTCAAGATTTGTATTTATAATATTATTATTTAATTAAATAACTTTAAGTGTATATTTGAAATTAATAAAATAAAAAAAGGCATTTAAAATGATAGTAATAAATAATCCTTCTGAAATAAAAAATTTTATAAACAAACCCCTTACACCTAGTGAATGGTATCACGTTACACAGGAGAAGATAAATAAATTTGCTGATGCAACTTCAGATCACCAATGGATACATGTTGATGAAAAAAGAGCAGAACAGGAAATGCCAGACGGCAAAACAATTGCGCATGGATATTACATGGTTTCTCTTCTTCCAAAATTAGCTGCTCAAAATGCACAAATACAAAACACATCCAAAACCCTTAATTATGGGTCTGACAAAGTGAGATTTATAAACATGGTTAAAGTAGGTTCTCAAGTTAGGTTAAACAGAACAATAATTTCTTGCGAGGAAATGAAAAATGGGGGCTATAGAGTAGTAAATAAATGTGAATTAGAAATTAAAGATGAGATTAAGCCTGCTTTTATAGCGGAAACAATATCATTAGTATTCCCATAAATTAAAGGATATAATATGAAAGCTATAGTCTGTAACGATTTTGGTCCAATAAAAGATATTAAGTACATGGATGTGGAAAATCCTGAAATTGATGATGAAAGTATTCTAATTAGTGTAAGATCTGTTGGTGTAAATTTTCCTGATGGTCTCCTTGTTCAAGGTAAGTATCAATTGAAACCAGAAACACCTTTTATTCCAGGCATGGAAGTCTCCGGTGAAATAATTGAGCTTGGATCAAAAGTTGTAGATTTTAAAATTGGTGATCGGGTTGCTGGCTTATCAAGACTTAGTGGATATGCTGAAAAAGCATCAGTGAAATTTTCGTCTGTATTTAAAATTCCAGATAGCATGTCATTTGATGATTCTTGCGCTTTATTATGTGCTTATGGAACATCCCATTATGCACTAAAACAGAGAGGTCAATTAAAAAAAGATGAAACTCTAGTTGTATTAGGTGCGTCAGGTTCAACTGGAATTGCAGCCATTCAAATTGGTAAAATAATGGGTGCAAAAGTAATTGCTGTCGCCTCAAATGCTGAAAAACAAAAAATAGCAAAAGATAGTGGAGCAGATCTTGCAATTGGATATGATAATCTAAAAGAAAATTTAAAAAAAATTTCAAATGGCAATGGAATTGATGTTATTTTCGACCCAGTCGGTGGAGACACTTTTGACACAATTGCAAGAACTATGGCCAGAAAAGGTAGATTATTAGTGATCGGATTTGCTTCTGGGTCAATACCAAAATTAGCTGTAAACCTGGCCTTAGTAAAAGAGTTCAGTGTAGTAGGTGTTTTTTGGGGTGCATTTACTAGAGCTGAACCAGATGAATATAAGTTAAATATGATTGAATTATTTGATTGGTACCAAAAAGGATTTTTAAAACCTCTAATAGAAGAAAGTCACCCTTTATCAAAAGCTGCTGCAGTTCTAGAAAAAATTCTTGCTAGAGGTGCAAAAGGAAAAATCATTTTAACGCCATAAAAATCCAATTGTATTTATTTTTGATTCATTAATCTTTTTTAATAAGAAAATTGAATAGATAGGAAAGAAAAAATAAAGTTGCACTTACTACAACTATTGACGGTCCTGAAGGCGCATCAATCTCCACAGAGAGAAAAATGCCAAGAATTACAGAAAAAATACCTATTAAGGTTGCAATTAATGCCATTTGTTCTGGAGAATTAGCTAACCTTCTAGAAGTTGCTGCTGGTATTATCAACATTGCTGTTATTAGCAACAATCCTATAATTTGCAATGATACCGCTACGACAATTGTTAAAATTGTGGTTAATAATAAATTAATATAAATAGGATTTATTCCTTCAGCTCTAGCTAAATCTTCGTCAATTGTAACTAAAAGAAGAGAAGACCAATTAAAAGAGACAAGAAAAATTACTAAAATCACGCCAAGATACATCATCCACAAATCATTAGAACTTACTGTCAGAATATCCCCAAACAAAAATGCATGAATATCTATTTTAATTCTATTAAGTGAAATTACAATAATTCCAATGGATAATGCGAGATGAGCTAATACTCCTAAAAGTGTGTCAGTTGACAAAATCTTACTTTGTTGTAGCCACAAAAAAAGGATACCGAATAACAAGCATACAACAATAATACCAAAATTAATTCCTGTTCCTAGCAATATACCTAAGCCAACACCGAGTAATGAACTATGGGCAATTGATTCACCATAGTAAGACATTCTACGCCAAACAACAAAGCAGCCCACAAGTCCTGATATTAGAGCTACTGCAATACCTGCAATAATACCTCTTATAATAAATGGATCAGTTATTTTATCTCTCCATCTATTAAATGATTATCTATTTGAGATGTATGATTTGTATGTTGATAAACAGCCATCATATTCGCCATGTCCTTACCAAACATTGAAATAAATTCTGGGTCTTGAGCAACTTGCTGAGGTTTGCCTGAACAACAAATATGATTAGAGAGGCACAAAACTTTTTTTGTTGAAACCATTACTAAATGGAGATCGTGAGAAACCATTAAAATACTAATATCTCTTTTAGAATAGATTTCTTGAATGAGTTTATAAAAACTCAATTGCCCTGAAATATCTAAATTTTGAGCAGGTTCATCCAAAACAAGTAAATCTGGATTATTCAATAAACTTCTTGCCAACAAAACCCTTTGCATTTCTCCACCCGATAAGACTGAAAGTTGTTTGTCTACTAACTGTCTTATATCAATCTCTGAGACTACTTGTTTGAAAGAAATATCATCATATTTCTTTCTAACAGTAATAAAATTTTTTACCGTCATAGGCATTGTATTGATTACATTTATACTTTGTGGCATGTACCCAATTTTTAATTTGTCTTTTTTCTGAATCTTTCCAAAATTAGGTTTGTAAAAACCCATCAAACATTTTAAGAGCATAGTTTTGCCAGCACCATTAGGGCCTATAATAGTAATAAAATCATTTTTATTAATTTGTATATCGATGTTTTTTAAAATAGATTTATGATGTTTGATGACGCTAACGTTTGAAGCAGAAATTAAGGCATTAATTGTTTTCATTTTTGACTACAATCTAAACAATGTCCTTCAATTTCTAATGTAGTATTACTGATCACAAAATTATTATGAATAGCTGTTTTTGAAATTCTGTCTTTTAAACTGTCGTCACAGCATTCTTGATATATATTACATTTTTTACAAATTAAAAAATAACATTCTTTATGAGCATTAGGATGAAAGCATCCTACAAAAGAGTTTATGGAATTTAGCTTATGAACAAACCCATTTTCTATTAAAAAATCAATAGCTCTGTAAACTGTTGGTGGATGTGAGGGTTTATTATTTATATTGCTTATTTTATCAAGTATTTCATAAGCTTTTATAGGTATATTATTTTTAACAATTATCTCAAAAACTTGTTTTCTGATTTCTGTAAGACCTAATTTATTAGATTTACATATTTCTTCAACTCTGTGTATTGAAGCTTTTAATTCAGATGTTGATTTTGATTTCATACTCATGCCCTACTCTACAATAATAAAGTTGAATTTCAAACAATATAATATATGTTATGTTATAACATTGTAATGATTAATAAAGGATATGAATAATGTTTAAAATTCTAACTATTTTCTCTTTCATAATTTGTTCCAGTTTCAATTTATTTGCCTCTGAAACAAAAGGTGTTGTTACAACTATTCAACCAATAAATTCTCTAGTAAGTGCTGTTATTGGAAATACTGGCAAAACGATTTCATTAATACCAGCTGAAGTATCACCCCACGAATACAAATTAAAACCTTCTGATACAAAAAAATTACAAAATGCAAACATAATATTTTTTGTCTCAGATCACCTTGAGTCAAGTGTAACTAAAGTATTTGAGAACCTTCCTAAAAACATAAAAATAATCAACTTAATGGAAGATACTGGAATTAAACATTTAGCAATAAGAGATAATGAGGCATGGGAACGTCATGACCATCATCATGGACATGGTGATCACGATGATCATGATAAACATTCTAAGAAACATGACGATCACGACCACGATAAACATGCAAAAAAACATGACGATCATGACCATGACAAACATGAAAAGAAACATGACGATCATGACCATGACAAACATGCAAAAAAACATGACGATCACGACCATGATAAACATGCAAAAAAACATGATGATCACGATGATCATGAAAAAGAAGACGATGTTCACATTTGGTTGAGTCCAGATAACGCAGTGAAGATTATCAAAAAGATAAATAAAGAATTAAGTTTATTTTTCCCAGAAAATGCAAAGACATATGATCAAAATGCCAATCAAATGATTAAGAAAATTAATCAATTAAAAGTTGAATTAAAAAATGAATTATCAGGTATTAAAGATAAACCATATGTAGTGTTTCATGATGCATATCAATATTTTGAAACAAGCTTCGGTTTAAATGCTGTTGGCTCAGTTGCGTTAGAAGGAGATATAGCTTCTTCACCAAAGCAAATATCTTTTATAAAAGATAAAATTGTTAAATTAAAAGCTTCATGTGTTTTTCAAGAACCTCAGTTTGATAGTAAATTAGTAAAAATTGTGGTTGAGGGTACTAATGCACAAATAGGTACGCTAGATCCTCTTGGTGTTAATATAAAAAGTGGAGAAAATTTTTATTTACAATTACTTAAAAACATGGCTAAAAGTCTGAAGGATTGTTTAGGGTAATGATTACAAATGTTAATTTGTGAAGATATATCATTTGATATTGACGGGCAAAAATTATTTTCAAACATTAATTTAAATCTTAAACCTCAGAAGGACCTTTTAATAATTGGTCCTTCTGGAATTGGTAAAACAACCTTACTTAGTATTTTATGCGGTATTCAAAAACCAACCACTGGTAAAATAACTTATAATAGTATTGACCTTTATAATTTACCTGAAAACAAAATAGATGAATTTAGAGGCAAAAATCTTGGTGTGGTTTTTCAAAATTTTAACTTAATTAATACATTCACTGTTAAACAAAACTTAGAAATTGCTGTGAGTGCTATTGATACAAAAAAATCCATTCCATTTTTTAACATTTTGGATAGAGTTGGAATAGCGAACAAATCACATATAAAAGTTGCAAATTTAAGCATTGGAGAAAAACAAAGACTTGCAGTGGCACGTGCATTTGTCGGTGATCCAAAATGGGTTTTTTGTGATGAACCAACTTCATCATTAGACGATAAAAATGCCAATATTATAGCGAATTTGATAAAAGAAGAAAGCTTGCGTTGTAAAGCTTCACTAGTGCTTATAACACATGATAGTCGTATACAAACTTTAATAAAATTCTCTAAAATTTTAAAATTAGGAGATGAGTTATAAATATTTTTTATATATCAATTTTGTATCTAAAATCTAAACCTTTAAACTTTTTGCTAAGTGTGTTTCTAATGATTGTAGGAATTACTATCATAACTGTGTCTATATTGGTTAACCAAGTTACCAAAGAAACTTTCAGTAAAAATAATCCAGGTTTAGATGCTGTAGTTGGTGCAAAAGGAAGCCCCCTTCAATTGATATTATCTTCTATTCATCACATAGATATTCCTACTGGAAATATAAGCTATAAAAACGCTAGAAAAATTATTAAACACCCAGCCATTAAAAGTGCAATACCAATTTCATTGGGCGATAATTTTCAAAATTTTAGAATAGTTGGGACTAACAAAAGTTTTTTAAAGTTATATAAAGCAAATCTAATTTCAGGTACCGCTTGGTCACAACCAATGCAAGCTGTGATTGGTTATAATGTGTCTAAAATAACAAAGTTAAAAATTAACAAGTTCTTTGTTGGCTCACACGGCTTAATTGACACCGGGGATGTTCATGCAGAACAACCTTATAAAGTTGTCGGTGTTTTAAAAAAAACCGGAACTATATTAGACAATTTAATTTTAACAAGTTTAGATAGTGTCTGGAACTTACATTCTGTTACAAATAAAGATAAATTAGAGATTACTTCATTGTTATTAAAATACAAAAATAAGACTTCATCTTTTTCTTTTCCTCGTTTAATTAACAAAGGTACAAACATGCAAGCTGCCAGTCCTAGTTTTGAAATTTCAAAACTACTTAAACTTACTGGTAATGCTCACAGAATTGTTGATTACTTGAGTGTACTAATAATGATATTATCTTTCTTGGGAATCTTGTTCACTTTATTAAATAACATAAATGAAAGGAAATATGACTTAGCAGTGTTAAGGACACTTGGATTTTCAAGATGGAAATTATTTTCCATTATTTTATCAGAAGGAATGATTATTTCTATTTTAGGTAGCACTATTGGTCTAATATTTGGATATATAGTATATGAAAGCATGTACTATTTTTCTATTGTAGGTAGAAGCTTAGAACTGGGGCAGCTAAGTTTTTTAAATGACTTATTTTTAATTTGGATAATTGTAAATATAATTGCCTTTATAACGTGCCTAGTTCCATGTATAAAAGTTTATAAGCAGAATATAAGATCTACTTTATTAAATAGTTAAAATTTATATATTTATGACGTAGATTTTATTGAAGGAGAAATTTTTGAATTTGAGATTTCTATTTTTAATTGTTTTTACTTTTTTTTGTAATAAAGCATTTGGGTTTGAAAAATTTAACCTTAATGACATTGACCCTTATGAAAATATTATTGTAGAGGACATGTTTGAACCACTAAAAGTCACGGGAGATGCTTTACCATGGCAATTATTTGGTAAGACTAAAGAAGTAGAAGATTGTACCATTGATAAAGATGGTTTTGATTACTGTCTTATCAAACCAGTTTATGACGATAAAATTAAAAAGTATAATGGTGAAACTGTAACTATAATGGGATATATGTTTCCATTAGAAGAATCTGAAAAACAAAGAAAGTTTTTAATAGGACCGTACCCTTTAAGTTGTCCTTTTCACTACCACGTTGGGCCTTCTCAAGTGATTGAGATAAAATCAGATAATCCAGTTGATTTTTCATTTGATCCAATAACTATAAAGGGCAAACTCAAGATAAAATTCAACGAGGAGACTGGTTCATTCTTTTACCTAGAAACTATTAAGTCTTAATTTATAAAGTATCAGAAACGCCCCATATATTTGTTACCTGACTTGATAAAACTCCACCATTTCCATGAGCAACAGATAATTTAGCATTATCAATCCAACCACCATCTAGTCGTTGACCAACATCATCTCCTGAAGCATTTCTTAACTGCCTTAAAGCTTCTAAAGTTACAAAAAGACCGTACATTCCAGGATGGACGCAGGATAACCCACCACCATTAGTGTTTACTTTTAAGTTTCCAGCAGGTCCTATATTATTATTTTTTACAAGTTCTTTAGCTTCTCCTTTTTTACAAAAGCCTAGGTCCTCTAGGAACAAAAGAGTGTTTATTGTAAATGCGTCATACAATTGAATAGTACTCATATCATTTGGGTTATAACCAGACATACTAAATGCTCTTTTTCCACTTTCAATCGCTGATGTTTGTACCAAATCAGGCATTTCAGAAATCATACGATGGTGATGTTCCATTGCTGCACCAAGAAGATAAATAGGAGTGTTTTTGGTATCTTTTGCCCTATCTGATCTAGTCATTACAACAGCCGCACCCCCATCTGTTACCAGACAACAATCTAATTTTCCGAGAGGATCAACAATAGGCCTTGCAGACAAAACATCATTTACTGTTAATGGACCATCTTGATGAGTATAAGCCCTAGGATTTAATAAAGCCCAATCTCTTGCTGAAACTGCCACATTAGCAAGATCTTCTCGAGTTGCACCAAACTCATTCATGTAACGTTTAGCTGATAAGGCATACGCAGTTACAGGCATTCTTGGCTGATATTGGGCCTCATAGGGCATAGCTTCGGAGATTGTTTTAAACCCACCTGCACTTTTTTGATTAGATCCGTACGCAACAACAGCTACATTGATCAAACCTGCATCAAGAGCCATTGCAGCGGTTAGAATGTGAGATAAAAAACTTGACCCACCTATTTGCGACCCATCTGCAAATTTTGGTTTTACACCCAAATACTCAGATAATGACATTGCAGCCATAGAATGAAAAGCAGTTGCAGCAAAAACTCCATCTACTTCTTTTAATTTTATTCCTGCATCGTCTAAAGCATCATGAACAGCATTTGCCATTATTTCCATAGCACTCCAACCAGATGCTAATCCACATCCACTCTCTGCTAAACCTACGACAGCAGTTTTACCTCTTAATCTATTTATATCATTTTGATCCATTAATTTTATCCTTATACAATATCAAAAATTACTGCTGGTTCTCCATTTAACGAAGAAATTCTAGCTTTAACCTTTTGACCAATTTCAACTTTATCTGGATCTACACCCTCAACTCTTGCCATCATCCTTGGACCTTCTTCTAGCGTAATCAAGGATAAGTTAAAGTCTCCACCCTTTTCAGGTAATCTTCTATTACAAGAAGAACTATACACTACTCCATTTCCAGAGGCTTCAACCCACTCAAGATCACGCTCACCACTTCCAGGAAATGCTACACGAGGATGAAAGAAAAATTTATTGAGACTTTTACATCTTTGAATCATAAATTTACCCTCCGATAAAAAATTCTTAAATTGCTGTTCTGGTCCTACTGTACCTGCTAAGTTTTCTGCCATTTTATCCTCCGTCTTATTTTTTTATAATTAGTGCATCAAGGGCTATCACTTCAGTTTCACTTACTAAAATTGGATTCATTTCTACTTGATCAACTTTATCTGAATTAGCTGCTATAAAGTTTGATAAATTTATAATTGCATTTAACAATGAATTAATTTCAATAGGTGGCTTTCCCCTTGCGCCATAAAAAATATCTTTACTTTTTAGTGATAAAATCATTTGCTCTGCTTTTTGTTTACTAACAGGAGCTTCTGCAAACACAATATCTTTCATTACTTCTGCATAAATTCCACCAAGTCCAAACATCACAATTGGTCCAAAAACTGGATCAATTTTTGCGCCTAAAATACATTCAATATCGCCATTTTTCATTGGTGAAATCATTATTCCATCTATATGCGCATTAGGTGCACTATCTTTTACATTTTTGAAAATATCTTGGTAAGATTTTTTTGCTAAATCTAAGTTATCTATGTTCAAAACCACACCACCAATATCAGTCTTATGTTGAATATCCGAAGACACTATTTTCATGACATATTTATCTTTGCCATCTTTAAAGTAAGAGGATAAGTCTTCAATATCTTTTAGAAGAATTGGTTTTAATATTGGTAACCCAGCAGATAAAAGCACTTCACTACAGTCAATTTCGTTTAAATTTTTGTTTGGTATATCAACTTTGTAATTGTCTAAATTAATTTGGTTACTCTTATGTTTTTCATTAAATTTTTCACCAAAAAACATAAGTGCGGACATTGCGACAATTGCTCTCGT
>CABYED010000017.1 GCA_902517815.1 uncultured SAR116 cluster alpha proteobacterium
GATAAAAATTAAAAAAATTGAAAATAATCTATTTGGTGTTTTACTTTTAGATATGACACTTCAAAGAAATCTTGAAAAAGTTAGAAGAGACTTTGTGGCAAATGTTAGTCACGAGTTAAGGTCGCCGCTTACGAGTTTGGTCGGTTTTATTGAAACCCTACTAAATGGAAACGTAGAAGATGAAAGCACCAAAAGAAAATTTTTAAATATTATGGATGAAGAAGCTAAAAGAATGAATAGATTAATTGATGATATTTTGTCATTATCTAAAGTGGAAACAGAAGAGCATATCACTCCAAATACAAACATATCTCTAATAAATCCTATTCAATATGTAATTTCATCAATTAAAGAGAGAGGTTTAAGTAAACAAAATAATCTAATATTAGAAGACTTGAGGCAAAACACTAACGATCCATGTTTTATAATTGGTAATATAGATGAGATTAATCAGATTTTTGTGAATTTATTAGAAAATGCTATTAAGTATGGTTATGAAAAATCTGATATTCTTGTTCGCATTGAACAATTTAGGAAAGATGAGGTTATTGTAAGTGTAATAAACCAAGGTGACGGAATTCCAGAAAAATATTTAGATAGATTAACTGAAAGATTTTTTAGAATCGATAAAGCTAGATCAAGAGAACTTGGCGGCACTGGACTTGGTCTTGCTATTGTAAAACATATTTTAATTAAGCATAGAGCAACTTTAGAAATAAAAAGTACACCTAAAGAATTAACTCATTTTGCTATGACTTTTCCGCTTGCTAACACAGAAAAATTTAAACAATTGTAACAATTCTGTAACATATCTTATTTTTTTATTATTTTAAGCTAAATATAACTTATTTTGTAATAAAACTGTAATACAAGTGAAATATTTCAATAATGTTTTTAATAGATAACTAGCAACGTCTAATTAACTAACTTTAATACGGAGTAATAAATGAAAAAGACAATTATTATGGCTGGTATTATTTCTGGTTTAGTAGTGACTAGCGTTGCTCAGGCTAGAGATACATTAAGTCTCGCTGGATCTTCTACAGTTTTACCATTTGCTAGAATCATCGCAGAACAACTTGGTAAAAATCCTAACTTCAAAACCCCAGTGGTGGAATCAGGTGGATCTTCCGTTGGCAAAAAAGGTGTTTGTGATGGTGTTGGTACAAAATTTATTGATATTGGGAACGCATCTTCAAGAATGAAAACTAAAGAATTAGCATATTGTGAAAAAAATGGTGTTAAACTAACTGAAATAAAAGTTGGTTATGACGGAATTGTTGTTGCTAACTCAAAGAAAGGTATTCCATTAAATATATCTAAAGCTGATTTAGGTAAAGCTCTAACTGCTGAAATACCTGTTAATGGTAAGTGGGTTAAAAATCCTTATAAAAAATGGAGTGATATTAATCCTGCTCTTCCAGATATTGCTATAAGAGTTTATGGCCCGCCAACGACTTCTGGTACAAGAGCTTCATATGCTGAAATGGTGAACCAAAAAGGTTATTGTGCTAAGGATAAAGAAGCCAAAGCGGCATCTGTGGCAAGAGGAGATAAAAAAGGTAAAAAATGTCGTGCTATGAGAACAGATGGAGTGTTTATAGAGGCTGGAGAGCAAGATAATCTTATTGTTCAAAAATTAAATGAAGATACTTCAGCTTATGGTATTTTTGGATTTTCATATTTAGATCAAAACTCTGATACATTACAAGGTGCAGTCATTAGTAAAACAGCTCCTACATTTGAAAATATTGCTGGGAATAATTATTCTGTTTCAAGAGCATTATATTACTATGTAAAGCATCAACATATTGGTGTTGTACCAGGTATGAAAGAGTATATGGCTGAATGGACAAAGCATTGGGGCGATGAAGGAGCATTATCTGACGCAGGTATGATACCAATGCCTAAGTCAGAAAGAGCTAAATATAAAGCTGCCATGACAAACTTACCAGTTTTGACTGCTGCAGATTTAAAAAAGTAATTTAAATAATTAAAGGGCCAGCTTTAGAGCTGGCCCTTTGTTAATAAAGGGGATCATAAGTGTTTAATTTTTATCTGCTTAGCAGTGTATTACTGATCTCCTTAATTTTCTTTTTCCTTGGTAACAACCGAGCAAAAAATTTAGTTAAATTAAATCAAAAAAATCTTCATTCGTTGACACATTATTATGGGGTTTATTCTCTTTTAGCCTCTTTGTTACCTGCTTTAGGAATTTTTTTTATATTTACTATTTGCGATGATTTAATTTTTGCAGAACTAATCAAAAAACACATACCAAAGGAAGTAGTTGCGTCTAAAGATTATAACTTTACTATTGTGTTAGCTCAGATTAATAATTCTGTAGAGGGTTTGATATTTGGTACACCGCCTCAATGGGTTACAAATGCAGCAGAAATTTGGATTTCATGGATTCATAAATCTCAAATTATTACTGTAATTATTTGTATATCAACTGCTTTAATTTCAGGTTTTTTGGGTTACAAAAAAATTAGTGGTAATTTTCGTTCACGAAATGCAGTTGAAAAGATAGTAATGTCAATCTTGGCTGTAAGTTCAGTAATTGCAATATTAACTACTATTGCAATTATTTTTTCTGTTGTTTTTGAATCTATTAGATTTTTTGCACTTATACCGTATGATGAATTTTTGTTTGGAACAGTATGGAACCCACAGTTTGAAGGTGCTGAAAGAGCTGGCTCTGGTCAAGAAGGTTTGTCTCAGTATGGAGCTATTCCTTTATTTGCTGGAACTTTTCTCATATCAATAATCGCATTATGTGTTTCAGTGCCTGTTGGGTTATTTAGTGCAATTTACTTATCTGAATACGCCACATCAAAGGAGAGAGCTTTTTTTAAACCACTTTTGGAAATTCTGGCAGGCATACCTACAGTTGTTTATGGTTTTTTTGCTGCTCTAACTGTTGCTCCTTTTTTAAGATCCTCAGGTTCTTTATTTGGATTAGATGTAGCTTCTGAGTCAGCTTTAGCAGCGGGATTGGTGATGGGAATAATGATAATACCTTTTATTTCCTCTTTATCTGATGATGTAATAAATGCTGTTCCTCAATCGTTACGCGATGCAGGTTATGGTTTAGGTTCAACTAAAAACGAAACTGTAATAAAAATCGTACTTCCTGCAGCTTTGCCTGGTGTTGTGGCTAGTATTATCTTAGCTGTTTCTAGAGCTGTTGGAGAAACAATGATAGTTGTAATGGCTGCAGGTTTGGCTGCAAATCTTACTGCTAATCCTTTAGATGCTGTTACAACTGTTACATCTCAAATAGTTACCATATTAGTTGGTGACCAAGAATTTGAGTCTGCAAAAACGTTGTCTGCGTTTGCGTTAGCTTTAACTCTTATAATAATTACACTTGGAATGAATTTTTATGCTTTGCATGTTGTAAAAAAATACAGAGAACAATATGAATAATAAAATTATCACACCATTTGAAGCTTCAAATAAAGTAAAAAGGTCTATTGCAAAAAGACGAGCTAAAGATAATAGGCTAAAATTATATGGTAGGACTGCAATCTGCTTAGCAGTTTGCTTTTTGCTTATTTTATTTTATTCAATTTTTTCAAAAGGATATTCTGGATTTTTTCAGTATTACGTTACTCTTGACATAAATTTTGATAGAGAAAGAATTGATCCAAAAGGGGATCTCTCAGACAACTCTTTATTTGATGGAGAGGCGAGCAAGATAGTTAATGAATCTCTTTTTTCTATTATTCAACCTCAAGGAAGAAAAGCCAAAAAACAAGCAAAAAAAATAGTTTCTTCTGGTAAAGATGTCAGAATTGCTAGGATGGTTAAAAATGATCCTTCTTTGTTTGGAACAACAACTAAAGTTAAGTTTGCGTTAGATGATGATATAGATAGTTTTTTAAGAGGTTACATTAAAAGAGAAACTCCAGAATCGGAAAGAAGAATAAGTAACAAGGTTATAGAATATATAGATAAATTGAATAAAGAAGGTAGAATTTCTTATGAGTTTAGTGATTATATTTTAAGTGGTAGCGCATCAGGAAACCCTGAGATGGCTGGTATAAAAGGAGCATTTATTGGTTCCATGTTAACATTATCAGTGTGTTTGTTGATTGCGTTTCCTTTGGGTGTCGCAACGGCAATTTACTTGGAGGAGGTAGCTAAAAAAAATAAAATCACTGAATTTATAGAAGTTAATATTAATAATTTAGCCGCTGTTCCTTCAGTTGTTTTTGGAATTATGGGATTAGCAATATTTATAAGTATTTTTGGGATGCCAAGATCTATTCCACTAGTTGGAGGAATGGTTTTAGCTCTTATGACATTACCAACAATAATAATCTCATCCAGGGCGGCAATTAGAGCAGTTCCTCCGTCTGTAAAAGACGCGGCCTATGGAATAGGAGCTTCTAAACTTCAAGTGATTTTTCATCATGTAATTCCTCTTGCTATGCCTGGCATGTTAACTGGGACTATAATTGGGATGGCGCAGGCTTTAGGTGAAACTGCTCCTCTATTAATGATAGGAATGGTTGCATTTATAGTTGATGTACCCAATAGTATAGTAGATCCTGGAACTGTTTTGCCAGTTCAAATATTTATGTGGGCTGATTTTGCTGAAAGAATGTTTATTCAAAAAACAAGTGCAGCTATTATTGTTTTATTAGGTTTTTTGATTAGCATGAATGCATTAGCTGTATACTTAAGAAAAAAACTTGAAAGACGTTGGTAATGGAGATCATTGATGAATAATATAAACGATTTAAAATCTCTTGAACTGACTGTCGGCGATGTTTTTTCAAAAAATGCCAGATTGAAAGCTCGAAATGTTAATGTTTTTTATGGAAATAATAAAGCAATAGACAATGTGACGATCGACATTGGAAGTAAAGAAGTTATTTCGTTTATTGGTCCTTCTGGGTGTGGAAAGTCAACATTCCTTAGATGTTTTAATAGAATGAATGACACGATAGACACTTGTTTAGTGCAAGGAGAAATTACTATTGATGATGAAAATATTTATGATAAAAAAATTGATGTTGTACCTTTGAGAGCTCGTATTGGAATGGTATTTCAAAAACCTAATCCATTTCCAAAATCTATATACGATAATGTCGCTTATGGCCCAAGAATACATGGTTTGTCAGAAAACAAGGAACATTTGGATGTTATTGTTGAAGAGTCTCTAAAAAGAGCAGGTCTCTGGCAAGAAGTTAGTGACAGACTTGAAAGCCCTGGCACAGGTCTTTCAGGCGGGCAACAACAAAGACTATGTATTGCAAGAGCAATTGCTGTAAGTCCAGAAGTGATTTTAATGGATGAGCCTTGTTCTGCGCTTGATCCCATCGCAACAGCTAGAATTGAAGATTTGATACATGAATTAGGTAATGATTATTCCATAGTTATAGTTACTCATTCTATGCAACAAGCAGCAAGAGTTTCTAAAAGAACAGCTTATTTTCATCTTGGAAAACTTATTGAAGTTGGGAAAACAAAAGAAATATTTACAAGGCCCCAGCATCATCAAACTGAAGCATATATATCTGGAAAAATAGGATAGGAGTTTTAATGGAAAATACACATATTCACTCATCTTTTGACAATGATCTTAACAAACTAAATGATAATTTGTTAAAATTAGGAAATACTGCACTTGAACAGTTTGATAATTGTATAAATAATTTCGGAACACAAAATCTTGAAGAAATTGAAAAGGTGGTTGGTGGAGACACAATTTTAGATGACTTGGATGATAGAGTTCAAAAATTAGGTTTTGAAATAATTGCTTTAAGAGCACCCCAAGCAGCTGACTTAAGAAGAATTATTGTTGCTTTAAAAATTGCTACAATTTTTGAGAGAATTGGAGATTATTCAAGGAATATATCTAATAGAACTAAATTATTAATAGAATTAAATTACTCAGACTTACCTGGGGTTAATATTGGTAAAATGGGACAGAAAACTCTTACGATGATGGAAGATGTAATTGAATCATATGTTAACGAAGATGACAAATTAGCTGTTAAAGTAAGAAACTCCGACGTTAAAATTGATAAAATGCATACTCAATATTATTTGGAAATTGTTGCATCAATGCAGAGAAATAAAAAATTAGCTCCAACTGGTGCACATCTTCTTTTTATAGCCAAAAATATTGAACGTGTTGCAGATTATGTAACAGATATTGCAGAGCAAGTTTATTTTCTAGTTAATGGAAATGTTCTATCTGATCACAGGCCAAAGGCAGATGAAAGTAGCCTTATAATTCCTGAATAAGAGGTAAAAAATGAAAACTAATATATTAATCGCAGATGATGAACCAAACCAATTAGAATTAATGGCATATAATCTTGAGACATCAGGTTTTGAAACAATCAAAGCAAGAGATGGTAAAAATGCATTACAGCTGATTGAGGATCATAATCCAGATTTAGTTATTTTGGATTGGATGATGCCTAATATGTCTGGAATTGATTTATGTAGAACTTTGAGATCTAGATCTGAAACTAAGCAGCTACCTATAATTATTCTTAGCGCAAGAAGTGATGAATCTGACAAATCTTTAGGATTAGACACTGGAGCTGATGATTATATTTCTAAACCTTTTTCTCCAAAAGAGCTCATATCAAGAGTCAATGCTCTTCTAAGAAGATCTAGACCTGCTTTAATAAACAATATTTTAGAACATGAAAATCTAAAGATTTCATTAAATGAAATGACTGTTAATTATTTTGACAAAAATGTAAAACTTGGCCCTAAAGAGTTTAAATTACTCACATTGTTAATGGAAAGACCAGGGCATATATTTTCTAGAGGCAAATTATTGGATTTGGTTTGGGGGCATGGTGTTTATGTTGAAGAAAGAACAGTAGATGTTCATATGAGTAGACTAAGAAAGGCACTAAAGACTGCTTCAGATGAAAATTTAGATCCTATAAGAACCGTAAGAGATGGTGGTTACGGGCTATTCACAAATAAAATTATTTAAATTATTAATTTTTATGATACTTTAAATATATTTATTAATTTAAGTAGTTGATATATTTGATTTATTTACACAAAATACTGCCTTTTTTCTTATCTCCGTTAGGAATAATTCTTATATTATTAATGGCATCATTCTTTTTTAAAAGAAGATTTTTTATATTTCTTGTACTTATAATTTTAATTATATCCTCTAATTCTTTTGTTGGGAATTACCTTATGAAGAAGTTAGAGCATCCTTACAAACCAATTCCTATATCTTCTGTAAAAGAAAGTGATGCTATAGTTGTTTTAAGTGGAAATATTAATAAAGTTGGTGTTAAGGAACATGCAATATATGAATTTGACGATCCAGATCGTTTTTTTGCGGGCATAAATTTAATCAATCAACAAAAAGCTGACAAATTGATCTTTACCGCTGGTCAAATGACATGGAGAGAACACTGGACACCAGAAGGTTATATTTTAAAGGATAGGGCAATTTCATTAGGTGTTTCAGGGCCAATTTTAGTTACAGAAAAAGTCCAAAACACATATGAAGAGAGTGTAGCGATAAAGAAATTGATACCTATTAATTCATCAATTATTTTAGTCACATCTGCTTTTCATATGTCTAGATCTCAATATTTATTTGAAAAGCAGGGATTTAATGTAACTCCGTTTCCTGTAGATTTTAGATACGAAATAAGAGATATTTCTTTTTTATCATTTCTACCAAGTGCACATGCATTAAATCAAACCACAAGATTTATCAGGGAAAATATAGGAAGACTTTATTACAAATTGTTTTTGTAATCAGGCTTTTTATTTTTTGACTTGATTAATGTACCAATCGTGGATTTCTCTTCCTGTCAAGACTTCTACATCTTTATTTTGTAAGATGTAATCAAGCAGTTTTTCAAAGAATATAATTCTATGAGGAACGCCTGTTAGATATGGATGAACACTTATAGCCATAATTTTAACGTTATCATCTGTTTCTTGATATAATCTATCAAACTGAAGTTTACCTCTCGTAAAAATTTCATCTGATTTATGAACCTGTACGGATGTTATAACAACATCATTTATCTCAACAGGATAGGGAAGTGTTATCATTCTATTTCCGCTTTTTACTTCTAAATCTTCTGGAAGATCATCAACTGGCCAATTTGCTACATATTTAATACCGTGATCAGATAAAATATCTAAGGTATCGTTGGTTTCAGTTAACCCAGGGCTTTCCCATCCAATAATTTCTTGCTTGGTAAAGTTATTAATTTTTTCAATTGCAGATTTAATATCAACAAATTCATTATCAACTTTATGCATTGGTCTTTGGATATATCCATGACCCAATGGATCCCATTGTTCTTCCATAGCCGCTTCAACAGTTTCTGGATAATGGTCTATAACTGTCGCATTTAAGGCTAAAGTTGAGCACACATTTCTTTTTTTAAGGGTGTTTAAAAGTCTCCAAAAACCAACTCTCATTCCATACTCATGCTATGCCCAATTTGGCAAGTCAGGTAGCATTGGTACATTCATAGGTGGTGGCAAAATATTTCTAGGTTGTGCCAAATCTGGATTCCATACTTCAAGATTTACAATTACCCATAATATAATTTTTTTATTATTTTTTTATACAAGTTTAGGTCTTTTTATAAAGGGTTGATGATTTAACCTATCTCTTCGGTTCATTAATTAATCCTAATTAATTTTGGTCCAATTTTCATTGATTGTAGTGCCAGAATTTCTAATAACTTTAGCAATAGGGCAATACATTGCCAATTGCTTTTTAACTTCTATTAAATCACTTTCTGATGCATCTGTTGAGATTTCAATATCCATATTAATTTTAGGAAATGGTATATCAACTTCTTGCACTATACTGGCACCATCTTTGTTAAATAGGGTTTTTGTTTTAATATCTAACTTATCAATTTTAAAACCCATTTTTTCCATTATTCTATGAGTTATGACGTTTGTGCATCCTATTAGTGACGATACAAGTGTTTCTGTTGGAGAGAGACCTAAATTAGTACCACCTCTTACAATAGATTCATCTATTATTCTTGTTACATCAGCTTTTCACATGGATAGATCAAAATATTTGTTTGAAAAACAAGGTTTTGAAGTAACGCCTTTCCCGGTAGATTTTAGGTCTTCAATTTCAGATACATCTATCTTTAGTTTTTTGCCAAGTTTGGGTGCAATGAATAATGTATCACGATTTATTAGAGAAAATATAGGAAGAATTTACTATAAATTCTTTATCAATTAATTTAATTTGGATGCTAGTTAAAAAAATTTAATAGAATTTTATTAACCAAATCTGGTGCCTCAATATTTAGTATATGAGCGGCACCTGGTATGCATTCATATTGACTATTAGGAGTAAGGTGATGCATCTCTTCCATAGCCATTGCAGGAGCCCCAATATCATTTTCACCGGATATATATAAGATATCTTTATTAATTGTAGATAATTCTTTTAAATAATCTAAATTTTTTATTGCTTCACAACAACCTACATAACCTTCAATGGATGTGTTTTTAATCATTTCTGTTGCGAGATTAATTTTATTTATGTTACTCGGATTGTTCCTAAATTCATCACTATACCATCTCTCAAGTGAGCTGTTCACAACCCCATTAGTTCCAATTTTTTTAACAATAGATATTCTTTCATTCCAACTATCTTTCATTGGAGGTGGCATGTCAGCTCTTGCGGCACAGCACACAATTTTATCAAATCTATTTTGATGCTTTAATGCTAATCCAAGTGATGTCATGCCACCAATTGATAATCCAACAAAATGAGCTTTTTCAATGTTTAATTCATCTAGAATGCTAATTACATCATTTTCTAGCATATCAAAAGAGTAGGGGCCTTCAAATTTACTACTATGACCATGACCCCTAGTATCATATCTTATTATACAATATTTATCTTTTAAAGTTTCTATCTGACTATCCCATAATCGTAAGTCAGAACCCAAAGAATTGGAAAAAATGATTTTAGGAAATTTAGTATTACCCTCAACCTTAACACTTAAAAAACATTTCTCATCTATATAAACTTTTTGCATAAAACACCTTTTTAGCATCAATTTTATATATTTAGTTATAGTCATATGTTTTTTCACTTACTAGCTTTATTTATGTTTAATTAATTCTACATCATGAACTTGAATAACAATTTTATTAGTTAAGAGAAATGATAGACAATTCTCAATCAATTTTTTAGTAATCTAAATTTAAGGAAATGAATGAAAGTCTGAAAAATCAAATATGTGTTAAACTGATCTAGAAAAATTAAAATAATTAATTATTTATTAAACATTATTATATGGTATTTAAAAATAAATCGTACTTCTAAAGAAAAATAGTTATGGATAAAAATGAAAAAATAAAAGATTTTAAAAAAACATTAAGTATGTTTTCAACTGGAATTACTATTGTCACTGCAGTCGATAACGTAGGAAATCCTGTAGGAATGACAGTAAATAGTTTTTCCTCTGTATCTCTAAATCCACCACTCATTCTTTGGAGTATAGATAAAAAACAACCAAGTTATAATTTTTTTAAAAACTCCAATGGATATGTAGTTAATATTTTGTCAAAAAATCAATTGGATTTGTGTAATATTTTCTCTTCAAAATCCAAAAGTAAATTCAAAAATATTAATTGGCAACGAAGTAATAATGGTTTTCCATTGATAGATAATTGTCTTGCTTGGTTTGATTGTATTAAATGGAATGATTATCCTGGTGGTGATCACCAAATTTTAGTAGGTGAGGTTACTGATTTCAATTTTTGTAATTTAGAACCTTTAACATACTGGAATAGTAAAATTTCTTAATAAATAAAAATTAAGAAATATTGATAAAAAGTCATAATTTTAAATAAATGAGGTGTAAATGGCAAAGTGGTTAAAAAATGGTAAATCTGAAAATGAAATTATAGAGGCAGATGCAGAAGTTAAAAAAACAGTTGAAAAAATTCTACTTGATGTGGCCAAAAGAGGTGATAATGCAGTAAGAGAATTATCTAAAAAATTTGATAATTATGAACCAGAAAATTTTATTTTAACCCCAAAAGAAATTGAAACTGCAATAAGTAAGGTATCTAAAAGGGATATTGACGATATAAAATTTGCCCAAGACCAAGTGAGGAATTTTGCAAAAAAACAACTTGAATGTATTAAAGACCTTGAAGTTGAAACTCTTCCTGGAGTTGTTCTGGGCCATAAAAACATACCAATGAATGCGGTTGGCTGTTATGTGCCAGGCGGCAAATATCCAATGGTGGCGTCAGCGCATATGTCTGTTTTAACTGCAAAAGTAGCGGGTGTAAAAGAAATAACAGCATCTGCGCCTCCACAAGATGGTAACCCTCATCCAGCTATAGTTGCTGCGATGCATATGGGAGGAGCTGATAAGATTTTGTGTCTTGGTGGAATACAAGCTGTTGCTGCAATGGCTATTGGAACTGAGACTATTAATGGAGTTGACATGTTGGTTGGACCTGGGAATATGTTTGTTGCAGAAGCTAAACGTCAATTATTTGGTAGGGTTGGAATTGATTTATTTGCAGGCCCTACGGAGACCCTTATAATAGCTGACAAAACATCTGACCCAGAAATTTGTGCCATAGATCTTCTTGGACAGGCGGAACATGGGCCAACTAGTCCAGCAATTTTATTAACTGATTCAGAAAAACTAGCTCTTGAAACTATTAAAGAAATTGACAGACAGCTAGAAATTCTTCCAACTGCAGGCATTGCCAAAACTTCATGGAAAGAATATGGGCAGGTAATAGTTTGTGACAATATAGATGAAATGGTTAAAGTTGCTGATGATTTAGCTTTTGAGCATGTTCAAGTTATGACAGAAGATCCTGACTATTTTCATAAAAATATGACTAATTATGGTGCTTTATTTCTTGGATCAAGAACTAATGTTGCTTATGGAGATAAAGTAATAGGAACTAATCATACTCTTCCAACTAAAACAGCTGCCAGATATACAGGTGGTTTATGGGTAGGAAAATTCTTAAAGACTTGTACATATCAAAAAGTGTTAACTGATGAGGCATCTGCCCTAATTGGTGAATATTGTTCAAGATTATGTGCACTTGAAGGTTTTTCTGGTCACGGTGAGCAGGCTAACGTAAGAGTAAGAAGATATGGCGGAAGAAATATTGAGCCATATGCCGCTGCAGAATAGGAGAAAGCATGAATTATCCAAAATTACCAAGTTTTAGATTAGAAGGGAAAAAAGCTTTAGTGACTGGGGCAGGTCGAGGAATTGGAATGGGTGCTTCCATTGCTTTAGCAGAGTCGGGTGCAAAAGTAACTTTAGTTTCTAGAACAGAAAAAGAATTAAAAGATTTAACAAATCACATAAATAGCCAAGGCTTTAAAGCTTCTTATGAAGTCTTGGATGTCAATAATGAAGATGAGGTATCAAATTTTATAAATAATGCTGACCCTTTTGACATACTTATAAATAATGCCGGCACTAATAGGCCAGCTAAACTCATTGATACAAAAATAGAAGACTTTGATTATGTTATGTCTTTAAATGTAAGATCTGTAATAAGTTTAACAAAATTAGTTGTTAAAAAAATGTTAGATAACAATATAAAGGGTTCTATTATCAATGTTTCTTCACAGATGGGGCATGTAGGTGGGCCTAACAGAACTACATATTGTTCAAGTAAGTTTGCCATTGAAGGTTTTACAAAATCATTAGCAATTGAATTAGGGCCGGATGGTATAAGAGTTAATGCAATCTGTCCTACCTTTATTCAAACCCCAATGACTGAACCATTTTTAAAGGATGAAGACTTTAAAAAAGCAACTATTGGAATGATACCTATTGGTAGATTAGGCGAAGTAACTGACTTGATGGGTCCATTCATATTTTTGGCCTCTGAGGCTTCTTCTTTAATGACTGGTTCAAGTATACTTGTAGATGGTGGCTGGACTGCAAGATAAAATAAATGTAAAATAAAATATTATGAATATTATTTAATAACAATGTTTTATACTTATTTATGCAATTAATTATTTAATAAACTTCAAGGTTTGTTATGTCAAAAGTTGAATGTGAATTAAAAATAAATGGATTATCTAAGAAGATAAATATTTATAATGACAAACCGCTTGTTTATGCCATTAGAAATGATTTTGGATTAACAGGCACTAAACTTGGATGTGGCCTTGAACAATGTGGTAGTTGTGCTGTTATTATCGATGGTGAAAAAAAACTTTCATGTAATTTATTAGCAATTGAATGTGAAAAAAAAGAAATAATAACTGTTGAAGGACTAAAAATTGACAGTGAATTAAATCATGTGCAAGAAGCTTTTAGAAATTTTAATGCAGCCCAATGCGGTTATTGTACAAGTGGGATTATCATAAGTATTACAGCACTTTTTGATAAAAATAAAAAACCTTCGTCACAAGAAATTCAAAACGCTTTAGATGGCCATTTGTGCCGTTGTGGATCTCATTCTGTTGTATTAAATGCGATTGAAAGTTTAAAAGAGAATTAGGGTATATAATATAATGAAGCAATTTAATAGTGGCCCTAGTATTAATACTTACAACAAATTAATTCATTGGTTTGATTTTAGTAATCATGGAATTTTAAAAGTTTACTCTGGTAAAGTTGATATAGGTCAGCATATTAGCTCTACACTAGCATTAATTACCTCTAACATCACTGAAATTAAATATGATCAAATTGAAATTATTAAATTAAGTACTGATATTTCCCCTGATGAAGGTATTACTGCTAGCAGTTTATCTGTTGCAAATTCAGGATCTGCTATCAAAGCTGCTTCTATTGCTCTTAAAATAAATTTTTTAAATTATGCATTAGAAAATCTTGAAATTAAAAATGAAGATATACTTTTTGAAAATGGAGTTATTAAAGATAAGAATTCTAACAAGACTATTTCTTACTGGGACTTTGCTAAAACTGATAAATTCAAAGATCTTATTATTCCTGAAATTTTTGATGAAAACTATCTTAAAAAAATTAATTATCAAAATAATCAAAAAATAGAACTAAAAACTATCAATGAAATCGTAACAGGAAAATATAAGTATGTGCATGATATAAATTTTCCTAACATGTTACATGCTAGGATAGTAAGACCTCCTTCCTATCACTGCAAATTAATCAAAATAAATGAAGACTTTAAAAAAAGACTTTTTGAAAATGAGATTACACTATTTGTTAAAGGCTCTTTTGTTGCAATTCTGTCTCTTGATGAATTTTTAGTTGTAAAATTTTTAGAAATTGCAAGAAATAATATTTTTTGGGAAGAAAATCATCAATTATCTAATGATAATGTATTTAATTCTCTTGAAAAACACGAAAAAGAAACTTTGTTAGTTAAATCTGGTGGAGAGGCTTTTTATGAAGAGATACCTAAAAAAAAATCTTTTGATGATCCAAAGATTAAATCATTATCAAAAATTTTTAAAAAGAGTTATTTAATGCATGGACCTATAGGGCCATCTGCAAGTTGTGCTATTTATGATGATAATGAATTTACTATTTTTTCCCATAGCCAATCAATTTTTGCTCTAAAATACTCCATTAGCAAGTATTTTGAAATTGATCCAGATTTTGTCACTTTGAAATTTATGCCTGGTTCAGGTTGCTATGGTCATAATGGAGCTGATGATGTGGCATTTGAAGCTTCTGTGATTGCAAAGTCATATCCTGGTCGACATATTTTATTAAAATGGACACGTGCAGATGAACATTCCTGGGAACCTTATGGAAGCGCATCTTTAAACAAAGTTTTTGGAGCTATTAATGATTATGGAGAAATTGTTTATTGGTCAAATGAGGCTTATTCGGATACATATTTGTCAAGACCATCAGATATAGAATTAAATAATTTCACAAGTTATAAATTTTTAACTAATAATTTTGCAAAAACAAAATCAAAACCTAAAACATCTGCTCATATGGGTATCCATAGAAATTTAGATCCAATATATAAATTTAAAGAGACTAGATTAGTAAAAAACTTAGTTCATGATTTGCCATTGAGGACATCTGCATTACGGACTTTAGGTGCTTTTGCTAATGTAACAGCGTCTGAAAGTTTTTTAAATGATTTGGCACAAATTAAAAATATAGATCCTTTTGTTATTAGAATAAATCATTTAGATGATGAGCGTGCCATTGATGTTCTTAAGAACCTAAAAAAGAAAATGGAATTTTTTAAATCTAAAGAAGATAGCTTTAGAGGCATAGCGTTTTCAAGATATAAAAATTCTGCAGCATATTGCGCAGTAGGTGTAGAATTAAATGTTACCGAAGACTTACAAATTAAATTAAATCATGCTTGGATAACTGTAGATGCTGGTGAAATTGCTTATGAAGATGGTATAAAAGCTCAGGTTGAAGGTGGATTTATTCAAGCAGCAAGTTGGACTTTATATGAAGAAGTTATTTTCGATTCAAAAGAAATAATTTCTAAGGATTGGGATAGTTATAAAATTATAGGTTTTGATAACATTCCTGTTTTTACTACAAGTGTAATTGACCAAAAAGGTTCTCCTTATTTAGGTGTAGGTGAAGCAGTGGCAGGACCTACTGGAGCTGCTATTTCAAACGCATTGTGTAAGGCACTTGGTCAAAGAATAAAAATATTGCCATTTACCAAGGAGAATATTACCAAAGAATTATTAAACTAATTTATCTGCATATTAATCAAAAAATTTATTAAGGATCTATTGAGATGACCAAAAAAAAATCAGGCATGTATAAGAATCTAACGAACTATGGGGATAGTGATTTTTCGATTTTTTTGAGAAAGGCCTTCATTAAAGGGATGGGTTATTCAGAAGAGATGCTTAATAAGCCTATTATTGGTATAACTAACACTTATAGTGACTATAATCCGTGCCATGGAAATGTGCCAGATTTAATAAAAAGTGTGAAAGCTGGTATATTATCATCAGGTGCCATACCACTAGAGTTTCCTACAATAAGTATTCATGAATCTTTTGCTTATCCAACTTCTATGTATCTAAGAAACTTAATGTCAATTGATACAGAAGAAATGATGAAAGCCCAACCAATGGATGCGTGTGTTTTAATAGGTGGATGTGATAAAACAGTTCCTGCTCAATTAATGGGTGCGTTTAGCGCAAATATTCCTGCAATTCAACTAGTTACTGGACCTATGCTTACTGGCTCTCATAGAGGAGAGAGAGTAGGGGCTTGCACTGATTGTAGAGGATATTGGGCAAAATTTAGAGCAGAAGAAATAGATCAAGCTGAAATTAATGAAGTTAATAGTCAGTTAGTACCTACTGTTGGAACATGTGGAGTAATGGGTACTGCCAGCACAATGGCATTAATTACAGAAGCTCTTGGTATGATGATATCAAATGGTGCTTCTGCACCAGCTGTTTCTGCTGAAAGAAGAAGAATTGCAGAGGAAACTGGTAAAGTGGCTGTTAAAATAGCTAATAAATCATTTAATCCAAAAAGTTTCTTAACTTTAAATAATTTCAAAAATGCATTGACTGTTTTGTCTGCAATTGGAGGATCAACTAATGGGGTCGTTCATTTGACAGCTATGGCTGGTAGACTTGGGATAGATATTGATCTTAACGAATTTGATAAAATGACAAAAGACACACCCATGATTGTTGACTTAAAGCCATCTGGTTCTGGTTATATGGAAGATTTGTTTAAATCAGGAGGACTTCCCAGAATTTTAAATGAATTAAAAAATTATCTTTACTTGGATGCTATCACAGTAACTGGAGAAACTATTCAAGAAATTATTGACAAAAATAACCATAATTGGAAACAAGCAGTAATTAGAAAAGCTGAAGATCCTATTTTTGACAAAGGAAGTATTGCAGTATTAAAAGGAAACCTTGCTCCAGGATCAGCTATAATTAAACAATCAGCAGCAAGTAAAGAACTGTTAGCTCATGAAGGTGTTGTTGAGGTATTTGAGAATCTTGAAGACTTAGCGAATAGAATTGATAGTGATGATTTAAATGTTACTAAAGACAGCATTCTTCTTCTTAAAAACATTGGTCCAATAGGTGCGCCAGGCATGCCTGAGGCTGGCTTAATACCTATTCCTAAAAAATTAGCCAAACAAGGCGTTAAGGACATGGTAAGAATTTCTGATGGAAGAATGAGTGGCACTGCAGCAGGCACAATTATTTTACATGTTTGTCCAGAGGCTGCTGCTGGCGGTACTTTAGATATTGTAAAGAGTGGCGATATTATAAAATTAGATGTTAAAAAAAGATTATTAGAAATCAAGTTATCTGATGAAGAGATAGCTACAAGAAAAAAGAGAAAAAAAAGTAATAAAGAAATAAAAAGAAGAGGGTATGATAAAATATTTCATGAAAGTGTGCTTCAAGCAGATCAAGGGGCCGACTTTGATTTTTTAAGATCTATAAAATAAATTATTAATATAATTTAATATACTTTTTCATATGAGGATAAGTTTGAAAATAACTTTCATGAAAAACATTAGTAACACCTTTAAAGTTCTCTAAGCTTTTTTCATCAATAGTTTGGATTTTAATATTTTTTGACTTTATTTTTTTAATTAAAATATCATCTTCTTCAACGGCTAATTTTCTTTGATAATCAGTTACTTTTTTTGATTTTTTAATTAAGAATTTCTTATTTAAATTAGTTAATTTATCAAAATAATCATTATTGATGACAAATAAACAAAAACCAAACATATGTGATGTTAAAGTTACGAATTCCTGTTTTTTATAAACTCCAAAATTCCAGTAATTAGTTAAAGGATTTTCTTGTGCATCTATATCATTATTTTCGATAGCTATTTTAAAATCCCTTACGTCTAGAGGTTTAGGTACAAATCCCAATTTTTTAAAAATTTCTATATGAAATAGGCTAGGGGTGGTCCGAATTACCTGTCCTTTGCAATCAGATAATGTTTTGATTAATTTTATTTTAGAACTTATGTGTCTAATGCCATTGTCCCAGAAACCTAATAGTTTTAAATTTTTATCTTTTAATTTACCATCTATAAAACAAAAAAAATCTGATTTTAATGAATTGTATGCTTCATTTCTGTTATTAAATAAATAAGGTAAATCTAAAATTTTGATCTCTGGTAATATATTTTCAAAATAGCTAGATAACAGGTAGGTAACATGTATTTCTTTATGTTGTGTTTTCTCAATTAAACTTGAAGCTTTATCTCCATTATTTGTGACATCCATTACAAAATCAATAACGAAATTGTTACTTATTTCACTAATAAAATATTCAACGGATTTGGTATGAAGTGATGCAGAGCCTTGATAACCACCAATAATTATATTTTGTTTCAAAGTAGACAACTTATTTAATTTTAAATATTCATAAATTTTAAAACTTATTTAAATATTTTTATTGTTTCTTTATCATATCAGAGAGACGAGAAACTAATACTCTTATTAATCCCATTATAAAGGGGTCGCATGATGATAGTTTTTTATTAAATTCGTCTTTACTTATTTTAACTAAACTTGACTTAGATATTGTAACTGCTTTTGCAGTTCTTAAAGTATTATTTATAATTCCCATTTCTCCAAAAATTTCGTTTTCACTTAATATAAAGTCTGGTGAAGTTGTATTATTTGTTGGAAGGTGAATCCCAACTGTTCCATCTATAATTAGATAAACACAATCTGCTTTTTGACCAGCTTCAAATATCAAAGTTTCTTTGTCTATATAAATTTTTTCCATATTCAATTAACCTTTTTATTAAAAGAAACTATAACACTATTATTTTTTATAGTCGTTTTTAATCTATTTTTTGAATAATTTCACTACCTGTTTTTCATACTTTTTTGCTTGCTGGACTTCCATAAGTATAAGTATTTTTTATGTAACTCATTAATCATTAGTGTTTAATTGCTAATTTAGTTACCCTAAATAATTTTTTTATATTAAAGTAAATAATATTATTCTTAAAAATAACATAAAAATGAAAGGAATTAAGATGATAAAAAAATTTACTATAATAGTTTTAACTTCATTAATGTTTTTGTCGACTGGTTGTAGCACCTATAACTCAATTGTACCTGATTGGGCAAAGATTGGTGATTCAAAGTAGAATTAATTTTAACTAAGCTATTTATAACAATGGCTTAGTTATATTTCCTTATGTTTTATTTAATTATAAATATTAAAATTAAAAATAGGTGATTAATATTTATATAATTATATTTGTCGCATAATATATATTATGTAAATTAAATATTAATAACTAAACCATCATAAGCAGGATATGTGTTAGGTGGACATAATTTTGTTACAACATCATGATCAGATTCAGGACTTAAATGTGTTAGATAAGCGACTTCTGGTTTTAATGTAGCTATCCACTCAAATGATAAATCAAAATGCGCGTGAGCCATATGTGGTGATTGTCGTAAGCCTGTTATTATTAAAACCTTCAATTTATTTAAGTACCTAAAACTTTTTTTAGGAAAACTTACAACATCCGTACAATAAGCAAATACATCGTTGAAAATAAATCCTAGTGTATCAACTACACCATGATTTTGTTTGATAGAGTTAATTTTAATATCATTTACATTAATCTCTTCAAAATAATCTATTTCATTCATCTCTAACGGAGGTTTAAAGTAAGACTGTGATGTCTTAGATTTGTTAAATAAGTAATTAAATCTTTCAAGTAGAAAACTTGATGTTTCTTTATTAGTAAAAATCTTAATTTTTTCTCTATTATAAAAATAAAAAGGACGTAATTCATCTAACCCTGAGACATGGTCCGAGTGACTATGGGTAATAAGTACCGCATCCAATTTTTGAATATTATGTTCTATAAGTTGATTTTTTATATCAGGCCCAGCATCTACTAATATAGTTGTGTTTTCACTTTGTATAAGAACAGCACATCTTTGTCTTTTGTTTTTGGGATTAGATGGATCGCATTTACCCCAACCTAATTGACCTAAAGCAGGAATCCCAACTGATGTACCTGTGCCTAATACAGTAATTTTTATATTATTAATCATTATTTTATCTTATCAAAGATTTTTACTGAATTCATGTATAATTGATCAACAAATTTAGAAAATTCACATTTTCTAATGTCAGACAAATACTTTGCAGTTATTAAACAATTTTTTGGTTCATTCACAGAACCTCTTAGCGGTGTTGGAGATAAGTAAGGTGCATCAGTTTCTACAAGAATTTTGTCATCAGGTATTAATGTAGCAATTTCTTGAATTAATTTTGCAGATTTAAATGTAACAATACCAGAAAAAGAAACATAAAAACCTAAATTAAGACCACATAATGCCAGGTCTTTTCCTGAACTAAAACAGTGAAGAATTGCCTTAAAAGTTCCTTTTTTGTACTCACTTTCTAAAATATCAATCATATCTTTATCAGCATCTCTAGCATGAATAATTAATGGTAAATTAGTTTCTCTCGCAACTTTTATTTGAGTAATAAAAGACAGTTTTTGCTCTCCTCTACTCTCATTTCCATAGTAATAATCTAATCCACACTCCCCTATTCCAACGCATTTTTTATTTTTTGATAAATTAAGTATCATTTCATAATTAGAGTTATTCTTATCTTTTAAAACCTCATTTGGATGCACACCAACAGTATGAAAAACGTTTTCATAATTTTCTGATATTTCAATTATTTTATTAATTTTATTAAGGTTAGTTGATATAGTCACAATTCTTTTAACATTATTTTCCGAGGCATTTTCTAACACTTCATCTAACCTATTATATAATTCTGGAAAATCCAAATGAGCATGTGTATCAATTAAATAATTTTTCATTTTAAGAAAGCAATTTTAAATTCTTGGAAATAATGGGTTAGGATGTGAGATTTTATTATTACCGTTTAAAATAAAATCTACAGATTTTAATTTACGTTGATCATGTGGTATTTTTATATGATCTAATATTTTTTCTGCAGTATTTGGAATAAATGGCTGAAGTAAAATAGATATTTGCCTTATAGTTTCAACCAAAGTAAATAATACAACTTCCATACGTTCAAAGTTATTTTTCTTTAGTGCCCAAGGCGCTTGTTCATCAACATATTTGTTTGCATTAGAAATAACTATCCAAATGTTTTTTAAATATTGATCAAATTTTTGTTCGTCAATTAAGTCTCTATAATCATTCAATCTACTTTTAATTGAATTAATTAATGTTAAATCTTCTTGATTAAATTTGTTTGGTTTTAAAGGTATTGTCTCATTACAATTTTTAAAAATCATAGAAACAACTCTTTGAAATAAATTTCCATAACTGTTAGCAAGGTCACTGTTTATTCTATTTATAAGTTGAGTATTTGAGAAATCACCATCATTTCCAAATGGTACTTCTCTTAATAAAAAATACCTAATTTGATCAACACCGTATTTATCAACTAATTGAAAAGGGTTTATTACATTACCTAAAGATTTAGATATTTTATTACCTTCATTAGTCCACCAACCATGAGCAAAGACTTTTTTGGGCAAAGGAAGATTTGCTGCCATAAGAAATGCAGGCCAATAAACTGCATGAAACCTTATAATATCTTTCCCAACCATATGAATATCAGCAGGCCAAAATTTTTTAAAAACTTGATCATCTTCTTCGTTTGAATACTCACAAGCTGACAAATAGTTTGTAAGAGCATCCAGCCAAACATACATAATATGATTTTTATCGTTCGGGACCTTTACTCCCCAGGAAAAACTAGTCCTACTAATTGATAGATCTTTCAAGCCACTTTTCACAAAGCTAATAACTTCATTTCTTCTAGATTTAGGAGAAATAAAATCTTTATTACTTTCATAAAATTCAAGAAGTTTTTGTTCCCATTTTGATAGATTAAAAAAATAAGATGGCTCTTCAACCCATTCAACAGGTGCTCCAGATGGAGCTTTTCCCTCAACAATTTCTGATTCTGAAAAGAAAGCTTCATCGCGTACCGCGTACCAACCAGAATATTTATCTAAATAGATATTTCCATTGTTGAAAAGTTTTTCCCAAATTTTTTGACATGATTTAATGTGTTTTTCTTCAGTCGTTCTTATAAATGAATCAGTTGAAAAATTCATGCAATTAAGTAAATTTTTAAAATTTTCAGAAACCTTATCCACAAACTCTTTGGGATTAACACCATTTTTTTTTGCTGCGGTTTCAACTTTTTGTCCATGTTCATCTGTTCCAGTTAAGAAAAAAACTTCATATTCATCAAGGCGTTTAAATCTAGCAATTACATCACAAGCTAGGGTTGTATATGCATGGCCAATATGTGGTACATCATTTACATAGTAAATTGGTGTAGTAATATAATATGATGATTTCATTTAATTCCTTCTACATAAAAAACTATATGCCAGATAATTCTTTTAATGATGCAATTAAAACATCAGATCTATTTAAGTTTACCACATGAGCTAAATGCATATTTTTATTAATTTGAGATTGTAAATCTAAAATTTGTTTTGTATCTTTATTCTTCGAAATTTTTTGTATTAATTTTTTTTCTTTATCAAGGGTATAATCAATGTAATTTTGATGTTCAATATAAAAAACAGTTTTTTGAATTAAATCATTAATTATCAAATCCATAACATTAATTAAAAAAAAATTGTCTTTTTTATTTAATGCTTCGATAACATTTTCTCTAAGATTTAAACGTCCATAAGAATTAATAAGATCATCCAATAAATTTTTATAAAGGACAAAAATATCTCTTTTTATAATATTTTCTGCCATACCTGGAGACCCAAAAGAGATATTTTTTATAAATTGTAATTGCTCTTCTGACTTGTCTGCATATTTATCACAAATAAATTTATTAAATTCAGACTTGCCTAATGAATTTATATAGAAAAAAGCACATCTTGATTTAATTGTTTCCAGTATATTAGTTGGGTCATTTGAAATCATAAATAAATATGAAGTTTTTGGTAATTCTTCTATCGATTTCAAAAGTAAATTCTGAGAATTTATACTCAAGTCCTCAATACTATCAATGATTCCAATTTTAACACTTGATATTGAGTCAGTTTTATAAAAAAAATTTTTAAATTTTCTAACATTCTCAATTGGTATATTTTTCCCAAGTTTTTTTTCTTCGTCACTTAAATAAAAAAAGTCTGGATGCGAATTATTGTCAAATAAATAAAAAGATTTTGTTATTTTTAGTTTCTCAAAATCAAATTTATTGTCTTCAAAAAAATCTAAATTTATTTCTTTTATAATTTCTAATTTGCACAAAATAAATTTTGCTAATTTGAGTACAAAATTTCTTTTACCTAAACCTTTAGGACCTCCAATTATAATAGTATTTATTTTTTTTGTGCATACAATTGCAAAAATATCCTTTTGCAACTTTTGACTTAAAAAAAATTTTTTATTTATCAGAGAGTTAATCATTTATATTTAATAATCGTTTTGTAAAAGAGCTAATTTCACTTGAAATAACTTCTTTGCTTTTTTCTGCATTAATTCTAATGATACGATTTGGATTTCTTTTTTGTAAATTATAAAACCCATTTAAAATTTTTTGGTGATAATTTATTCCTAAATTTTCAAATCTGTCTTCGATAGTGTTTTGTCTTTTAAGGGCTCTATTAAGACCTTTTTGAGGAGACAAATCTAAAAAAAAAGTTATATCTGGATATAAATCGTAACAATATTTTCTATGTAAATCCAATAAATCTTTTTCACTTACGTTCCCTACAAGTCCTTGATATACAATTGTGGAATCTATAAATCTATCGCACAACACTACAGCACCATCTTCAATTGCAGGCAATATAATTTTATTTATATGTTCTCGTCTAATAGCATTAAAAATTAAAGTTTCTGAACAAGGATCCCAAGCTTTTTTATCACCAGTTACTAGAAATTTTCTTAATTTTTCTGCTTCTTTTGTTCCGCCAGGTTCTCGTGTAGACACAACATTAAATTGTTTATTTATAAGATCTTTTTTTAATAAATCTATTTGTGTACTTTTTCCAACTCCTTCGCCGCCTTCAAATGAAATAAAAAAACCTTTTCTTGAATTTGAAGTTTGTTTAATTTGCAACAATATCTCCATAAAGTAAAAACTTTAAAATAGATTTTACTCTAATTAAAGATGACATTTTACCTATGTCCTCAGAAGAAATTAAGTCTTCCTCAAAAGTTTTTTGTCCAGGTATATTGATATAAATTTTTCCAAGAACAGAACCTTTTGCAATTGGTGCAGAAATTGGGTCCATCCATTCTAGTTTAATTTTAGTTTTATTTAATTGAAACGGTGAAATAATTTTTTGGAAGGATCTGCTAGCAATTAAATTAACTTTGGATTTTTTTCCCAACCATACATTTGCCTCAACAAGACTTTTTTGATTACTAAATAAAGATAGTACAGTTGTTTCTCTAAATACTATATTAAATAATCTTTTGCTTTCAAATCTTCTCTTTTTGATACTATTTAATCCGTTTATAACAATTGTAACCCTTCTATCATTTCTTTTTACTGAACCTATTAATCCATATCCAGACTCGATTGTATGGCCAGTTTTAAGACCATCTGCTCCATTCATAGTGTAAAGTAATGGGTTTCTGTTAGATTGTTTAATTTTGTTGTATGTAAATATTTTTTTTTCAAATAACTTGTATAACTCCGGAAAGTCATCAATTATTCTTTTTGTAAGAATAACTAGATCCCTAGAGGTTGTTTGTAAATCAGGATGAGGCCAGCCAGTGGAATTAGTGAAATATGTGTCTTTCATACCTAATGTTTTTGCATATCTATTCATTTCTCTTGCAAAAGCTTCTTCATCACCAGAGATACCTTCAGCTAAAACAACAGCCGCATCATTTCCTGATTGAACAATCAAACCAAGTAATAAGTCTTCTATGGTAACGTTACTATTTATTTCTAGAAAAGATCTAGATCCACCCATTCTCCAAGCTTTATCTGACACTAAAAAAGTATCTGACATATCTAAAGACTTATCTTTAATTCTATCAAACACTATATAAGAAGTCATAACTTTTGCCATTGATGCAGGTTTCATAAGCTGATCTGCATTTTTTTCAAACAATACTTCGTCTACTTCATGATCATAAATAATTACTTGTTTTGCAGGAGTTTGAATATCTAAAATTTTTGAAAAACTTTCTTTGATATTTACAAAACATCCAATTAGGAAAGTGAAAATGAGAATGGTTGGTAATTTATAAATATTTGACATATATAACCTCAAAAGACTTATTCAATAATTATTTTTGCACCCTGCATTCCTTTTTGTAACAACAAAGAATGTAATTGATCAACTTTTTCAACACTTGAAAACGGGCCAGCTTTAACTTGGTAAAGTGTCTTATTCATTTTATAAATTTTATATATTTTAACTTTATCAATATAAGATACTTTTTTTTTCATTATTTCTGCGTTTTTGCTTGAACTAAAAGAAGCTAATTTTATATAGATTTTATATTGTTTATTTAAATTTTTGAAATTATAGTTTATTTTTTTTGATATAATTTTTTGATTTTTAGTGTCCTTGATTTTTACTGCTACTTTATTAGGAACAGTAATATTAGGTAATTCCGTTTCTTTTAAATCAGCTATTTCAGGAAAAGATCCTTGTTTAGCAAGTTTTTCTAAATAAAGGCTTTTCTCTTTTAAAATTTGTACCCTTACGAGACCTGTGCCTTCTCTTTTCAAGTCTAATATATCAGCCGCTTTTGATGATAAATCTATAATTCTGTCATTTACAAAAGGACCTCGGTCATTTATTCTAAGTACTATTGATTTATTATTTTTTAAATTAGTTACTTTTACAGCACTAGGAAGAGGTAAAGTTTTATGAGCTGCTGTCAGAGCATATTGATTATATATTTCACCATTAGCTGTTAATTTACCATGAAACTTTGGTCCATACCATGATGCTATGCCTGTTTTATTGTAATAGAGATCTTTTTTAGGATAATAATATTTTCCACCTACATTATATTTTTTGCCAATCTTATAAGTCGGTCTTTGTATCCTTTTTTGTTCTTCTTTTGGAATTAAATATTTTTTTCCTAAATTAGCTGCAACTTCAATACTTGAAGTGCAACCTTGGATTAGAAATAGAAAAATAACAAAAAATATATTTTTAGATTTTATAAAAAAATGAAATAGTTTATTAATTGATAAGTACATTCAATTATTTTCTTTTATTGCATCTGCTAATGTTCCGACTGCTATAGCAAAATAATTAGAACGGTTCCAATTTAAAAGGGAATCAAAATTTTTATAAGCTAAATAACCATAATTTTTATATCCATCAGGTATAATAAGTCTGGCTTTTAATTTAACATTAGGTAATTTATCTCTATTTGCATTCAAAATTCCCTTTGATGCCCAATAACTTAATAAATTATATTTTTTTTCAACTATTTTTTCATTATAATTTCCAATGAAAACTTTCCTTCCCCAGGTTATTTGATTTGACCACCCTACTCTGTTTAAATAATTTGCTGCTGACGCAAAAACATCTGGTTTAGATGTCCATATATCTTTAGATCCATCTTTATCCCAATCAGTAGCATAATTGATAAAACTAGATGGCATAAATTGACACTGCCCCATTGCACCAGCCCAGGATCCTGTCATTTTATTGATAGAAATATGACCTCCATTTACGATTTTTAATGCATTTATTAATTCTTTTTTGAAATAATCATACCTTCTTCCATCATAAACTAAAGTAGTTAAAGCTGAAATAACAGAAAAGCCACCAGTTAACCTTCCAAAATCAGTTTCAATACCCCACAAAGCTACTATAAATCTGGATTGAACACCGTAATGTTTTGATATTTTACTAAGTAATTTTTTATTTTCATTGTACTTTTGATTTGCTTTTTTTATTCTAATAGGTGTAACTACTCTTTTAAGATACTGATCAAGAGTTAATTTAAATTCTGGTTGTGATTTATCTAGTTCGATAACTCTCTTGATGAATTTAGTTTTATTTTTAAATTCATTTATTACTTTGCTAGAAATTCCTTTTTGTTCAGCCTCTTTTGATACTTGTAGGACAATCTTATTAAAATCAGCTTTTGCGAAACTTGAAACAGGGAATAAAAAAATAAGAATTATGAATAGTAAAAATTTAAAAAAACTCAAAAATTTCATAATTACATCCTTTAGCAAGACATTTTAATTAATAACGTATATTTTTAAAAGTTAAAAACTAATTATTCAAAAACTGATTATTAATTATAATATATTGTAAGAAAATAATAACTTGCCTTCATTTATAACCTAGTTTAACACAATGAAATTGTGGATGGGTGTCTGAACGGTTGAAAGTACCTGTCTTGAATCCCAAATTTCTTATTCTGTATAATACATATATATATCATAAACTTATAACTGAAAAGTGATGTGTTCATTAACATTTATGACAATTTTTTTAGGATTATGACTTCGCTGACATTAAACAATATCAGGATTGATAGTTAGTTACTCATCATCATTATTTAGTGGCAATGGTACTGTGTTAGGTGTAGGTGCAGATGATGGATCAGGCCTTTCATGCTGGCCTGCATTATATGAGGCATTGACATCTCCTCTCAAGATCGCTGATAAGTCTATCTGATCATCACCTTCTAACATGAAATCTATCCTGTTCCACTTAGTAGCATTATTCCACAAGCTCGTATTACTGCTCTTATCATAAAAACGCCACTTATCATCTCTTACCATACCTCTCGATCTTGATAAGACACCCATTAAATCTTAGCATCATGATTTAAAGCTAATGGAAGAAGAATATCAGACATCATTCTTTATCTTCATATAGAGACTTAATGCTATTTTCTATTTCAATATTAAGTCATCTTGTAGAGTCTCCAATTTTATTTGGTTTGGAATTCTCATTTCTTTTCACAATTTCCAAATTGTTGGAATTGAAACACCATAGATATTAGCAACTTGACCTACACGAAGATGTTTAAAGGGAGTTTGATATGACATTGTTTAATCCTCATTTGTTATAAATGAGATAAACTTATTTGAATTTTTAAGAGCAACGTACATTAGTAAAAATTAAAATTTAATTTTAAACACGAGTAAATATTTTTTTAATTAAATTAATTTATATCTAGTACAAAACTTAAAATATTTGAAGTCAAATAGTCCCAAAAACAGTCCCAAGATTTCAATTGATGGAATAAATATATATATAAAAATCACTAGGTTAGATGAATCTTATGGCGGATGGGGTGGGATTCGAACCCACGGAAGGCTTTCACCTTCGCCGGTTTTCAAGACCGGTACTTTCAACCGCTCAGTCACCCATCCATTTAATTGTTTGTTATGTAACTTAGGTTTAAGCTTATGGCAAGATATTTCTAATATTTTTAATTATGACATGAATACCAATATTTTAAATGAAGAAAAAGTCACAAATTTTAATCAGTAATTCACTAAATGTGATTTAAATTATTTTAAATTATATAATTAATAAAATTGTCTCAATCTAAAATTGACTAATTAAAAGGAATAAATTTTTAAACATGATTTGAAATACATATTGATATTTATTTTAATGTTATAGAACAAATTATTTTAATAGAATATCCAAAAATTACACAAAAACTATTTAAGTTATAATGTGACAAATATCATTTAAAAAAAAATTAATTTTGTTA
Organism: uncultured SAR116 cluster alpha proteobacterium; assembly: GCA_902517815.1. Lineage (GTDB taxonomy): Bacteria > Pseudomonadota > Alphaproteobacteria > Puniceispirillales > Marisalimonadaceae > Marisalimonas. The sequence continues at coordinate 28,682 of CABYED010000017.1, forward strand.
ATATTATTCATTAAATAAATACTTAATGAGAACTAGTAAATGTCTTATGAAACCATAAAAATTATTAATATAAGAGATAGTCTTCCTGGTGGGGTTCATAATAATATAGGAGTTTATCCTGAAGAGGGTGATAATATAATTAAATTAACTGAATCGAATTCACTCGGTTACTATCATTATATACAAGATGGTTCATGGGGATCCGATTGGATGTTAATATCAACTGATATATATGGAGATGTTCAAAATTACAATCTAGATTTTGAGCCCCATATCCCAATTGAGTGGTACAGCCAAAGTATGAATCAATACTTCATTGATGGTTCTGCTAAATTCAAAGACGCTGTTGCGGGTAAATACAATAATGAAGAAGTTTTGTTTGAGTTGTATGCCGGAGCAAGTAATCGTAATGCTGGTGAAATTCATGTGATTGTAAGGGATGCAGTAAACCTTGAAAAATTGAATCAAATTGAAATTTCAACAAGTACGTTTGATGATTTAGTGTTTAATCACAATGCATTTATAGAATATCAAGACGGTCATGTTTTTGTTGCTTATACACCTGTTGGAACAGATAAGATGGCTTCAGACGGTATTATTAATTATAATAATGTTGGAAACGCGAATGAAATAAAAGTTATTAAAATTTCATTGGATATAAATGCTGATCAAAGCTTATATGAAAATGAGTTTTCAGAGTATCATTCCATAATTCATAATATTAATAATGATCAATATATTGGGCATTCAAATATAGTTACTGCATATCATGAGGATTGGAGTGTAAATCCTAAAACAATTATCAATGATTTTGATATTGTGAATGATACAATATTTTTATCATTCTTAAATTATGAGCAATCACAAAGTTATTATGGTAACAATATACTTTATACAAATACTAGCTTAGATAGTATTTCATCTCCTTTTACAATTAGCAATATATCACAGCCAGGTTATATCAAAACTTTTGAAAATCAATTTGGTTTCGTTGTAAATGATACTATTAATATTTTTAATAAAAATTTACAGTCAGTTGCTAATATTGATTTAAACTTAACTAATAGATATATAGTTGACTTTGAAATATTGAATAATGATGATGTTTTGGTTCTTACAGCCTCACCAATTGTTTGGGATGGTAATCCGCGGACCCCTATAAACAAAAATCTTTATGTTGATAGAATTAATTATTCTGGAGAATTTTTGCAAGATACTACATTATTGGCCAATGATTTTGGTTTATTAGATGATAGATCAAATCCATCATGGGATGCGCATGTAAATGCAAATTCTAACAGTAACAATTACTTAGTTAATTATTCAAGCAATTCTGTTAATTGGGATTTGGGGACCAATGAATCAGCAAGAATAATCGCATTTTCTAGTAATTACTCTCCCTCTGGAAATGTAACTTTAAAAGGTGATTTTTTTGAAGGTCAGACAATAATAATTGAAAACAACATAAATGACTTTGATGGATTGGGAGAATTCTCATATGAATGGTTTAGAGATGGAATTGTTATTCCAAACGAAAATAGTGATTATCTATTATTAACACAAAGTGATGTAAATAAAAATATAACCGCAGAAATTTCATATATTGACCAAAATGGTACTTTAGAAAATATTTCAACTGATCAATCAGAAACTATAGTTAACGTTAACAATACACCAACTGGAAATATTAAAATTATTGGTGATTTAAATGATAAGGTTTTTGAAGGTCAAGAATTATCAATTTCACTTGAAAATATCTATGAAGAAGATGGATTTTTTGAGGAAAACGTCAGTTATGAGTGGTATTTAAATGATGAATTAATTTCTAATGAGAATACATTCACACCTCTTCCACAACATGCTAGTGGTGAGTTATATGTAAAAGGATCTTATCAAGATAATTTTGGAGAAAATGAATACATATTTAGTAATAAACTCGTTATTGAAAATATAAATAATGAGCCTGAAACTGTATGGTTTAGTAATTATAATGGCAATTACAGGTTTAATAAAAATCTAGAAAATATATTTGTAAATAATTCTGGTGATCAAATTTACCAATATCAAAATAATGAAATAGAATTAAATTGGGAAGATTTAGATGGATTTGAAATCAGCAATGCAATTTTTTCATGGTTTGCTGATGAAAATTTACTTCAAAACGGGGTTGGTTTAAAATCAATCATTTTAGATCAGAATTCGGTAGGTAAGAAACTCTCAGTATCAGTTGAATACACTGATAATTTTATGACTAATGAAAGTTTTTTAATAGAATTTGCGCATGAAATCATAAATGCAAATGATCCCTTAGTTGGAAATTTTAAAATAATTGGTGAATATCAATTAGGCTCTGAAATGTCTTTAGATTTTAGTAACTTAAGTGATGTAGATGGAATTGATTATGAAAGAATGGAATTTTCATGGTTTAATGTCAAAGAAGATGGAGAGCAAATTTTCTTGGTAGATAACCAAGTGTTAAATGTAGACAAGATTTTATTTGCAAATCAAAATACTTATACTTTATCACCATATGATCTAAACTTTACATTAGCAGTAGAACTAAAAGTTTTTGATGATTTTGGTAACTACTCATATGTAGTAAGCCACAAAGCAACATCAGCCGCCTTCACAGCCTCAATAGACAAATGGGGAGGAGGTGCTTCCTCCTGGCTAGATGGTCCTACAATGAAGTTACATAGTAAGGATAATGATGTAGTAAGTGAAGCAGGTATAGATTTATCAGCTAAATCAGGCCATCCAGGTCATAAACATAAG
>CABYED010000018.1 GCA_902517815.1 uncultured SAR116 cluster alpha proteobacterium
AAAATTTTGATGGCTGCCGGATTTGCCTCTCCAATAAGAAAACCAAGGGGACAAGATATTTATGCTGCTTGTGGACAATTAAAATCAAATAGTGAAAAAATAAGAAAATCTCAAATTAATAAGTTTGTGCCAATTCATAACTTTTAAAGTATTAAATTTTTGTGAAACTATTGCTTTAGGGCATATTAAGTATTACATTAATTATATAAATTAATTTAATTATTTAAAAGGATAATAATTACATGAATAATAACCGCTTTATGTCAAGCTCAAATGCTCAAGCTACCCAAATTGATTTGGGCCTTAGATCATATATGCTTGGTGTTTATAATCATATGACAACTGCCCTAGCTTTGACAGGATTAATGGCTATGGGATTAAATTTTCTTGCCATATCAAACGGTGCATTAACACCCATTGGTGAATTATTTTTCTTAAGTCCACTTAAGTGGGTTGTTATGTTAGCGCCATTAGGGATGGTATTTTATATCTCAGCAAAGCTAAATAGTATTTCTGCTGAAAAAGCTAGAAACTTATTTTATATATATGCTGGTCTAATGGGGCTGTCTTTATCTTCGTTGTTGCTAATTTACACTGGCGCGTCAGTAGTTAGAGCTTTCTTTGTTACGGCAGCAGCCTTTGCAGCATTGTCTATTTATGGTTATACTACTAAAAAATCTCTTTCAGGTTTAGGTTCTTTCCTTATGATGGGAGTATTTGGACTTATAATTGCACAGATAGTCAATATTTTTATGGCATCAACACAATTAGATTTTATGATTTCTATAATTGGTGTATTAATCTTCGCCGGCTTAACTGCTTATGACACTCAAAAGATTAAAAATATGTATTTAGCTGGTGATAATACTGAAGCGGCTGGTAAAAAATCTGTGTTGGGAGCTTTAACTTTATATTTAGACTTTATTTTAATGTTTCAATTCTTATTAGCTTTTTTAGGAAATAGAGAATAAATTATATTAAACTAACTTTAAAAAAGTCATCATAAGATGGCTTTTTTTATTTTAATAATATTCTATCTATTTCTGTTTTAATTTTATTTGAGTTAGGTCTAGTCGTACTAGCATACCATTTAACCAACAAGCCTTCCTTATTAAAAAGATATTTATAAAAGTTCCATTTTGGGAAAGCTAGAAATCCAGCTTCTTTTTTTACCCATTTAAAAAAAGGGTGACCTTTATCGCCTTTTATACTAGTTATTTCAGTAAGCATGAATGATACGTCAAAATTTATGGCACAAAATTCTTTGACCTTTTGATTTGATGATAGTTCTTGATTTCCAAAGTCATTAGAAGGTATGCCAATAATAATCAGTCCATCTTTCTTATATTTCTGATGAAGAGTCTCGATATCGCTATATTGATAAGTAAAGCCACAAAGCGAAGCTGTATTAACAATTAAAATAGGCTTTCCTTTGAAATCATTTAAATTAATCTCTTTTCCGTCTATTGAATTAAAATTAAATTGGTACAAACTTGCTTTTACTTCAGAATTCATTGATATCCCTATCATTATTATTATATAGATTAAAATTTTATTCATAACTTTCTGTTGTCCAAATAGGGCTCAAAATTTTATCTAACAAATCATTCCCATTTAACTTTAAGCTATAATCTCGAAAATATTTTGAAATATTTTGGGCATTAAGTATCTTACCAACCATTTTTGATTTTCTAGCCAACATATCTTTTTTTAAATACCTCTTTTTAATAAACATATTTACTGTTTCATAAAAATCATAATTTTCATTTAATAATTTTTTGATGTAAGCAGCATCTTCTAATATTTGATTGCCTGCTTGTGCAGTATGTGGTGGTATTGCAAAAGCAGCATCTCCAAATAGAAATAATCCATTTTTATAAATTGAAGTTTTTTCCCCATCATTAAATGAAGCGTATGTTATTTTCCATTCTAAATCTTCAGGAATAAGATAATTTAAAATTTTGTTATTTAATGTTGGTAGTTCAGTTTCATTATTTTGTGGAACAAAAATATAATTTGTTGCTTTTTTATTATTAATAATTGACGGATAAATTACATAATAACCATTTTCATGAATTAATACTTGTAAAATTGTTTTTGATAAATTATATGCAGTATCCTTAAATGATATCGTTCTATAAATTTTTTTCTTAGTGATATGACTACTTGAACCAACAACAAACTTTCTACTAACTCCATAAATGCCATCAGAACCAATTATTAAATTAGTTTTAAAAATCTGTCCTTTATCATCAATTAATTCATTATAATTATTATTTGAAACTATATTAGTCACATTAGAATTAATTATTTTTATTGAATTATTTCTTAGAGCATTATTTTTAAAAAAACTAATTATGCTTTTTCTCTCAATAGAGCCATATTTAAAATTCTTTTCTACTAAATCATGATGATATAAAAGATCTAAATTATTTTTTGAATTTAATCTTTTAATGTAAATATTATAAAATGGTTCAAAATTTTTCTGAATATTTTTTAAATCTATAAGGTTTGATAACGCTTTCCAGCCATTAGGAGTGATCTGTTGGGAACCAAAACTTTCATTATTTCCTTCAAAAATATCTATAGAGTAACCACTTTCAGTAAAAACACTTGCAGCTATCCAAGAAGAAAATCCTCCACCAATTATAGTTAAATGTTTTTTCATCTTTTAATAAACTATATATTATTAATTATGACTAGATTAAAACCTTGAAATGAAATATTAAATAACATATGGATAATATATTAGAAAAATTGATATTTTACATCATTAATTTTAATTTTTAACATATAATTATTGATTATAAATAACTTGAACTTTCACAAAAAATATTAAACATTGACCAACATATATAATTAAATTTTGAGAAATTTATGAATATTAAAGTAAAGAAACAATTATCTGAAATTGGAATAAATAATATTTCTGAAATCGTTTATAACCCATCTTATGATCTTCTTTATGATGAAGAAAATGATCAAAGTTTGTCAGGATTTGAAAGGGTTCAAAATACTGAGTATGGAGCCGTAAACGTAATGACGGGTATTTATACCGGCAGATCTCCAAAAGATAAGTATATATTAAAAGATGAAACAACAGAAAAAAAATTATGGTGGAGCTCAGAAAATTCAAAAAATGACAACAAACCAATAAATAAAAATATATGGGATAATCTATACAAAATAGTTAGTAATCAACTTTCGAATAAAAAACTATACGTAGTAGATGCATTATGTGGAGCTAATAAAGATAGTTGCCTCAAAGTAAGATTTGTAATGGAAGTTGCTTGGCAAGCTCACTTTGTAAAAAATATGTTCATAAGACCATCTGAAGAAGAACTTGAAGATTTTGAACCAGATTTTCATGTTTTAAATGGATCTAAAGCAGTTAACAAAAACTTTAATAAACAAGGTTTAAATTCTGAAACATTTATAGCTTTTAATTTAACAGATAAAATTCAGTTAATTGGTGGTACTTGGTACGGTGGTGAAATGAAAAAAGGAATGTTCTCAGTGATGAATTATCTTTTACCACAAAAAAATATAGCATCAATGCATTGTTCGGCAAACATGGGGCAAGACGGATCTGTTGCATTGTTTTTTGGTCTTTCAGGTACTGGAAAAACAACCTTATCTACAGATCCAAAGAGACAATTAATCGGTGATGATGAACATGGTTGGGATAATGAAGGTGTATTTAATTTTGAAGGTGGTTGTTATGCAAAAACTATAGACCTTGATAAAGATAAAGAACCAGATATTTTTAGAGCGGTTAAAAGGGATGCTCTTCTTGAAAATGTTACAGTAAATGAAAATGGAATTATTGACTACAGTGATACTTCGGTAACCCAAAATACTAGGGTATCATATCCAATTTATCATATTGACAATATTGTAAAGCCAATATCAAAAGGGAAACATGCTTCTAAAATAATTTTTTTAACTGCTGACGCTTTTGGAGTTCTTCCACCAGTATCCAAACTTTCTTATGATCAAGCTGAGTACCATTTTCTCTCAGGGTTTACAGCAAAACTAGCTGGTACAGAAAGAGGTGTAACAGAACCTCAGCCTGCTTTTTCAGCATGTTATGGAGCAGCTTTTTTAATGCTACATCCAACAAAATATTCAAATGTTTTATCCCAAAAAATGAAAGAATCAAATTCACAAGTTTTTTTAGTTAATACAGGTTGGAACGGTAAGGGTAATAGAATTTCTTTAGCTGACACTAGATTAATTATAGATTCTATATTAAATGATGAATTAAATGATATAGAAACAGAAATTATACCTTATTTTAATTTAGCAATTCCAAAAAGTCTTAAGAATATTTCCTCAAATGTAATTGATCCTAGGAAATCCTGGAATACATATGATGAATGGGAAAATAAGGCTAAAGAATTAGCACAATTGTTTATAAATAATTTTCAAAAATTTTGTGATAACGATCATGGAAAAAAATTACTAGCTTCAGGACCGCAACTTTAAAAAAAATTTTGTATTGATATATAGGAAAAAATGAAAATTTTACTTGCTATCTTAGTTAATTTATTAATTTTTTTTTCACTTCCTTTATTCGCTCAATCATCCTTCAAGAACAAGAGTAATAGAGCGTCTTTAGTTAATGTTAGCAAAGTTCAATATTTTGATATAGCAGAAAAAACTGAATCTATTGGCAGATTAGTTGCTGTCAATCCAATTATTATATCGTCAAAAATCAATCAGGAAATTTTAAAAATTCACATTAATATTGGAGATAATGTTAAGAAAAATGATGTTTTATTTACTCTTGACTCTAAAGATATTTTAAGAAACATTGAGCAAATTTCTGCTGAGATGAAATATGAGAAAGAGACGCTTGATATTTTGAAAAAAAAACTATCATTAAGGTTTTCTAAGGTTCAAAATGCTAAAAATTTAAAAAAACAAAATATTATTACCCAAGATAACTTAGATAGCATCAACATTTTGCTTCTTGAAAACCAACAACAAATTGCACAAAGAAAATATAATATTAAAAGACTTCAAATTTTACTTAGTGAAAATAGAGAAAACTTAAGCTTCTCTAAGATTTTATCACCAATTGATGGGAATATTGTTAATATAGATGCACAAGTTGGTGCATTAATATCTAAGGGTAAAATTTTAGCATCAATTCTGAATACTAAATTTAAAGAGATAGAAACTGATTTAAGATCTGATCTGGCTTCAGAAGTTAAAATAGGTTCAAAAGTAGATATTTTTAGTAAAAAAGCAAAATTTTCTGGAAAAGTACGAGGTATTGTTAACATAGAAAATGTCAGAACTGGAACCAGGAAACTAAGAATAAGTTTGAATGAAGATTTACCACAAAATGTTAATGCTTATGGTACTAGATTTTCTTTATACATACCTTTTGGAGATATTAAGCCAAGATTGCTTATACCAAAAGATGCACTTATACCATCTGCTAATAAACAAATTGTGTATATTTTTGATAAAGGCTTAGCCAAACAGAAGTATATTCAAATTGGGGTATCTGTTGGAGACAAAATAGAGATTTTAAAAGGTCTAGAAGAAGGCCAACTAGTAGTGGTGAAGGGAAACGAAAATTTAAGACCAAATCAAGAAATTCAAATTAAAAGAAAAAAAAAATAATCTAAGATTTAGTTATAAAATATGGATAATTTAATCAAATTTGCAATTAAACAACCTATAGCAGTTGCTGCAATGGTTTTTCTTATAATTGCTTTTGGTTTTGTCTCTTTACATAAGATACCAATTCAAATGACACCTGACATAGATAAACCCGTTTTACAGGTAAGAGTCTCATGGCCAGGTGCTTCTCCTAAAGATGTTGAAAGGGAAGTTGTTACTAGGGTTGAATTAGCGGTTAGTTCACTTACTGGTATTGAAACAGTTGAATCAGATAGTCGTTTTGGATCTGCAAGAGTGACTTTAACATACTCTGTTGGTCAAGACATGGATATTGCTCTTATGCAGCTCCTGAGTAAAGTTTCCTCTATTAATGGTTTACCCTTTGATGCTAAACGACCCACAGTGCGAACCTCAAATTCTGAAGATAGCCCAATTTCATATTTAGCAATGGTTAAATTGCCAGAATCGAAAATAAAAAATTTATGGAGTTTGGGCGACTTTGTCGAATATGAAATAATTGATAAACTATCAAGAATTGAAGGGATCTCAGAGATATCTTCGCGTGGAGGACAAAAAAAAGAATTAAAAGTTGAATTAGATATTTATAAATTATCTAAATATGCAATTTCAATTCCAACAGTTTTAAATGCATTAAAAGCAAGCTCCGCACAAGTTACTGTAGGTGAGATCATTGAAGGAAAAAGAACATACTCTGTCAGAACAGAGGCCATATCCTATACACCTTCAAGTGCTAAAAATATTGTTTTGAGATCTGAAATTGGATCAGATGGTATCCCGGTAAACATTAGACTTAAAGATGTAGCAAAAATTTATATGTCTTATAAAAATCCATCTAGTTTTAGAAGAATGAATGGACAAGAGGCAATTACTTTTAGGGTTATAAGAGAAGCAAACTCAAATGTAGTAAAAATAATAGAAAATTTAAAAATGGAAGTTGAAAAACTAAATAAAGGTATTCTCGCAAAAAATGGACTTGACCTTAAAATTGTTTATGATGAGACGGTATATATAAATGCAGCTATTAAACTAGTTCAACAAAATATTATGATTGGTGGAATTTTAGCTGTATGTATGTTGATGCTTTTCTTAAGAAATTTAAGACCTACATTGATAATAATGTTAGCTATTCCAGTTTCAATTATTGGAACATTTGTTGCAATTTCGTGGTTAGGTCTATCTGTAAATGTTATTTCGTTAGCTGGACTAGCATTTGTAGTTGGAATGGTTGTGGACGCTTCAATAGTAAGTCAAGAAAATATATTTAGATTAAAGCAAACAGGAATGTCTTCCACTCTAGCCTCTTTCAAAGGTTCAAGACAAGTTTGGGCTCCAATATTAGGATCAGCTCTTACTACAGTTGTAGTATTTATTCCAATTTTATTATTAGATTTGCCAATTGGGCAATTATTTAGAGATATTGGTATAGCAATTTCAGTTTCAGTTCTAATTTCAGTGTTAATTTCTATAACATTAATACCTACGGTATCTGCCAGAATATTGAGTAATTCTCCCAATAAAAAAGTTAATAGAATTTCAATTAAATATATTGATACATTTGCATACAAGTTTTCTAAATCAATATTAAATTACGCTGCTTGGTCAACAAGTTCAATTAAAGCTGGTTTGTTAGTTGTTTCTGGATTGATAATTGCTTCTGTGGCAATAATATTATGCTTTTTGCCACCACTAGATTACTTGCCAGATGGGAATAGAAATTTTGTTTTTGCGCGAATATCAGTACCACCAGGTTATAATAAAGAAGCAACTTTGGAAATATCCAAAGCAATGGAAAAGGCGGCAAAACCACTTTGGGAAAAAGAAATTGATGATTTTGATGGCAAACCAAAGATTTCTCGTTTTTTCTTTATTTCCTACTCTGGTGGAGCATTTGCAGGAGCTGCTGCTGAAAATCCTGAAAGAGTTAGAGAAATTTTGCCCGTATTAACAAAATCAATTAGAGCTCAACCAGGTGCAAGAGCTTTTGTGCAACAAGCTTCATTATTTGGAAGATCGGTAGGTGGTTCAAGAGTAATTAAATTAGAGATCACTGGGCCTAGTTTAGACTTAATACAACCTATTGCTCAAAAAGTTTTAATGAATATTAGGAGTAAGTTTCCTCAAAAAAATGGACATCAAGTTCGATCAGTTCCTCAAATGGGAACAGGGTCTCCTCAGATTGTTATTAGACCAATTGCTGAAAGATTAGCCGATATTGGAATATCAGCTAAAGAATTAGCACAATCTTTGGATGTTTATAATGATGGGATAAGGGTTATTGAAATACCTTTTGAAGGAAGACTAATTGAACTAGTTTTAACCTCTAATACAGCTAATACAAATAAAATTGACGATTTAAAAGATTTACCTTTAATACTTGGAAATAGTGAATTAGTCAGACTTTCACAAGTTGCTGATATTCAATTGATTGGAGCTCCCGAACAGATCAAAAGACTATTTGGTAAAAGAGTTATAACTTTGCAACTTCGACCACATGAGAAAGTATCTTTAGAAGAAGCTGTTTTAAAATTACAAAATTTGATCATCACCCCCCTATCAAAGGAGATCCCAGATAATATATCAATTAACTTATCTGGTGCAGCAAGTGAATTAGAGCGTACATGGATCTCAATGAAAAATAATGCAATTATTGCATTTATTGTTATTTTTTTGTTACTAACTGTTTTAATGAAATCCCTTATACTTCCTTTTGTGATTGTCATAACCGTTCCAATAGCCGGTGCAGGTGGGGTTATGGGCCTAGTAATCCTAAATCAATTTAGTACTCAATCAATGGATATGCTAACAATGTTAGGTTTTATAATCTTGACAGGTATTGTCGTAAATAATTCTATTTTAATGGTTGAGCAAACTCTTTGGCACATAAGATATGAGAGCTTGAAAATTTCAGAAGCTATAACAGAAGCTACTAGAAATAGAATAAGACCAATTTTCATGTCATCTTTAACAAGTTTATTTGGATTAATTCCGCTTGTGATTTTCCCAGGTTCTGGATCAGAACTATATCGTGGTATTGGAACTGTTGTTTTCGGAGGACTATCTACCTCTGCCATTTTAACTTTACTTATGGTTCCACCTTTACTTGCTTTAGCATTAAAATTTGAAAAAGTAAAACCAATATCTCAAATTAAACAAGAAGAATTTGTTTAATCCCAATTAAATTATTAATCTTTATTTTTTATTTAGTGACAAATGACTTAATAAAAAGCTATATAAGCATCATCATAAAAATTTTTATAATAATTTAATATCTAAAATGAAAAGAAATTACTCAGCAGAAGAAAAAATAAAGTTAATAAGAAATATAGCCATAGTTGCTCATGTTGATCATGGTAAAACAACTTTAGTTGACACTTTGTTACAACAATCAGGTACGTTTGCCGCTCATACAGAATTAGTTGAAAGAGTTATGGATTCAAATGATCTAGAAAAAGAGCGTGGCATAACCATTTTATCAAAAAACACAGGATTAAGATGGAAAGAATGCAGAATTAATATTGTAGATACGCCAGGACACGCAGATTTTGGTGGAGAGGTTGAGAGAGTTTTGTCTATGGTAGATTCTGTTTTATTGTTAGTTGATGCCGTTGATGGTCCTATGCCACAGACTAGTTTTGTAACTAAAAAGGCACTCGAGGCAGGTCTATGTCCCATTGTAGTAATAAACAAAGTTGATAGAGATGGAGCTAGGCCAGATTGGGTTTTAGATCAAACATTTGATCTTTTTGATAAGTTAGGTGCTAATGAAAACCAACTTGATTTTCCTACTGTCTATGCTTCTGCAATTCAAGGTTGGGCTACTAATGATTTGTCTGATAAAAAAACTAACATGGATGCAATCTTTGATACAATTATAGACAAAGTTCCATATCCTAATGTTGATCCAAATAGTAATCTTCAAATGCAAATATCAGCCTTAAGCTATTCTAGTTATGTTGGTTTGATAGGAACTGGAAGAATAAGAGGAGGTCATTTGAAAAAGGGTCAAACTGTATCCATAGGAAATGAAAATGGGAATATTCGTCAAGGTAAAGTTCTACAAATAATGAATTTCCATGGTTTAGAAAAGAAGGAAGTTGATGAGGCTAATGCAGGTGATATTGTAGCAATAAGTGGTCTAGGAGAGTTAAAAATTTCTGATACAATTTGTGAGGTTGGAAAGTTTGAAGCATTAGAAAAACTGTCAGTGGATGAACCTACTATTAGTATGATGATACAAGTAAACGACAGTCCATTTGCAGGTCAAGAAGGAAAATTAGTTACAAGTAGATCAATCCGTGAACGATTGCATCAAGAATTAAAAACTAATGTTGCATTAAGAGTTGAAGATACAGACAATCCAGATAAGTTTAGAATTTCAGGTCGTGGTGAACTTCACTTATCTATTCTCATCGAGAATATGAGAAGAGAAGGTTTTGAAATGGGTGTCTCATCTCCAGAAGTTATTACAAAAATAATAGATAGTGTTAAAAATGAGCCATTTGAAAACTTAACCATTGATATTGAAGAAATTCATCAGGGTAAAATAATGGATAAATTGGGTGAAAGAAAAGCTCAATTGATAGATATGGTCCCAGATAGCAAAGGAAGAGTGCGTATAGATTATAGTATTCCTAGTAGGGGTTTAATAGGTTTTAGAACGGAGTTTTTGACATTAACCTCTGGATCAGGTCTTATGTATCATACTTTTGACAATTACAGACCAGTTATAGAAGGATTACAGACAGGAAGAAGGAATGGAGCGTTAATTTCAATTGGTCAAGGAAAAGCTCTTCCATATGCATTATTTAACCTTCAAGACAGAGGGAAAATGATAATTAAAAATGGTGTTGAAGTTTATGAAGGAATGATAATTGGTATACATAGTAGAAATAATGATCTAGTTGTAAATCCTCTTAAAGGTAAACAACTTACTAATGTTAGAGCTTCTGGTAGTGATGATGCTGTTTTATTAACAACGCCAATTAATGTTACTTTAGAGTTCGCACTAGAATTTATAAATGATGATGAGCTTATTGAAGTAACTCCTATTAGTCTTAGGATTAGAAAAAAATTTTTGAAAGAACATGAAAGAAAAAAAGCAGCAAGAGCTGCATCTTAAATTAAAAATTTATTTTTGATTTAGTTAGCTCATCTCTTGTGTCAATGTCAAAAATTGTTCCAAATCCAGTTTTAAAAGTAATTACATCTTTCTTTTTAATTAGTGATCTGGCTCCAAAATCATCTTTTAGACTTTTTAAAGTATTAAAATAATTTCTTGGAAGAATAACAGGATTGCCAATTTTAGAATTATTTTCTGGCATAACTACTTTTTCACAATTAAGTTCTATAAATTTTCTTTCCAAATTCATAAGATCTTTAGAATTTAAATATGGCATATCTGCTGGAATAATCATTACTCCATCTATATCTGTTTCTAAATAATTCACTCCTAATGCAATTGAAGTTCCAATACCTTTTTTATAATCTATATTTTCTAAAATTTTGATGTCTTTATTAAATATAGAATTTTTAATTAATTTATGTTCATGTCCTACTATTACAATTAACTCTGAGTAATCAAATATTTCAAATAATGTATCTAAAACATGATTAATTATAGGTTTGTCATTAATCATTTCTAAAAGTTTATTTTTATCTCCAAAACGTTTGCTTTCACCTGCAGCTAGAACAATTTTTTTAATTTTATTGGGCTTATTTTTATTCGTCATGACTTTTACGTCTATAATTTATTATCTCTGCTAATATTGACGTAGCTATCTCTGCAGGTGTTTTGGCCTTAATGTCCAAGCCTATTGGAGCATGAATTTTAGATAATTCGCCTTTATTGAAGCCTTTCTCAAGTAATCTTTCACATCGTTTATTATGAGTTTTTTTGCTACCTAGTGATCCTATATATCCAAATGTTTTTTTCATGCAATAAATTAAGGCTAAGTCATCTATTTTAGGATCATGAGTAAGTGTTACTAAATGTGAAGATTTGTCTAGATGAAACCTTGAAAGAGCTTGATCTGGCCATTCGTTAAGTATTTTACAGTTTGGAAATCTATTTTCTTTTGCAAAATGATCTCTTGGATCAATTAATATTATTTCATAATCAGCTATATCAGCTAATGAAACAAGTGCTTGCGCAATATGAACAGCTCCAACAATAAATAGTCTAGGTTTAGGGTCAATAATGTGAATAAATTCATTTTTTGACTTATCATAATGACTTATCTCGTTACCTATTATATTTTCAATTTTCCTAAAGCCAGTTGAGCAATTAATTCTTAATTTAACAACTTTTCTGTTTTTTATACTATCTACAATTGAATAAACAATCTTATCTTCCAATTTCAGTGGTTGGATAAGGATCTTTAGTTCACCCCCGCATGCCAATCCAACTTCCCAAGCCATATCATTTGAGATTCCATAATCTTTTATTCTTGATTTACCATCATTTATAGAGTCAATACCTTCAGAAATTACAGCCCCTTCAATACATCCACCAGATACAGAACCTATTATTTCACCATTTTCATCAATTGCCATTTGCCCACCTACAGGTCTTGGTGAACTCCCCCATGTTGAAATTACAGTAGCAAGAGCAATTCGTCTTTTTTGTTTTAACCAAAAGCTAGTTGGTGTGAGTATGTCATCAACGTCGTTCATTTCATAACCTCATAAATATAATTTTATAAAAAAGCAATTTATGATATAAATACATTATACAATATTAGTAATTTAAACTTAATTTTAAAAGGGCTTTTGTTATGAATAACATCAAAATATCAAGGATTAGTTGGATAGAAACTCTTGTCTTAAAAAATAGTACTAAAGAACATTTTTCTCAATTAACTAGTATTGTAACTATTGTTATTTGTAGTTTTTTATTAATATTATCTGCGAAAATTAAAGTGGATTTGTTTCCAGTTCCAATGACTTTGCAACCTTTAGCTGTGCTCATGATTGCTATGTTATGTGGAAGAAATATTTCTGTTGCCGCTGTAAGTTTATATTTATTTCAAGGAATGCTTGGAATTCCCGTGTTCGCTTATGGAGGAGGTTTGCCATATTTACTAGGTCCAACTGGAGGTTTTCTTTTTGGATTTTTATTTGCTTCTATAATAATAGGAGAACTTGCAGATAGAGGATGGGGAAAGCAGCATTTTAAATCTATTTTTGCAATGTTAATAGGACTAATAGTTATTTATACTTTTGGCGTTTTTCAACTTAGTGTTTTAAAAGGTTTTGATTTTGCGATTATAAATGGTTTAAAGCCTTTTATTATTGGTGATTTGTATAAACTTCTATTAGCAGCATTGCTCTTACCACAAATTTGGAAACTAGTTAATAAAGTTAATAAATTAAACTAATTAAGCGTCGTTTAATGCACTATTCTGTGCATCAATAGAAGTTATACCCTTATTGTTATTTTCCAACGCGTCCTCAAAGGCAAGCACCTCAATATTTTCAATAGATTCAATTTCATTAATAAAGTGGTCTTCAGGAGATACATCAGATGGGTGATCAATATTAATTGCGATTATGGCAGCTATAGTTGATGAAACCTTCTTTACTTTTTTTTCTTTATAATTTTCAAATGAAATTACTTTGCATGACGAGTTATTAGCACCAAGTTTATGCTTCATAAATTAAGCTCCATAAAAATAAATATTATTGACCCACTCTTCTTATTACAATTCTACCAGAGGGTTTGTTATTAACATTTTCAACTGTTCTAGTAGCTTGGCTATATAAGTTTGTCTCTATACCAAAGTTATCAACAACTGCAACTCTTGCTCTAACCTGAGAGCCAACTAAAGGTTGGTTTAATTTAAGAACAGGTCCACTTAGACTATTTAGACCAACCCAATTTCTACCATCCTTTGAAGTTTCCCAACTAATAGAAATTGAAGCAATTCCATCTTCATCTGATAAAGAATCTGATAACGCTCTTAAAGTAACTCCCTCTTTTGGCTCACCAATAATTGTAACTTCACCTTGAACTGGATCGTCTAAATTATCAATTGTTTCAGATGGGCTCGTGTAAAGAACCTCTCTAGTACCATGTGAATCAATATAAGATACAACAGCTCTATATGAATATCCAACTTGACTTTGTGTTAATCTTAGAACCTCATTTTGAGCAGTAGGGTATGCTTCCCAAGAAGATTTAGAAGAAGATCTTTGCCATGTAATATCAAATCCACCAATACCATCTTCATCAGCTATACTTGAAGTATCAACTACGAGGGCACTATCTTCAACAGCTGATCCAATTAGACGAGCTGATCCTGTAGGTTTATCATTTACATTTCTCACAGGGGTGGAAGAAGGACTTATAAGTGGTTCTAGGTTACCTTGACCATCAACATAAGAAATAGCAACTCTTAATCTATTGCCAACGTGCAACTCTCTTGGAGTAAATGATTGGTTAGTTGCACCACTTATATTTGTCCATTTCTTATTATCTGATGAAATTTGCCATTGTACACTTACTGAGCCCATTCCATCAGAATCAGTTACAGATGAAAGATCAATAATTAAGGGAACATCCTCAATAGCGGCAAAACCAGCAGTTTCAATATTTTCATCTTTATTTGAACCATTATTGGTTTTAGATGCAGAATTATTATTTGAGTTATTTTTTCTATCGGTAGAGGATAATTTTTTTTGTTTACCAACATATGTTTTATCATGATCATGTTGTTTAATATTGCTCTTTGATTTTGAAATTTTACTATCCTTTATAGAAGGATCTCCACCTGCTAATACATTTTTGGAATTAAGCGCTGCAATTCCAACTATCACACATAGTGTCAATAGCAAGAGATTGTCTCTAATAAAACGCATTTAGACCTCCACTAACTTCATAACTAGCTCACAATATATATCACAGAACTAAAAAAGAAACAGTTTTTTTAATTCACTAAATCATTCCAATAAGTTTGTTCAATTAAATTAATCAAAAATTAGATTTTTATATTATTACCTTGATTTAATTTTTAATAAAATTTCATTTAGAAGATTTTTATTAATGTCAACTGCTTCTTTTAATTCTATTAATTCTTTTTTAATTTCATATAAGTAATTGCCATTATCTAACTTATTTCCTTTATTAACAATTTTAGTTAATATTACTGTATCCTCTTCATTATTATTATCTATTTTATTTTGTTCAGAATTATCTAAATCATTATTTGATACAATAAATTTCTTAATTTCTTCCATCTCTGATTTGATTGAATTAATTTTCTTTTCTTTAATTTTACTCAATTTAATGTCCGATTCTCTTTTTAACTATCTTTATTGTATATAAAAATACATTGTTGTATAATAACAATTTTTTTGGATTGATGCTATATAATAAGTATAATAATTCCCATATAAATTTCTATAGGTAAATAAATGAATATCCTTGATTCGATCAAAACGTCTGTTTTAACCCCAATACATCCCGCAGGTATCCCGTTTATAGCTCTTTTTTTTATTTTGACTATCATTATAGGTTGGTTCTGGACACCTTTATATTATATTGGATTTACTTTAACACTTTGGTGTGTATATTTTTTTAGAAATCCTTCTAGAAAAACCCCGATATTGTCGGGCACAAACAAGAATAATCTAATAATCTCGCCTGCAGATGGAACAGTAATAGATATTTTAAAAATAACTCCCGCTGAAGATATTGGTTTGCCAGAAGGAAAGTGGACAAGAGTTTGTATTTTTATGAATGTTTTTGACGTTCATGTGAATAGATCCCCAATGTCAGGTCAAATTACCTATAAAAAATATATTCCAGGGTCTTTTTTCAATGCAAGTTTAGACAAAGCTTCCAATGAAAATGAGAGACTTATATTAAATATGGATACTGAAAATGGAAACAAGATTGCATTTGTTCAAATTGCAGGTTTGGTTGCAAGAAGAATTATATGTGATGTTGATATTGGTCATTCACTTAAGGCTGGAGAAATCTTTGGTCTAATAAGATTTGGAAGTAGGGTTGATATTTATTTCCCTTCAGAAGTCTCTGTAATGGTTTTAAAAGGACAAAAAATGATAGCAGGTGAGACAATTATTGGAGACTTTAGTAAAAATGCCAAACCTGTAAAGGAAATTACAGATGAAAAATAGAGGCATTAAACTCGCCAAAAAAGCCTTTCAATCTAGACCAAGACGTTTTTCTGTAATTTGGATGCTACCTAATTTTCTAACAATATGTGCTTTAATTTTTGGTTTGCAGGCAATGTATCAGGCAATTTTTAATAATTGGGACAATGTAATTGTAATGATAATAATTGCTTCTGTATTTGATATGTTAGATGGAAGGGTGGCTAGGTTATTAAAATCTACAAGTGAATTTGGTATGCACCTTGATTCTCTCTCAGATTTTGTTGTTTTTGGTGCTGTGCCAGCGTTTGCAATTTATTTATGGATGGATAAGCCTCAAGGTAATTTCTTTTGGATTATAATAGTCTTATATGTGATTTGTTCTGCGTTAAGGTTGGCTAGGTTTAATTCAGAGTTATCTGAACGACCTAATTATGCAAAGAATTATTTTACGGGTGTTCCTACCCCTGCAGCAGCTTTTTTAATGTTATTTCCTATAGCCATAGAAGAGTTTTTAATATCATACAATTTAAAGTCTTTTGATATAATTGCATTGTGGATCGGTTTTATTTCAATTGCAATGGTAAGTAATTTACCAACTTTTTCTGGCAAAGTTTTTCAAATACCAAAATCTTTTGTGATACCTTTATTAATAATTCTAGCTATACTTAGTAATGCAATTATAAGTAATCCAATAAAGGGGTTTATAATATTAGTATGCGTCTACTTAATAAGTATTCCATTTGCTTCAATTTTTTATTTACGTTTGAAAAAGAAAGCTGAGGCTCTGAACTTTAAAAATTAATAAACAATCACTTAGATTGAAAAAAATTTTTTCCATCCAGGTTTGGAATTTCCAACTGCCTCAGCCTCATAGATAGCTCTGTTACAAGCTCTTGCAACGCAATCGCTTGCTCTTGAACCTAGAGCTAATATATCAACATTATCTAGTAATTGTTCTTTGATATCTTGACTTGTTGTTATTGAAAATATTGTGTCTCCGTCCATTGGTGTATGAGCAGGACTTAGAGACCTAGCTATACCATCATGTGCCATAATAGCTAATCTTTTGAGGTTTGCACGAGTTAAAGGTGCATCTGTAGCTATCACACCAATAACTGTGTTACTGGAAATGTTATCGAAAATTTCAGTTTTACCAGTTGATTGTGGTAAACGTTTTGCTCTTAAAATATTGTCATACAGATCATTACAAACTCCATATCCACCGAATTCATCATTAAATTCTAAGTGACCAGACAAGAAATGTGGTCCTTCATTAAGTAAAGGGTTTCCTACGGCATTGTTGATAATAATTGCTCCAACCGTATATTTTTTACCATTTGAAAAAGTTTGCGACCATGATGAAGAACCTTGTCCTCCTTTAAGGGTGGCTGTAGTTGCACCACATCCTGCACCAAAAGAACCAAGAAGAAAATCTGTGTTAGCTGACTTATATGCTTTGTTTGCTAATATTCTCCAAGGGGAATGTTCTCCAACAGTGTTTACATGAGGCTTATCATTTATATTTAGATCAAAAATTACTGCTCCAGGTACAAGTGGAACAATAGCTTTACCTACTTTATACCCTTTATTATCTTGTCTTAATAAATTTTGAACTTCTGAGCAAGCATCTAGCCCAAATGCTGATCCACCAGAGAGCACAATTGCATCAGCGCGCCCTATCGAGTTTTCCAAACTTAACATATCTGTTTCTCTAGTTCCTGGACCTCCTCCTCTGACATCTACAGCAGCTGAAAAGGCTTTGTCTCCAGTTATAACGGTTACACCTGTGCCAATTTTTTTATCTTCGGCGTGACCAACTTGAATTCCTGGGATATCTGTAATAAGGTTCTTATTTCCGGGGGCAGAATCCATTACTGATCGCTCCATCATTGTTTCTTTGAATGATTATTAATGACGTTAATATTATCTCCAAATAAAGACAACAAGTAGTTGGAACAAGAAAAGAAAAATATTTTAGTTCTTTCGGTTGCACAAGGCTTATCTGTTACCACCACAAACATTAATATGATTAATACAAGTTTAGTTGGATCTATACTAGCAACAGATCCATCTTATGCGACGCTTCCATTGTCACTGCAATTTCTGACAATTGCTATAACTCTAATACCTGTTTCATTGTTAATGGGGAAAACAGGAAGAAGGCCAATGTTTTTGATTGGAGCAATGGCAGCCTTTGTTGGATGTTTAATAATAGCCTTCTCAATTTTTAATAAGGTCTTTTCTTTATTTATAGTTGGTTCGATTTTGTTAGGTTTTTCTCAAGCTAATCAACAGTTTTATCGTTATGCTGCAGCAGATAACGTCCCAGTAAAACTAAAAAGTAAAGCTATTTCCCTAGTTTTGGCTGGAGGGTTAATTGCTGCAATAGTAGGGCCAGAGGTTTCTAGATACTCCTTTGATTTTTTCTCAGATTATATATATTTAGCAACTTATTTATGTGCTGCTTTAATACAAATATTTAATTTTGGGATTTTAATTTTTATTAAAATAAAAAAAACAAAGCCAACAAAAAATTTAATTAGGCCATTAAGCAAAATTTTAATTCGTAAAACTATCATTATAGCGATTTTAGCTGCTTCAGTTGGATATTCTTTAATGAGTTTTATCATGACGGCGACACCTTTACAGATTGTAAATGTTTGTAAATTGGGAGATAGTGCAAGTGCAACTGTTATTCAGTGGCATGTAATTGCTATGTTTGCACCCTCATTTTTTACAGGATCAATCATAAATTTTCTAGGTAATCGTAAAGTTATGATGATAGGTGTTTTGTTATACGTAATATCAATTTGTGTTGGAGTTATTAGTCAAACTATTGAATACTTTTGGATATCACTATTTTTATGTGGTTTAGGATGGAATTTTCTTTATGTTGGAGGAAGCGATATAATAGCCAAATCAGCTCTAGCAGAAGAAAGAGCTAAAGTTCAAGGTGTTACAGACTTTATTATTTTTATATTTGTTGCATCGGGATCTTTTTTAGCAGGTAGTTTACACAATAATTTAGGATGGGAAATAATGTTGTTTTATACATCAATACCCATATCTTTTTTATTTCTAAGTATTGTGTTTATTAATCCAAGAGAAATAAAGACAATCTAGGGGTTATCCCCCGGTTAAAGACATATGTCTATTTACTGATACATTTGGTGACTGACGCGAAATCTCAAAATCATGTCCTTTTGGCTTTCTTTCTATTCCTTTTCTTATGGCATCTTCAAGTGCATTCAAACCTTTATCTCGTAATACAGTTTTTAAATCAGCATTATCATCTTGACCCAGACACATATAAAGAATTCCAGTGCAGGTAAGCCTTACTCTGTTACAACTTTCACAAAAGTTGTGAGTTAAAGGGGTAATAAAACCAAGTTTGTTGTTAGTCTCCTTTACAGAAACATATCTAGCAGGACCGCTAGTTCTTTCTGGAAGATCAGTGAGACTAAATTTTTTTTCAAGTTCTTTTCTTACTTGTGATAAAGGGAGATATTGTCCATATCGAATATCCCCACCTATGTCACCCATTGGCATTACTTCAATTATTGTCATATCAAAGTTTTCTTCTCCACACCATGTCAATATTTCTGGTAAATGGTATTGATTGAAATTACTTATAGCAACTGTATTGATTTTAATTTTAAGGCCAACTTCTCGAGCTTTTTTAAGTCCTCTTTTTACTTTTTCAAGATCCCCCCATCTAGTTATTTCTTTAAACTTTTCAGGATCAAGATGATCTAAGGATACGTTTATTCGCCTAACGCCAGCATTATATAACTCTTCGGCTCTTGTTTCTAATTGACTGCCATTTGTAGTAATAGTTAATTCATCAAGATAATTTCCAACTTCTTTTCCTAAGTTGTTTATAACTCGCATTATCCCTTTTCTAACTAAAGGTTCACCACCTGTTAATCTAATTTTTCTTGTTCCAAGTCTCATAAAAACTCTGCAGATATCCTCAATTTCCTCGAGGCTTAATATATCTTTTTTTGGAAGAAATTGCATATCTTCTGCCATACAATAGGTACATCTAAAATCACACCTGTCAGTAACAGATACTCTCAAATAATCAACGGTTCTTCCAAAAGGATCAATTAACTTATTTGTATTATTTATTAGTTCATTCATAAAAATGTATCTTATATATCTTTCTAAAAAAGTGTATTATACTCTAATTTTTTAAATTTAAGTAACAATTTTTTTTTTAGCTTTTATAATATATTTGAATACATAAATTTTAGGTAAAGATGGATAATTATAATATTTATAGACATAAACCAGCTGCTGGTGGAAATGCAAATAAGTTAGTAGTTTTTCTTCATGGATATGGAGCAGACGGAAAAGATTTAATTGATTTAGCCAATCCTTTTGGAATGGCTCTTCCAAATGCTAGCTTTATTTCACCAGACGCTCCTCATCCATGCGCAATGTCTCCTCAAGGGAGGCAATGGTTCCCAATAGAAGAAATTCCACAGGGTGCTGTTAAAGCCTCATTAAGTCTACTTGACTTAATTGAAAATGAAGCAAAAAAATTATATCTTTCTTTTAAAGATGTGATACTAATTGGTTTTTCACAAGGTGCTATGATGAGTATGCAGTGTTTATTAATTAATCAAAAACAACTCTGTGCTATAATTGGGTATTCTGGTGCATTAAGACAAGAAAATATAGATTCTGCAAATGATCAAATTTTAAATGGCAAACACAAATTTTCAGATACTCCAATATTACTTGTTCATGGAGAACAAGATGAAGTTGTCCCATTTCAATCATTAGAAAAATCAAAAAATCTTTTAAATAAAATTGGTTTCAATCCTCAAACTTTATCTAGACAAAATCTTGCTCATGGGATTGATCCTGAAGGCATCAGTAAAGGAATGGAATTTTTAAAGTCACTAAATTAATTATTTAAATAAAATTTGTTGTTTAATTAAATTGTAATATTGTTAGAGTTATATTAATGCTAACAATAATTAAATATAAAATTTTATGACTGTTTCTTCGTTCTCTCCTACTTTAGTTCTAAATGCTGACTATCAACCTCTAAGTTATTTTCCATTATCATTATGGTCATGGCAGGATACGATAAAAGCTGTTTTTCTTGATAGGGTAAACATAGTATCTGAATATGATGAAATTGTGAGGTCGCCTGGTTTTTCTATGAAAGTGCCAAGTGTTATTTCTTTAAAAGAATATGTAAAAAATAAAAAGTCACCAGTGTTTACAAGATTTAATGTTTTTTTAAGAGATAAATTCTCTTGCCAGTATTGTGGTGTAATTAAACAGTCGCACGATCTAACTTTTGATCATGTAACACCCAGATCTAAGGGTGGAAAGACTAATTGGACAAATGTGGTAGCTGCATGTAGACCTTGTAACTTCAAAAAGGGAAGTAAAAATGCCAAGGAAATAAATATGTTTCCAATAAAGAAACCCGAAGCTCCTACAACTAATTTGCTTAAAAGAAATGGAAGACATTTTCCTCCAAATTATTTGCATGAATCTTGGCGAGATTTTTTGTATTGGGATACAGAATTAGAAAGTTGAGTTTAGTCAAATTTAAATTATATTTTTTCTGAAATCTTTATAGCTGTCCTGCAGCCAAGTTGAACAATAGCTTTCATTATTTCATAGCCAGGTGCGTTTTCCCCATCATGTTCTACACCTGTTTCTAAATGATCTAACTCATCATCTCTGAACTTCATTAAAGTTGATTTAAGTTCTTTATGATCATCATTTAGAGTTTCTGCTTGCTGGGCGTAATGCTCACCAATCACTTCTTCTACTGCAATAGTACAAGCCATAGCTGCTTTTTCTCCCATTACAGCACTAGCAACTCCAAGGCCAAAGCCCATGACATTCCAAAGTGGAAGTAATGCTGTGGGTCTGGTATCATTTTCAAATAGTAGTTTATTGAATGTATCTAAATGTTCTTGTTCTTGGTCTTTCATATGCTGAATTGTTGGACCAACAGGGGTGTTTTTTAATACTGCTAATTGACCATCATATATTTTAGCAGCCGCAGTTTCTCCGGCGTGATCTACTCTTAAAATTGAATCAATATGATTTTTTTTTGATTTCTTGTTCATATTTTCATTAACCTTTTGTTCAATAAAAAAATACTAATTAGTAAGAATATAGAAAATGATGCTAGCGTGTTCCAACCAGCAAGAGATAATCCAAATATTTCAAACATTACTTCGTCACACTTGATAGGAGACTTATTTAATAAATATGTAAGTGTATCTTTTGAAAAATCAATATTTGATGAACACCCATCAGGACCAGTCCAAAAATTCATCTCTATCCCAAAATGGTATAATCCTGCTGAAGAGCTTATAAGCCAAAGAATAGCTCCACCCAATAGTAGAATTTTTTTAAAAATTAAAGTTTTGTTAATAATAAAAATTATTATGAAACTATAAGCAATGATTGCGCCGTGAAACCATCTTTGTGTGATACAAAGATCGCATGGCAAAGCCTCATGAAAATATTCTAAATAAAAGGCTGAGGTTAGCATTAAAGAGGATATAAGAAATGAGATTTTAAAAATACTACTTGTTGACATTTAAAAAATATAAATCGAAAATAACATAATTACTATTCCAAATATAGTTGAAGATAAAAGAAGATGTTTCTTTAAAAATAATAGAGCAGGCATCCCAAAAAATTTTGTTAAATATGCAACTACAAAAAATCTTATACCCCTACCTATAACAGACATTAATATAAACCCAATTATGTTAATTCCAGCCATGCCACTTGTAATGGTTATGATTTTGTATGGTAGTGGAGTAAATGCTCCTAAAAAGATTATGAGCATACCATTTTCATTATAAGCTGATTTTACTGTATTAAATTTTGTCTCAGTAAACCAAGGTATATTCAATAATATATTTTCAATTGAAGGTCCGATAAAATAACCAAGCAACCATCCAACAACTCCTCCAATTACAGATCCAACTGTACAATATAACGCAAATTTAAGCACTTTCTTAGGGACAGCCAATGTTAGTCCTGCAAGGAATGGATCAACTGGAATAGGAAAAATTATTGATTCTATAAGAGAAATAAAGCCAAGAATTTTTTCGGCCAAGGGTTTTTTAGCATTATACTTTGCTTTTTCAATTAAAAGATTAATTTCAGTTTTTATATTTAAGAAATTCATGTTGCTTCTTATACATGAAAAAAATTATATTAATATTTTAAATTTATTAGCATTGTTATATCTATTAAAAGAAGTTAATAAAATATTAATTTGGGGATATGGTGAAATAGGTAAACACGCTGGTCTCAAAAACCAGTGCCGCAAGGCTTCCCGGTTCGATTCCGGGTATCCCTACCAAACTTCACAATTAAAGGTAGATAACGATTTCGGAAGATTATTCTTAATTTTCAGTTTAACCAACATTTCAAATTTATCTAAACGTGGTACGAAAATGGTACGAAATTGAGTATTTGATGACACTATATGCATCCTACCTTTGGACTTTTTTTAGATACTTAACTGAAGCTTTGGTCTTTACTTTAGCGTATCTATCCATAGTTGTTTTCACAGAAGCATGACCTAATCGATGTGATAACAATTTTATAGGTATTTCTGTGTTTGCTAAATTGGTAGCATGAGTGTGTCTTAAACCATGAGGAGCATAGTAGGGTAATTCAGCTTCTCTAGTTAAAATTGTCATGGTTGTTCTACCAAAGTTTTTATTCAGGTGATTTCCATCTAGTTTTGGAATAAATGGAGTATCCGATTGAGGTAACATCATCTCTGACAACCAAGCTCTATACTTTTTGAAAGTCTTAATATCTTCATCTGTAAGAGCAATTTCTCTTTCACTACCTACAGTCTTCAATATAGATAACTTAGGAATAGAATCACTCTCAATAAAAATACATTGTCTTTCTATTTTTAATAACTTCTCATCAAGATTTATATCCATCCATTTAAGGCCAATAAGTTCTCCATACCTCATTCCAGTATTTAGAAGAGTATAGAAGAAGATGAAACGTCTTTGATCATTAACTCTATCAGAATATTCCCGAGAAACTTTTAATAGTTTTTCTTGATCACTATCAGATAATGCATCGACTTTCTTAGCATCATTAACTTTGATAAGATCAAAACCCTCTAAAGGATAAAAAGGAATTTTTCTTTGTCTTGTTGCGAATCTTAAAGATTGCTTCAAAGTTATTTCACAATTTTTGATAGTCTGTTTAGCTAATCCTTTAGCCAACATTTTTTTTCTTAAATGTACAGCGTGATCATAACTTATATCACATAGCTTAATAGACCCAAGATTTGGTATAATATAATTCTTTAAGTCATAACCAAGTCTTTTGAAAGTACCTTCGCTAACAGAACTTTCTTTACCAATGTGCCAGTTAGTTAGAAAGTTGGAAAAGAGTTCATTACCTTGGTCTTCTTTTTTGGTGTAAAAAGTTTTCCCTTGAGCTAACTCTCCCTTTGTAATGGTTTCAAATTTTCTAGCTTCTTCTCTAGTTTTAAAAACCTTTCTTATTCTTGGTGCGTCATTGGGTTGATAAACGCTAACCCTCCAACGACTATTTTTCATTTTAGTTATAGCCATACTATCTCCTTTCTAATGTGTTAGTTTGACTTTTTTCCAGGACGATTTACATCGTCCCACATTTTTTTAGTGCAAGCAGGCGAACAATAAATTTTGTTAGATCTTCCACTAAAAGTTTTACCACACTCTTTTCTTGCACAAACTTTACTAGTTTCTTTTGCATCTATTGAAAAAAGCATTGTAAATCTGATTGCATCCCATAAACATTTAGGTTTGTAGATAGGAATCATTTTGTCACCGTTATTGTCCCAACCAAAAGTCATAAAGCTTAATGGAGGTATAAATTCATTTGGTTTTTTGGGAACTATTTCATCTTTAATATTTTTTAATAAATTTCTGTATAGGGTAACTGCTTGTAAGAAAAGCATTTCAGCATGAAATGGAGCACCAATTTTAATGTCATTATCAGAAGATGAAAATGGATTACCCCATTTGTTTGCAAAACGAAGAGTTTCTTCCATATTAATTATGTAATTTGTTTTTGGTGTTTTATATTTTGCTAGTCTTCTAAAGTCATCATAAGCTTCTTGTGTATATGGTTTATAAATTACACCAGTATTCCTTTTGGGTACTAAATCTATTTTGTTATCTTTCCATACATAACCATGCTTTGGTACTTTACAGATAAATTCAATATCAAAATTTCCACTATACATTTACGATTAATTCCGATTGATTACGATATTTTATATATTTATCATTTTTAATATAGTTCTATCAAGTAAATATTTTGTTTAAGGAATTTATAATGAATGAAAACATTCAAAGACCAATGACTGCAAAAGAGGTTTCAGAGTTAGTTGGAGTTACACCCCAACAAATCTATATGCAAGTTAAGTTAGGTAAGCTCCCTCATTTTAGAGTAGGGAACGCTATAAGATTTCCAGCTAATATAATAGAAACTCATTTGTTTAGAGACTGTAAAAATGAAAATGAAGTTTAGTATAATGCCATCAAGAGCAGTATCAGATCCTAGACTTCAACCTAATGTTGTCAGAACTTTATCGGCATTATGTTGTTTCACTTCAGCCAATCAAATTTGTTATCCTAATCAATCTACCCTTGGAGACCTTATAGGGGTCTCTAGAGCCTTAATTACAAGGAACATATGCATCTTAAGAGATAATGGTTACATTATCGATCTAGAGCCTATAGGGAAGAAGCATCCCTGGGGTTACAAAAGAGGTAATCGATATTTTATTCCTACAAGAGTAGGCGATCCAATTCCACCATTAGAAGTACAAAGAACTGATGTGATTTCATCTTTACGTCTTCCAAATGTTACCTATAACGGTGGGGTTCTAGGGGAGGGGAAATGAGTATGCTTAGCATCTCCTCACATATGTGTAGCCAGGCAACTCATGATGTATCTTCCTTCCCTAGATCAACATTATTTTTTTCTTATTTGCTTATGGTTTGGTACGTTCATTTTCGTACCACAAAAAAAGTTACTGTTACTAAGCAACTGATATCATTTGATAAAAGTGAAATTCACAATGGTTACAATATTCAGCGTGAATATATTAACGCCAGCTCTGAGCGTAAAAAAATTAATTTATTAGAACTTGAAAAAGTAACCCTTACCCCCCCTCCCACCCTTTACGTATAGAGGGAGGTCTTACAAAAATATTTTCAAAAATAATGGAGATAAATTATAGGATTTGAATTAAATAAACTTTGTGAAAAAGCAAAGGTAAAGGGGATTGATAAACAAGTGTTAAGTAAGCTATGTGATCACGCTAATCCTGAAAATAATTATGAGTGTTGGCCATCAAATAAATTATTAGCAAGCGAAATAGGAAGAAGTGTTCGAAGTGTTCAAAGAGCTATAAAATCATTATGCTTAAAAGGATATATTTCCATAAAAAAAAGAAGGTGGAGTAATAGTAACTTTCCGTCAAACTTATATAGAATTAATATTCATATATTAGAAAAAGACAATGGTTTTTTTTTAGAGAAAAATAAGGCTGAAATTATAAATTTTCCAAAATAATTTTTGTTAGTTAGTTAGTTAGTTAGTTAGTTAGTATTATTATTATTTATTATTAGTATGCCAATTTGTCACCTACTAGCGACAATATGTCACCTTCTTACACAACATGAGGTTGTGTAAAATTTTCAGAATTGTTAAATTTGTTTCTTTTTAGTTTTATTATAAGATAATGTATTTAATTAACATCTAATTTGATTAAACTAAAACTATGCTGAAATTTTTTTTTATTATTCCATTAGTTATTTTATCTGTGAATGTTAAAGCAATTGCTCAAAATAAAGAGTTAAACAAAAGAGTTGCTGTTGCAAGTTTTGTTTCTGAGTTGTCAGAATGTGCAATTTTTTACAGTATTCTTGGTCAAGCAACAGACAATTCAGGTAAACAGTGGCAAGGTGGAAAGAAGTTTCAAAAGTTATCAGAGAAAATTTCTATGATGTCTTTCAATCTTGCAAAAGAAATAAATATGAAGCCTGAGACTGTATTAGCGATGATGACTGATTTCTCAAAAAAAATGGGACATGAAATTGATCATGATGCTATAAATATAAGAATTCTAACTAATAAGCACGGTAAATTCTGTAAAAAAATAGCAGAAAATCCTCAAGAACGACTAATATTTTGGTTGTCACAGGAAAAATAGATAGAATTTTATTTTCTTTTTTAATTCTTAAAATCATAAACAAAAAATTATGACTAAAAAAAATTATACTCAATTAATTCTTAAAGGGATAAAAAAGGGTGATCAAATTGGAGGTCCAACTGAGTTAGCTAAAATATTAACTGATAGCCTCACTGCAAATAAAAGATTTAACGAACAGGATTTAAGACAAAGATATTTAAATTGGTGGAAAAGCGATGCATTTGACACTGGTCCAACATATGCAAGTGTTTTTAACAAAATTGATAAAGGGCTGGATCCTTTATTAGCTGTAAAAAAAGTACATGAAGAGTTTGGCTTTAATACAGCTGGATGTGGCCCAGTACATAGAGCAACACCTTTAGCTGGCATGTTAGCTATACCAACAAATCAACTTATTACCTTAGCAAAACAGGAAGCCAAAATTACACATTTTGATGATGATGCAGGAAATGGATCTGCTATCGTAATTATGCTTTGTAGATACTTGCTGGAAGGTAAAAGTTTTGATGATGCTGAAATTCTTATTTCTAACAACAAAGACTTAAAAGAAAGTTGGACAAAATTACAAAATGCCAAGTTAAAGCCAGACGGGTATGTATATAATGTTATCTTTTCTGCACTTCACTTTATAAAAGAAAATAAATCACTTGAAGATGCAATAAAGTTTTCAGGAAAAGCAAATTATTGTTCTATTATTGTAAGTGTCATAATGAGTTGTCTTTACAAGATTAACTAAATTTATTTTTCTCTAATACAAAATTTCTTTGTTAGTCTTAATCTCTCTTCTTAATGCTGAATAAAAAACTGGTGCCATTTCACACATCTTTGATTGTGATTGCATACTCTTAACAACATCAAATGAATCATAAGTATATTGATTTGATACTTCACTATTTTCAGTTATATTTGCAAGGAAACCATGTTCTGTTTTTCCATGACGATAAAATCTTATACCATCAACCAATATCCCAAATACTTCAAAATTAAACTGACGATAAGATAATCTATCTTGTTCATTAAGATTTCTTTCATGTATTAAATTTATGTTTCCAACTTCACCTCTTTTCTCGTGAGATTCAAATCTAGGTAAAGGAAAGATTGTTCTAAATTCTTTGTAATGATGATTTAATAAATGAAAAATAGTTTCATCAATAATATTTGCTGCAGTTAGAAAAACTCTCATTAAATCTGGATCACTAGATTCTTTTATAACATTTTCAAAATCACATTCACAAAAGTGAAATCCCTTAGAACAATGTCTTTTCTTGCCATTCTTACTTTTATTAAAAAAATCTATTAAATGAAATATATTACAACTCTCAAATGTTCCATCTTCATTTTTAATCCATTTATGTAGACTATCTGGATCTCTATTGTTGTAGGGTTTGTGGTAGTCTAATGTCATTATTTTTTATCAAACTAATATTTTGTTTTTAAACAATGTTTTCATATCTGTATTTTAACATATTTATGATTTATAATTAACTTATTAATCTTAGGAGAAATTGAATGCTTGAAGAAATTCGTATACCAGAAAAAGTAACATCCACTCCCTATGAGGATCATGAACAACCAAGTATAAGATTTGATGTGAAAGAGGATGAAGAAACGACTAAACATTTATTATTTTACAAAACAAATAAAAAGAAAAGTTTTTCAGATGGATATAAACCATCAGATATTTTGTTTGATATGTTTAAGGAAATTCAAACACTACCAAAAATAAAAAATAAAAATGACGAAAATGATGTCAAAACATTCAATAAATTTTTAAAATTTATCAATATTTTTATTCCTCACCTAATTATAAATTCAAATTCAGAAACTAATGTGATTAAAATAGATGACACCAATAAAGATGTCACAATTGAAAAACTACACGAAGTTTTTAAAATTGCATCTAAAGGTAAAAGAAAAGAAATGTTAGACAGGTTTATTGAGGAAAATCCTGAATAAATTTATGTAAGGACCCCCAATGAGCGTATGTAAAATAAAAGATATCAATGGTAATGATTATATAATCAAAGACATCTCATCTTTTTATCAACATATTTTTGAATACCATTCAACAGGAACATCCTTACATGAAGAAAACGGTCATTATTTTACTGTTAATGACGAATTTAGATCTTTGATTTACAAATTATATAAAGACATTAATTAATCTTTTTTAAAATACTTTGATCCACTTTTTTATTTGCAAAACGCTAGGTATATTGTTGCCATTTGTGATGATAATCTCATTAACTCTACTTGAGCATTTTTAGGATCTATAGTTGGCATTACTTTTTTTAGTTGCTCAGGTTTACCATCTAATGAAACATCCATGCTTCCATCAACCATCACTTTTATACGTTCACACTTATTATTAGATAAGGTGGCATTTGCCCCAAAGTTGAATAAAATTATTATTAATAATGTCATTAAAAATTTCATAATATTTGCTCCTCAAAATCAATTACTTTTAAAATTAATAAATTAAAATTCTCTTTTAATTTTTTTACATTGGTATTCATACATTGTTATATATTTTTCATTTTTTCTAACTTTATCATAATACTTTAAAGTACCAACAACTCTGTCAATGCTGTAATACGCAAAACCACTACTTTCACATTGAACGTTTTCACAGTTTTGGAATATAAAAAAGTCTGGTTTAACACTTGTTAATTTTTTTAAAGTCCACCCAACTGTCTTATCTGCAGGCTCATTTAAATATACTCTGTTTTTTTTCTCATCAATTTTTACAAATAAAATGTTACCAATCCAATCATCATCAAAAAATTTCAAAGAATTACATTTTAATAATAACGTATCACCCAAAACTACGAAGGAATTCGTGAGGAAAATAATTGAAATAACAGCAAATAATAAGATTTTTTTAATTTTCACATTATATCCCTTATGGATTTTTTTATTTATTTATAGTTCAAACATAAATTTTAATACTTTTTATATTTAAAAGTTTTAATAAATATATGTAAACGTATTATTATAGGGCAATCATTTTTATTTTATGATTATTTCACGCATTTTAATAAAGTCACTAGGATATATGTGTTCAGTTACTAATCTATAACGACCTATTATTTCATCATCTGTGACTGTCTCAACTATATAATCATGTTCTTCAATTAAGTCGTTTAATTGATTATTTAAGGATTGGCTTTGTAGTTTATCAAGATTATGTAATCTATCATAACCAAGAACCTCTGCCACCTTTTTACAATACTTTAAATGTTCATCTTTTTTCATTTTTTGTTTCCTTTATTCTTATTTTTAATTCTTAAATTAGCTCCTAAAAGTATGTGAATAGGACCAGGGTCTAATTTCGGAAGTTGTTCTGGTTTTGTTACTAAAATAGCCTTTATTACTTTTCCCATTAATTATTCTCCACTAATTTCCATCCTTGAAGGATTAAGGCTTCAGTTAGAGCTTTTTCTTTTTCAGCTCTGCTCATAGAATTAGCAAGTTTTACTACTTCAATTTTTTCTTCGTTATGAGGAGATATCATTGGTTTTTTTATACTCATGATTTAACTCCATCAATATCAATAATGTT
>CABYED010000019.1 GCA_902517815.1 uncultured SAR116 cluster alpha proteobacterium
CAAATACTTTACTATAATTCTAAGCATAGGTTTAGCACTTTGAGAGTCCAAAATTTAGTTCGAATGTCAGAATTTAAAGTTTATTCCATAATAAAAAGAATCTTTTTTTAATTCAAAATATGAAAATTCAGAGTTGTTAAAGATAATTTTATCATTAACTTTTGAAGGGTTAATTTGAAACGACTGTCCATTTCCAAAACTATAAATCATTTTATTTTGGGATTTAAATTTAAAAGTATGTTTTGAGCTTTTTGTATAACTATTCGAATATCTATTTTTTTTTTCTAACGGTTTATTAGCTTTTGGATTTCCAAACCAGAAAAGTGATTTTAAATATTTGTTAATTTTATCATCATATTCATAATGATTAAATAACTTAGATGCAAATTTTTCAATATCATCTGCAAATACATTCTTTGAATTACTTACAGTAACAACTGAAATTACAATTACGACAAAAAAAATTTTTATATAAAGTCTCAACTTTTTAAAAAACTCCATTTAACTTTCAAATTTTAAATAAAAGTTAATCAGAGTCAAATTTTTACATAACAGATCTTTGATGTTGTATTACATTAAAAGATAATTATATATTTTATTACAGCTAATATCAGTCTTCTAAAAATTCCTAAGGCTCAAAATGACCATAAAGTTCTTTGAAAATTTTGAAATTTCCACAATTAAAATTAAAAATGGATATATCAGACTTAGAAAAGCAGGTCATGGACCTGCTTTACTTATGTTGCACGGGAATCCACAAACACATGCAATGTGGCATAAAGTAGCTCCAGCTTTAACAAAGAAATTTACGATTATTTGTCCAGACATTCCAGGGTATGGAAAATCCTATAAACCTAAAATATCCAAAGATCATGAAAACTACTCAAAAGTGAGTATGGCCTCTGATATGAATGAGTTAATGACTTTATTAGGACATAAAACATTTTACCTTGCAGGCCATGACAGAGGTGCAAGAATAGCTCATCGTTTAGCCTTAAATTATCCTGAAAAAGTTAAAAAAATAATGTTATTAGATATAATACCAACTATTGAACATTTTGAGAGAAC
The DNA here is from genome assembly GCA_902517815.1 of uncultured SAR116 cluster alpha proteobacterium. Lineage (GTDB taxonomy): Bacteria > Pseudomonadota > Alphaproteobacteria > Puniceispirillales > Marisalimonadaceae > Marisalimonas. The sequence goes on from CABYED010000019.1 coordinate 1,069, forward strand.
TAATAAAGAATTTGCAATGGGTTACTATCATTGGTTTTGGTTGGCACAGAGATATCCTATACCAGAGTTAGTAATTAACAAAGCACCTGAGGAGTGGTTCTTCTCGCATACTTCAAGAGAAAAAAAGGACAAAGATTTTTTTGCACCTAGAGCATTAGCTGATTATTTGGAGTGTGTTAAAAATCCTGAAACTATTAGGTCTATTTGTGAGGATTATAGAGCAGCTGCATCTATTGATTTGGAAGATGATGACATAAGTAGAAAACATAATTTAAAAATTAAAATGCCAACACTAGTTTTGTGGGGTAAAAAAGGAAAGATAGAACAATGGTATGATCCCTTAACAATCTGGCAAAAATATTGTGATCAAGAAGTTAGAGGTTATGGTGTTAATACAGGCCATTATTTAGCTGAAGAAAATCCTAATGAAATTATAAAAAGTATTAATAACTTCTTTAAATAAAATAAATTGAGGTTGAAAATTTAAAATGAATGAAATGAGTTTAAATAAAATGAACAACAAATTACCAATATGGGATCTCTCAGAAATATATAAGAATATTAAAGATCCAAAGATTAACAAAGATATAAAAAATATCAGAGAGACAGCAAATAATTTTCTGAATAAATGGAAAGGAGAAATAAATAACTTAAGCCCATCAGATTTTTTGATTTGTATAAATGAATATCAAGAAATTAATGAAGCTATTTATAAGATTCTAACACACAGTAGCTTAACTTTTGCTACAAATATGGAAGACCCTGAAATTTCAAAATACAACTCTTCTATATCTGACGAAATTACCGAAATTCTTTCAACTCTTATCTTTGTTACATTAGAACTTTCAAAAGTTGATGATAATACAATTAAGAATTGGTTAAATGATAAAGAGGCAAAGAACTGGGAACCTTATCTCAATATATTAAGAAAAAGAAACCCTTATCTTCTTGATCCCCTTGTAGAAGAGATTTTAATAGAGAAATCTGCTACTGGTAGGTCAGCATGGACTCGATTATTTGATGAGACATCTGCAGCATTACGTTTTCCTTTCAAAAAAAAATCACTTACTCAAGCTGAAATTTTGAACTTGTTATCTGACGCAGATCCAAAAACCAGAAAAATTGCAGGTAAATCACTTTCTGAAGTTTTAGAAAATAATAAACGTATTTTTGGAATGATACTTAATGTGATTTCTAGAGATAGGTTTATCGAAGACAACAAAAGGGGTTTTAAAAGAATTATGTCCTCAAGAAATCTTGATAATGATGTTGAAGATGAGGTTGTGGACAAATTAGTAAATACAGTTGATAAGGCTATGCCTGAACTTACCCATAGATATTATAAATGGAAAGCTAACCAATTTGGTCAGACAAGGTTAGATTGGTGGGATAGAAATGCACCATTGCCTCATTCTTCTGAGAAATTGATTAAATGGTCTGAGGCTAAGGATATCATTTTAGATTCATTTTCTTCATTCCATCCAGAGATTTCCAATCTAGCAGGGTTGTTTTTTAAAAATAATTGGATAGATGCAAGCTTAAGAAAAGGTAAAGCATCAGGTGCTTTTGCCCATCCTTCAGTTCCGTCATTACATCCATACATATTAATAAATTATCAAGGCAAAATTAGAGATGTTATGACACTCGCACACGAACTTGGTCACGGTGTTCACCAAATTCTTGCAGGGAAAAATGGATTATTAATGGCTGAAACACCTCTAACACTCGCCGAAACAGCATCAGTTTTTGGGGAAATGTTGGTGTTTAGAAAATTATTAGACGAGAGTTCAATAGCACAAAAAAAACAGCTATTATCTAGTAAAATAGAAGATATGTTAAATACTGTTGCTAGACAAATAGGGTTTCACCAATTCGAAGTCAAGTTTCATGAGGCAAGAATAAAATGTGAATTAACACCTGATGAAATAAGTAATATTTGGTTAGAGACACAGTCTCATGCCGTGGGTCCTTATATTAATCTTGGTGATGACTATAGATTTTTATGGGGATACATCCCTCACTTTGTTCATTCTCCATTTTATGTATATGCTTATGCTTTTGGAGATAGTCTAGTAAATGCACTTTGGTATGCATATCAACAAAGTGATAAAGATATTTTTTCAAATAAGTACATTGAAATGTTATCTTCTGGTGGGACAAAAAGTCACAATGATCTACTAAAACCTTTTAATTTAAGTGCGTATGATAATAGTTTTTGGGAAAAAGGTATTACAATGATTACTGGATTAATGGATGAGCTTGATGATTTGGATAATTAATCTAATTTTTAGAGGTTTTAATTATTATGAGTAAAGATAGTAGAATTCAAGATGAGCTGAGCGCTTCTATGACAGGTGGAAGACTCAGACGTTATGCAAAGGTAACTTCCGCAATGGGTGGGCTGGCTGCGAGACTAGCTGGTGAAAGATATCTAGGAATTAAAATAAATAGAGAACAGCATGCTTCTGATTTGAGAGCTGCCTTAGGTGGGCTAAAAGGGCCACTTATGAAAGTTGCCCAAATTCTTGCCACAATTCCTGACGCTCTTCCTAAAGAGTATGTAAATGAATTATCTCATCTTCAAGCAGATGCTCCTTCAATGGGTTGGCTTTTTGTTAAAAGAAGGATGAAAGCTGAGTTAGGAGAAAATTGGCTTACTTACTTTAATTCCTTTGATAAACAAGCCTCCGCTGCAGCATCTTTAGGTCAAGTTCATTTTGCTGAAGACATTAATGGAAAAAAATTAGCCTGTAAGTTGCAATATCCTGATATGGGCTCAGCTGTTCAGGCTGATCTAAAGCAGCTTAAATTAATATTTTCATTATATGAAAAATATGATTCTGCTATTTCAACTGAAGCAATACATGAGGAGTTATCAGATAGGCTGAAAGAAGAACTCGATTATTCCCATGAAGTTAAAAATTTAAAACTATATAGGTATATGTTATCTGATTTAAATCAAATAACACTTCCTAACCCTATTGATGAATTGTCAACAAATAGACTCCTAACAATGACAAGGATAGATGGCTCAAAAATTATGGATTTTATCGCTAGAAATAGTGATATCAAAATTAGAAATCAAGTAGCCTTAAATATGTTTAAAGCATGGTATATACCATTTTATAAATATGGAGTAATTCATGGAGATCCTCATCTTGGAAATTATACAATACGTCCTGATGGTGGAGTTAACTTAATGGATTTTGGATGCATTAGAATTTTTAGACCAGATTTTGTGACAGGCGTTATAGAACTCTATCAAGCCTTAAGAGATGGAGATGAAGAACAAGCAGTAAATGCTTACAAAAGCTGGGGTTTTGAAAACCCCTCAAAAGAATTAATTGGTGTTTTAAATATTTGGGCAAACTTTATCTATCAACCTTTGCTTGAAGATAAAGTTAGGTTGATCAATCCGAGTGAATCTGGACAATATGGAAGAGAAACAGCAGAAAAAGTTCATGAAGAATTAAAAAAAATTGGAGGTGTTAAACCACCAAGAGAATTTGTATTAATGGACAGAGCAGCCGTCGGATTAGGATCAGTTTTCATGCATTTAAAAGCAGAAATAAATTGGTATAGAGTTTTTCACGAATTAGTTGGTGACTTTGATGAAAAGATTTTGTCTAAAAGGCAAAGTAAAGCTATGAAGCAATCAGGTTTAATTTTAGACTAATATAATTAATTTATACTCTGCAAAATTGTATCTAAAGATTTTTTTGCATCTCCATAAACCATTCTAGAATTTTCTCTAAAAAATAATGGATTTTCAATTCCAGAGTAACCTTTTCCTTGTCCTCTTTTTGAAATAAAAACCTGTTTAGCTTTCCAAACTTCCAAAACAGGCATTCCCGCAATTGGGCTATTAGGATCTTCTTGAGCGGCTGGATTAACAATATCATTAGCTCCTAGTATCATGACTACATCTGTATCAGGAAAATCTTCATTTATTTCGTCCATTTCAAGAACAATATCATAAGGAACTTTCGCTTCTGCTAGCAGAACATTCATGTGGCCTGGAAGCCTTCCCGCAACAGGATGAATTCCAAATCTTACTTCTTTGTTTTTTGCTCTTAGTCTAGAGGTTAATTCAGAAACTGTGCTTTGCGCTTGTGCAACTGCCATACCATAACCAGGAACGATTATAATTTTGTTTGCATCATTTAATGCAGCCGCTACGGAATCTATATCTATTGGTTTCATCTCACCTTCAATATCCATTGTAGGACCTGTAACATCACCCCACCCACCTAAAATAACTGAAAGAAACTTTCGGTTCATAGCCTTACACATTATATATGATAGAATAGCACCAGAAGATCCAACCAAAGCACCTGTTACAATTAACAGGTCATTTCCAAGCATAAAACCTGTTGCAGCTGCTGCCCATCCAGAATATGAGTTAAGCATTGAAACAACCACTGGCATATCTGCACCACCAATTGCTAAAACAAGATGAGCTCCTATTACAAATGCTATTATAGTCATTACAATTAAGGTCCAATTACCCTCATCAATCAAAAACATGTATCCCAATACTAAGCAGGAAACTAACATGACCAAATTTAACAGATGTCTTCCAGGTAAAATTAATGCCTTGCCAGTTATCAATTCAGATAGTTTTCCAAACGCCACTATAGATCCAGTAAATGTGATTGCCCCAATAAATACTCCAATAAAAACTTCAACGTTATGAATCATATACTGAGTAGAATTCATATCAGAGTGTGGCAACATGGCAGAGTTTATGCCGATAAAAACAGCAGCCAAACCTACAAATGAGTGAAGAGCCGCAACCAATTGAGGCATGCCTGTCATTTGTACTTTTTTAGCAACAACTGCTCCAATTATAGAGCCAACTAAAATTGCAGCTATAAGCCAGTTGAGCCATTCAGTAAAAAAAACTTGATTTCCATAAATTGTTGCAAAAACAGCAATCGCCATGCCAACAATACCATACCAAACGGCTCTTTTTGCCTTTTCTTGATTGCTTAAACCACCTAATGCAAGAATGAAAAGCACACTAGATGTTATGTATGATGCAGTTAATAATCCAATAGTCATCTAATAATCCTTTTTTAGCTTCTCTGAAACATTGATAACATTCTTTTTGTAACCATAAACCCTCCAACTATATTTATGGTGGCAATAAAGATAGATATTAAGGCTAAGATACTTACAATATCGTTCTCAGTTCTCATTTGTAGCAAAGCACCAATTATAACTATGCTTGAGATAGCATTTGTAACAGCCATTAAAGGTGTGTGAAGTGAATGAGATACGTTCCATATAACTTGATATCCTACGAAACATGATAAAATAAAAACAATGAAATGTTGCATAAAGTCTGAAGGTGCATAATAACCTATAAACCAAGTTAGAAGAGCACCAATTGCTAAAAGTAAGAATTGTAATTTACCAGCTTTTTTTTCTGCATTTATTTCATCCTGAGCTATCTCTTCCGGTGATTTTTCTTTTATTTTATTAGTCTCATGTTTGGCAATAGCTACGATTTTTGGTTTTGGTGGAGGAAAAGTAATTTTACCGTCATGAAGAACTGTAGCACCTCTTATTACATCATCTTCCATATTAGTGAATGGTATTCCGTCTTTTTTAGGAGTTAAGTCATCAACCATGTGACGTATATTTGTAGAATATAAACTAGAAGATTGTGTTGCCATTCTACTTGGTAAATCTGTAAATCCAATGACCTTTACTTTATTTTTTGTTTCTATGATTTTATTAGAAACAGTAACCTCGCAGTTTCCTCCTTGTTCAGCCGCTAAATCTACTATCACGGAACCAGGTTTCATTAACTCAACCATTTCCTTAGGCCATAACTTAGGTGCAGGCATTCCAGGAATAAGTGCGGTTGTAATAACAATATCAATCTCGGGTGCCTGATTTCTAAATAGTTCCATTTCTTTTTTTATGAATTCTTTAGAAGCAGGTTTTGCATACCCTCCTTCACCAGTGCCATCTGATTCAAAATCAAGCATTAAAAATTCTGCGCCCATCGACTCAATTTGTTCAGCAACTTCCGGTCTCACATCAAAAGCTCTAACAATTGCACCCATAGATTGAGCAGTTCCAATTGCAGCAAGACCAGCAACTCCTGCTCCTATTACGAGAACTTTTGCAGGTGGAACTTTCCCAGCTGCAGTTATTTGACCGGTAAAAAATCTTCCAAATTGGTTTCCTGCCTCAATTATTGCTCTATAACCAGCTATGTTAGCCATAGAAGATAAGGCATCCATTTTTTGAGCTCTACTAATTCTAGGTATCATATCCATAGCTTGAGCTGTAACTTTTTTCTTTTTTAAAGCTTCAAGAAGAGGTTTATTTTGATTAGGCCATATAAAACTTATAATATGATGATTAAGTTTTATTTTTGATAATTCTGATTTTTCTGGGCCTCTTACTTTTAATATTATATTTGATTGCTTCCAAAGTTCACTAGAATTCTTAATAATTTTAACTCCAGCAATTTTATAATCTTTATCTGAAAAGTTAGCGTTAATACCAGCACGTGTCTCTAAAAGGCATGTATATCCTAATTTTTGTAATTGCTTTGCGCTTTCAGGTGTAAGCGCTACTCTGTTTTCACCTTTATAAACTTCTCTAGGGCATCCAATAATCATCTAATTTACTCCAAAGGATATTAAATAAATTTGACATTATTTAATTAATTCTTCTTTACTATCTTCAAAAAAAAACCGCAATTAAAAATGCGGTTCATTCTAAAAGTTTAAAAAGTTGGGTTTAGTAGCCTTCTCTTTCTAACCTTTTTCTCATAAGTTTTCTAACTCTTCTAGTATTTTCAGCCATTTCTCTAGCTTTTCTTTCTGAAGGTTTTTCATAAGCCCTTCTGTTTTTCATTTCTCTAAACATGCCTTCCCGCTGCATTTTCTTTTTTAAAACTCTAAGAGCTTGATCAACATTATTGTCTCGAACGGACACATACATTTTTAAATCCATATTTTTATTTGTGAGGAATGTCAAATAACACAACACATAAGGTAATTGCAAGTTATTTAATGTTTTATTTATATTATATTGAATTTACACATATTATAAATTAGGTATAAATATATATTCTAACGGTAATAATAATGAATACTAATACATTTGATAACAACCAAATCAGAAACGAACTAATTAAAGCAATGTTAACACATGTCCCTTTCGATGGTTGGACTTGGGAAGCAATGGAACAAGGTGCTATAGATATTGGTTATGAAAACAAAAAAACTTCTTCAGAAAGAATCAAAATTTTCAAAGATTTATTTAAAAATGGTTCCATTGATTTTGTTGATTTTTTTTCCGACATAATCGACCAAGAAGTAAAAGAAAATTATAATTCAATTGAAGCAAAACCAGAAAGAGTGCCTGAAAAAATTAAAAAAATTATTATGATCAGATTAAATTTGTGTCAGAAATATAAAGAGGCAGTTAGATCCTCGATTTCATTATCTGCGATACCTGTAAATACAAAAATATCTTTAAATATACTTTATAGAACTTGTAATAGCATTTGGAGAATAGCGGGAGATAAGTCTACTGATTTTTCTTTTTATACAAGAAGAATATCCTTGGCTGCAGTTTATACATCTACGTTGTTATTTTGGTTAAATGATAAGTCTAATAATAATATTGAAACTGAGTTTTTTTTAGATAGAAGATTAAAAGATATAAGTAAAATTTCTAGTTTAAAAAGACCACTATCTGATTTGAGAAAATTCGCAAATAATTTTAATGGTTTAAAAAATACTATTAACATTAAATCTGCTCTTAGTTTTTTGAAAAAGATAAGAAAAATTTAAAATTAAAGCATTAGTTAATTAACTAAAAAGTTACAAAAATGCCTATTAAAATACATGATAATTTGCCTGCAAGAAAACTTCTTCAAAATGAGATTGTAGACGTAATAGATAGTAGCATCGCAGAAAAGCAAGATATAAGACCTTTAAAATTTTTATTATTAAATTTAATGCCAAAAAAACTTGAAACTGAGGTACAATTTGCGAGGTTGCTTGGTGCGTCTCCTTTGCAAATAGAATTAACTTTAATGACTACTGAAACATATTCACCAAGAAACACTAAAAAAGAACATCTGATTGAATTTTATAAAACTTTAGACGACATTAATAATAATTTTTACGATGTTCTAATAATTACTGGAGCACCGGTTGAAACTGTTCCTTTTCAAGAAGTAAAATACTGGAATGAATTGAAAGAAATTATTTCATGGTCTTCAAGAAATGTTTTTAGAAGGATTGGTATATGTTGGGGAGCTCAAGCTCTTTTAAAAGTCCTTCATAATGTTGAAAAACACTCCATGGGGAAAAAATTATTCGGTGTTTTCGATCATAACTTAAATCAAGAAAAACGATATAGATTAATGCAAGGTTTTATTGATAGATTTCCAATGCCGGTTTCACGTTATACAGAAAATAAAAAGGACGAAATCATACAAACAGGTCTTGATATACTAGCTTTCTCTCCAAGTTCAGGTGTAGGAATGGTGAGATGTCCAAAAACTAAGGATTTATTTATATTAAATCATTTAGAGTATGATGCAATTACTCTCAAGAATGAGTTTTTAAGAGATAAGTCACAAAATATTAAAATAGATATTCCCGCTAATTATTTTCCAAATGATGATATTAGCCTTGAACCCATTAATAAATGGAGACCATACGCATTTTTACTATTTACTAATTTTATAAACGAGGTTTATCAGGATGTTCCTTTCAACTTCACAAAGGTAAGTAATTAAGAAATATTTCTATTAAAATGTCCCATTTTTCTGCCGGGTTTTATATTTTTTTTTCCATAGATATGTAATATATAATTTTGATCGTCATATAGTCTCATATTATTTACATCTTGGCCAATTAAATTTGTCATTTCCCATTTACCATCGCATAAAACATCTTTAACAGGTAAACCACATATTGTTCTTACTAAAATATCAAATTGGCTACTATTACAACCATTTAGTGTCCAATGAAAAGAATTGTGTGGTCTTGGCGCAATTTCGTTAAATAAAATACTTCCATCTAATAATTCAAATAACTCAATAGCTAAAACACCATAAAGATTTAAATTTTGTGCTAATTTTTTTGCTTTTGTTTTTATATCAATTTCAATGTTCAAATCTAAATGGGCAGGCGCAGTTGTTTTTTTTAATATGCCATTTTCATGATAATTTTCAGATAGAGGAAAAAATCCTTCAGAGCCATCAAGACTTTTGAAATACATCAAAGATATTTCTCTTTTAAATTCTAATTTTTCTTCTAAAACACATTCTACAGATCCTAAATTTTCCCAAGTTTCAAAAAAATTTGAATTTTTATCAATTTTCATTTGTCCCTTTCCGTCATACCCCAGAGAGTTAGTCTTAAGTATTGCTTCTTTATTTATGTTTTTAATTGAAGATATTAAATCATCAGTATTTTTTATTAAAAACCATTTTGGAGTGTTAAAGCCAGACTTAAGCGCCATTTCTTTTTCTTTAGAACGAATTTGTGCACACCTAAAGACTAAACTACCTGGTACTACTGTTGTTTTCTTAGATAATAATTTAAGTGATTTAAATGGAATATTTTCAAATTCAGAGGTTGCACAAAATACTTCATTAGAAAATTCAACTAATTTATTATAATCATCCCATTCTCCATGTGTAATTTGATCAACCACAGCCTCTGCTGGATTATCACCTTTGGGACAATAAAGATGTGTTTTATATCCCGCTTTAGATGCTGATAGAGCTATCATTTTCCCAAGTTGGCCTCCTCCAACAATACCTATTACATTTTCATCATTGGGTAATTTTGGAAAATTTTTTACTTTATTCATTGTTCATATTAGGAGTAAGTGGAATTCTGTCTCTTTGGGAAGATAGCCAATTCGTCAGTTTTGTATTAATTTCTTTGTTAGACAAACTTAAAATTTTTGCAGCATAAACGGCTGCATTAATAGCACCGGCTTTTCCAATGGACATTGTTGCTACTGGAACCCCGCTAGGCATTTGGACTATTGATAGAAGACTGTCAAGGCCATTTAATGGAGAACTTTGAATGGGCACACCTATTACTGGTAGTTCAGTATGTGAGGAAATCATACCAGGAAGGTGAGCGGCACCTCCAGCACCAGCAATAACAACCTGGATTGAATTTTTTCGTGCATTTTTTGCGAAATCATTCATCCTATCTGGGGTTCTGTGAGCAGATATAATTTTAGTAGTAAAAGGAATTTTAAGTTTAATTAAAATTTCCTCTGAGAATTTCATAGTTTCCCAATCACTTTGACTTCCCATGACAATAGCAACTGATGGTCGTATATTCTGGTTATTCATATTTTTACTCTAAAAAATAATAAAAATTTTATAAATTACACGAAATTAATTATTTGCGGGTATGCTTTCATCATTTTGAGCATCTACCGAGCCCCCAGCTTTTATTATCGCTTCATCTAAATCCTCTTGGGTACACAAACTTAATAATACAGGATGTTTAGCGGTAATGTTGGAAATGTTCCAGTGACTCCTTGTTCTAATTTTTTCAATTGTATCTTTCGTAGTTCCAATTAATTTTGCGATTTGGTTGTTTTTTACTTCAGGATGATTTTTAACAATCCAAGCAATTGCATCAGGTTTATCGCCTCTCCTCGCTAATGGTACATATTTAGGACCTCTATCCTTGTTTTTTGTTTCTGGCAATGAGGAATTAGATTTCTTAAGTAACAAAGAATTATCTTTACAACATTTGTCAATTTCTTCTTTAGAAAGTTGTCCATTTAATATTGGATCAAATCCTAAAATACCATGACCAACATCACCATCTGCAATGGCTTGAACTTCTAACACATGAAGACTACAAAACTCTGCAATTTGTTCAAAAGTTAATGTAGTATTGTCAATCAACCACACAGCTGTTGCTTTTGGCATTAGTAATGATGTCATTTTCTAAACTCCAATTAATCGTAACTGAATTAAAAAGTTCAAATTAAAATAATAATATATTTTAAATAACACAAATTGAAATTTGTATCAGGTCAAAAATAATTTTGAAGGCTTTTTTTAATAATTAAGTTTAAACAAAACATTTGTCAATCATAGAAGTTTAGTTTTTTCTTGGGAGAGGAAGCATATAACTAGGAATATTAATTTTTATCTTTGAACCACAAAAATCACATTCTAATTTATCATTTTCTTCAAATAGATATAATTGAGATAATTTTATTTTGGCTATTCCATACCAAATATCATCTTCCTTATTTAATGATAATGCAATTACTTTACCAATATTCTGTGTATCTAGAAAAATTTTATTATCAATTTTATCTGAATTTGAGAATGAAACGTTTTTGTTTTTAAAATGAATAGAAACATACTTTCGTTTAACTAACCCCTTATATTTAATTCTTGCATTAACCTCTTGGCCAATAAAACATCCTTTTTCAAAACTAATTCCACCTAACAAATCAAGATTAATTTCCATAGGAAGTGTTGTATTAATTTCTATTTCTTTTGTTCCTTCAGGAATACAATTTTTATATCTGATCAAATCATACCAATTTGATGCGTAACTCCTTTCTATAAGATTTATAGGTTTTTCCTTACAGTAAATTCTATTAATATTAATGTTTGTATTTAAGAATCTTTTATCTTTTAGTGAATTTTCAGAACATTTTGGGTTGTTTGACACATGAACATAATAATTAGTTTTTTTAATTTTTACTTCTTTTCTTAAGTTATACATATTTAATTTCTTAATTAGCTCATCTTCACAAAATAAATCGTATTCAATAAGAATTGACTTATCTTCTGAATGTTTTGGAAAATCTAGACTTAATAGTATATCATACAAAACTTTTCCTTGGGGAGAAAGTAATGCTGCGGGTATAGTTTCTAATGGTTTTAATTTAGAAATATCAGATGTTAGAATATTATTTAAAAAATCTACACAATTTAATCCTGAAACTTTTAGAACTTTTCTATTTTCTAGATGAAGATTTTCTTGAGACATATTTCTTTAAATATTGATCTTATTAATTGCGCTTAAAACTGCAAGTATAGGCGCTACAGTTATGCTTGTATCAATTCCACATCCATAAATTGAGTCCTTGCCATCATTAATTTTAAGTTCAACGTAAGCTGCAGATTCAGCTTTGGATGTAGCGCTTCTAGTGTTTTGACCAAAGTCTTCTAATGTAAATTGCAAATCAAAATTTTCTCTTATCCCATTTACAAAAGCGGAAATTGGTCCGTTACCTTGAGAAGAAAATTGATACAGTTTATCCTTGAAATTAACCTTAGCGTTTATTATTTCATGATTATCTTTTCTATTAGCACCCTCAACTTTAAAATCAATTAATTCAAATGGTTTTTGCAGAATAAAATTCTCATTAAAAGTTCTCCATATGATGTCACTTGTAATTTCGTTACCAGTTTCATCAGCTATCTTTTGTACTTTTGAAGATAATTCAACTTCCGCACCTTTTGGTAATCTTATTTGATAGTCTGTTTCTAATAACCAAGCTGTACCGCCTTTACCTGATTGGCTATTAACACGAATTATAGCTTCATAAGTTCTACCAATATCAGCTGGGTCAATTGGTAAATATGGAACAGCCCATTTTTTTGATAGTGATTTTTCCAAATTATCCATACCTTTTCTTATTGCATCCTGATGACTTCCAGAAAAAGCTGTATGTACTAAAGAACCTGCATATGGGTGTCTTTGATGAACAGGTAGTCTATTACAAAATTCAGCCGTATCAATTAGGTCATTTATCTTGCTAAAATCTATATTAGGATTAACACCTTGAGTAAATAAATTAAGTCCAAGTGTTACAAGGTCTACATTTCCAGTTCTTTCTCCATTACCAAACAAAGTTCCTTCAACTCTGTCAGCACCTGCCATTAACCCTAATTCAGTTGCAGCAATTGCAGTACCTCTATCATTATGAGGATGAAGGGATAAAATTACCCTTTTTCTATTACTAAAATTATCTCCCATCCACTCTATTTGGTCAGCGTGAATGTTTGGAGTAGACATTTCAACAGTCGCAGGAAGGTTTATTATGACAGGATTTTTCTCGCTTGCTTCCCAAACATCTAAAACAGACTCACAAACTTCTAATGCATATGGTAACTCTGTTCCAGTAAAGCTCTCTGGAGAATATTGTAATCTGATATTAGACACATCTAATTTACATAATTGATCTGAAATTATTTTAGCCCCATCAGTTGCTATTTTTTTTACTCCGTCCATGGATTCCTTAAAAACAATTTCTCTTTGAAGGGTGCTAGTTGAATTGTAAAGGTGAATTATTGCATTTTTGCAATCTTTCAAACTTTCAACAGTTTTTTCAATTAAAGGTTTTCTGGATTGAGTTAAAACCTGTACGGTAACATCTTCTGGAATATGATTATCAGTAATTAATTCTCTTACAAAATTAAAATCTGTTTCAGAGGCGGAAGGAAATCCAATTTCTATTTCTTTAAATCCTATTTTAACTAGATGTTTAAACATGCGCATTTTTCTGACAGAATCCATTGGTTCAATCAGAGCTTGATTGCCATCTCTTAAATCTACTGAACACCATATTGGTGCGCTTGTTATAGTCTTATTAGGCCATTTTCTATCTAAAATTTTAACTGGTGGGTAAGCGCTATATTTTTCATATCTATTTTTCATAATTCTTTGCCTTATATTTTAAGTTCAAAATTTAATTTATTTATTAATTATCATCCCGGACTCCTTAGAGCACGGGTTTCTTAATAAATTTAGAACTTGAATAAGAATTGAATTATAATTTTCGTACATAACAAAATAACACTATCAATTGTATGATTGTTTAGTCAAGTTATTAGAGTTTTCAATACATTTTTAATATTGCAAAATATTTTTTTTAAAACTAACTTGCAGTGTACATCCAATTTTTTTTAGGAACTTAATGACAAATATTAATCTAATAAGGAATTTTTCTATTATAGCACATATTGATCATGGTAAATCAACCCTTGCTGATAGATTAATTCAAGAATGTAAGGGTTTAACTGAAAGAGAGATGAAAGAGCAAGTTCTAGACAATATGGAAATTGAGAGAGAAAGAGGTATAACAATCAAAGCTCAGACGGTTAGATTATTATACAAGCACACTGATAATAAAACTTATACTTTGAATTTAATGGATACTCCAGGTCATGTAGACTTTGCATATGAGGTTTCCAGATCTCTTTCTGCATGTGAAGGATCACTTCTTGTAGTAGATTCTTCACAAGGGGTAGAAGCACAAACTTTAGCAAATGTTTATCAAGCAATAGATGTAAATCATGAAATTGTGACAGTACTCAATAAAATCGATTTACCTGCTTCTGAGCCAGATAGAATTCGAAAACAAATTGAAGATGTAATTGGATTGCCTGGAGAAGACGGGATTGAGGTCTCAGCTAAAACAGGACAAGGCATTAATGAAGTTTTATCTTCTTTAGTTGAAAAATTAGCTCCTCCAGAGGGTAATCCCAACGCCCCTTTGCAAGCTCTATTAATTGATAGTTGGTATGATCCTTATTTAGGTGTTCTAACTTTAGTTAGAGTTGTAAATGGAAGTTTAAAAAAAGGTCAAAAGATAAGATTCATGTCAACTAAGGTTTCTCACACTATTGAAAAACTTGGCATATTTACTCCTAAAATTATAAATGTTGATGAGTTAGGACCTGGAGAGATTGGTTTTATTACTGCTTCAGTTAAAACTGTAGCAGATTGTAAAGTAGGAGACACAATAACAGACGAAAGAAACCCCATTGAAACAATGTTACCTGGTTTCAAACCCTCTGTGCCAGTCGTTTTTTGCGGTTTATTTCCTATGGACAATGCTCAATTTTCTGATTTAAGAGAAGCTTTAAGTAAGTTGTCTTTAAATGATGCATCATTTAGTTTTGAAGCTGAAACTTCGGCTGCTTTAGGGTTTGGCTTTAGGTGTGGATTTTTAGGGCTCTTACATATGGAGATTATAAGAGAGAGATTATCTAGGGAGTTTAATTTAGAATTAATTTCAACAGCGCCATCAGTAGTTTATAAAGTCCATAAAAATGATAATACATTCGTTTTGCTTCATAATCCTGCGGATTTGCCAGATGTAAATCATATTAACTTTATAGAAGAGCCGTGGATTAAAGCAACTATTCTAGTTCCAGATGAATATGTTGGATCAGTTCTAACTCTATGTACAGAAAGAAGAGGAGAGCAGATAGATCTTACCTATGCAGGAGCTAGGGCAATGGTGGTTTATAAATTACCATTAAATGAAGTTGTTTTTGATTTTTATGATAAATTAAAAAGTATGACATCTGGTTATGCTAGCTTTGATTATCAAATTGATAATTATAAAAAAGGTGACCTTGTTCGTGTTTCAATTTTAGTTAATGGAGAACCTGTTGATGCTTTAGCAATGATTTCTCATAGAGATCAGGCTGAAACAAGAGGTCGCGCAATATGCACAAGATTGAAAGATCTCATACCAAGACAATTATTTAAGGTAGCATTACAAGCCGCCATTGGAGGAAAAGTTATAGCTAGAGAAACTATCTCAGCAATGAGAAAAGATGTTACTGCAAAGTGTTACGGTGGAGATATAACTCGAAAAAAGAAACTGCTTGAAAAACAAAAAGCTGGTAAAAAAAGAATGAGAGAGTTTGGAAATGTTGAGATACCTCAAAATGCATTTTTTGAAGCCCTAAAAATGGGCGATAAATAATTTATATAAAGCATATTTCAAATTTTATTTTTTTCTCTTTTTCTTAAGGATTTTTTAAGTCCAAAAACAATAAAAATAAAACTTAATAGGGCTAAGATAGGAGCAGCAGGCATTAACAATATTGAAGATATAAATGGATGCCATAAAAAACCTGAACAATCCAAAATATCTAATGCTGAGCAAGGATCAACATATCGACTTACAATAGTTTCTGCAATTTGAAGGCTATTGGGTGCAAAATGAAACCAGAACTGACCTAACTGAGTTATTTCATTTTTACTCTCTATTTGTGAAATAACATCAAAATAATTACTAACAAGAGTAAGTATAAATGAAAATATTCCTAATAAAATTAAAAGTCTTCCTATTATCATTTTATAGTGTCCAATTATAATTATTAGATTAATCTAAAATGTATAAAAAATATTTCAATATAATAATAACTTATATTAACTTGCTCCAAAAAAAATGTTGATGTAAAATTTCAATTTTTGGAGGGGTGGCCGAGCGGTTTAAGGCGCACGCCTGGAAAGCGTGTTGGGGTTAACGCCTCTCAAGGGTTCGAATCCCTTCCTCTCCGCCATGTACCTAACTATGTTATGTCATGCTGTGTCATAATTCTAAGCTATGCTTGGTTTTGATTGACGAAAGCTCTCTAAGTTATTTCATTATAAATCATCTTTAATCAACCCAACTTGTAGACCGAGTTGTAGACTGGAGATGACATGAAAAGATTAAATGCAAAACAAATATTAGCTTTACCAATAGGCAAATATCATGATGGAAATGGACTTTATATTTCAATTTATAGCCCTGGAAGAGGCAAATGGAGTTTTCGCTATACAATTAACAAAAAATCAAGAGAAATGGGTTTAGGAAGCTTCCCAGATGTATCACTTTTAGAAGCAAGACAATATGCACTGCACAACAAGCAATTACTGGGTAAAAAGATTGACCCTATAGATGAAAAGAATAGAGCTGAGGTTTTACGGCAACAGCAAAATAAGAAATTCTCCGATATTGCTGATATCTATGTTTCAACAAAAAAGAAAGATGAATGGACTAATCCTAAAAGCGAACAACAATGGCGAAATACAATTTCTACCTACGCCTCTCCTATTTTGGATAGGAAACCATTTATTGATATAAATAATGATGACATTGTTGAAGTGTTATTACCTATTTGGATAACAAAAACAGAGACTGCAAGACGTCTTCAACAACGATTATTCCAAATAATAACATTTGCCAAAGTAAAAAAATGGTACTTAAAAGAAAATCCTGCCTCTTGGCAAGAACATCTTTATCATATTCTTCCAAATCCCTTTAAAATCAAAAAGGTTAAGCACCATGCTTTTTTACGTCATGAAGAAGTTAACTGTTTTTACAATGAGCTTTGCGAGATAGATTTATTTTCAGCCTATGCATTAAGATTATTAATCTTAACAGTAACAAGAACAAGTGAAGTTATTAAATCGAAGTTTGAACAATTTGATTTAGATAAAAGAATTTGGACCTTACCTTATTACAATATGAAAGCGAGAAAAGAACATACAATCCCACTATCATATGAGGCAATATCTATAATCAAATTAATGAGAAAAAAACATAACCATGAATATGTCTTTACTAATCCATTAACAGGTAAACATATATCTAATGGGGCAATGCTTGTTTTTATAAAAAAAAGATTTCCTCATTTTAAAATAACGGTACATGGATTTAGGACAACATTTAGAACTTGGGCAGAAGAACAAGGAAAATATCAGCATTATGCAATTAAGTTTTCACAATCACATCAATTACCAGACAAAGTAGAAAAAGCATATATGAGGACAGACTTAATGCCAGAAAGAAAGATAATTATGAATGATTGGGAAAAATATTTACTATCTAACTTAGCTTGATGTTGTTTGATATATGATAATATGTTAAAATAAATTATCTAAATGGCGCTTCACTTTACGTGTAACACCATCGCAGTATGGCGAGACCCTGGCGTGCGATGTAAAATAAACGCAGCATGATTCTGTGCTTCTTCATCAGGATAGATAATTTAATCTAGCGTTGATGGTTTCAAAAATTTTAATTTAAATTCAATGGAGCTCGCCTTGAAGTCTATTTATATAAGCAAAAAAGAAGTTGCTAGAAAACTTAACATAAGCCCATCAACTGTCGTCAGATGGTCTAAATCTAGTATTATTCCTATGCCATTCTCTCTAGGAAATAAAATTGTTTGGGATGAGAATGAGCTTAATCAGGCAATCGAAGAAAGAAAAAAAATTCGAGGTTTTTTAGGTCATAAACCAGTAAGAGTAGATAAAAATGTCAATAAAACTCAATGAAAGTCAAAAAATGGCATGTAATTTATTAGCAACAGGCATGAAAACTTCAGAAATTTTAAACCAACTTAAAATCAGGCCAGAAACATTGTCTAGGTGGAAACAAAATCAGTTATTTAAAGAGTGTCTAGAACTTGCTCAAGAAAAAGTTATTAAAAATATACAAGAAACACAAAAATATATACTTTTAAAATCACAAGACTCTGTTGTTCAAGCCCTAGAAAACAATGATTTAGACATTTTTAAAAAAGCTATGATTGCTCTTCGATATTTAGCTTTAACTAAAGGAAAAGAAACTATTGAAGATAAAATTAATAGAATTTCTAAGGACGTAGATTTTGACCAAAAATTTGGTTTTAAATTATAGTTAATTAAATATTTTATATTATTTATTCGTTCATAAATTTATTATATTAAATGCTCGAAGGAAATAAGAAAAATTAATTTATTATGATGAATTTGATAAAACTTGTAGATATTGAGGCTAATTTAATTAAATTTTTAGCTAACTCATCAATCTATCATAATTGGTGTTTTCAATATGGCTGTACAACTTGTGGAGCTAAGGATTTGAGAGCTAACATTATTGATAGCGCAATCCAAAAAAAAGAGCATAAGTTTCGTAAAGATATAAGGATTACCTTTGAATTTAAATTTATTCATAATGAATTAATGCTTTTCAAGATGCCAGATGAAGAAAAAAAGACTCTGATAGAAATAATTTGTAATGAACTCAAATCACTTACAAAAGAAGATATCCAAAAACTTAATTCAGAATTTCTTAGATTTATTGTTTTAGAAGTATGGATGGCATTAAATAATAATACTAAAGAAATACTAAGAATAACAGAAGGGCATGAAATTTTTAACTTTATTCAACAAATGGATAGACATTACAGGAGAATATAAGGTTAACTTATTAAAATCTATACATCATGCGGAATTTTATTTATTTGAGATGGTTGTTAATTTAATTCACACATACCCCAAGACAATGCGAAGCTGTCATATTTATCAGCAACCTCGCTAAAAAAACCTTTTTTATTCCATAATTCTTTTTTGTCACCAATAGGCAAGTCCATAGTTAAAATCTTCATAAAACTTTGATTAATTCTAATTACCTTATAAACACCAGTGGTTATTATTTCAGAAATTTCAAAAGCTTCTTCATTTCTAATATATTGATTGGTTGTTAAGTTAATTACTCTTATATCTTTTTTGGGATTTTTTCTTCCACCACATCTTTCTTCACCACAACTTTCTTTCGAAATGACTTTGCAGATAAATGCATCATTTGCATAAACTGGATTATGCAAGAAAATAACAATAGTAATAATAACAAAGAAAAATCTCATTTAACTTACATAACATAAAATTATATTTTTTTTAGTCTAAATTTTAGACTGTAAAATTATTAGTATATAAAATTCCATCTCTTTAATGGTACCACACAAATGTGTTGACATATCTCATGTATGTGTGTTATTATAGTTTTTATTATTTTATTTAAGAAAGGTAAAAAATATGTCTGTTAATAAATATATCAAGGAATCTTTTAAGGTTAGAATTGATAATAAAGGCTCAAAAGAAATTTGGTTTCAATATAGACCAAATGTTCCAGGAGACTTTTTAGTTGAGGGAAGGGCTAAGTCTCCTCTAGGGGCATTATATGATATTATTGTTAATTTAAATAATACATTGAGAAATGCTAATGCAAGTAAACCCAGAATCATTGACCAAGTTAAAATCATTCATACTTTTTTAATCAATTACCATTTTGATATTGTTTCAAAAGAAGAATACCAAAGATTAAAACACAACAAGAGATTTATTTCATGGTCATGTTTTATTATTAATAAGTTAGAATTAGGTAATTTTCTTGCACCTATTCCATACAGAAAATTTACTTTAGCTATTTGTTGGAATGGTGTTGGACCTATGGAATTTAAAGGAAGAAGCACTCAAGATATTCTAAGAGATTTTGCGATTACAAATAGAAAGCTAAATACAAATTTAGAGGGTCATAGATATGGAATTGCAAAATTTATTACTAATTTTAAGAACTTATGCTCTAGATATTTTGGTTTTGATACGTGGGATGATGATGCTTTTCTAAGTTGTTGCATTCAGGCTGGATTATTTAGTGAAAATGAACATAGAGAGATTATTTAATGATTACTAAATTTTCAAATTTTAGAGGAAGCAGAAAAGAATTAATGAGTATAATTTCTACTCTCGAAAAAGAGAATCCTGAAAATTATAAAATGTATTCAAAAAAGTATAAAAAATATTTACCTGTTAATCTAAGAAGATTACAGCAGTTTTCTGAAAAAGGGCTTATACCAAATGCTGAAATAGTTAATAAATCTTATGTGTATAATTTTGAGCACTTACTTCGATACATTGCAATAATGAAATTAAAAAATGAAGGATATACACTAATTCAATCAGGTAAAATTATAAAAGATTTTGATACTCAAAAACTATTAGAATTTTTACAAAATCAAATCCAAAAAACAAAAGAATTAATTGATTATAAAAATACTAATAAGAAAAATGAAATATCTGAAAAATTAATTAAATTAGGAAGAGATGAAGGACGAGTATTAAGAAGCCAGTGGATTAGGTTTGCCATCACAAAATGGTGCAACTGTGAAGTAATGAATAAAGAGTTAAAAAAACTAACAGAGGAAGATGTTAATACTTTGGCTGAAGCATTTAAAGAATCTTTATTAGATACAATCAAATTAAAACATATAGAAAAACATATTAGATAATAATATAAATAATTAAAAAGAGATAGAAATGACAGAATTACCTGAAGAATATTTTGATACTGTAGTTGATTTTATAAAGAAAACTTGTGAAGAATTTGGTGGAAAATTAATAGATGGCGATTCAATTAAAAACGTTAATGAGGGGTTTTATAAGTTAAGAAACAATAGCTTTAGACCTCCTAGTGAAAATCAACGATTTATTAGCGTAACCTCTGCAGAGGAACCTAAATCAGGGGCATTTCAAGATTTCACCGTTACAATTTTTCCTTCAAAAATAGAAAATAATTCATCTATTGTGTGTTTTGGTATTGGCAGCAATGGGTTTAACAAAGACTACGATATTGCTAGAAGACCAGGTATAAGAAGAAATATCCAAAAAATACTAGATGAGAATAGTTTCTGTAAACAAAAGTTTGATGATATTGAAACTAATATAGACAGGAAATATTTTGCTAACGAAGAACTGAATTCAATTATTCCAACACTTTCAACTTACACTAAATTTTTGCCAGCCTTTCAAATTGTTAAAAATTTATTAAGTGATGAAGGCAAAGAAGTTATTGCTTCTTTTTTAGCGAATTATGCTCAAATTCGTAACTGGGATACAAGTAAAGAAAAAAGGAACAACATTAATAAAGCTATTTCTAAAAGAACATCAAAAATAGGAAATAATAATAAAAAGGAAGATTATGACGAAATACTAAATTTATTGAGTTTAAGAAAATATGTTGTTCTACAAGGTCCTCCAGGTACAGGAAAAACAAGAATGGCAAAATTAGTAGCAAATGAACTTAATGCTAAAGTTTTTTTTACCCAATTTCATGCTGAGACATCTTATTCTGACTTTATATTTGGAATAAGGCCAGATACTAATCAAAGTAAAGAACTTAGATATAGTGAGTATGAAGGTAAATTCTTAAAAGCTTTTAAATATGCAAACGAAAATCCTGAAGGAAAAGTATTACTAATAATAGATGAAATAAATAGAGCCAATCTTTCAAATGTGATTGGCGAAATGTTTTATCTTTTCGAACCTAATATGGATTCTTCTAATGCTAAAATTAAAGTTGGCAACATTGATATTGATAAGTTGCCTGAAAACTTAAATGTAATTGCAACTATGAATACTGCAGATAGAAGTTTGGCTATTGTAGATTTTGCACTTAGAAGAAGATTTGCATGGTACGATATGAAACCACAAGTTATTCAAAATGAAATACCAAATAAAAAGTTCTTTAGAGAAGAATTTGAGCAAGTTGAGAAAATTTTTAATGATTATGCGGATGATACTGAATTAGCGTATCAACCTGGTCAAAGTTATTTTATTGCTTCAAACGATGAGGAGTTTAAACTTAGAGTAAGGTATGAATTATTACCTCTTATAAATGAATATCTTGATGAAGGTCTTTTAATAGATGCCAAATTGGCGTTTGAGATTTTTTTTAAAGATACAATAAGCATAAGTCTATTTAAATGATTAATAATAATAACCTTTTTTATGAAATGAAATGCTTGTCTTCTTCTAAATCCAATTATAGAAGATTAGAAAAATTAGTTGATGTTTCTGATAGAAGAGAAAATTTCAAAATATTCAATATTTTTATACAAAATAATATTAAAAACTTAGATTTTTTAGGTATCAATTGTAATTTAGAAGGCTATGAAAAGGAAGGCTCAATATTGTTTGAATCAAGCCAATATGTTGGTGCAATTCCAATGATGTCCTCCAAAAATATACAGATTGGTGATTTTTGTGTAACACCACGATTTGCAAACACTAAAAAATTTGAGGAATATACTGAATTAATGGACCTTTTGGAGCACTCAATTGAATATGAAATTATAGACAGTGCTCCATTAAAGTCAGAATTTATGAAACCACCACTGTATTTAGAGTGTATGAAATTTATAAATTTATTTGAATTAGTTTTAAAATCAAATTGGCGAATGTTTGACAATATTAATTCCATAGAAAAATTGCCAATAGGTGAAGTTGACTGGAAAAAATATTATCTCAATGAGTACAAAATAGAAAACAGATTGAGATTTCCTTGTAAGAAAAATATTTTAAATATTTTTCACAATGAATTAGCAAAATTGAAGTATGTATTCTTAATTTGTCAAAAAGAAATTCTTTCAACTAATACTCCATCTAAAATTAGAAATTCGTTGTCTGACAAACTACATGTTATGGGGAAAAAATTACATAAATTGCAACCTATTACTGTTGATAAATTAGTTGTAAAGGCCTCCGAAAAACAAGCTATTAAAAACACAAAAGTTCAGGCTAACAAAATTTTAAATTCTCATGCAACAAAAGGTGTTGCCTGGAGAGTTGATTTCAATGAGGTTTTTGAAAAATTTATAGAATATTTATTTAAAAAAACTATGAACATTGTTGGTGGAAGTGTTCATGAAAATAAAACAATCTATTCTCAAAATCCATTTAATAAATTGAGTTTGTCTCATTTAGAACCAGACATAATATTGGAAAAAGACCAAACACTTTTTTTTGTAGATGCAAAATATAAGTCACATTTTTTCAATAAAAGTAATTTAACTTCAAGTTTGAAAGATGAAATAAGAAAAGACCAGCATCAGGTCATGGCATATTCATCATTTAGTAAATCTCAAGATAAATTTTGTTTTTTGTGTTATCCGAGTGCTGAAGTTAATTATGAAAAAAATAGATATATGAATAATATTAATGGAACTGAAACTCATTTGTATTCAATTGGTGTTCCATTATCTTTAAAAGAAATGAATAAGACTATATCTTCTTTGAGTTTAATCATAAATGGGGCTTTAGCAGATAAGAACAAATCAGCTGCTTAATTGTACAGCAAGTTTTATTATTTCTTTGGATTTAGAAAATGAAAAATCTAAATTGTAGACTAAATTGTAGACTGAAAACCTATTAGTCTATAAAATCTAACTAAATCAGATGATTAAAATGGAATAACGGGGAGGTTCTCTACGCCATAAATATAATGATTCTATTTTTTGGCAAATTTTCTTTCTCTATAAAGAACATAAAGACCTGCTAAAACAATAACTCCAGATCCAATCCACATTTCCAAGCTTGGTATATCCTCAAAAAACAAATAACCAAAAATTGTTACCCATATTAACTTAGTATAATTATAGGGGGCTAAAAGTGAGGCTTCTGAATAATCAAAAGCATTTATCATGCACAAATGCGCTAAGGCGCCGAGCATACCTGTTGCTAAAAATACTATAATATGAATTTGAGAGGGATCTATCCAAACAAATGGGACTATTAAACTAGACCAGCTTAGTCCTCCAAGACCAGTGTAGAACAAAGTTGTAAAAGTTTTTTCAGTGCCTGAAAGTAATCTTGTAAAAATTTGAAAAAGTGCAAAAAATATTGCTCCTAACAAAGGCATAATTGAAACAAATTGCCAAAATTCACCTCCAGGCCTTATAATAATGATGACACCAGTGAAGCCAATTAATATTGCAATCCAACGGTGTATGCCTACTTTTTCTTTCAGAATTGGAACCGAAAGAATTGTTATAAATAAAGGTGCAACAAATCCAATTGCTGTTGCTTCAGCTAATGGTAAATAAGTTAAGCCGACAAACAAGCTAGATATTGAGCACACTAAAAAAGCAGGGCGTAAAATCTGAAGGATTGGTTTGTTAGTCTTCATTAATTTTGAAAGTTTTTCACCTTTTAAAAAAAAGAAAAACCAAAGTGTAAGGTTAATTCCAATAAAATACCCCCACACAATTTGTATTGCGTGAAGTTCTTTTGTGAAAAATTTACATATCGTGTCTACAATAGATATAACTAATATAGCAGTCATGAAAAACAAAATACCCTTGAATAAGTTCTTTTTGTTTTTCAATAGTTTCATTTTTTTTATTAACTTTAATGTTTATTAAATGGTTTTGTAGCAACTATATAAATACCAGACACAATAAATATTAGAGCTAAAAGATCATAACCAAAGAATTTAACATCTACTAAAACATAATCGACTAAAATTGCCAAAATAGGAACTGCCATAACAGATATAGAAGTAACATTAACTGAAAATTTTTGTAAAATAGTAAAATAAGCCCAATATGTGTACGCGCTTGATAAAAATATACCATATATAATTATAAGAATATGCCTGTAATCTATTAATCCAAAATTATCTAAATCAAAGTATAACGCAAAAGGTATAATAGGAACTATACCTATTATTTGTTGCCACCCTGCTACAATTAATCCATCTGATCTAATTCCACCATATTTTACAATCATAGTCCCTATTGCCCAACTTAATCCTGCAGACAAGGTAATTAGAAAACCTAACATATTTTCAAAAATATTGATTTCTAAAGACAGAAAAATAATGCCAGTCATCACAAAAATTAACGAAATTATTATTGATATATTAATTTTTTCATAACCAAAAATGGAAGCAAAAATAGTTGCCCACACTGGCATTGTGTATGTTAAAACTGCCGCTCTTCCTCCACCAAGCATATTTATTCCGTAGAGCATTAAAACCTGCCATAATGTTACATTAAAAAAACTAATTAAAAGTAGAGGTTTAAAGTCATTTTTTGGAACGTAAACTGTTTTAACTTTTTTAAATCCAAGAAATAACAATAAAGCAAATGCTGGTATGCCAATTATAACTCTAAAACTTAATGGAGGAATTGCTTCAATAGCAATCTTAAACAAAGACCATACTGATGTCCAAACTAAGATAAGAACAATTAATAGGAAAATTGGTAAAAATTGTTTTGAAAAATTTAATCCCATCAAAATTTCAATCTTTTTAAATTGACTTATTTATTAATTATCCAAAATAGAATTTACAATTAAGTATCTTTGGCTCATCTAGACATTTTAATAGATATGCATTATTTTTGAAAAATATAAAGGAGATATTTATGCTTGTAGTCGTTTCACCCGCAAAAAAACTCAACATGAGTTTAGTTCAAGGTCTAAAAGTATCAGAGCCATACTTTAAAAAAAATGTGGATGAGTTGGTAAATGTTGTTCGAGATTTAAGCACCAAAGATTTAGAAAATTTGATGGATATTAGTCCAAAATTAGCAGAATTAAATAGAGATAGGTTCAAGGAATTTGGTAACCAACCAAAAAAAGCTGCAGCCTTTGCATTTGCTGGTGACACTTATAAAGGTTTAAGTGTAGAAAAATTAGGGAAGGAAGATTTAGATTTTGCCCAAAAACATTTGAGAATTCTATCAGGTTTATATGGTTTATTAAGACCTTTAGACGAGATTGAGCCTTATAGATTAGAAATGGGAAGCAAAATTAAAGGAGCTCATGGTTCATCTTTATATGATTATTGGGGTAATAAAATTTCTGAAAATTTAAATAAATATGCAAAAACAATAGGAAGTCAAATTTTAGTAAATTGTGCTTCTAACGAATATTTTAGTGTCATTAATCTCAAAAACTTAATATTAAAAGTGATTACACCCATTTTTATGGAACGTAAAAATGGTAAAGAAAAAATAATAAGTTTTTATGCCAAAAATGCTCGAGGAGCTATGGCTCGTTTCATTATCCAAAATCGACTACAATGTGAAGAAGATCTGAAGAAATTTAATTTAGACGGTTATAATTATAGTTCTGAGAAATCCAGTGAAGGTAAACTTGTCTTTATAAGGTAATAATTATATTATTTCACGTGTTAGCAAAACTTTTTAATTATTTTATATTATACTCATTTTACTTTTTTACAAAAAGATTGAGGTTTGTTCTTAATGTTAAATGATAAAATTCCTTTACATGAAGAAGAATGGTTTGAAAAATTAGCTATAAAAATTTTTTCAGATATTGGAAATTTGACTAAAGATAAGATTGGAATTTCAAGAGAATCTTATGGTAGAGGGGAAACTCTAGGTATAAACTATATAATAGATTTAGCAGAAGAATTTGGTTTTTATGTTGAAAAAGACGATGCTGCAAATATAGTTCTTTCTTTGGATAAATCTATTCAATCTAATTATATTTTGGTTGGATCACATATGGATTCAGTTCCTCAAGGCGGTAACTTTGATGGTCTTGCTGGAGTGGTTGCAGGTTTTTTACTTTTAGCAAATTTAAAAGAAAAAAAAATCAGAACATCTTTACCTGTTAAGGTGTTAATATTAAGAGGTGAAGAAAGTGCTTGGTATGGTAAAAATTGTATCGGATCGAAGGCTTTATTTGGTTTGTTATCTTCAGAAGATTTAAAATCTACCCATAGAACTACAGGTAACAAGTTGTCTGAAGCTATGAATGCATCGGGTGCAAAACTAGATCTCATAAAAAATTCTAAGTCTCTTATCAACAGTAAAAAGATAGAAGTATTTATAGAAATACATATTGAACAAGGTCCTGTTCTTGTAGATAAAGATTGGCCAATTGCAATAGTTACTGGGATAAGAGGCAATTATCGACATCACAAAATACGATGTAAAGGTGATGCAGGTCACTCGGGTACTATCCCTAGATATCTAAGAAAAGACGCTGTTTTTGCAGGAGCTGATTTGATAACTCGTATGGATGATCATTGGAATACAATAGAACAACATGGTGGAGACCTTGTCCTAACTTCAGGTATTTTTCACACAGATATTGATAATCAAGCGATGTCTAGAATTCCTGGAGAAATTTTATTTAGTTTTGAATCAAGAAGCCAAGATATTTCAACTCTTGATGCATTGGAGGCTCTTTTAAGGTCAGAATGTAAAACAATAGAAAGAGAAAGGGGAGTTCATTTTGAATTTGACAATGTGATCAAATCATATCCAGCTGAGTGTAATCAAGAAGTTGTAGAAAAACTTTTAGATGCAAGCGAATCACTCGGGTTTTCAAGGGTGTCAGTAGCAAGTGGTGCCACACATGATGCGGCGATATTTTCTAATCAAGGTGTTAAAACAGGAATGATTTTCATCAGAAATGATAAAGGTTCCCATAATCCGGATGAGAGAATGGAGGTCAAAGATTTTATGAAAAGTGTCTCGACTTTAGATAAATTTATAAATGATTATTAATAATGTAATTTAAATATGTTTAACTCTTATTCTGTGTTTTAATAAATCTCATTAGAATACTTGATATTGAGTTATTGTTAAGCCAGAGTCCATACAAAAGTGAGTTTAAAAATTGTGATCTAAATATGAAGATAAGGAATAATACAAAATGTTTTCAACTAGTTTTCCCGAAAAAAGTGTTATATCAAGAATAACAGCTAAAATGTTAATAGAAGTTGAGGCTGTAAGATTTAGCGCAAAAGAGCCTTTTAAGTTCACTTCTGGTTGGGCAAGTCCAGTTTACATTGATTGTAGAAAACTAATTTCCTACCCAAGAGTTAGGCACACATTAATGGATTTTGCAGCTTCTGAAGTTACTAGAAACATAGGTTTTGAAAGCATTGACTCCATTGCAGGTGGTGAGACAGCTGGCATTCCTTTTGCCGCTTGGATAGCTGATAGAATGATGTTGCCTATGCAGTATGTTCGAAAAAAAGCAAAAGGTTTTGGAAGAAATGCACAAATTGAGGGTGATTTTGAAAATAATTCTCACATATTACTTGTTGAAGATTTAACAACTGATGGGAATAGTAAAATAAAATTTTGCGAAGCACTTCGTGAAGCAGGAGCAAAAGTTGACCATACTTTTGTTGTGTTTTATTATGATATTTTTCCACAAACGAGAAAAACTCTAGAAAATATTGGGCTTCAAATGCACTCTCTAGCAACTTGGTGGGATGTATTAAAAGTAGCAAAAGAATTTAACTATTTTGAAAATGATGAGATTGGAGAAGTAGAGAGCTTTCTTAATGATCCAATGACTTGGTCCGCAGATCATGGTGGAGCTTCATCTTTATCTGGGTAAATTATAATGATTAAATTAACCTTTTTAATATTAATACTCACATGTTCTGTAACATTTGCAAACGATAGACTTAGAGGATACCAAGCATTAGAACAAAAAGATTATAAAACGGCTCTTTATTATTTAAGTTATGACGCAAATTTGGGTGACGACAAAGCTCAGTACAATTTAGGTATTATGTATAATAAAGGTTTGGGAGTTCCTATAGACAAAAATGAAGCTTTCAGCTGGTTTTTCCTTTCTGCAAATCAAGGAAATATTTTAGCTAATTATGCACTAGGTCACGCTTATTTAAAAGGCTCAGGAATAAATAAAAATTATAAGCTGGCTCTAAAATCTTTTAAATTTTCTGCATTGAGAGATCATCCCACATCAAGA
>CABYED010000020.1 GCA_902517815.1 uncultured SAR116 cluster alpha proteobacterium
TTCCTGAACGTTTAGATTATGATAAAGAAAAGCTAAAAGAATTCTACAACCAAAGAGGTTACATAGACTTTACTGTTAAAGTTGCAAGAGGAGATCTTTTACCTAATTTTTCAGGTTTTAATATAAATTTTATAATAAATGAAGGACAAAGATATTCCATAGATAAAATAAATATTAATTCTTCACTTCTAGATAACAAAAATAATGAAGATTTACTAAAAGAATTATTTTTAAAAAAAGGTGAATTTTTTGATTCTAGAGCTTTAGATGAAACTACAAAATATTTGATTAATTATTTTGAAAATATTGGTTTTAATTTTGTTAAAGTTGTTCCATCGATAAAAAAACATAAAAATTTAATCGATATAACTTATAATATAACTGAGGGTGACAAAAAATTTATAAATAAGATTATCATACTTGGTAATACTAGAACAATTGATAGTGTGATTAGAAGAGAATTATCCTTATTAGAAGGAGATCCTTTTAATAAAGCTAAACTAAACTTGTCAATCAAATCTTTAAAAAGACTAGGATACTTTAAGACAGTAAATTATAAATTAAAAGATAATAATATACCTCAATCTATTGACGTGATAATTCAAGTTGAAGAAATGAATACTGGCGCTGCTTCATTTGGTATTGGCTATTCTTCATTAAATAAATCAACTTTTACTTTGGGTTTAAGCGAAAGAAATTTTCTTGGTGGAGGGAAAAAGTTAAATTTTGAAGCAAACTTATCTGAAAAAAAAACCAACTATAATGTAGGACTAACGGAGCCTTATTTTTTAAATAGGCAGCTCTCATTATCTGGAAATATATATGATCAAGAAACTGAGAATTCTAAAGGGGATATAAAAAGTGATAAAACTGGATTTAAACTTGGAGTTGGTTTAATTTCAAATGAAATATCTCATACATATAATTATAATTATTCAACTTCTGAAACAACTACTTCAAGCACTTCCACGGCTGCATCTGATACTGGAGAGGAAGGTAGAGAAATAACAACTTCTTCAGTTACTTATAGTTTAAAACATGATACTAGAGATGATTATTTCAATCCATCATCTGGTTATAGATGGAGGTTTGATAATACGTTAGCTGGGATTGGTGGAGATGCAAAATTTTATAAATCAGTATTTGATATAAAATCATTCTATCCAATTAGTTATGGTGATTATATATTAGGACTAAAAGGTGGTTTAGGTTTTGTTTCGTCTATTGATGACAAAATCACTTCATCAAATCGTTTTATTTTTGGTGGAAAAACCTTAAGAGGTTTTGATAGTACAGGAGTTGGCCCTAGAGATACTGGAAATAATCAGGCAGTAGGAGGAAATAATTTTTATAATTTATCTTTTGAATTGAAATCTGATCAATTTATGCCAGACGACACTGGTTTAAAATGGTTTGTTTTTTCTGATATTGGTTCGATATGGGGAACTGACTTTAAATCAGGAGTTAAGGGTTATGATGATAAAGAGCCTAGAGTTACAAATGGTTTTGGTTTGTCAATGATCACTCCTGTAGGACCATTACAAATGATTTGGGGATTCCCTGTGCAAAGTGAATCTTATGATATTGAAGAAAACTTTCAATTTACTATAGGCACAAGTTTTTAAATTTTGTTATTGGACTTGATATGATTTTTTTTGATTTACTTGTGTTTTCTACTTTAATTGATATAAAAAACTCTGACCAAATGGATAATCACAGATATATCAATAATTTTTCATATATTCAAAACAGTTTAAAAATTTCAAATAATATTGAGAATAGTAAAATTGGAATTATTGATTTTAGATACATATTAAAAAGTTCAAATGCGATGAAGCTTCTTGGTAACAAATTTTTGATTTTAGAAAAAGAAATTAATAAAAAAATCAAACAAAAACAAATTCTTCTTAAACGAAAAGAAGAAAGTTTAAAAAAAAGTAAAACTGACATGTCAGAATCAGAATATAAAAATAGTGTAAAATTATTTAAAAAAGAAGTTTTCCAAATCCAGAATAAATATAAAGATGAGAGAGCATTACTTAACAAGTCATTTCAAAAAATTCAAAAAGATTTAAAGGATTTGTTAGCCCAAATCATTAAGGATGTTTCGGTAAATAAAAATATTAATATTGTTTTGCTTAAAGAAAATGTTTTTTTATTTAATAACAATAACATTGATTTCACAAATGAAGTTCTTAATTTATTTAACGATAAGACAAAATCTATGAAAATTATAATTAATTCTCCTAAATAGTTAGGAAAACATATGAACAAAGAATTTTTTAAAATAGATCATAATATTAATTTGTTAGATATTTTAAATATTTTGAACATATCTAAAGATGATCTTGTTTTTGAAAAAGATAACTTTGTTCTTTATCCTGAAAAAATTTATATCGAAGATTTTGTTTCATTTGAAAATTTAAAAAAAAATAAATTATCTTTTTTTACAAATGTAAAAAGTAATTTTACAAATGTTTCTTCTGGTATTTGTATAGCCGAAAAGGAAAATTTTAAATATTTAAATAAAAATATTATTAAGATACCTTTTAGTCATCCTAAAAAGGCATTTTCTGAAATTCTAAAAAAATATGTAATTATAAATCAAAAACATAACAAAGAAAATAAAATTCATCCATCAGCAATAATTCACAAAACCGCTAAAATTGGGAAAAATGTCTTTATAGGTGCATATTCTATTATTTGTGATGATGTGATTATTGAAGATGATACACATATTTCGGAACGAGTTACTATTTCATCAAATTGTAGAATAGGAAAAGAATGTTTTATTGGTGCTGGTGTGATTATAGAATGTACAGTTTTAAATAAAAAAGTAAATGTTGCTCATAATACTGTTTTAGGAAAAATAGGATTTGGTTTCATTCCAGAAAATACTAATACAATTTTAACTCCTCATGTAGGAAGCCTCAATGTTGGCGAAGGTACTAATATTGGATCTGGTTGTACGATTGATAGGGGGTTGATTGATAAAACCATAATTGGTAATTACGTAATGATTGATAATCAAGTACACATCGCTCATAACTGTTTTATAGATGATTTTTGTATTTTAGCTGGGCAAGTTGGATTGTCTGGTTCAGTTGTTTTAGAAAAAAATGTTATTTTAGGTGGAGATGTTAGTATAAAAGATAACATTAAGATTGGAGAAGGATCTATCGTAGCTGGTGCGTCAAAAGTTTTTAATAGTTTTCCTAAAGCTAGCAAAATAGGTGGCAGTCCAGCTCAAGATATTAACTCTTGGAAAAGACTTGTAGCATCACAAAGATTAATTTATAAAAAAAGAAAGAAAAAATGATATGGTCCTAAAAGATGATAAAGGTGATATAATTACACTTTTACATAACGATATTATTAAATTAATTCCTCATAGATATCCTTTTTTGTTAATTGATAAAGTTACAGATATAATATTTAATGAAAGTGTTACTGGTATAAAATCTGTAACATTCAATGAACCTTTCTTCGCTGGTCATTTTCCCGAGCGCCCAGTTATGCCTGGTGTTTTGATTTTAGAATCTATGGCTCAAACTGCTGCATGTTTAGTTTCGTATCAAGAAAAATCTTTATCTTCCAACAATCTTGTTTTTTTTACTGGTATAGAAAAAGCTAAATTTAGAAAACCAGTTGTTCCAGGAAATGAACTTATTTTAAAAATAAATCTTATTTCCAATAAACGATCTTTATATAAATTTAACGGTGAAGCTTTCGTTCAGAATAAATTAGTGGCATCTTCAGAATTTTCAGCGATGCTTGTTAACGAGGAAAAAGCAAAATGAGTAACATACATCCAACATCAATAATTCATGATGGATGTGAAATTGGTCAAAATGTTTCTATAGGTCCATATTCTATAATAGGTCCAAAAGTTAAAATTGGGGAAAATTCTAAAATTCATTCTCATGTTGTAATCGATGGTAATACTACTATTGGATTAAATAATGAAATCTATTCTTTTTCTGTATTAGGATCTAATCCTCAACATTTAAAATATCAAGGCGAAAAGACTCAACTTATTATTGGTAACAATAACATATTTAGAGAACACGTAACTATTCATCCAGGGACAAAAGTGGGCATTAAAAAAACAATTATCGGTGATAATGGATTTTTTATGGTAGGTTCACATGTCGCTCACGATTGTTTGGTAGGAAATAATGTTGTATTTGTTAACAATGCTGTTATTGGAGGGCACGTAGAAATTTCTGATTTTGTTTATTTAGGTGGTCAAAGCGCTGTTCATCAATATTGTAGAATTGGAAAACATGCTATAATAGGCGCTGGGACAACTATTGATGGTGATGTTATACCTTATACATCAGTTATTGGAAGTAGAGGTTATCTTAGTGGTTTAAATTTAGTTGGTTTAAAAAGGAGGTCTTTTAAAAAAGACGAGATTAAGATATTAAGAAATGTTTATAGACTTCTGTTTGCCCCTGAAGGAACGTTTAATGAAAGACTTTTAGAGGTAAGTGAAACATATAATAAAAATGTACTAGTAAAAGAAATATTAAGTTTTTTAAAAGAAAATCTTAATCGTCCATTAGTCCACCCTAAAATGGGCAAGCACTAATGAAAATAGCTATAATTGCTGGTCGTGGTGATTTTCCTATTCAAATTGCAAAAGAAAATCCAGATGCTTTTGTTTTGTGTATTAAAGATCATTCATTTGCGAGGGCATTTAAAAATAATTCTGAAGTTATTTCCTTAAAAGATCCATCAAGTTGGATTTCAGTATTGAAGAAAAATAAAATTACCCATTTGGTAATGGCAGGTAAAATCGATAGAATTTCAAATGATAAATTCCATAATAATAAATTTTCTCATGAGTTAATAAAAAAAACATTCTCTCTAGGTGACAATTCGGCCTTAAACCTTATTGAAGATTTTTTTAATGAAAATGGTTTTGATATAATACCAGTTACATCTATTCTTAAGGACTGTTTTTTTTCAAAAGGTTTTTACAAAGAAAAGTTTTTTTCAAAAAAATTAAAAGATTTTGTAATTCAAAATGCTAGATTTGGTAGCAATTTCCTTAATAAAATGTCTGAATTTGATGCTGGTCAATCTGTAGTTGTAAGTAACACGATAGTATATGCTGTCGAGGCTTTAGAAGGTACTGACGAAATGATAATTAGAGCAGGGGAATTATATAATAGCTACTTCCAAAACAGTGTTTTTGGACCAGTTTTAATTAAAATTCCTAAATCAAATCAAAATTTTAATATGGATTTGCCAGTTATAGGCTTAGAAACAATAAAAAAATGCAATGAATTAGGTTTTAGTTCAATAGTGTTATCTTCAAAGGGTACTTTGATTACAGAAATCGACATTGTTAAAAATTATTTAAAAAAGAACAAGTTTTGCATTTTTGCAATTTAATATTTTTAATTTTGATAATAAAATTATGAAATTAAACAAAAATAATAAAATTTTTATTTTAGCAGGTGAAACCTCAGGGGATTATATAGGTTCCTGTATTATGAGAGGTGTTAAACAAAATGATAATAACATAAAATTTTTAGGAGTTGGTGGAAGTTTTATGGAAAATGAGGGTTTAAGCTCTCTTTATAATATAAAAGAATTTAATGTAATAGGTTTTTTAAATACTGTTGTAAAACTAAAAAAACTAAGAAATTATATTAATGAAATTGTGAAATTTATTATTAAAGAAAAACCAAAAATTGTTATCACAATTGATACTAAAGGTTTTTCTCTTGCATTAGCAAAGTCTTTGAAAATTGCTTTTAAAAATTCTAATTACAAATGTCCTTTAATCCATTTTGTACCTCCAACAATATGGGCTTATGGTAAATCAAGATTAAAAAAATGGAATAACATACATGATGAATTAATTTGTCTTTATAAAATTGAAGAGGATATTTTTAAAAAACATGATACTAAGTGTATGTATTTAGGAAACCCAATCATAGAAAAATTTTTAGATTTTGAACAGTCTAAAAAATTTAAAAACAATTATAGTTATTGTTCAAAAAAAAATAATGTTTTATTATTACCAGGAAGCAGAAGTGGCGAAATAAAATATCTTCTTCCTGAATTTATTAAATTAATAAAAAATACAAATAATAAATTTAGAGATATAAATTGGATTATACCAACAACTAAATCACAATACTCATATGTTTTATCTAAAACAAACGAAATAAAATCTTATCCTATACAAGTAATTATTCTTGAAGATAATTACGAAATTCTTAAGCACGCAAATGTTGCGATTGCGTGCAGTGGAACAATTACTCTAGAGTTAGTGTTGTTCAAAATACCTACTATTGCTGTTTATAAAACAGATTTTATTAGTGCTCTTATAGGAAGAATGTTAGTAAATTTTAAAAATGTAATTTTACCAAATTTTTTGTTAAAAAAAAATGCGGTGCCGTTTCTTTTTCAAGAAAAATGTAATTCTATTCAAATGCAAAAAGCGTTAATTAATTTCATGAATAATATTGAGATACAAAATAAACTATATGAGAATTATTCAAAAAATATACTTAAAGACATGGATTACTTAAATAGTAAATCAACAAATTTTTCAATTAACTCTGGTAAAATGGTTATCAATCTTATAAATAATTATAAAAGATAATCATCTATTTTTTAACTCAACAAAATCTCTAATAGTGTTGCCTGTATAAAGTTGTCTAGGTCTGCCAATCCTTTGAACTGGATCAGTGATCATTTCGTTCCATTGAGCTACCCAACCAACTGTTCTAGCTACCGCAAATAGAACTGTAAACATGTCTGTGGGGAAACCCATTGCTTTTAGAATTATTCCTGAATAAAAATCAACATTAGGGTAAAGCTTTTTTTCAATAAAATATTCATCGTTGAGAGCAATTTTTTCCAATTCCATTGCTATTTTTAAAAGTGGATCATTTTTTATCCCTAACAAATCTAAAACTTCATGACATGAAACTCTCATCACAGCTGCTCTTGGATCATAATTTTTATAAACTCTATGGCCAAATCCAAATAATCTAAAAGGATCATTTTTATCTTTTGCTTTGTTTACGAATTCATCAATTCTATCTACAGTACCTATTTCAGACAACATTTTTAATACAGCTTCGTTTGCACCACCGTGAGCAGGGCCCCACAATGATGCAATACCTGCTGCGATACAGGCAAAGGGGTTTGCACCGGAAGATCCAGCAATCCTTACAGTTGAAGTTGAGGCATTCTGTTCGTGATCAGCATGTAAAATTAAAATTTTATCCATGGCTCTAGCTATAATTGGGTCTATTTTATATTTTTCAGCAGGAACTGAAAAGCACATATGTAAAAAGTTTTCTGCATAAGTTAAATCATTTTGAGGATAATTAAATGGTTGGCCTAGTGAATATTTATAAGCCATTGCTGCAATGGTTGGGATCTTAGCTATCATTCTTCTTGAAGAAACAAGTCTTTCATATGGATCATTTATATTTGTTGAATCTGGGTAAAATGATGAAAGAGCGCCAACTACACCGACCATAATCGCCATTGGATGCGCATCACGTCTAAAGCCTCTATAAAAATTTATTAATTGTTCATGCACCATAGTGTGATAAGTAATAGCATTTTCAAATTCTTCTTTTTCTGGTTTTTTAGGTAAATCTCCATTAAGCAATAAGTAAGCGACTTCTAAAAAACTGCTTTTTTCAGCTAGTTGATCAATAGGATAACCTCTATGTAGTAATATTCCTTTTTCTCCATCTATATAGGTAATTCCTGACTCACATGAACCAGTCGATCCGTATCCTGGATCATAGGTAAAAATGCCTAGATCACTATAAAGTGATCTTATATCTACGACAGATGGACCAACAGATCCTGACAAAGTTTTTAATTCCATTTCTTTACCATTAAAGACAATTTTATTTTTATCTGATAACGAATCGTTTGACATGTTTATTACCTATATTAATTACTAAGATTTGTTTGGATTTTTTAAATTACTAATATTTATAATTTAATCGATTTACAGTAATAGTACAACCTAGTTCATAAATAATTGAAACTAAATCAGGAGAATTAGTTTTGCCAGTTAAAGCCATTCTTAGGATTGGTCCAATATCCTTGAACGTTAATGATTTATCTAGAATGTACTGATTGAGCGTATTTTTAATATTTTCTACGCTCCATTCACATTCTTTTAATCGTGATCCAATTTCTTTGAGAATTAAATTATGTTTTTGTAATATTAATTGATAATTTTTATCTTTGCAAAAAAAGTCTTTTTGAAAAAGCCAATCAAATTCAAATTCTAAGTCTGTGTAAACTTGTACTCTTTTTAGGAGTTCGGGTAGTAAAGATTTAAATCTTTTTTGTTCCTCATCATTCAAATAAAGCTTAAATCTATCAATAACCAACTTGTATATATCACTTATTTTCATACTATTTAGGTTTTTGGCGTTAATATTATTAAGTTTTTTTAAATCAAATTTTGCTGGAGATTTACTTACATTTTCAAGAGCAAATAACTTGGTTGCTCTGTCAATACAATAGTCTTCATCATTTTTAGCTGACCATCCTAATTGAAGTAAATATGAAAACATTGCTTCACTTGTGTAACCTAAATCATGATAATCAAAAATACTTGTGGCTCCGTGTCTTTTAGATAGTTTAGCTCCATCTGTTCCATGAATTAAGGGTATATGCGCGTAATATGGTATATTCCAGTTAAGATATTTAATAATTTGTATTTGTCTAAATGCATTGTTAAAATGGTCATCACCTCTAATTATGTGGGTAATTCCCATGTCATTGTCATCTACAACTGAAGATAACATATAAGTTGGTGTATTATCTGATCGTAAAATAACCATATCATCTAGGATTTCGTTTTTAATAGTCACTTTTCCTTGAACTATATCATCAATAGTTGTTGTACCATCAGATGGCATTTTTAAACGTATAACAAATTCTTTGTTTTTATTATCATATGGTTCTTCTTTGTTTCTCCATGGTGATTTTATTGGGATCCCATTTTCACGACTTTTTATTCTTAATTTTTCTAATTCATCAGAATTTAAGTAACATTTGTAAGCATGCCCTTTTTTTAAAAGTTCATGAGCAACTTTAATATGAGAATTAAAGTTTTGAGATTGGTAAACTACATTATGTTCAGAATTTACATTCAGCCAATTTAAACTTTTATGTATAGCCTTAATGGCCTCTTCAGAAGATCTTTTTTTATCGGTATCTTCAATTCTAACTAAATATTTACCTGAGTGTTTTTTTGCAAACAAATAGTTGAATATTGCAGTTCTAGCTCCCCCAATATGTAAATATCCTGTAGGCGAGGGTGCAAATCTTGTAACTACGTTCAAATTACTTCTCTTGAATAAATTAAATCAAAATGTTTGACATAATTTTATATAAATT
This sequence comes from uncultured SAR116 cluster alpha proteobacterium, assembly GCA_902517815.1. Lineage (GTDB taxonomy): Bacteria > Pseudomonadota > Alphaproteobacteria > Puniceispirillales > Marisalimonadaceae > Marisalimonas. Next base: position 9,406 of record CABYED010000020.1, read on the forward strand.
TAAAGAATTATTGATATATTTTTAAAAATATTTTCTCATAAGTGCACACATTTTCCCTTGTATCGTAACTCTGTCTGGTCCGTATATTTGGGTTTTATAATGTTTATTAGCAGGTTCAAGAGCGATACTATCACCCTTTTTTCTAAATTTTTTTAATGTTGCTTCTTCTTTGTCTATTAAAGCAACAACAATATCTCCATTATTAATATTTGTTATTTTACTTATTAAAACAGTATCTCCATCAAATATACCTTCGTCTATCATTGAGTCTCCTTCTACAGTTAAGGCAAAGCTTTCTTCGGAAAGTAAATGATTTTTAGGTACTTCTATAAGTTTGTCATAATTTGAGATTGCTGCAATTGGTGTTCCGGCTGCAATTTTCCCCAGCATTGGTATTTTTTTTATGTCATCATTCGATGTTTCTATAATATCTCTATCTTTTGGATGTAGTAACTTATTAATATCGATCACATTACTAATATATGGTTGCCCATTTGGGTATTTAGTTGGAGCAATTGCTCTAGCTTTATTTTCTAGATGTTCAATATATCCTCTTTCTTCAAGAGCTTTTACAATTCTATGAATGCCAGATTTAGATTTTAAATTAAGTTCTAAACAAATTTCTTCATATGAAGGTGAAACACCATCTTGTTCTATACGTAAAATTAAGAAGTTTAATAATTGATTTTGTTTGTTTGTTAACATTATTTCCTCGTGTTCACTTTTTGTTCTAATGTATTCCATAGCAAAAAACAAGTTTTAAATATTATTTGGAAATTTTAATACTTTAACTTTCTCACCATTGCTAATTGATTTTTCGAATGGGTCTCTTACAATCAAACAATCAGCTCTTGAAAAATTTGTAATCATTGAGCTGTCTTGCAAGTTAAATGGTGTAACGTTTAACACACCATTATTGTACCTTGATTTTGCTCTTACAAAATCCAGTCTTTTATCATTTTTAGACATATTACCATTTAAAATACCATTTTCCAAAAGAGGGAAATAACTATTGTTGCCTAACATTTTTCTTATAGCTATATTTACAAATATTAATGAACAAACACCTGAAGACACAGGATTTCCAGGTAATCCAATTAATGGAGTATTATTTATTTTTGAAAAAAGCAAAGGTTTTCCAGGTCTCATAGCTATTTTCCAAAATTCAATCTTGTTCTTAAATTTTGATAAAGCTTTTTGTATTAAATCATATTTTCCAACTGAAACTCCTCCAGTTGTTATAATTAAATCACTATCAAGAGCGTTCTCTAATATTTCATAAATATCTTGTAAATTATCTTTAGCAACTGGTAAAATTCTAGCTATTCCTCCAAACTCTTGAACCATAGATGCTAACATAAGGCTGTTTCCACTAGGAATTTTATCCTTTGATATTTGCTCTCCTACTTTTAAAATTTCATTGCCAGTAGATAAAATTGAGACTGTTGGTTTTCTTGAAACTGTCAACCAAGCTTGTCCGGTCATAGCAATTGATCCAAGGTGACGTGATTTTAGAATTGTACCTACTTTAAAAAGTATATTTTTTCTTTTAAAATCTAATCCTTTTTTACGTACAAACTGATTTTTTTTAGGAGTTTCTTCAATTATTATAAAATTTTCATTGTCTAAAAGTTTTACATCCTCTTGAATAATTACCGTATTACTTCCTTTAGGTAATTTAGCACCTGTAAAAATTCTTACTGTTTCTTGAGCATTGATTTTTTTTGAGAAAGGAACACCTGCAGAGGACTCTCCAACAATTTTAAACTTTTTAATTCTACTGTCTTTTATTTTAGTAAAATCTTTGTGATTTACAGCGTATCCATCCATTGAAGAAACATCATACTTAGGATTGTCTATTTCACTTATTATTGGTTTGGCGAGGCACCTTCCTAGAGCATCTTTTAGAAAAATGTCTTCATTACTAATTTTCTGAAAGCTTGATTTAATTTTATTGATTGCTTCATCTAATGAAAGCAAATCAGACTGCATTGAATTCTCCAGATTTGCCTCCAGATTTGTGAATGAGTTTTATATTTGTTAATATCATTTCTCTGTCAATCGCCTTACACATGTCGTAAATAGTAAGACCAGCAACTGAGACAGCAATTAAAGCCTCCATCTCAACTCCAGTTTTTCCAATAAGCGATGCTTCAGCAGTAATATTTACAGAAGATTCTTTAATATTTGGTTCTAAATCAACATTGACATATGATAAGGGAATAGAGTGACATAAGGGAATAAGTTGGTCTGTTTTTTTTGCAGCCATTATACCTGCTAATTTTGCTACATTAAGAACATCACCTTTTTTAATTTCTAAATCTAATATTTTTTTAAGAGTATTTGCTTTCATTATAATTTTGCCAGCTGCAATAGCTACTCGAACGGTAGTATCTTTTTGGTTAATATCAACCATTGATGGGTTTCCATTTTTGTCAAAATGTGTAAGTTCATTTTTGCTCAATTTTTAAATCCTAATATTGTTTTTGTTGCTAAAGTTAAATTTTTCTCTCTCATAAGGCTTTCTCCAATTAAAAAATTTATTATTCCATTTTCTTTAAAAAACTGAAGATCTGCGTGTTTTTTTAATCCACTCTCTGCTACGATAATTTTATCTGGATCAATAAATTTTTTTAATTTTATAGTATTGTTAATATCCACTTTCATTGTTTTTAAATTTCGATTATTAACGCCAACTAATTTTGATTTAAGTTTGTTAGCCATCTTAACTTCTTCGTGAGTATGTGTCTCAACAAGCACATCCATACCTAAATTTAAAGCCTCTTTTTCTAATAAGATTGCTTCTTCTAAATTAAGTGCTGCCAATATTAATAATATACAATCAGCACCTAATGATCTAGATTCTTTTATCTGCCAAGGATCAATTATAAAATCTTTTCTTAGAATTGGTAAATCAATTTCTTTTTTTATAATATCAATGTATTTATTATTCCCTTGAAAATATTTCTCATCGGTTAAAACAGATAAACAAGCGGCACCTCCATCTTGATAACATTTTGCTAGATCTAATGGATCAAAATCTTTTCTTATTAATCCTTTGCTTGGCGATGCTTTTTTTATTTCTGCTATGAGGTTAAATTTGTTTGGATTATTAAGGTTTTCTATAAATTTTCTTGGCTTTGATTGTTTATCAATTTTTGATTGGAGATCAAAGTCATTTGTTTGATTTCTTCTAAAAGAAAATTCTTCTCTTTTATAGTTTATGATTTCTTGAAGTTTTGTTATCATTTTAATTGACAATCCTACAAATTAGTCATTTCTTTTAACATTTCTAATTTTTCCATAGCTTTACCTTTGTCTAATGATTCTATAGATTTTAACGCACCTTCTCGAAGATTGGTTGCATTACCTGTTGCAACTAAAGCAGAAGCAGAGTTTAAAATAACCACATCTCTAAACTTACTTTTTTTGCCATCAAATAATTCAATAATTTTTTTAGCATTTTCTTCTGGTCCTCCGCCAACAATATCAGATATTTTAGCGGTAGGAAGATCAATATCCGATGGATTTATTGAAAACTCCTTTATTTCTCCATTTTTAAGTTCAGCACAATAAGTCTCTCCGGTTATTGTTACTTCATCTAATCCATCACTGCCATGGACTATCCATGCATGAGTGGATCCTAGAGTTTTTAATGACTCAGCAAATGGTAAAATAAGAGATTTGTCATAAACACCTAATAATTGTTTCTTAACTAAAGCTGGGTTCGATAAAGGTCCTAATAAATTAAAAATAGTTCTTATGCCCATTTCTTGTCTTATTTTACCAACATACTTCATTGCAATATGATGTTTTGGAGCAAGAAGAAAACAAATACCAACTTCATCCAAACATTTTTCTACGATATCAAGCTCACAATCAATATTGACTGACAGAGATTTTAAAACATTTGCAGCCCCTGACTTAGAGGTAGCAGAATAGTTTCCGTGTTTTGCAACGGGAATATTAGTTCCTGCCAATACAAATGAAACAGCAGTTGATATATTTAATGTACCTAAATTGTCTCCTCCAGTTCCTACAACATCAATAGTATTTTCTTTAGATTTAATTTTTGAACATTTATCCCTAAGAATTTCTGCACCTGCTGCAATAACAGTTGGGTTATGGTTTTTCATTTTGATAGCTGTCAAAAAAGATGAAATTTGAGCATCAGTTGCTTTTCCAGACATAATTATCTCAAATGCTGATTTACTTAACTGATAGCTCAATTCTTTTCCATCAGTAAGAATTTTTAAAATATTTTTAAAATCCAAATCATAATTCATTTATTAGCTCATCTATAATTTCATTAACGTTATACCAAATCATACTAATATTTTTTATTAATTTAATCTATATTTCTTTATCTAATGTCATTATGTGGTATTATAATACTCAATAAATTAAGTAATTGAAATTATTGAAAAATAACAAGAACTTTTTAATTGACTGTTAAAGATAAAAAGGTTAACTAAGCATAAATTTTATAAACAAATTTTCATTAAAGGAAGATTAAATGGCCTTAAAAGGGACTTATTCAGCAAAACCAAAAGATATAGTTAAAGATTGGTTTGTTGTAGATGCAGAAGGGTTAGTCTTAGGGCGCTTAGCTGTAATAATTGCAAATAGATTAAGAGGTAAACATAAGGTTGGATACACCCCACATATGGCTTGTGGTGATAATATAATTGTTATTAATTGTGAGAAAGTTGTTTTGACTGGAAACAAAAGAACTCAAAAAACATATTATTGGCATACAGGTTACCCTGGGGGTATAAAAGAAAGAAAAGCTGATAAAATTTTAGAGGGAAGATTTCCAGATAGAGTTATTCGTAAAGCTGTAGAAAGAATGGTTCCTCGTGGTCCACTTGGGCGTCAAGTCATGAAGCAATTATATATATATGCTGGCAACAATCATCCTCATCAGGCTCAATCTCCAGTAACATTAGATGTAAAATCTATGAATAGAAAAAATAGTTAAAGGTTTAAACATGGCTGAAGAAAAAAAAGAAACAAATAGTCTTGATGATTTATCTAAATTGAGAGTTGATAATAAAGAAGAAGTCATTATTAATGAACCAAAAATTGATACGTTTGGTAGATCTTATGCAACTGGAAGAAGAAAAGAATCTACTGCTCGTGTCTGGGTTAAGCGTGGTACAGGAAAGATTTCTATTAATGGTAAAGAAATGGTAAATTACTTTGCTAGACCAGTTCTTCAAATGCAATTGAATTTTGTGTTTGATGTAACTGAAAGAAAAGATCAGTTTGACGTTATAGCTACAGTTAAGGGTGGTGGATTGTCAGGTCAAGCAGGAGCTGTCAGACACGGGTTGAGCAGGGCTTTATGTCTTTTTGAGCCGGATCTTAGAAAGCCATTAAAATCTGCTGGGATGTTAACAAGAGATTCTAGAGTTGTTGAGCGCAAAAAGTATGGTAAAGCTAAGGCTAGAAAAAGCTTTCAATTTTCTAAAAGGTAGAAATGAGCATGCTTATTTAATTTACAAGGTGTGCAATGCACACCTTTTTTTATCTTAAATTTAATTTATAAATATTTTGTTATTTTTAAATGAGAGGGAAATTTAATGAAACCTATAAATATAGGAATTGCAGGGCTAGGAAATGTTGGTGAAGAGGTTGCTTATCAGTTAATTAAAGGTTTCAGAGTTCAAAAAAATTTATTCCAAATTGAGTTAGTTGCTGTTTCAGCTAGGTCAAAAAACAAAAAAAGAAAAGTAGATATAAATAATCTTAAGTTTTTTGATAATCCTACAGATATGGTGTTAGACAAAAATATTGATGTGATTGTTGAATTAATTGGTGGTGACGAGGGTGTTGCAAAAGATTTATGCTTTTCTGCTTTAAAAAAAAATAAGGCAGTTATTACTGCTAATAAGGCACTAATTGCAAAATATGGGAAAGAATTAGCCGAAGTAGCTGAGGAAAGAAATTTATTTTTTTCTTTTGAAGCCTCTGTAGCAGGGGGCATCCCAATTCTTAAACTCATGAGAGAAGGATTAATAGTAAATGAAATTACTAAACTCACAGGCATTTTAAATGGAACCGCAAATTATATTTTATCCGAGATGGAAAAAGAACAAAAAAGCTTTGATATTGTTCTCAAAGAAGCACAAAAAAAAGGTTTTGCAGAAGCAGATCCATCTTTTGATGTGGATGGAATAGATGCAGCTCATAAAACCATAATATTATCAGCTTTAGCCTATGGTAAAATGCCAAATGTTAATAATCTTACTATTAAGGGAATTAGGGATATTACATTGAATGATATTTCATACTGCAATCAATTAGGATATAAAATAAAGTTATTAGGTAATTCTTTGTTATCTAAAAATAAAAATGGTGAAGATGAGTTGTGTTGTTCTGTTGAGCCATGGCTTATATCAAAAAATCTTGGACTTTCAAGTGTTGCTGGGGTGCTAAATGCTGTCCAAATTGAATCAAGCTTAGCTGGCTCAGTAATGATCACAGGTGCTGGGGCTGGTGGAGAACCTACAGCATCTGCTGTTTTGGCAGATATAGTTGATTATGCTAATGAAACGAAGTTATTTTCATTTGGAAGAAATTCAAATGATATTAAAAACAACTATAATACAATACCTTATACAAGTAAATTTAGGTATTACTTGAGGTTAAATGTAGTAGATAAATCTGGTGTATTAGCTGATGTTACTTCAATTTTTAAAGATTATGGATTATCAATTGAAAGCTTTATTCAAAAATCTAATCAAGAAGATAAAACTGCTGAATTAGTAATTATTACTCATGAGGCTGAAGGTTTTGTGTTAAACGATTCTTTATCAAAAATATCAATATTAGATGGAGTAATTAAAAAGCCAGTTTGTTTAAGTATTTATTCCTAATAATTATAAGCAGTTAACTTGACAAAAACATTATTATATAACTCAAATCCATCTGTAAATAATGCAGACTGGCATTTAATTATTTCAAATGATTTTACGAAAAGGTCTGTGGATTATTTGTACCAAAAATATAAGTTGCCAAGTTTTATTACACCTTATCTTATGTATAAGGGTGTTAATTTAGACGATTTTGATAACTTTTTTGCTCCTAAGCTTAAAAATTTATTACCAGAGCCTTTTAAATTTAAAGATTTAGAAAAAGGGGTAAAAAGATTAGCTTCAGAAGTAATGGCATCGCGACCTATAGGTATTTTTGGTGATTATGACGTAGATGGAGCTACATCTGCAGCTATAATATCTAAATATTTAGAACAATGTGGCTGTGAAACATTTATACATATACCAGATAGGTTTTTAGAGGGATATGGGCCAAATGAAAAAGCTTTAAAAGGCCTACATGATAAAGGTTCTAAATTAATAGTTACTGTTGATTGTGGTATTTCTTCTTTTGAACCTCTTCAAGCAATGACCTCTGTTGATATTGACGTAATTGTTATTGATCATCATATACCCGATATTAAATTGCCTCCAGCATATGCTATTATTAATCCAAAAAGAATTGACACAGAAAAAGGATATGAAGATTTATGTGCGGCTGGTGTAACTTTTATTTTCTTAATTGGTTTGAATAGAGAATTAAGAAAACAAGGTTTTTTTAAAAATAGAGCTGAACCTAATTTGTTTCAATTTCTTGATTTGGTTGCTTTAGGGACAGTTTGTGATGTAGTTCCTTTAAGTAAGCTAAATAGGGCCCTTGTAAAGCAGGGACTTAACATAATGAAAAGAAGAGAGAATATCGGGATCAAAGTTTTATCTGATATTAGTAAAATAAATAGTACACCAAATACCCAATCTCTAGGTTTCTCTTTGGGGCCAAGAATTAATGCAGGTGGTAGGATTGGAAATAGCGAACTTGGTGTAAGTCTTCTTAAAGAAAACGATGAGAGTAAAGCTATTGAAAAAGCTAGTAAATTAGATGAATTAAACAAAAAGAGAAGATTTTTAACGGCTGAATTAGAGAGTAAAGCCATAGGATTAATAGAAAAAATTAAAAATAATAATGATAATAGAATTCCTAACGCAATAGTGGTAAATGGCAATGATTTTCATCAGGGTATAACGGGCATTGTAGCTGGTAGAATGAAAGAATTATATAACCGACCCGTATGCCTGATTTCAATTAAAGATGGAATTGGCAAGGGTTCAGGTAGGTCAATTTATGGTATTCCTCTAGGAGAAATAATTTTAGAAGCATTAAATTTGAAAATAATTAAAACTGGTGGTGGTCATGATATGGCTGCTGGGTTTACAATTGATCCGTCTGAGATAAATCATTTTAACAACTTTTTAAATGATAAGGTAAGTTCTTTTATGGAAAAAGGAGTTCCAAGATTTTCTCATATTGTAACTTCTGTTATTCCAATTTCGGCCTGTAATTTAGAGATAGCTGAATGGCTTGAAAATTTAGGTCCATGGGGTTCGGGAATGGAGGAGCCAAAATTTATAGTACCTAATTCTAAGATATCCTCTTTTAGAAGATTTGGCTCTAATAATGAGCATGCTTCATTTTATATAAATGATGGATCTTCAACCAAACTAAGAGTAAAGAAATTTAATTTATTAAATAGTGATTTGGATAAAGTATTTAAAAATTATGAAAATATAAATTTTGATTTTTTAGGTACCTTGAATATTGATACATGGAATAATTCTAAAACTATTGAGTTTATGCTTGATGATATAATTTATGCAGATGTTACTTGATTTTTGATTAAATTATAGTTAATAACTTATCCAGTGGTCCCTTCGTCTAATGGTTAGGACTCAGCCCTTTCACGGCTGCAATAGGGGTTCGAATCCCCTAGGGATCACCATCTTATATATTAATAAATTTATTATTATGAAATATATCCAAGAAAAAAATAATATAACTGAATTAGAAGTTATTAAGGCTCAAGAATTGTGGGCTCAAAACGTTATAGAAATCGGAAATTTATATATTAAAAAAGAAGATTATAAATCAAGAGCGAGTGTTTTTGTTAAACAGTTTTATGCTTTTGATGTAGGTGATGTTTTATTTAAACCTACATTAGCGTCAGAAAAGCAATTTCGTTATACTTATGATGACGCTTTATCATATTTCATTGGTGGTCATATTTCAGAAGATAAAGGTTTTGCACTAAAACCGTGGGAAAAAATAAATTTTGGTGAAAGAAAAATAATTATTCTCAAGGAGATAGCTCTATCAATGGGAAATTACTATTTTCATAGTGTTGACGGTGGGGATGAGGTTAAAGTAGAATTTACTTTTGGTTATGTAAAAGATAAAGATAATAATTTGTTAATTAACCTACACCATTCATCTATTCCATATACAAACTAAAAGAAATGTAGCATTATCTCAAATTTTTAATCCAATTAACCATTGTTATTTTAGCATGTTCAGTTTGATTTGGAGAAATAATATCGCCAGCTAATACATGTGAATATTTATCGTCGTTATTTGAAAGTTTAACGATTTTTGTTGTGCTTTTCCCTCCCCAACTAGATATAAAGTTTTTCGTTTTTTTAGGATCAACCACTTTGTCATCCATTGAAAAATAAAAAAGCGCAGGTTTATCCACTTTACTGTAATCTTTGTCATTTACTTCATTTACCAGCTTTGCCATTGGAATAAGAGCAATTGTTGGATATGACATTGTCCAATATTTTTTGTTAAGATCATTTCTTGGATTGTGTTTCATTGTCTTACCAAGAATTAATTTTAACCAATATTCAGAAAAAGGCCATGAAATCAAACTAGCAAATTTGTTATTTATTCCAAAATTAGGTGATATAAATATATATCCTAAAATTTTCTTTGAAAGCTTTTTGTCTAGAGCAGAAGTTACACTTATCGTTCCGCCAGTTGAAGAGGAAATTAAAATAACTTTTTCTCCAATTTTTGAACCAATTTCTAATGCCTCATGAAGATCTTTCATCCAACTTGAAATTGAACATAATTCCATTGCTTTTGAATTTCTTCCATGTCCTGTTAACCTTGTAAAGAAAAGATTTGCATTTAAATCGTTAGCAATTTTGTCAGGAAGAGGCCGAACTTCTTCTGATGATGCTGTAAAACCATGAATATAAACTATTGCAATCTGTGTTTTTTTGTTGGTTTTATTGGCCCAAATTACTTTTTTTTCCACTCCTTCTTTAATATCTAAAAATTGTTCTTCTGATTTTTTTAAATATTCATTTATATTAGATCCGATAAAATTTGGATTAAAATCGCTTGAAAATTTTACCTGATTTGTATTCATAGATATCATTAAAGTTAAACTAAAAAGCATTATAATGGGTATAATATATTTAAAAATTATTTTGCAAACTCCTTAACTTTCAATATTACTATTAACCCATAATTTTATTAAAAAAAACAGTAAATATTAAAATAATAAATATTAATTTTTAGCTATTTGTGCTTATATAACATCATTATTATAATGGTTTAATTTATGAATAATTTACCACAGATTTTCTTTAAAAATTCAGAATTATATGGAAATAAACCACTATTTGGTTTTAAAATAAATAGTAATTGGGAACACCTTTCTTGGAAAGACACAAAAGATTTAGTTCTAAATATAAGTTCTGCTTTACATGAAATAGGTGTTAAAAAAAATGACAAAATATCCATTATTGCTGATAATAGTTATAAGTGGTGTGCTGTAGATTTGGCTACAATATCATTGGGAGCAATAACTGTTCCTGGTTATACAACAAGTAATGAAGAAGAAATTTCTTATCTCTTATCTCATTCAGAAACCTCAATAGTTTTTGTTAATGGAAAACTTTTATCACTAATTTTAAAAATACTACCAAGTTTGAATAAAATTAAACATGTAATTTGTATTGACGATATAAATACATCAAAATTCAAAAAATTTAATATAGGTTTTTATACATTTAATGAGCTTTTAAATCTTGGTTCAAAAAGTTATGAGAAATTTAAAATTATAGAACGTTTTGTTTCTAAAATTAATGAAAATGATGTTGTTTCAATTATTTATACATCTGGAACTAGTAATAAGCCTAAAGGTGTAATGTTAACTCATAAATCAATTATATCTAATATAGTTGGAGCAAATGAGTTGGTTTCTGAAATTAAAATTAAAGATCATAAATTTTTATCTATCATTCCACTATCACACGCGTATGAACATACTGCTGGCTTTTTCTTGCCCATATATATTGGAGCAGAAATTTATTTTAATGAAAATCGTGATCAAATAGTTAATGATTTATTAAGTGTTAAGCCAACATTAATGACCGCTGTGCCAAGACTTTATGAAGTTTTATATAAAAAAATAAATAATCAACTATTAACAAAAAGTAAATTTTCTCAAAAACTGTTTGAAAAAACAATTACATTAGGGATTAAAAAATATAAAAAAATAAAATTAAGTTTTTTAGAAGAACTCAAAAATATAGTTTTAGATAAATTAGTAAGAAAAAACTTTCAAAAAAAGTTTGGTGGTAATTTGCAAGCTTTTATTTCTGGAGGAGCTGCTCTGAATGAACAAGTTGGTTTGTTTTTTCAATCTCTTGGAATTAATATTTTACAAGGATACGGTCAGACTGAATGTTCACCACTTATATCTTGTAATCCAATCAGTAAAATAAAAATAGACACTGTGGGCGTTGTTATAAAGGGGCTTCAGGTTAAAATTTCTAATGAAAATGAAATTCTCGTAAAGGGAAGTTCTTTAATGAAAGGATATTGGAAGGATAAAAAAAATACAGATAAAGTTTTAGTAAATGGTTGGTTGCATACAGGAGACCTGGGGTCAATTGATAATGATGGGTACTTAAAAATTTCTGGAAGAGTAAATGAAATGATTGTTAATTCAGGTGGTGAAAATATAGCTCCCGTTCCAATTGAAAACCTTTTACTGTCATATGATGAAATTGAGCAAGTAATGATTTATGGTCATAACAGACCCTTTTTAATTGCTATAATTATTCCGAATGAAACTTTATTAAGTGATAATGACAATTTTTTAAAAGAGAAACTTCAAACTATATTAAACAATGTAAATAAAAATTTATCTCAAACAAAAAAAATTAGAAAATTTATTTCTTCAAATGAAGTTTTTAGTACTGATAATGGTCAATTAACTCCAACACTAAAAATAAGAAGGCATATAATTGCAAATCATTATAAAGATGAAATAAATAACTTATACAAGAAATCCTTTTTTTAATTCTACCTAGGTTTCAAAATAGTGAGATTTGATTTTTTTAATCCGCAAGTTAGAGATAATCCCTTTACATCACTAATAATGTTGGTTTTAGGGGTAATAATTTTATCTTTGCAGGATAGTTTAATCAAACTAATGTCTAGTGAAACAAGTTTTTGGCAATTGCAATTTATAAGATCAATTGGAAATATATTTTTACTGTTTTTAATAGCTAAATTTACTAACAGTATTCATCTATTGTTTCCACTTAACTGGAAGCCTGTATATTTCAGAGCTCTGATGATGACAACTTGCATGTTTTGCTTCTTTGCAGCATCTCCAAAATTAAGTTTTGCGCAAATGGCGGCTGGTCTTTATACATTTCCAATTTTTGTATCTTTATTAGCAATTGTCTTTCTTAAAGAAAGAATTGGAATTTGGAGGGTTTTTGCTTTGATATTAGGGAGTTTAGGAGCTTTATTAATTTTAGAGCCATGGTCTGAAAATTTTTTGCTATTACAAATATTACCTATAATGGCTGGTTTTTTCTTTGCTTGTAATATTATTCTTATTAGAAAATATTGTAGAGAAGAATCTGTAATGTCTCTCACATTGGCAGTAGGTGTAATGTTTTTCGTTTCTGCGTCTTTGGGAATATTATTTTTTGAGTATTTTTATATAGAAAATATTTACAGAGAAGAAAGTCCATTTGTTTTTATAGGATGGCCATTATTAACTTTTATTGTTTTTTCTTTTTGTTTATCATGTTCAATCTTAAATATTACAGGTAATATGCTTTTAGCTAAAGCTTATCAGACAGCTGAAAGTAGTTGGTTGGCTCCAATGGATTATTCATATTTAGTTTTTGCAACCATTTGGGGAAAACTGTTTTTTGGAGATTGGCCTAGTTATTCAAATATATTTGGAATGTTTTTAATTGCTTTTTCAGGTATTTTGATTGCTTTTCGTGAACAGATAAAAACAAAAAATTAACCAGAAAAATAATCTTCAATATTTTGATCAAAAACCACATCAGAAACATTTATCGCTCGAGTTAAAAAAAGACCATCTAAAGAAGTAACTCTACTTAATGCTACATATGTTTGACCGGGAGCAAACGAGCCTTTGTCTAAATCTATTATAGCTTTTTCAAATGTTTGTCCTTGGCTTTTATGTATTGTAACAGCCCAAGCTAGCTTAATAGGGTATTGAGTAAAAGTTGCTACAACTTCATGCGTAACTTGACCATCTTTAATTAGATAATCAAATTTTTCCCAAGTATCTTGTGTAATTTTATAGATTTTATTTTTAATTTTTAAATGAATAGAATTTTCTGTTAACTGAGTAACTATACCAATTGATCCATTGACCCATCTTTTAGGAGATTTTAAATCATTTTTAATGAGCATTACTTGAGCTCCAACTTTTAACTCAAGAATTTCGTCAGCTGGCTTTTCTTTGAAGTCACCTGTTTCAGATGACTCATAAGAAAATGTTTCACTGTTTATATTTTGAAGGTTAACATTATTTATACTATCCACTCTTTTATTTGTAGGTGACAATATAATTGTCTCTGGTGGTATATCTAAGCTTTCATTAACGACCCTGTTGTTTAATATAAAAAGATCATTATCGTTTATGTTCCCAGATCTAATATTATTGAGTATATTAATAAAACCTCTATCTTTTTGTCTATAGACCTTTGTTAATTCATAGGTTTTAATATCACTTTTCTCAAAGCAATTCGCATTAAAAAAATAATGACCAAGTGGATAAAAATTATTAAAAATTTCTCTTTCATTTTCCCTTATTACTGGTGGAAGTTGATGCAAGTCTCCTAAAAGAATAATTTGAATACCGCCAAAGCTTTTGTCACTATTTCTATTTAATCTAAGTGATTGATCTATAGCATCGAGTACATCACATCTTATCATAGAGCATTCATCAATTAAAATAGTATCAATTTTGCTTATTATTTTGCTTCGTAATCTTTTGATTTTCTCATTAATTAATATTCTTGGTGGAAATAGAAAAAAAGAATGAATAGTTTTTCCTTTAGCTTTTATTGCAGATATTCCCGTTGAAGCTAATATTACAAAATTCTTTTTTGAATTAAGTCTAAAATATTCTAATAGGGTAGTTTTTCCTGTGCCAGCTTTTCCAGTGATAAAAATATTTTTCCTGGTATACTCCATTAGATTAAAAATTTCTTTAAATTCAGAAACAAATTCAATTTTTTCAGGTATATTACTGTAATTATTTATTTTATTTTCCATAATCAAACTTGTTTTTAAAAATAGAAGTTAAATGTGATGTCGCTTCTTCTGGTGTAAGAGTTTCTTCTAATGTTATGCAGACATCTGGTTCTTCCAAAATAGCGAATTGGCTATCAACTAGATTGTCAGGCATGAAATGATCTTTTCTATTTTTTATCCTTGTCTTTGCAGTCTTTTTAGTAATTTTTAAATAAACTAAATAATCTTCTTTAACGTGTAATATTGACCTATATTTTTCTTTTAGAGCGGAGCATGCAACAACTAAATTTTGAAAACTTTTTCTTTTATCGATTTCTTCTTTTATTCTAATAAGCCAATCATACCTGTCGTCGTCATTAAGTGGGTATCCCGCACTCATCTTATCTATATTATTTTTACTATGGTAATCATCTGCTTCAATTAAAAATGCATTTATTTTCTTTGATAACAACTTTGCAATCGTTGTTTTCCCAGATCCAGCGACACCCATTATAAGTATAGTAAAAAATTTTTCGCTCATAATTTAGTCCAATAAGGATTTATCTTATTTTTTCCTTTTTTGTCTTTGATTGGATGAAGGCCAAAAAAACTTCTTTGTAACTGTATTGTTTCACCAATTATATGATTTGAAAACATTTGGTCATAATATGCCAGATTAGAAGATAAAACAGGGCAAGTTATTCCCATGTTTATTGCACTTGAATTGAATTCTCTAATTAATTTTAATTGATCTGAACAATTTCTTTGAATTAAATCATGTAAATACTGTGGATCAATTTTTTTTCGTTTGGTGAATTCTTTTGAAATAATATCTAGGTATCTACCTTGTAAAATACATCCAGCACTCCATGCTTTAAAGATATCTTCGATTTTAAAATTAAAAAAATCCCATTTATTTGATTCATTTATAAGGTTTAGACCTTGGTATATAGAGCATGCAAAATTAAAAAAAATTATTTGTTCAATAGAGTTTTCATTATATTTATCATTTGGATTATATTTTTTATTATTAAAATTTTGTTCAAAATTATATTTAAAATTTTTCGAGTTAGATCTTGTAGATACAGCCTCGTATATTGATGGAATTCCAACCCCTAAGTCTAGTGCGGCTTTTATAGTCCAAACACCTGTTCCATTTTGTCCAATTACAGGGTCAACCTCATCTATAAAATATTGATCATTTTCATTTTTAGCATTTATTATTTCAGAAGTTATTCTTAATAAAAATGAAGAAGAGTTAGTTTCAAGTAAATCTTCAAATTTTTTTGCTATTTCATTATTATTTAGATTATAAACTTTATCTAAGATGTTAGTTACTTCAGCTATTCCTTCCATAAGTGCATATTCAATTCCATTATGGACTAATTTCACAAAATGTCCTGAGCCAGCGCTACCAAAAAAACAACAAGCACTTTCATTGTGATTTTTTGCTGCAATATCCTCAAATATGTGTTTAGTTTTGTTCCATGCTTCTTTTGAGCCTCCAACCATTATTGCTGGACCATTTTTAGCTCCTCTAGGTCCGCCTGAAACTCCAACGCCTAAAAAGTTTATCTTATGACTATTTAATAAAGTATTTCTTTCTATAGACTTCGAATAAAGTGAATTTCCAAG
Organism: uncultured SAR116 cluster alpha proteobacterium; assembly: GCA_902517815.1. GTDB lineage: Bacteria > Pseudomonadota > Alphaproteobacteria > Puniceispirillales > Marisalimonadaceae > Marisalimonas. The sequence continues at coordinate 25,441 of CABYED010000020.1, forward strand.
GTCAGCAACAATATCTTCAGGTTCTAAAATATTAGTTAATTCATTAATTACCTCATCTACTTTATCAGCTGGTAAGCTGAGCATAATTATTCTGGGTGATATAACCTTGTTTAAGAGCTCATTTAAAGATTCTGTTAGAAATAAATCTTTAACTTTATTTTTTTTGAGGTCGTTATTTATTTCTGGATTTTCTTCATATGCATAAACCTTATATTTTTTTGATATGATATTCTTGGCTAAATTTAGTCCCATTGAGCCAAGTCCAATTATTCCAATGTTCATGCGACGATTCACCTTTTTGATATGAATAACATTTTTATATCAAGTTAAAATATTTTTTCTATCAGATTGATTAATTTCTTTTAAATTTAAAAAAATTAGAAATTGGAGAGTAAAAAATTTCTAATATTACAAATCCAGTTATTGCAAAAATTGCAATTAACTGATTAAGAGTAATTTTGTCTTCAAGAATAAAAAATGCTAATCCTAGAGCAATTACAGGCTTCAGGAAAAACAAATAATTTCCTCTTGCAACATCAGGAATTTTAGATAGCCCCCACAACCAAAGTATGAATGCTATACAAGTATTCCAGACCCCAAGAGTTATTATGGACATATACTCAACATGTGTTCTATCAAAAAGATCAAATGGATTTACCCATATATTCCAAATAATACCTATGGATGGATATAAAGCTACAAAGCCTAGTACAAAAGTGTATGTAGTCATTCTAATAGGTCCATATTCTTGAACATAAGGTTTAACCATAACAAGATAGATTGCTCCAACTAAAGCGCACCCAATAGATAAATAAATTCCCAAGATACTGTCACCAGCTCCACTGAGTTGTTCTATGTAGCCGTCAGTAAGTAAAAAAACACATCCTAGAAAGGCGCCAATCCCACTTATTATTTTGGGGGGTGTTATTTTAGTTCCTTCAATTATACGAGCTACAAAAACAACTCCTATTGGCATTATTGTAACCATAGTGGCAACTTGTACAACAGAAGCAAAGTCTAAAGCCCAATGAAATAAAAACTGTCCAAATGCCATTCCAAAAACTGAAAGAATAACAATAGGGTAGGGATCTTTTTTAAGTGGTATAATTAAGTTTCTAGATGATGGGTTAATTAAGCACAATATTAATAAGGCAAACCCTCCTAAGCCAAATCTCCAAACAGAAACTTCAACCCCAGAAATCCCTGAAAGTTTAACAAAAAATTCAGAACTGGCATGGCCACATACACCTAAAAATGCAGAAAAATATGCTAATATTATCAAAGTTTTATTATCTTGATTCATTGATCTGAATAATAAAACCGTGTTTACAATTAATTACCTTCGATTATCTTCAACACTTTTGGTGGCGACATTGGAAGACTGTACGAACGTTTTCCGATTGCTTGATAAACTGCGTTTGATATAGCTGCTAAAGGTGGTACTAAGGGAACTTCACCTACACCTCTTACCCCTTGCGGATGTTTTGGGTTCGGAATTTCGATTAATACAGTGTCTAACATTGGTAAATCTGAGCATACAGGCATTCTATAATCCAAAAAGCCAGTATTATCCAAATGACCATCTTTATTGTATATATATTCTTCGCTTAAAGCCCAGCCAATACCTTGAACACAACCACCATGAAGCTGGCCTTCTACATAATCAGGATGAATGGCCTTACCAACGTCTTGTACAGATGTGTATCGTTTTACCCTTACTATACCAAGATCCATATCCACTTCAACATCACAAATATGAGTTGCAAAGCCACCTTCAGCACCTTCAGTGTTTACCTGGTATCCAGCTCCAATTGGACCACCGGTCGCGGTGGCTTTTTCTGCTAATTCAGCCAATGTAAGTGGAGCAAATTTTCCTGCATTATCACCGGCAGGTCTAGCTTCACCATTTTCCCACTCAATTGCTTCTTCATCAATACCCCAAATTTTAGCTGCTCTTTGTTTTAATTGTTTAATCACTATTTTAGCAGACTCAGTCACAACCATTGCAGAAGCAAATAACACTCTACTTCCACCAGTAAGGTTGCTGTATCCAATTGTTGCTGTGTCACCAATTAAAACCGACACTTTATCATGATGAATACCTAATAATTCAGCAGTAATATTGGCTATAGATGCTCTGGAACCTCCAATATCCGGATGTCCTGTTGTTACAACCACATTACCGTCTTCAGTGATGTTTAACTGTGCACTTGATTCTCCACCAGCATTAAACCAAAAACCACTAGCTACGCCTCGACCTTGATGTTTGCCTAAGGGAGCTTTATAATGAGGATGGTTGATTGCTGCTTCAACTGTTTCCAAATATCCCATTTGGGGATAAGTAGGGCCGTGGACTGCTTGGGTTCCTTCTTTTGCAGCATTAATTTTTCGTAACTCCAAAGGACACATTTTAAGTTTTTCAGCAATTTCATCTAAAACACATTCTACTCCATATGCACCAATTGGAGCTCCAGGAGCTCTGTATGCAGCAACTTTACATCTGTTAGATACAACGTCATAACCAAAAGTATGGGCATTAGGTATATCATATGGTGCAAGGGAGCATCCTACTGCACCTCTAATAGGTGAACCGGGAAAAGCTCCTGCTTGTAAATAATATGTTCCTTGTGCCGCAAGAATTTTTCCATCTTTAGTAGCACCAATTTTTATTTTACTTTTAGATCCAGACGTAGGCCCGGAAGCTCTCATTGTATCTTCTCTGTTCATAATTATTTTAACTGGACGACCTGTTTTTTGTGACAAGATAGTAGCTAATGGTTCTAAATAAACAATAGTTTTGCCTCCAAATCCTCCACCAATTTCAGCAGGTATTGCTCTGATGTTACTCTGTGGTATACCAGTTAAATATGAGGTCATTGCTCTTACCATAAATTGACCTTGGCTTGAGCTCCATATAGTAGCTCTACCATCTGCCGCAACACTTACTAAACATGAATGTGTTTCTAAGTAACCTTGATGAACTGCTTCAGTTTTAAATTCTCTTTCTATGATGATATCAGCTTCTGAAAAACCCTTATCAATATCACCTTTTTTATGCTCAAGAGTGCCAGCTATATTTGAGGGCTTTCCTTCAAATTGAATATGATCATGTAGAATAGGGGCGCCAGGTTTAATTGCATCGTCAATTTCAATGGCCCATGGTAAAACTTCATATTCTACCTCTATTAATTCACAAGCTTTTTCTGCTATTTCTTCAGTTGTTGCTGCAACTGCTGCAAGTGGATGGCCATGAAATAAAACTTTGTCTCTTGCCATAACGTTTCTACACATCCATCGCATATCTTGGATACCGAGTATAACTGGCGTATCAATAGGAAAGTCGACAACATCTTTTGATGTAATGACTGCCTTAACTCCCTCTAACTCCTCAGCCTTTTTTGTATTGATAGATAAAATTCTAGCATGTGGGTGAGGGCTTCTTAATACATGACCCCAAATCATACCTGGCATTGTTGTGTCTGACGAATATTGAGCTCGACCAGTTACTTTATCTGCGCCATCTGGTCTAATAGTGTTTTTACCAATCCATTTGTTACTAATTTCATTCATTATGCGCTCTCCTTCATTTCATCAGCTACTTCTAATACAGCTTTAACAATCTTATCATATCCAGTACATCTACATAAATTGCCAGCTAGCCAATATCTTACCTCAGTTTCTGTTGGTGAAGGGTTATGGTCTAATAATGCTTTAGAGGCCATTAAAAAACCAGGTGTACAAATACCACATTGAAGTGCAGCCTTTTCAAGAAACTTTTGTTGTAAAGCATGAAGTTTACCACCTTCTGACATGCCTTCAATAGTTTCAATATTACTTCCTTCTGCTTCTGCAGCCAACATCAAACAAGAGCAGATTAATTCACCATCAAGGATTACACTGCAGGAACCACAATCACCTGAACCACAGCTTTCTTTCGATCCGGTCAAATTTAATTGGTTTCTTAAAACATCCAACATCGTATCATGTGGTTCACACAAATAGTCTATATTTTCGTTATTTATTTTAGTTGAAACTTGAATTTTTGCCATACTATTTATTTCCTCCAATTCTATCAGTTGCTAATTTTGTAGCTCTTTTAAATAAAACGCCTGCAACTTTTGTTCTATAGTCAATAGTTCCTCTTTTATCATTGATAGGATTACAAGCATCCATACACATTTTGGAAACTCTATTTAAAGTATCATCATCTAGCTTTGACCCAACCATAATATCTGAAGCTTCCTTAATTAATAAGGGTGTTGGTGCAACAGCACCTAAAGAAACTCTTGCGTGAGTACAAATATCGTTTTCCAATGAAATATTCACACCACAACCAACAACAGCAATATCCATCTCAGTTCTAGGTGTCATTCTTAAATAAGCATCCGCAGAATTTGAT
>CABYED010000021.1 GCA_902517815.1 uncultured SAR116 cluster alpha proteobacterium
TCAATGTCCTTTTTTGGTTAATTTCTGATTTCCAATCTCGACCTAACATACATAAACCTAAACCAATGCCAGTGATCCCAAGACCAAAAGAAACTGCATAAAATATTGAGTTTATTGACCATGAAAATTTTATAGCTAAGAAACAAATAATGGATACAGATAAAAATCTAATTATCCCTACCAAAACAGGATAAAAAATCTTACCTGTTCCTTGACTGGCAAAATACAATGTTTGCCCGGCTGCAAAAAAACAATAAAATGGTCCAACAATAATTAAATAAAGAATTGCTGATTGTTTTGATAAAAAATTAGTTTGAAAATTATCAAGCCATAATTCTGGATAAAACGATACAATTCCACTGATAATTCCCACTACTAAAAATGAAATAATCGCACCTACCCAGGCTATGTTTCTTGCTCTATTAATCTGATTTGCCCCAGCGTTTATTCCAACTGTTGCTGTAAGGACAGATCCAATTCCAAAAACTAATGGAGTAATTATAATCTCTAATCTACTACCTAAACCGTAACCAGCAAGAGCGTCTACACCATAATAACTTACTGTAGCTGTTACCACACCTACTGTTCCTGCTATCGTTGTACTATTTATTAGCCCTCCAATACCTACTTTCATTATATCAAAAAATGATTCTTTTTTAAGTGGATAAGGACAGAGTTTTACAATATTTTGTTTAGACTTAATATAAAAGTACAAATATAATACCATAATAAAATGTGAAAAAATCATAGCAATTGCAGGTCCCATTAATTCAAAATTTGGAAACCCAAACCAGCCTAATGTTAAAGCTCCTGCTAAAACTATTTGCAAAAAGCAACCAGAAATTTGAACTATTGCTGGAATAACAAATTCACCAATAGCTCTTAAAACTGCTGAAAAAATATATAATAACCAAGTGAATACAGCGCCACCAAAAGCGATTTGTGAAAAGTTAATAGCTCCTTCTAAAACATCATTATCACCTCCCATTGACATAAAAATATACTTTGGAAACAAAACAAAAATAACTGAGTAAATTATAGACATTGAAATACCAATCAAAACCGCATGCCAAATTGCTGAATTAGCACTTTCGATTAAATTTGCTCCCAAAAATCTTGAAATAGAAGATGTGCTTGCACCACCAATTGCACCTGCTGACATCATTTGCATTAATGTTATAAATGGAAAAACCAAAGCTAAACTAGCTAATGACGCGTTTCCTAATTTCGATACAAAATAAGCGTCAGAAATTACTATTAATACCATTGAAATGCCAGTGATAGAGTTTGGCAATGAAAGTTTACAGATCATTTTTAGAATTGGTCCATTGAGAATTAAATCAATATTATTTTTCATTAATAATTAACCTTAGAGAAGTATAATGTAGATCAAAACTATTCAGATAAAGAAGGACATTTACCTTCAATTTTGAGTAATTCAAATGCTTTATAAGTGTCTTCAATTCCTTTTCTAACAGAAATTGAAGGATAATCACCTATGTGATTTCTAAGAGGTAAATCATCTAAATCTGGTGGAAAAGGAAAAGATTTATCAACACAACTTATATTTGCCTCTTTATTCAATTCTTTTATTAATGACAATCCATATTCAACAGTCTCACAGCTACCATTTAAATTAAAAACATGTGAACCAGTTAGATCTTTATTCACTGACGTTATGAATGCTATCGCTGCCTCACCTGCATATAGCCAGCTATATTTTCCATTAAATGGAATTTCGTATTTTTTATTCAATGCAGCAGCTTGAATGGCCAAAGTGTTTTTTGAACTCATACCTTGATCTCTTGCTAAGCCGTATACAATGTTAGGCCTGATACCTATTGAAGGCACTTGCCAATCTGACCAGTATACGAAAGCAGTATGTTCATTGGTCAATTTGTATGCTCCATAAAGAGTTTCCTTCCATGGGCCATTTGGAGGCAGCCCCAAAGCTGCTACTGAAGATGCATAAACTGTTCTTTTAATATTAGCTATTTTTGCAATTTCTAAAATATTTATGGTGCCTTCAACATTTACACGAGCACCTAAAGCAGGGTTTTCTGCACAAAAAGGAACTTGAAGACCTGCTAAATGAATTATGGCACTTGGTTTAAAGCTGGTTATGATTTTACTCAGTTTTTCAAGATGAGTAATATCACAAACCTTCCAATCGATTTTGTTGGTTTCATTACCAAGAAGAAGTTCCAATCGATTTTTATTGTCAGTTAAATCTATAGCCATACAGGGAATATGTGATCTATGGAGAATTGTTAAAACCCAAGCAGCTATACAACCGCCTGCACCCGTTACGATTACAGGGCCATCAAAACTATTATTTTTTATGATTAAATCATCAGTTAAAAAGTCCAAACTCATTTTATGCTCTTATAATAATATTTTAGTTAAGACTGACATATCGAGGAAAATTAATAAATACAATTTAATAAACTTTTTTTACAAAATTGTTAATATCCAATGCTAACACTAGAGGTTTTTCCATTGCTGCGAAATGTCCTCCAGATTTATGGGATGACCACATAACTATATTCTGATAATATTGTGAAGCAAGACGTAATGGAGGTGAAAAAATTTCCTTAGGAAACTCACTATATCCCATTGGGGATAATATTGGCTCATCCTTACTAATTGGCCAATCTGACCTGTGTCTGATATAATAAGGCCAAAATGAAGCACCAATACAACCAGTTATCCAATATAAGGTTATGTTAGCTAACATTTTATCTATATTGATTTTAGAAAATAAATCGCCATCATGATCTATCCAAGTATAAAATTTTTCACTTATATATGAACATAATGATACAGGAGAAGCGTTAAGTGCATGAGCAAGAGTAAAAGGTTTAGTCCCTTGTAATTGCTGATAACCAGATTCAAATTGGAGAAAATTCTTTAATTTTTGATAATATATCTTTTCTTCATTATTATTTGGCATCTTATCTAACCCTCTTGGCAAAGGTAATAAGTTTAGATGAATACCCTTAACAGATTTGGAATCATTTTTAGACATTATTGAAGCAATAAAAGATCCTAAATCTCCGCCTTGTACAAAATAATTTTCATATCCCAAATTTTTCATAAGTATTAAAAAATGATTGGAAATTTCTACTAGATCCATTGGTTTTTGATCAGTAAAAAAAGAAAATCCTACATTTGGTAAAGAAGGAATCACAATATCAAAAGGCTGACATCCTAGTAAATTATGATCTTTGGGATTTGTTAACAAAGGTATTAAATCAAAGAATTCAAATATCGATCCCGGCCAACCGTGAATAAGCAATAATGGTAAAGCATTTTTTTTTGGTGATTTAATATGTAAAAAATGAGTTTTTATGCCTTCATCAATAAAATAAAATTGATTGAATGAATTTAGTTCATTTTCGGACTTTTCCCATGAAAATTTATTTTTCCAATAATCTAAAATATAAGCAAGTCTATTATATGAAATACCAGCATCCTTATTAAAATCTGACGCCCAATCTATAATTCTACTATTTGAAATTTGTAATCTAAGATTTTCTATAACTTTTGGATTTGTAACTGAAACAAATTTTTCCATAATTAATCCATCTCTTATTTTTTAAAAAAATAATTATATCATAATTATTGTTTTTCAAAAAAAAAGGACCAAATATAATCACGTCCATTAAATCCAAAAATATAGAAATGCAAAAATCTTTCAAAATATTACTTGTTAACTCATTTGTTACTTTAATTACTTTTACTTACTTCACATATATAAGTAAGGCAGATACTTTTGTTTATTCTGGTGGATGCTTTTGGTGTACTGAAGCAGACACAGAAAAACTTGATGGGGTGTCAGATGTCATAAGTGGTTTCACTGCAGGCACAACAAAGGACCCAAAATATATTCCTGGGCAGTGGGGAGATCACCGTGAAGCAGCGCTAGTGATATATGATCCTAAGAAAATCACATTTAAAGAACTTGTAACTCATGTATTCAACACCATAGATTATGAAGATGCTTATGGACAATTTTGTGATAGAGGTAGGTCTTACACACCTGCAATTTATTATAAAAATGATGACCAGAAAAAAATTATTTTGTCATTAGCTCCAAAAACTTCAATTGTTCCCGTAGAAAAAGAGAGCAAATTTTACCCTGTAAGAGAAGAACATCAAAATTACTACAAAAAACAAAGCTATAAATATGAATATTATAGATTTATGTGCAGAAGAGATAAAAGATTAGAACAATTAAACAATTAATTGATTTCATACTTTAGTTAATTCTCTATTGCCTCTTGGGTCTACCCAACCAATTAAACCATCTTCTCTTTTATAAATCATATTAAGCCCGCTATGCTTTGAGTTTCTAAACATAAGCGCAGAAGCATTTCCTAATTTCATTTTTTCAAGGGCATCAACAACTGTTAATTCTTCTATCTCCGTATCTAATTCTGCAAAAATAAGTGGCTCTTGAGTGTTATTTTCTTTGTTTATAAAAACACCTGATGGGGGTTCATTAATTATTTGAAATTGTGCATCCAACACGTTTGATTTGAGAAAGTTATCGTTATGTTTAGAATTTTTAATTTTTCTTTTATATCGTCTTAATTGTTTTGAGAGTTTTTCAAGAGTAGAATCAAATGCTATTTTTGCAGTTTCACCATTTGATTGAGCTGTAAATTCCATTTTTTTTGTAATATGAAGTACTATGATAATATAAAAAATCTTGTTTTTTTTTGAGACACTTACAATTGAAGAAACAGCATTTGGAAAGAATTTAGTAACTGCATTAAATAAATTTAACTCTGCATATTTGGTAAAAGATTGACCTACCTTAACTTGCTTACCAAATATTTTAAAGTTCATAAATTCCCTCCTTAATATTATTATTAAATTACAAAATTATTATAGACTATTGTCAATAATTTAATTTTTAAAATATAAAGTAATTATAAATTGTGATGTGAGTTCCATATGACTTGTTACTTAATAGTTAAATCAGACACAAAGCTTGTTGATAGAGAAAAATTTGACAATTGGTATGAAAAAGAGCACTTAAGCGAAGCAAGGGAAGCATTTATGGCTAAAAGTGCAAAAAGAGGCTGGATAAAAGATACTAATTTTCATCTTGCTATATATGAATTTAAAAATAGTAGAGATGCTGAAGAAGCAATAAATTCAAAAAATTTAGAAAATCTTATAAAAAAATTTGATAAAAAATGGGAAAATAAAGTTGATAGAACGAGAGAGTTAACAGAATTTGTACAAATCATTTAATAATTCTGATTAGATATCTCAATTAAGTTTTTATCTGGGTCTCTTACATATATAGATTTTATTGGGCCATTAGCTCCAGTCTTTATGACTGGACCATCTTCAATTTTAATATCAAATTTATCAAATATTTTTATCCAAGCATTAACATTAATCTCACTTATAAAGCAAATATCCATTGTGCCTGGGAGTGGGTTATGAGCGTGAGGTTTAAAAGGTTTTGAAGCATCATGTAAATTAATTTTTTGTGAACCAAATTTAAGAGATTTTCGTTTTACATTATCTGATGTTGATAAAAATTCTTGTAATTCCATCCCTAAAATATTTGAATAAAAATGTATGGATTTGTTTATATCAGTTACTGTTATTACGACGTGATCTATAAAAAGTGACATGATAAATTTCTTTATATTAAGTAAAAAGTTAGGTAAGTCTTACAATAATTATCTAAAAAAATTAACTAGAAAGTAAGAAAATTGTGATTTTAAAAAGAAAATTTATATATTTAATTTTGTTTATTTTTTTATTGCCATTTAAATCGATAGCTAGTGATGTACATCTTCCATCTGCAGGATTTGATTGTAGTGATAAAAATAATAAGTTTGAATTTTTATTTGATAGATCAAAAGACATGGACAATCCTAAAGTTTATAGGAGAATAAATGGAAAATTTTTATTAATTGGAAATTTATTAGCTGAAAAACAAGGGGCTTATGTAATTTGGGAAGATAAATATTTCTTTACAACAACTGATTTTGCATGGATTTTTGATAAAGTAACTTCAAAATTATCATCAGTAGTATTAAGTGTAGGATTGGGAACAGAAAATTTACATAAAATACCAAAACCAATGACATGTATGCAAAAGATTTTTTATTACTAAATTTTTAAAACAATTGTTTTGACTTAATTATTTATAAGTAATAAAAAATAATTTTACTCATGGACGCGTAGCTCAGCTGGATAGAGCAACTGCCTTCTAAGCAGTAGGTCAGAGGTTCGAATCCTCTCGCGTTCACCATTTTTTTAAGAGATGAAATTGTTTGGATTAAGATTAATAAAGGGGACTGCTATAGGCTTAACAGGTGGTATGTTAATTGGCCTTGTTTTTAAAGAAGCTTGTAAACAATTAAAAGATAAGAAATATCAGAGATCTAATAACTCTTCTTTAAATGAAAATTCACATGATGACATAAAAGAAGTTTAATAAGACTTAATTTTTGGTTTTTATTTATTCCAATCTCGATACCAGTTTTTAAATAAAGTATATTGACTTTCAGCGTATTTTCTTTGACTATCACTCAACTTATCAGTTGGATTAAAGTGCAAATCGTACGCTTTTTCTCCATTTAAAACCATTAAGTATTTATAATAAAGCACCAGATCTGGTCCCTCATCAAAAGATGATAAAACTGCGAGGGCACTCTCAAGTTCCATAGCTTTTTGTCTTGCATTAGAGTTACCGTTTGCAGCTTTTTCACATAAATCAATTAAATGTAATACTTCTTTTGGAAATGCATTCCCCACTCCAGTTATAGCTCCAACTGCGCCACAATTTACGTAGCCATGATATACAGTTGTATCTACCCCAATCATCAAGGATATATCATCATCTTTAGAAGTAATATGTTCTGCTGCATAACTTAGATCTTTAGCACCTCCAAATTCTTTAAAACCCACTAAATTTGGATATTCTTTTCGTAAATCAAAAAATAAATCTGCTCTTGTTGAAAACCCATAATAATGACTATTGTAAATAACTGCAGGAAGTTTAGGAGCTCCACTTAAAATAGACGCAAAATGTGCTCTCTGAGCTGAAAGCGAAGGTCCCCTAGATAAAACTCTTGGGATTACCATCAGACCTAAAGCACCTACTTCTTGAGCATGTACAGCATGACCAGTCGCTTTTTTTGAATTAATTGAACCAGTTCCTACTATTGTAGGAACACCAGCTTTAACCAACCTAGAAACACCTTCTTGTCTTTCTTCGTCTGTTAATAAAGGCCAATCTCCCATTGATCCACAATAAACTACAGCGGACATTCCATATTTGATAAGCTCTTCAGCCTTTTTTACAAGTAAATCAAAGTTTGGAGATAAATCTTCGTTGCATGGTGTCATAAGAGCTGGCATACAACCTTCAAAAATATTTTCCAAATTACCCTCCTAGATTAATTTACCCGTTAATTGAATAACCACCATCAACAGGAATAGCAGTGCCCGTGACATAATTAGAAGCATCACTAGATAAAAATACAGCTATCCCTCCCAAATCATCTGGATCTCCCCAACGCCCAGCAGGTGTTCTTTCTTCAACTCTTTTTTGAAGTTCAGGGATATCAACCCTAGCTTGTCGTGTTAAAGTAGTATCTATATATCCTGGTAAAACTGCATTCACTTGGATATTGTCTTTAGCCCAAGTATTTGCAAGACTTTTTGTTAATTGTACTACACCCCCTTTACTTGCAGAATATGCGCTTCCTAGAGGCGCACCAAATAAAGAATGCATTGAACCTATGTTAATAATTTTTCCACTGTTAATACTCTTAAAATGTTCAAAAGCGGCTTTAGAACAAGTAAAAGTACTTACCAAGTTTGTATCTATTATTGATGTCCATTCCTTTAATTCATATTCCTCGGGTCGTTTTCTAATATTAGTACCAGCATTATTAATTAAAATATTAAGCTTTCCGTATATTTGAACTACATCTTCGATAAGTTGATTACATGAGTTCTCGTTCACCACATCTACTATTAGGGATTTGCATTTTACATCCAAAGAATTCAACTCTTCAATTGATTTTTTGTTTTTGTCTTTATTTCTTCCTGCTATAACAACAGTTGCACCAGCCTCTCCAATTGCTTTTGCCATCGCAAAACCTATACCACCATTACCTCCTGTAATTAATGCAACCTTATCAGTCAGATTAAATAATTTCATATTGCACTCCTTTATGATCTACCAATTTTCTTGAGATGTTCTTACATCTAATTCAAATGTCCATGCATCTTTACTCTGATTGTAGAGAAACATATAAGCATCTGTAACATTCTCTATGTTAATAAGTTTACCTTCCTTAACTCTTTCTTCAAAATCAGATAATCGTTGTTTTATTCTTTCCCCTGCTAAACCTCCATCAACAATTACATGGCTTATGTGAATTGAGTTTTCAGCATATTCTTTTGCTAACGCCTGAGCTAAATTTCTAAGGGCTCCTTTAGCAGAATTAAAAGCACCAAAATTAGATTTGCCTCTTAAAGATGCACTAGCTCCAGTAAAAATAAGGGTGCCAGCTGTTTTTTCTATTAAAAATTTTTTAATAACTTCTTTAGCAAATAAAAATCCGCCAAAACAGCCACTTTCCCAGCTTTCTCTAAAATAATTAGCATCCATTTCAACAATTTTACCAGGTCTACTATTACCAACATTATAAACAGCGAAATCTAATCCAGGACCAATTTCTTTGATCATATTTTTTATTTGATTTTCATCAGTGGCATCTACAACTATTGGTATTGCTTTATTCCCATCATTGAAAATAGTATTGACTACATTATCTAATGATGACCTTGTCCTCCCTGCTATAAATACTTCAAAATTATTATTTGCAATTTTTCTACATAATTGTCCGCCTAAACCATTTAATGGACCAACACCTATGACTAAAGCTTTTTTCATTTGTTATACTCTAATTAATTTAAGTAAGAATCTACTCTTTGTAGCAAAGAATTAAGTCTGATTTTAAGATCTAATAATTGATTTTTTAAATTTTTATTTTCATTTTTTAGTTCTTTAACTTTTAATTTTAATAAAGAGTTATTTAAATTTTTACTAGGAGCTTGGTTTTTTTCGTCAGCTTTACAACTATTATAAATTGTAATTTCTTCAGCAGAAGTACCTTTTAAAACACACTCATGCGCCAATATTTGGGGTGAAAATAAAATAAAAAATGATAAAATTATAATCTTCATGTTAATATGTTAATAGTTAGTTATACTGATACAATTACATACTAAGTATGCATTTAACAAGAGGTAAAAATGTACACTAGAATTGCTGAATTTCAATCAACTTCAAAAGTTAATTGTGATATGATCATAGCTTTTTTTCAAAATGTAATGATACCCAGAAATATAAAAAATGGCCAATTGAGTTGTGAAGTTTATAGAGTTTCGGATACTACAGGCTTTGTTATATCTTGTTTTAAAAATAAAAATGATGCTTCAAAAATCATGAAAATAATGGCAGACGAGGTTAATGAAGTAAAAGGTAACACTAAAATAAAGTTTATAGAAGGTGAACGAGTTTTCAAAATCGAAGGATAAAAAATGACTTTATTACAAAATAAATTTTTAAAATATTATATTGGGTATAATGATTTTTTTGATGAGATTGATAAAGTGTCTTCAATTCAAAACAAATCAAACTTAGCCTTTGATATTATAAAATATAACTATCATAATTACGAAATTCATGTAGCCTTAGCAGGAATTGAACCTAATCAAATAAATATTAATACGGTTAATGATTATTTAGTGTTGGATGTAAAAAATAAAGCATTATCAATTGATAAGGATATAATACATAAAGGTATTCAAAATAATTCTACTAAACAAGTTTTTAGACTAGAGCAAAATATTTTAGTGGACGAAGCAGAATTAACCAATGGTATATTAAAAATCAAATTATACAAAAAAGATATGCAAGCATCACCTAGAAGAATTATTGAAATAATAGAAGAATAAGTCAAATCTTATTAATTTTAAATTAGGAAAAGAAATGAACCATATGATTGATACTCAAAAGTTAAAAAGTCAAATTACTGAGACAGAATGGCAATTAAGACTAGATCTAGCTGCTACTTACAGATTAATTGCCATGTATGGATGGGATGATCTAATTTATACACATGTGTCTTTAAGAATACCTGGACCAGAACATCATTTTCTAATCAATCCCTACGGTTTGATGTTTGATGAGATTACTGCTTCTAGCTTGGTTAAAATTGATCTTAATGGTGATGCAGTTATAGATACACCTTATGAAGTAAATCCTGCTGGTTTTACGATTCATAGTGCAATACATTCTGCAAGAAAAGATGCTCAATGCGTTTTACATCTTCACACTAATGATGGTGTTGCTGTTTCTATACAAAAAGATGGATTACTACCAATTAGCCAAACTTCTATGCTGATTCATCCACATATTGCATATCATGATTATGAAGGCCTAGCACTAGATCATAGTGAAAAAGAAAGATTAATTAAAGACATAGGAGATAAAAATTTATTTATACTTCGTAATCATGGAACTTTATCAGTTGGACAAACATGCGGAATAGCTTTTATGGGAATATATTTTCTTGAAAGAGCTTGTTCGGCTCAAATAAGAGCACAGGCAGCTGGCAAAATAAATTTACCTTCAAAAGAAGCCATAAAAACTACTCAAGAACAATCTGTAGGTATGTTTGATTTGGGAAAAGACAGGTTGGCTTGGCCTGCATTGCTAAGAAAACTTGAGCGATACTCGCCAGATTATAAAATTTAAAATGCCGATTTAGCACCGCCTGTTTTTTGAGAAGTGAATATAGAACCATAATCTGGTGCTGGAGGAAGAGGAATTGTTACTGGAACATTCTCCATTCTAGGTTGATAACTTACCTTCCCACACACCATTTGCTTTTCTAATTGATTGCACAATTGAACAGGATTTGTGCTTTTCATATATGCGCCTGCGCCGACTAATGGCCATGCATCGGCTGAATTACACTCGTAAAATAAAACTAATCTATCTCTGTCACTGTTATTAGGTGACGATCCATGAAGGGTTCTCGCATGATGAATAGTCATAGATCTTGCTTTTCCAGTTAAAGTTACTGCTTTGCTCATGTCAAAATCTGAATCATCTGGATCAATTGCACCACAAAAAACACCATTGTTAAAATGACTTAACACAGGGCCCTTGTGACTCTCTGGTATTACCATTAATGGTCCATTATCCATATCAACATCATTTAACATCAAACCCAAAGCTAGAACATTATCATTTGTGTGAGGATAAAATGCCCAATCTTGGTGCCATTCTACAGCAGCCCCCCCACCAGGTGCTTTGGTATTTAATTTACTTGTTTTTAATGACACATTATCACCAAGAAGATCTGTAAGAATTTTTTCAATTTTTGACTCTTTTATAATATCCCAAAAAAAATGAGAATGTTGGTGTGGCTGTTTAATTCTTTTAAGTCTAGGGTTATCAGATGAATGACCATCTTCAAGGTCGAAAATATTATCATTTTCTCTGATCATTTTGGATTTTTCAAAAAAACCATCTACTATAGCTAACATTTCCTTGTGTTGATTTTCTGATATAACATCTTCAACAAGTAAATAACCTTGGTCATTGTAAAAATTTATTTCATCCTTAGATAATGCCATCTATATCCCCTAAAAAATAGAAAAGTAATTATAATTTTAGTCATTTGTAAATTATATGTTAATTAAATAATTTTTAAGAGCAACAAGATATGAAGAATAATGTTATAGAGCTAGACAGTAAGCAAGCTTGGCTGAGATTAATAATTATCTTTACAATGAGTGTTATTGGAACTGCAGGCATGTGGTCTGTTGTTATAATAATGCCAAATATTCAAAATGAGTTTGGACTAGATAGAGCAGCTTCTACCTATCCATATGTTGCAACAATGTTTGGTTACGGTATAGGCAATGTAATCATTGGTCGTATGTTAGATAAAATTGGGATTAGAAAACCAATAATTTTTGCTTTAGTATTATTAGTTTCTTCTTATTTGTTTTCAGTTTTAGCAACAAATGTTTTTTGGCTGTCTATAATTCAGTTTTTTTTAGGTTTTTCTGCTGCCGCTTTTTTTGGTCCAATGATGGCAGATATATCTAAATTTTTTTATAAAAGAAAAGGTCTTGCTGTCTCTCTAGTTGCAAGTGGTCAACATTTATGCGGTGCAATATGGCCATTTTTGATCAAAGACTTTTTAATTGATGGCCAATGGAAGAGTGCACATTTATTTATCGCTGTAGTATGCAGCATTTGCATCCCAATATTATTTTTTTTTCTAGGAGAAAAGAAAACAAAATCAAATGAAAAAGTACAAAATTTTGAAAAAAATAGAAATGTGAATTCTACTCAAAAATTATCAATAAGTAATAAAAAAATTCAAATTTTACTAATGTTTGCTGGAATTCTTTGTTGTGTTGCTATGTCTGTGCCACAAGTACACATCGTACCTTTATGCATTGATTATGGTTATGGCTTAACGGTGGGTACTGAAATATTATCATTTATGTTATTTGCTGCTGTAACAAGCAGAATTTTGTTTGGCTTTTTATCAGATAAAATAGGTCCCATTCAAACACTTATTCTTGGTTCAAGTCTTCAAGCTATTTCTCTATCAATGTTTTTGCCTTTTGATAGTCAATTATCTTTGTACATTGTTGCAGTCTTTTTTGGACTATCCCAAGGAGGAATAGTACCTATCTATACTGTGATTATAAGTAAATTCTTACCTACTAATGAAGTCGCTGAAAGAGTTGGTTTACTCATATTCGCAACTATAATTGGAATGTCATTAGGTGGTTGGTTGTCAGGGGAAATATTTGATTATACTAATTCATATAAATTGGCATTTTTAAATGGTATATTTTGGAATATTATAAATGTCTCGATAATGGTTTATCTGTATTTAGTTTATATAAATTCAAAAAGGATTAATGATTAATGGATTTAGAAAAATTAATGTCTGATTTATGGAAAAAATATCTTGAAACAAAAGATGTCAAGTATCTTGCTGAAGCATGTGAAAAAGCACCTTTTTTTGGGCAAAAACAAATGGGAAAAGAAATTAGCAAAATTTTAAAAAAATTGTCATGATTAATTCTATAATGATTTTAGATTTTTGGTTTAAAGAATGTACACCAAAGATGTGGTTCAAAAAAGACAAAGAATTTGACAACTTAATAAAGAACAGGTTTCA
Organism: uncultured SAR116 cluster alpha proteobacterium; assembly: GCA_902517815.1. Taxonomy (GTDB): domain Bacteria; phylum Pseudomonadota; class Alphaproteobacteria; order Puniceispirillales; family Marisalimonadaceae; genus Marisalimonas. The sequence goes on from CABYED010000021.1 coordinate 13,269, forward strand.
AAAAATACTTGAATTTTGTTTAGAAAATAAAATCAACAACTATCACTTTACTAAAGAAGATTATCTTTCGTGGGTAATTGTATTAGATCAATTTAGTAGAAATATTTATAGAAACCAAATAAAATCATTCGCTGGAGATGAGAAAGCTCTAAAATTATCAAAAACAGCAATAAAGAAGAGTTTTCTTAAATCTAACGAAGATAACTATAATAGTTTTTTTTTGATGCCTTTTATGCATAGTGAAAAACTTTCAGATCATGAATTTAGTCTTCCCTTTTTTAAAAAATATACAAATAAAAAAACTTATGATTCAGCACAAAGACATAAAAAAGTTATAGAAACTTTTTCAAGATTTCCTCATAGAAATGAAATTTTAGGTAGAAAATCAACTAAATCAGAATTAGAGTTTTTGAAATTACCTGGGAGTAAATTTTAAATATCATGGAAATTAATAATACAAAAGTTGGAAATAATCCAAGTATTTCAATTGATTATGCAGGTCAAGGGGAAATGATTATCTTTTTGCATGGTATTGGTGGTAATAAAAAGAATTGGACAGAAAATCTTATTTTTTTCTCTAAAAAATATCTTTCAGTTGCTTGGGATACTCGAGGCTATGGAGAAAGTGATGATTATGAAGGAGATCTAGATTTTGAGGACGTATTAAATGATCTAGTAAAAATATTTAAACATTTTAACAAAGATGAGGCTCACATTGTAGGACTGTCAATGGGTGGACAAATCGCAACTTTATTTTATGAAAAATATCCAAGTTATGTAAAATCTCTAATATTATGTGATACTCATTTTGGATTATCAAATCTAAGTTTACAAGAAATTGATAAATTTATAAACTTAAGAAAAGAACCTCTTATAAATGGCAAAGAACCAAGGGACATTGCTCCAATCGTAGCTTCAACACTTATTGGAGATGTTAATAATAAATCAGCCTATCAACAATTAGTTAACTCAATGGAGCTATTACACAAAGAAAGCTATTTAAAAACCATTGAAACATCAATGAGAACTGAACATCGTCATATCTTTAAAACAATAAATGTACCAACATTAATTATGGTTGGTGAGTTAGATACCTTGACGCCTCCATCAATGTCTAATGAAATTATGAAAGAAATAAAAAATAGTAAATTAAGCGTTATTCCTAATGCTGGTCATCTATCAAATATTGAAAATCCAACAGTATTCAATCAAAAATTGTTAGAATTTCTAGATAGTTAAATGAAGTTAATTAAAATTAAACTATACATATATCAATTAATCTATTCACAAATAAAGCATACAAAGCTTATGACTCAAAATATGAGAAGTCCAGGAAATGGTTTTTTAGGAAATATTGCTAAAGAACTGATGATCGTTTTTAACGAATTTGTTTATAATGACTCAATTAAAAAACTCAATGTTAAAAAAAATGATAATGTTATAGAAATTGGATCTGGTAATGGACAGGGAATTAAAAAATTACTAAACCTCACTTCCAAAAATATTATTTCGATAGAAGTCAGCGATACATTTCGTAATAAATTAATTCAAAAATTTAAAAATCAAAATGTTACAATCTTATCTAATGATGCAAAAAATTTATCTGATATTGTAAAAGATAATTCTTTCGATAAATTACTAGCAGTTAATGTGGTTTATTTTTTACACCCTATAATTGACTATGCTAGAGAATTCTTCAGAATATTAAAAATAAATGGATTAGGTGTTTTAGTTTGTAAGTTTGAGGGTATTAAAAACTTTGATGATAAAGTTGCTCCAAACAAGAATTTGGAAGATATAGTTAATGCTTTTGAGAAAGCAGGGTTTGGAGTTAAAACAGAATTCATTAAATCCAATAATACACAAAAAGAATATCATGCAATTTATTTAAGAAAGAGTAAGAATGAACCATAATTCAAATATACAACCAAGAAGGAGTTTTATATTTACTCCTGGTCTGAAGCCTGAGATGTATCCAAAAGCTCTTAAATCCGGCACAGATATGGTATGTGTTGAATTAGAAGATGGTATTGCCCCACATGATAAAGAAACAGCCAGAAACTTAGCTCTAAAATTATTTCAAGAAAAGCAAGAAAATGATGGAGTTGAAAGAATTTTAAGAATTAATTGTTTAAGAGAAAAGTTTGGAATAGAGGATGTCCAGGCTATTTTGTCAACTAAAAATCCTCCACCAGCTCTAATGATCCCAAAAGTAAAAACATCTCAAGAAGTTAAACTTTTAGATGATTTACTCAGTGAAAAAGGACATAAATGTAGACTTCATATTATAATTGAAACTAATGAAGGATTAGAAAATGCCTTTGACATCGCAAATTGTTCACAAAGAATAGATGCACTTTTTTTTGGAGGTGTAGATATGTCTGCAGAGTTAAGATGTGAAAATAAATGGGAACCCCTTTTATATGCAAGATCCAGAATAGTACATGCAGCAGCCTCCGCTGGTATTGATGCAATAGATGTTCCTTATCTTGATCTAGATGATCTAGATGGTATGAAAGAGGAAGCAATTAATTCAAAAGAGCTTGGTTTTAGTGGGAAAGGATCAATACATCCAAAACAAATTTCTATATTAAATAATGTTTTCACTCCCTCTATTGAAGTTATAGAACGAGCAAAAAAAATCACATCAACATTTGAAGAAGCAAATACTGGGCTGGTTGTAATTGATGGCAAATTAATTGAAAAACCTGTGTTAAGAGAAATGTATAGAATTTTATCTATAGCGAACAAATTAAATAATTAATAACCTTAATGCTAAAAATATTAAAATAATCTGAAAAATATAAAAAAATAATTTATTGCTAATTTTATCTAGTAAATACTGCCCAATTCTGCTTCCCAAAAGTGTAGCAGGTATCATTAACAAAAAAGTATCTATATATTCTAAAAAAGAGAACCCAATGAAAGAGAACCCAATAATTTTTGTGAAGTTTCCAACTAACCCAAAATAACCTAAGGTTCCAACTATTGATTTTTTTTCGTTAATACTTTGCTTAACAATTACAGCTAATAGAGGAGCAATAACACCAACAAGGATATTTAAAATACCTGTAAACAATCCTACGATATAATACCAATTCGATGATATAATAAAATTTTTTATAAATTTAATATTTTGCAATATGAGTGCAATTATTATGAATGAACCAATTAGTTTTTTAATATCTTCTGCATTGATACTTTGAAAGATCTCAAGACCTATATAGACACCTAAAGGTATCATAAGAGAAAATTTTAATATTATGCTCCATTTTACAAATTTTCTTAAAAGCCACGTCCTTGCAATGTTCGAAGTAAATTGAATTACACCATGAACTGGAATTGCTTCAGATGGATTCATGAATTGTAACATTGCAGCTAGTAGCACTGTGCCACCACCTGCTCCAGCAATAGATGTCATCATTGCTGTGAAAAATGAAAGTAAGGTAAGAAGTAGATTGTCATAAATAGATAATTCAAGCATTGTTAAATTCAAATGATTTTAAGATAATTTATTCTTATACTTTTTTGATATTTAATTGAATAAATTTTGTTTGAAGGGTCATCCTATTTTGAAGAAAAATACCGTAATATTATCTGTTAATAATGATGAAGGACACTTATGCGTTGATATATTTATTAGAGAAAATAAAACTTTTGGTTTTGAAGAATATAGAAAAGATCCTGAAAATATTGATGGATGGTACAAAGTTGGAAATTACAGTGATAAAATATATAAGAACCAAAAAGAAGCCTATAAAAATGCATGCAAAAATATTCTGTGGTTAAAATATAAGAAATGAAGATAGTAAGCCTTTTCCCTGCAGGATCAGAAATAATATGTAATTTAGAGTTGTCAGACAACCTTGTCGCAGTAAGTCATGAATGTGATTTTCCTCTTTTGTTGAATAAAAAAATTAGAGTAACAAAAAGTATCATTACTAATAGTATGGATCAAAGAATGATTGATCAATTAGTTAAAAATGCGATAGAAAATAATGTTTCAATTTATGAAGTTGATAACAAAAAACTCCTTGAAATAAATCCAGACATAATTATCACACAAGGATTATGCGAAGTATGTTCAATCTCAGAAAATCAAGTTCAAGCTACTTTAAAAAATAATCTATGTACTTTAACAAGCAAAACTAAAATAATTTCGTTAAATGCTACAACATTTGAAGAAATTTGTTCTGAAATTAAAATGATTGGTAGAGAAGTTAACAAAATTGAAATTGCTGAGAGACTAATTCAGGATGCTAATAATAAAAAAAATAATCTAATTAAAAAAAAATTTAATAAAAAACTTTTACTCCTAGAGTGGATTGATCCTTATTTTAGCCCTGGTCATTGGATACCAGAACAAATTGAGATAGCTGGTTTTCAATCTGTTGTGGGAAAGAAAGGTGAAAAGTCAGTAGAATTATCTGCTGAAAAAATTAATGACCTTAATCCTGACTATATCGGTCTAATCTGTTGTGGTTACAATCTTGAAGAAAATAAATTTTTTGCAAAAAAACTATATCAAGATTCTAGAATTAATAATTTGGATGCTATTAAAAACGAACAAGTATACGCTTTTGATTCTAATTTTTATTTTAGCAGACCATCTTTAAGAATTATAGATGGAGCTGAACAACTAAGAGAGGCAATATTTTTTAAGAATAAAAATTATCATTGTAAAAGAACTTATTGATATATTATTGGAAACTCTTCACCAACAAGTTTGTCACCAGTTTTGAGCTTAATATTTTCAAAAGGCGGAGATCCCTTTCCTCCTCTATCTACAAAAAAAGCGTCATCCCCAACAATCCTAGCCGAAAAAATTCTTCTTCTGCTTAATTTATTAACATTTTCAGAAGCCCCATGAAGTGTTCTAAAATCAAACGCAATTGCATCACCAGCTTTTATCTCCCAGCTTAAAATCTTATAGTCATTTCTGTTTGCGTTAATGTCAGGAACTTCAATTGATTTATCATTTTCATATAAATCATTTCCGTTAAATCTTTTAGGTTTATGAAGAACATTAGACAAATGCGATCCTGCGATACATTCTAAACAACCTTCTTTTGAAATATCATCTAAAGCTATCCAAAAACTTACTGATTGTTCTCCATCGACACAATAATAAGGTTTATCTTGATGCCAGGGGGTTTTTATCGATGAACCAGGTTCTTTAACTAAGACATGGTCATGGAAAAATCTTGAACTTTTAGAATGCATTAATAATGAAGCATAATAGCCTAACTTGGAGTTAAATATAAAGTCATTAAATTCAGGTATTCTGTTCCAATTTACTAAATCTTGAAAAAACGGCGCAGTTCCATCTTCTGGTATATATGATCTTTCCCTAATGCTTGGGTTTGCAATTAATTTATCAACACCTATTCTTAATTTATCAACCCAATCAGAGAAAAATCCTTTACATAAAATTGCACCATCTTTTGTAAAATTTTCAATGTCATTATTATCTATAAACTCCATCCCATTCCTTTACAGCTTCTAATTTTCCATCTTTACCTAGTTTAGGTCTGTTTTTAGAGAAAGTGTTTTCTGAGCCTACTACACCATAGTCCATATACCCTAATCTTACTAAAGGTCTAGCTGCGGAGGCATTAAACAGCCCGTCTTTAATAAACTTATCATTGATATAAATTCCAACAACTTGACCAAATATAACATAGTTACCTTTACCTAATTTCCTGTCTACATTGGGCAAATCTATTGTTTTCCAATGCTTGCATTCAAGCGCAGCTGCGGCTTCAGAAACAAATGGTGCAGATACAAATTTACCAATTTGTGGCTTAAGTCCAGCTAATTCAAATTCATCGACCTCAGAACCTGCAGGAACAGAACTTCCATTCATATGATCAAATAAATCTTCTGTTGCTAATGAAACTGTAAAATCACCAGTCTCTTCAATGTTTTTTACAGAATCTTTTATATCAACTGAAGAAAACATAACGAAATGAGGTCGATCAGCAATTGCATTAAAGTAGCTGTAAGGTGCTAAATTATAAATACCAGCTTTAGAACGACTTCCAATCCAACCTATAGGTCTAGGTGCAACTATTGCTTTAAATGGGTCATGTGGAAGGTTATGTTCATTTTTAATAGTATCGTAGTGCATTGGTATTTCTCGTAAAATTAAATGGTTACAAACAAAATAAACAATATAGATTAAAAGTATAGAATAAATTTTTTTAACAAATGAAGCGTGAAATTATGAATTTGAAAGAGATTAAAAATATTGGTTTTGTTGGTTTAGGGGTAATGGGAAGCCCTATGTGCAAAAATCTACTTAAAAATAAAAAATGGCACATTATTGTTAATGATTTAGATAATTCTAAAGAAAAAGAATTAGAAAAAAATGGAGCTTCAATTGCAAACAATCTTAATGAGTTATTTAATGTATCAGATATGATCATTACCTGTTTACCTGGAGGTGATTTCGTGAGAGAAATCTATCTTGGAGAAAAGAAAATAGTATCTGAAATTAACCCAGATAAATTGATTATCGATATGTCTACTTCTCAACCAGATTTAATGATTGAGCTAAACAAACTAATAACAAAAAAAGGTTCATTCTTTGCTGATGCGCCTATAGCAAGAACAAGGCAAGCCGCCAAAGATGGAACACTAGCAATAATGGTAGGTTCTAAAAAACAAGTTTATAATAGGATATTTCCTATTTTGGAATATATGGGAAAAGATATTATGCATTGTGGGGACGTGGGAACAGGTCAAATGACCAAAATTTTAAATAATATGATACTATTTGAAACAGTTGTTGCTCTTTCAGAGGCTGCAAATATTGCAGAAAAATTTAATATGAATGTTAAAAATTTATTTGAAAATATTACGAAATGTTCTGGGGATAGCTTCGCACTAAGAAATCATGGACTAAAAAGTATAGCACAAAATCACTTCCCTTCCCCAGCATTTTCTTCAGAGTATGCCCTTAAAGATCTTTCGTATGCAATAAATTTAGGAAAAACACATAACTTAAATTTACCAGGAGCAAACTCAGCTAAAAAACTTCTTAAAAAATCAATTATGAATGGTGATAAAGATTTATATTTCCCAGTCATAAAAAAACATTTTGGTTAAGTTACCCTCTTCCAACGAACGGCATTTTATTAGCCATAACTGTCATGTCTAAAACATTTACCGTTACAGGTAGATTAGCCATATATAAAACAGCGTTGGCAATATGAATGGAATCAATAACTGGCTCAGCCTCTGTTTTACCTGTGGCTTGTGGCACACCTTCTTTCATTCTTTCAGTCATTGGTGTTTCTGCATTTCCAATATTAATTTGACTACAACAAATATTATATTTTCTACCATCTAATGAAATAGTTTTAGTCATTCCAGTAACACCATGTTTTGTTGCTGTGTAAGGAATAGATCCAGGTCGAGGAGTTACAGAAGAAACACTGCCATTATTAATAATTCTTCCGCCTTGTGGAGATTGTTTTCTCATTAATGCAAATGCATATTTTGCACAGAGAAACATTCCATTTAAATTGATATCTACAACACTCTTCCAATTCTCATAAGGCATTTCATCAATAGATTGTGCAGGCACACCAATTCCTGCATTATTAAAAAGAACATCTATTCGGTTATGGTCATTCTCTATAATTCCAAATGCATTTTTAACAGCCTGAGGATCACTAACATCACATTGCAATATCTGAGTTTCGCCAAAACAAAGTTTTTGGGTTTCTATTAATTTATCTTTTCTTCTTCCTATAAGATACACTTTCATACCTTCTTTTGATAAAACTTCAGCTACTCTTCTGCCAACGCCTGTTCCTGCTCCAGTGACGACTACTATTTTTGACATTTTTTCCTCTTATTTTTTAAACTTAGAAATTTTCGATACATTATTTACTACTTATGTTATAAAATTAATACAACTATTAATAATTTAACAAAATAATCACTATGCAAAAAAAAGTCTTTATAGGTTGTGGAGCAGGTTTTTCTGGAGACAGATTTGATGCTTCAATCCCAATAGTAAACGAATTTAAAAATATTAGTGAACCAAAATATCTAATGTTTGAAGTTCTTGCTGAAAGAACTTTAGCTATTGCTCAACAATATAGAATTAAAAATCCAGATGAGGGTTACTCTCCTTTTTTGGATTCATATATAAAACCTATAATAGATGTTTGTCTTCAACATAACATTAAAATTATCTCAAATATTGGTGCTGCCAATCCATTGGGGGCAGCTAAAAGAATACTTGAAATAGCAAAAGAGCAAAAAACTAAAAAGCCTAAGATTGGAGTTGTAGTTGGTGATGATCTTTTAGAATACATGACTAATAAAGAAATATTAGAAAGTCCTACAATGGAAGGATTAGATTTTTCTAATAATCAAATAACAGCTGCAAATGTCTACCTTGGTGCAAAACCAATTGCTGAAGCTCTTTCAAAAGAGGCTGATATTGTTGTTGTAGGAAGAACTGTTGATAGTGCTCTTGCTTTGGGACCATTGATATACGAGTATAATTGGAAAAATGAAGATCAACACTTACTTGGTTCCGGTACTATTTGTGGACACCTTTTAGAGTGCGGGGCTCAAGTAACAGGAGCTTACTTCGCTGATCCAGGTTTTAAAGATGTTCCTAATCTAGCCAAAGTTGGTTTCCCAATAGCAGAATTTTATCAAGATGGATCATTCGTAATTACCAAACCTAAAGATACTGGAGGATTAGTGAGCAAAGCAACAATTACAGAACAATTATTATACGAAACTCATGACCCTTCAAATTATCTTGTTCCTGATGTGACTGCTGACATGTCAGAGTTGATACTTGAGGATAATGGAAAAAATAGGATCCTTGTGAAGGGTGGAAAAGGTAAAAAAGCGCCTCAAAAACTAAAAGCTACTATTTGCTGTGATAATGGTTTTATGGGAGAAGCGGAAATAAGTTATGCCGGTCCAAATGCACTAGCTCGAGCAAAACTTGCCGGAGAAGTTATAAGTGAGAGAATTCAAATTCTTGGACTTCAGGGAAAATTAAGGGTTGAAATCATTGGAGGTGGCTCTGTTCATTTTTCTATGGATGAAGCCTCGTCATACGAACTTCCAAATGATGGAGATTACCGAGTAAGAACTTCTGCTATTTATCCTAAAAGATACCAGGCTCAACAAATGGTTGACGAAGTAATGTCTCTTTATTGTTGCGGCCCAGCTGCTGGTGGTGGGGGACGCGGATATGTCACACCACAATCTTCAACAGCTTCTATATTGGTTAGCAGAGAAACCGTAAATCCAAATGTTCAAGTCAAGATTTTATAAAAATTAAGATGTGATATTTATGATTAAATTAAATTTACCTGTACATTCTATTGCACATGCTAGAGCTGGAGATAAAGGAGATGTATCAAACATATCTCTAATAGCTTATCTTGATAGTGGTTGGCCAATTATTGAAAAATTAGCAACTAAAGAAAAAGTCCTGGAGATATTTAAACACATGGGAGCAACTAGAGTAGATAGATATAAACTTCCTAACCTAAGAGCTCTTAATTTTGTTATACACAGTGCACTTGGTGGTGGAGTAAACAGTTCGTTAAGACTTGACAGACACGGGAAAACATTGTCATCTCATCTCCTTCATGAGTTAATTATACCAATAAGTAAAGATCTCCTCCCAATTAATTCACCATACCTAGAAAAGTTTAAGGATTAAAAAATGAAAGAAGCTGGATCCCTGCTAGTTGAAATATTAGAAAATCAAAAAGTTGAAAGAGTTTTTTGTGTTCCTGGGGAGAGTTATTTATCTGTTATGAACGGCCTACAAGATACTTTTATAGAAACGGTACTTTGTAAACATGAAGGAGCTGCCTCCATAATGGCTGAGGCAGACGGAAAACTAACTGGAAGACCTGGTATAGCATTTGTTACAAGAGGGCCTGGAGCTACTAATGCAGCTGCAGGTATACATATTGCTCAACAAGATAGCACTCCTATGATTCTTTTTGTAGGACAAATTGGTAAAGAAATGTATGGAAGAGATGCATTTCAAGAAGTTGATTATCAACAATTTTTTGGTGGAATGGCTAAACTCGTTGTTGAAGTGCAGCAGGCTGACAGGTTGCCAGAGATTGTTTCGCGTGCTTATCATACAGCAATGTCTGGAAGGCCTGGTCCAGTAATAATTGCATTACCAGAAAATATGTTGACCGAGTCAACTAATAATAAACCTGTTGGTTATATTAATAATTCGTCATCAGCACCATCTACAAATGACTTAGCTCAATTTATTGAAGAAATAAAGTCTGCTAAAAACCCAATCCTTATTTTAGGTGGATCTGTATGGTCAAACGATGCTGCAAAAGATTTAGAATCAATATCAGAAATGCTTGGACTAACAGTTTTAACCTCACATAGAAGGCAAAGCTTTTATAATAATCTTCATGAAAATTATGGTGGTGATTTAGGTTTAGGTGTTAATCCAAAACTTATTGAGCGAATAAACAAATCTGATTATTTGGTATTATTAGGTGGGAGATTAAGTGAAAATCCTTCTCAAGGATTTTCTTTGTTTGGAATACCTGAACATAACAAGAAAGTTGTGCATATTCATCCAGGCCATGAAGAAATTGGAAGAATTTATAAACCTCATATAGGAATACCATGTAGTCCAATATCTTTTGCAAATGCTCTAAATAATGCGCTTAAAGGATTAAACACAAAACCATCATCTGAAAATCAAACTAATACAAACCAAGCTCATGAAGAATACTTAGAATGGGGTAATATGCCACTAGAGGCTCCGAATTCAGGTGTTGATCTAACTTCAGCATTTAGGAGTTTAAGAGAAAATTTAGAGCCAAATACAATAATTACCAACGGTGCTGGAAATTATGCTGTATGGGGTCATAGATTATTTAGATTTAGTCAATTTGGAACACAGCTTGCGCCAATTTCTGGATCTATGGGCTATGGGCTGCCAGCTGCAATTGCTGCAAAATTAAGACACCCTAACCAAACAGTAATAGCTCTTGCAGGGGATGGATGTTTCCAAATGACTGAAAATGAATTTGCGACAGCTGTTCAATACAACGCAGCTGTTATTGTGTTTGTAGTAGATAATGAAATGTATGGCACTATAAGAATGCACCAACATAAAAACTATAAAGGAAAATATAAACATACAGGATTAATTAATCCAGATTTTAATAAACTTGCTGTAGCTATGGGTGGTCAAGGTTATACAGTTAACAACACAGAAGATTTTATGAATATATTTAATGATGCTAAAGACTGGACTTCTAAAAATAATTTACCAGCGTTATTACATATAAAAACTGGGTCTGAAATGGTTCTACCTGGAAAACGGTTCAACTCACTTTAAGTTAAAATTTTTCAAGTTAAAACTATCTTCTAACACAACTTTTTGTGACTTAAGTTCTTTTATATTTTTTGCACAAATTTGTTCCATAACATTTGAGAGTTCATCTTTTAAAATGTCGTGAACATGGTTAGCTCCTTTATGACCTAAAGCTGCAATCCCAATGATAAACGGCCTTCCTGTCATTATGAAGTCTGCTCCAAGCATTAAACCTTTGCAGATATCTTGTCCTGAGTAAAAACCTGAGTCTATAATAATGGGAAACTTTAGTCCTAATTTCTTACGGACTTCAGGCAAAATTTGTAATGGACTGGGAGCAATATCAATTTGTCTTCCTCCGTGATTAGACAAATAAATTGCATCGACAACCTTTGCTGCCTTAATTGCATCATCTAAATGCATCAAACCTTTTAAAATTATTGGACCTTTCCAGATATCTCTTACCTCTTTGAGATAATCCCAATCTAAATATCGTTGCATTTGACTTCCTGCAAAACCTGCTTTTGACTTGGCATTGCCATGCCAGTTACCATCACTATATTGATCCATTGTCCCAAATGCAGGTATTCCATTAATAAGTGTATTGATAGACCACATCGGGCAGATTGCGGCTTGAAAAAAGGTACGTATATTATTTTTGGGGGGGACAGAAACGCCTGCCATCCTTAATCTTTCTCTTCTACTTGAAGCAGGTATATCTGCTGTAATTATAAGAGTTTTAAATCCAGAATTCTTTGCTCTTTTCAATAAATCATTCCGAATAGCTTTATCTGCTGGTGGATATAATTGAAACCAACCTGTGCCATTTAAATGTTTTCCAACCTCTTCTACAGAAGTGCAAGCAACTGTTGACAAAGAAAAAGGTATATTATTTTTAACTGACATTTTTGATAATGCCACTTCTGCACCTGGCCACATTAGGCTTGTCATTCCAACGGGTGCCATACCAAATGGAGCATCGTATTCCTGACCAAATAATTTAGTTTTTAGATTGGGATTTACAGTACCTTTTAAATAATTAGGAACTAAATAAATTTTATTAAAAACTTTTCTATTATTCTCTAGAGCTTCGTCATAACCAGTGCCTGCAAATAAGTATTCAGACGCAAAATGAGGCATTCTTCTTTTGGCAATATCAACCATATCAGAAACTCTTGGATATTTATCAACCAAACTAGACAAAGTTTTCTCCATAAAATTATTAGTGTTTTTAAGTTAACATGTTATTAATAAATAATTAATCAAATAAATAAGTTAATGAGAAAAAAATGATTGAAAATCCACCCTTAATACAAATAAAAAAATCAACAAGTAGAAACAGACCCTCAAAGAAACAGATTGATAGTTTCAAAAATATTCCAACAGGTTTCATATGTGATGCGCTGAACGGCTATGCTGCACTGGATACAGAAATTAAACCTTTATTCATTCCTGGAAAAGTTGTTGAACATATTGTTGGACCTGCGTTAACAGTTTTTTCCGGAGCGGCTGATGTACTTGGAATGTCGATAGCATTAAGTGAAATTCAACCAGGAGATATTGTTGTAAACGGCGTCAGTGGTTTTCAAGGCACTGCTGCAGTCGGTGATAGAATTGCAGGAATGATTAAAAATAATGGTGGTATAGGCCTTGTAACAGACGGTCCAATGAGAGATTTACAGGGAATTATTGAAACTGGACTAAGTTGCTTTTGCACAGGACTTAATCCAAATTCACCTTATAATAGCGGTCCAGCTAAAATTGGATATGCAACAGAAATTGGTGGTAAAACTGTTAGTTCTGGAGATATCATTGTTGCTGATGCTGATGGTGTTACTGTAGTGCCTTTTAGCAAAATTGATGAGGTAATAGTTAAGTTAAACAGGATTATTGAATTAGAAGACGCTATGGATAATAAGGTAAGAGATGGACTTAAAATTTCTCAAAAAGCTCTTGATTACATAAACACTGATCAAGTTGTATACGAAGATTAGTCCTTTATAGTTTCGTAGCGTTAGATATAGAGCTTCTCTATAAGCATAAAGATAAGTACTTGAAAATAAATTCAAAAATAACTTCCCTTATTTGTCTATAAATCAGTTTGTGCTACAAAACTTTTACTAAAATCTATTATAATTGTCTTAATTTCTTTTTTTATAAAACCAACTATTTGGGAGGCTCTAGATATTGCAGCATCAATAACTATTTGTTTAGATTTTTCAAGGAAATTTTTAGAATTGTAATTCAGTGGTTTAATCACAAGACCTTTTTCTCTATATTCTAATTTATAATTATATGAATTAGTTTCTGATATTTTTAAGATAAAAGTTTTTTCATCAATAACTTCACCAGGCTCATCAAATTTTTCTTTTTCTTCTTCATCATTGAAATCTCTTGTTATTTTATTACCTACAGTATTTTCATTATAAATAGCATCTACATTAGCATCTGCATTATTTTCAATTACAACGATCTTTGCTTTAATGCTTCCACCATTTTGAATTGATATAGTTCCTAAATTAGGATTTTTTGAGGATAAATTATTTAAAGTTGAAGAAAAATTAATAGCATTACTTGTGATATTATTAATATTTGTTGCATTTAAATTTATTTCTAATGTGTATGACGAAGTTGCAGAATTATAGTTTAATGTTGAAAGAATGTTTGCAGAGATAGTAACTGTTCCAACATTTACAAACGTTACTTCTCCAGTACTAGAATTTACATTAGCAATTGAATTATCACTAGATGAATATACGATCGGCAATCCTAAAATACTTGGTGTACCTGTTAGTATATAAGACGAACTAGTAAAAGTTTTTTCTTGATTACTTAAGCCACTAATTGTTGGATTACCAATTGTAATATTAGCAAAATGTGTGTTTTGGTTTGTAATACTATAATTTCCAATATCGTCTCCACTATAACTGGATGTAATATCTACAATCCTACCAGTTCCAATATTTTCATTTGCAAACACTCCTGAAAAACTTCCTGAAAAGTCATCTCCTGAAACAAGTCCATTATAACTAACATTGGATGTATCTAAAGTTACTGCTGTAGTGCCATCGTAAGATTTATTAGAAGCTGAAATATTGGATACAGTTAAAGGTCTTGCTGATACGTTAGCAGTTGTTGTCTGACCTGAGCTAATTGAATAGTTAGATGCAAGTCCTCCGTTACTACCATCAACTAGAGTTAATGAATTAACTGTAACAGTTTTACCAGTACCAATATTCTTATTATCAAAAGTTGAAGTGTTGGTATTATTTATTGTTTCTGATCCAATTAATCCTGAAAAAGACAAGACTGTTGTCGCATTTGTTGTGCTATCATAAACTTTATTAGATGCTGAGATACCAGATACAGTTAAAGCTTTAGCAGTAACGTTTGCGGTTGTGGTCTGACCTGTACTAATTGAATAGTTGGCTGCTAAACCTCCATTACTTCCATTTGCTAATGTAATTGAGTTAACTGTAACTGTCTTTCCTGTACCAGCATTTTTATTATTAAATGTTGACGAGTTTGTACTTGTAACGGTTTCTGACCCAACAAACCCAGATAGATTTAGAGTTGATGTTGCTGCTGATGAGCCATCATAAACCTTATTCGACGCAGATGCTGTTGCGGTTAATGCTTTGGCAGATATATTAGCAATTGTTGATGTTTGGTCTGTTATATTATAGTTGCTTACATCAGCTCCACTATAACTTGAAGTAATATTAACCGTCTTGCCAGACCCTACATTTTTATCAGAGAATACTCCAGAATAACTAGCTGCAAAATCATCCCCATTGACAAAGCCGCTATAAACCGCTGATGAACTATTCATCGTTGCTGTAACACTGCCATCATAAGTCTTATCTGAGGCTGTTACGCCAGATATTGTTAATGACTTTGCAGTGATATTGGCGGTAACATCAGCATGGTTGGTTATTGAGTAATTACTTACATCTGCACCATTATATGAAGGTGTAATTGTTACCGTCTTTCCTGTGCCAACGTTCTTATCAGAGAAAGCTCCTGTGTAAGTTCCATTAAATGTATCACCATCAACTAACCCACTATAAGCAACTGATCCTGTATTTAATGTTGCAACAGCATTACCATTATAGGTCTTATTAGAAGCTGTTATTCCAGATACGGTCAATGACTTCGCTGTTATGTTAGCTGTTGTAGTCTGTCCTGCACTGATTGAATAGTTGGCTGCTAAGCCACTGCCATCTGCCAAGGTGATTGAATTCACAGTAACAGTCTTGCCTGTACCAACATTCTTATTATTAAATGTAGATGTGTTTGTTGATCCTAACGTTTCTGATCCAACGAGACCTGATAAAGTTAAAGTAACAGAAGCAGAATTTGTTGCATTATACGTTTTATTAGATGCAGAGGCCGTTGCTGTTAATACCTTT
>CABYED010000022.1 GCA_902517815.1 uncultured SAR116 cluster alpha proteobacterium
ATAGGAGCCTTTGTGGAGAGAATTAAGTTTTCAGCAATGCTAATTTTTTTAAGTCTTTGGGTTTTAATAGTATATGCTCCTGTAACGCATTGGGTTTGGGGTGGTGGTATTTTATCATCCTGGGGAACAATGGACTTTGCTGGAGGTATTGTTGTACATGCTACAGCTGGTACTGCTGCTCTAGTTACTGCTTTAACACTTGGTAAGAGAAGAGGCTTTCCAAAGTCTATTACTCCACCACATAGCCCTATATTGACTATGATTGGAGCCTCAATGTTATGGATTGGATGGTTTGGTTTTAACGCTGGTTCTGCTTTAGGGGCTAATGGAGGCGCTGGCATGGCTATGTTAGTTACACATATTTCTGCTGCAACTGCCTCATTGGTTTGGATGTTTATTGAATGGAAAAGATTTGGTAAACCATCTTTAATTGGTATTGTTACTGGAATGGTAGCTGGGCTAGCTACTGTTACACCTGCTTCAGGTTACATAGGTGTACCTGGAGGTTTAATTTTAGGATTTTTAGGTGGCCTGCTATGTTACTTTGCTGTTGATTACATCAGAGGCAAACTTCAAATAGATGACAGCCTTGATGTTTTTGCAGTTCACGGTGTTGGTGGGATCTTAGGGACACTACTCGTTGCATTTCTAGCAACCTCTACATTTTCTGGTTTGGGTCTTGCTGAAGGACAGACGGGAACATCACAATTTATAATACAGCTTAAGGCAGTTGTTCTTACTGTCATTTGGACGTCTTTTTTTACATATTTAATTTTAAAACTAACCTCTCTAATTGTGTCGTTAAGAGTAGACGAACAAGAAGAAATTGAAGGTTTGGACTTGCGTTCTCACGGAGAAAAAGGATATCATTCAGATTAGGAGATTTCATCATGAAATACTTTATTGTGATTATAAAGCCTTTTAAACTAGATGATGTCAGGAATGCCTTAACTGAGATTGGAGTTGAAGGATTGACTGCATCAGAGGTTCGTGGATTTGGAAGACAAAGAGGGCAAACTGAAATTTATAGAGGCGCTGAATATAGTGTGTCATTTGTTCCCAAGCTTAAAATCGAAATAGCAGTTACTGATGATATGGAAGATGCTGTTCATGAGGCTCTACTTCAAAGTGCTTGCACAGGACAAATTGGGGATGGTAAGATATTCGTCTTAGACCTGCATAGTGCAACTAGAATAAGAACAGGTGAAACTGAAAATAACGCACTTTAATTAAGTTAGACATACCATTCAGCTAACACTTCTTTGTTTTTTTCAAAACTTAAATGTCTTTTTTTTATATTTTTAAGGTTGTTTTTATTATCTAATTGTTGAAGTGCCCATATAGCTGCACCTCTTACCAAAAAAGATTGATCTTTTATTATTAAATTCACTAATTTGGGTATTAATTCTTTATTTTTACTGTTACCTGCTGCAATACAACAATTCCTTATGAACCTATCCCTACCTATCCTTTTTATTGGTGAACCAGTAAATTTATTTCTAAATTCTTGATCAGAAAGATTCAATAATTCATTTAAATCAAAATTATATTTATTTTCGTTAAAATGAATTTCTTTTGTAATCTTTGCATATTTATTCCAAGGGCAAATCGCTAAACAATCGTCACACCCAAATATTCTATTTCCAATGGCTGTTCTAAATTTTTTTGGGATAGGATTTCTGTGCTCGATGGTTAAATATGAAATACACTTTGAAGCGTCTAACTTATTTTCTTCATAAAATGCATTTGTTGGGCAAATATCAAGACATTTCGTACAAGAACCACAATAATTTTTTTCTTGTGTGTCATATTCAAAAGAATGATTTACAAGAATAATCCCTAAAAATAGCCATGATCCAAAATCTCTTGAAACTAAATTTGTATGCTTGCCTTGCCATCCTAAACCAGACTTTTCCGCTAGAGGTTTTTCCATTAAAGGAGCTGTATCAACAAAAACTTTGATTTTAATTTTTTTTGCATTTGGTAATTTAGAAATTAATTTACTTGAAAATAACTTAAGTCTTCCTTTAATTATTTTGTGATAATCTTTTCCCTGAGCATAAACAGAGATGTTTCCTAAATTCTTTTTATTTATTTTTTTTAAAGGATTATCTTTAGGACCATAATTTAAACCAAGTATAATTGCAGATTTTGCCTCTTCCCATAAATTTAATGGTGATTTCCTTCTTTCGTAACTATCTGCAAGCCAATTCATTTCTCCATGAAAGCCTAATTCAATAAATTTTTTTAGCCTTTCGTCAGTATTTGTTGGTAAATTAGTATCTGTAATCTTACAAATATCAAAATTAAATTCTTTGGCTAAATCTTGGATTATTTTTTTTTCATCAAATTTATACATACTATAAATAATAATTATTATTTAGGTTAATCATCACCCGAGTAATATTTATTTAAAAAAGTTTTTTCAAATTTTTCAAATTCTTTAATTTTTATGGCATTTCTAATATTTTTCATAATATTTAAGTAAAAATGGATATTATGCCAGCTTAAAAGCATAAGACCTAAAATTTCTTTTCCTCTAAAAAGATGATGAAGATATGCTCTAGAGAAATTTTGACAAGTATAACAATTACATTCTAGATCTAATGGCATTTTATCTAAAATATGTTTAGAATTTTTTATGTTAACTTGACCTTTTGATGTAAAAGCTTGACCGGTTCTTCCAGAACGAGTAGGCAAAACACAATCAAACATATCAACCCCTCTTTTCACCGCCCCAATTAAATCATCTGGTTTTCCTACACCCATTAAATATCGAGGTTTATTTTGGACCATATATTTTGTAGTGTTATCTAAAGTTTTAAACATTAGATCTTGCCCTTCACCGACAGCCAACCCTCCAATTGCATATCCATCAAAATCTATTTCGATGAGACCTTTTGCTGACTCCTCTCTTAAATCAGAAAAAATAGATCCTTGGACTATTCCAAATTGACCATAACCAATTCTATGTTCAAATGCTTCTCTGCTCATAGCAGCCCATTCAAGAGATAATTTCATTGCTCGTTTAGACTCTTCATATGTTGCGGGAAAAGAAATACATTCATCTAGTTGCATTGTAATAGTTGCGTCTAAAGCATTTTGAATATCTGTACTTATTTTGGGAGATAAAAAATATTTTGTACCATCAAGATGTGACTTAAAAGTTACTCCGTCATTTTGAACCTGTCTTAAATTTCCTAAGCTCATAATTTGAAAACCACCAGAGTCTGTAAGAAGTGGTTTATTCCAGCCCATAAACTTTCTAACACCACCCATTTCTCTTATATTTTCTTGACCAGGTCTTAACATCAAATGATAAGTGTTAGCTAAAATAATTTCAGCACCAGCAGCCTCTACATCCTTTAAATGCATTGCCTTTACAGTAGCTGCAGTTCCAACAGGCATAAATATAGGAGTATTAATTATCCCGTGTGCAGTAGAGAGTTGGCCCAGACGAGCATTCTTATCTCTTGATAATAATTCAAAATTAAAAAGATTTTTCATTTTAATTTATTTTCTTTTGAAAAAATACAACTATCTCCATAAGAAAAAAATCTATATTTTTGTTTGATGGCATGTTGATATCTTTCGAATGTTTTTTCTTTTCCATGGAAAGCTGAAACTAGCATTAGTAAAGTTGATTTTGGTAAGTGAAAATTTGTTATAAGTAAATCTACGATCTTAAATTTAAAGCCTGGTGTTATAAATAGATTCGTAACACCAGACCAAGGTTCAATTAATCCATTTTTTAATCTTGCTACTGTTTCTAATATTCGTAAACTGGTAGTTCCGACAGAGATAATACGTTTATTATTTTGGATAGCATGATTTATTATATTAGATGTGTTTTGACTCAAAGTTCCCCATTCTTCATGCATTTTATGATCATATATATTAGTAACTTTGACTGGCAAAAAAGTGCCTGCGCCTACATGAAGAGTAATAGGAGCAAATAATACTCCTTTAGATTTTAACGTAATAATTAACTCATCAGTAAAGTGCAACCCAGCAGTTGGAGCAGCAACAGCTCCATCTTCTTCAGCAAAGATTGTTTGATAATCTTTATCATCACTTTCATTTTTTTCATTTCTTTTTATATATGGAGGAAGGGGCATTTGACCTTGATGACTTACATCCTTAAGGACATTTTGATCATTTTTATTGAAGTGTAGTAGTACATCACCTTCAATATATTTTTCAATAACTTTAGCTTTCAAGTCATTTTGAAAAAGTATGGTGTCATTGATTTTACACTTGCGCCCAGGTTTCAAAAATGCTCTCCAAGTATTTTTATTAGTTTTCATATGTAATGTCACTTCGATATTAACCTGGTCTCTTTTCCCAAATAAACGAGATGGTATGACTTTTGTATTATTAATAACTAAAACGTCACCAGAATTTAAAATTGAAGGCAAGTCTTTAAATCGAAGATCTTCAGCAACCTCTTTTGTACAGTTCAATAACCGTGAATGATCTCTAGGCACACATGGCTTTTGTGCAATTAAATTTGAATTTAATTCATAATCAAATAAAGAAATATCCATTGTTGGTACCTTGCATTTATTCAAAAATCTGAATAACACCTACAACTTCATTTATTAAATTTTTAACTATTAAGCACTGTACTTTTGCTTCTCTCATTCTCTTTTCTGCAACTTGCAAATTGTCACTCTCAAGTGCAGTCAATGGATTTGTATTCATTAAGTCTTTGGCTTTCAATTCAGCAAAGTTTTTATTATCAATTAAAGCTCTTCTAATATCTCCATCTGTAATCACACCCTTTAATTCTTCTCTCTTACCAACCAGAGCAAGACCAAGACGACCTTCTGTCATTTTAACTAAAACGTCTTGTACTATGGAGTTTTGATCAATAAATGGTAAATTATTTTGTTTCATCTCATCTTTAACACTTGATAACAATCTTTTACCAAGAGATCCACCAGGATGAGTTAAGGCAAAATCTTCTTGCTTAAAGTTTTTTAATTCCATTAATGAAACAGCTAGGGCGTCCCCTAAAACCATCGTAATCATAGTTGATGTTGTAGGTGCCAAATTTAATGGACATGCCTCTCTATCAACTGAAGTGTCCAAAACTATGTCAGATATGTTAGCTAAAGTTGAATTTTTAACTCCAGTTAAAGCTATTATATTAACATCAAGTCTTTTCAATGCAGGAATTAAAGCAATTATTTCTTCTGTTTCGCCTGAATATGAAATAAGTAAAACAACAGAATTTTTTTGAACCTTTCCTAAGTCTCCATGTATAGCTTCAGCTGGATGAAGAAAAATGCTAGGCGTTCCTGTAGATGCAAGTGTAGATGATATTTTTCTTCCAACAAGCCCTGATTTTCCCATCCCACAAACAATAATATGTGTATTCGAATTGTTCATGATTTCTACAGCTTTTGCAAATTCATTTCCAAGCATTTTTTCAAATCTCTCAATACCTAGCTTGTAGGCTTGAGTTAAACTTAATGCTGTTTCTATTGCTTTCATATAAATCACCATTTAATATGATTATGTTTTAACTTGAAATTATTTAAAATACCACAAAAAGGGCAAAAAATTTTGAAGATTCACTTTAGTATTGCTAAAAATAAAAAAGCTAAACTAGTTTCTAATAATTTACTTAATTTATATGGACAAGAAGAAGTTTCTAAGGCTGAGGTTATTGTAGCCGTTGGTGGAGATGGAGCTATGTTAGCTGCCATGCGTGAAAGTATCTTGTATAACATTCCAGTTTTTGGATTGAATAGAGGAAACATAGGGTTCTTGATGAACGAATATAATAATTCAAATCTAATTGATAGATTAAAAGAAGCTAACGAGATTATAGTTCACCCTCTTGAAATGATAGTTTTAGACACAAAAAATCAAAAACATACCGAACTTGCTATTAATGAAGTAGCTATTTTTAGAAGAACCCACCAAAGTGCCATAATCTCAATAAAAATTGATGATACAGAAAGATTAAATGAATTAACGTGTGACGGCGTTATGGTTGCAACACCAGTTGGGTCGACGGCTTATAATTTATCTGCTCATGGTCCTATATTACCAATTGGGTCAGAACTTTTAGCACTTACACCAATAAGTCCTTTCAGACCAAGAAGATGGAGAGGGGCTTTAATCAAAAATAATTCTATAATTGAGTTTAATGTTATTAATCCTAAAATGAGACCTGTAAGCGCAAGTGCTGATGCCTTTGAAGTAAAAAATATATCAAAAGTCTTTATCTCTCAAAAAAATGACATAAATCTTCGAATTCTTTATGACAAGACAAACAGTATGGAGGATAAATATCTGAAAGAGCAATTTTCTATTGGCTGATTTTAATCGATGTTTTCTTGCTGCCTAATCCACATTTCAGCATATAAGCCGTTCTTGTTTATAAGATCTTGATGACTGCCTATTTCAATGATTGTGCCATTATCTAGTACAATAATTTTGTCTGCATCAATTATTGTTGATAATCTATGAGCAATTATAAGTGTGGTATTTTTAATGGATAATTTTTTAAGAGATTTTTCAATTGATTTTTCAGTTTTTGTATCTAGTGCAGATGTTGCTTCATCAAAAACAAATATCTGAGGATTTTTTAAAAGGGCCCTGGCAATAGCAACTCTTTGTTTTTCACCGCCTGATAGTTTTAATCCTCTCTCCCCTACCAAAGTTTCATATCCTGCTTCAAGATTTGAGATAAACTTGTCTATAGAAGATAACTTAGCTGCATTTACAATTTCTTTCATAGAAGAATTAGGTTTTGAATAAGCAATATTATATTTAATTGTATCATTAAAGAGAACTGTATCTTGAGGAACCACTCCTATATTTGATCTTAAAGAATTTTGAGTTACTTCAGATATACATTGACCATCAATATAAATTTTACCTGAAGATGGATCATAGAATCTAAATAAAAGCTTTGATACAGTAGATTTACCAGCACCAGTTGGTCCTACAATAGCAACTTTTTCTCCCGAATTTATAGTGAAAGTTAAGTTCTTTAAAATTATGCGTCTGCCAAATGAGAAATTTACATTAACAAATTCAATTTTGCCTTTTTTAACTATTAATTCATTAGCATTTTCTTGATCAATTATATCAGGTTTTTCATCAACAAGAGCAAACATTCTACCCATATCTAATAATGACTGTCTGATTTCTCTATAAACAAAACCTAAAAAATTTAATGGTAAATATAATTGTAACAAAAAAGTATTAACAACCACAAAATCTCCAACAGACATATTCCCTTTTGCTATATCCTCTCCAGCGATACCCATAACTAAAAAAAGGCCTAAGGCTATTATTCCACCTTGACCTATGTTTACTATTGATAGAGATGCCCTAGCTTTTACAGCAGAATCTTCATAAGTTTTCATAGCTTTATTAAATCTATCTGCCTCCATAATTTCAGCATTAAAGTATTTTACAGTTTCATAATTTAATAAACTGTCCACAGCTTTAGTAGACGCGTTTTCATCGGCTATGTTCATTTTTTTTCTGATGGCGATCCTCCATTCAGTTACTTTAATTGTGAAAACTATATAAATTATAACTGTTAATATTGTGATAGCCGAGTATCTAAATCCAAAGGTTACCCATAAAACTATTCCGACTGTAATTAACTCAACTAAAACTGGGACTATTTCAAAAACTGTAAATCTTAATAAAAATTCAATCCCTTTTGCGCCTCTATCAATCGCTCTGGTTAATCCACCAGTTTGTCTATTTAAGTGGAAAGTTAGAGATAAATTATGCATGTGTTTAAAAGCTTTTAAAGCGGCTCCTCTCACGGCTCTTTGTGCAACTCTTGCAAAAACAAACTCTTTAGCTTCGTCAAAAAAAACTTGTCCCAAACGAGCTAAAGCATATGATCCTATGACAAACCAAAGTAAACTTAAGTTTATAGAGTTTTTATCAGAAACTAAATCAACAGCTTTACCATATAAGAATGGTGTATATACACTGACGAGTGTTGCTAAAATTAAAAACATTAAGGCTAAAGTTATTCTTATAGGCATTTCTTTATTGCCTTTTGGAATAACAAATCTTAACAATTCATTTAGTGTTCTGAGTGGTGTTAAAATTTTATCATTTGAAGAAAATGCTTCTGCATTTTTCATGGTTTATTCCTAAAATATTCAGAATTTTTATGCTACAGTAAAACTTTCACCACATCCACAGCGTGCAATTTCATTTGGATTATTAAACTCAAACCCTGAGCTGAATTTTTGTTCTTTATAGTCCATCTCAGATCCTATCAAAAACATTATTGCAGCAGGATCAATACAAATGGTAATGTCTTTTGATATAATTTTCTCTTCAAATGGTTTAATTTCCTTTGCGTATTCCACATTATATTTCATACCAGAACAACCAGCTGTCTTAATCCCAATTCTAAGACCAATAACTCCTGAGTCAGCTTTTTTCATTAAGTCTTTAACTCTATTAGCTGCTGCATCCGTTAAAGTTAATAAAGGTTTTTTTTCACTATTCATTTAAGGCTCCATGAGAATTAATAAATATCAAGTGCTAACTTTGCATCTTCACTCATTCTATCTTTAGTCCATGCGGGTTCCCAAACAAGCTCTACCTCAATTAAGCCAACATTTGGTATTTTTGCAAGTGTATTTGCAACTTGTCCTGGCATTTCGCCAGCTACAGGACAACCTGGAGCTGTAAGAGACATTTTAATTTTTAAATCATTTTTATCAATTAACCTAATGTCATATATAAGTCCTAAATCATAAATATTTACTGGTAATTCAGGATCATGAATAGTTTTAAGACGCTCGACTATTTCACTTTTATCGATGAATCTAGCAGGGCTGTCATTTTTTTTACCTGCTGTTGCAATAAAAGGTGCATGAGGATCAGGGGAAGAATGATGAGGCATAAAAGCTGATAATGGAAGTTTGTCATCAATATTCATATCAAACACCAAATATTTTTTTTACTTTTGTAAGTGAATTTGCTAAATCATCAAAATCTTCTTTTGTTGAATAGGCTCCCACAGATGCTCTGGTAGTTGAAACTAATTTAAAAGCATCCATTAAAGGCTGTGCACAATGATGCCCTGCTCTGACTGCAATTCCTTCTCTATCAATTATTGTAGCTATATCATGTGGATGAGCACAATCCATGGTAAAAGATACAACACCAGTTTTATTAGGAGCTTTACCAAATACAGACACACCATCAATTGAGTCTAATAAAGAAGTACCATAGTCGACAATGTTTTTTTCATGACGCCCAATTTCTACAATTCCAATTTCATTAACCCAATCAATTGCTTCTCCCAAAGCAATTGCTTCAACAATTGGTGGTGTTCCAGCTTCAAATCTTAAGGGAGGATCAGCATATGTAGATTTTTCAATTTTTACAATATCGATCATGTCACCACCACCTAAGAATGGTGGCATCTTATCTAACAAGTTGTACCTTCCAAATAAAATTCCTATACCAGTAGGACCATATAATTTATGTCCTGAAAAACAGTAAAAATCACAACCCAGATCAATTACATCAACTTTTTCATGGATAACACCCTGACAACCATCTACCACACTTATTGCACCACATTCTTTTGCTATTTTGCAGATTTCTTTAACAGGGAAAGTAGTTCCTAAAACATTAGAAACATGAGGAAAAGCAATAATTTTTGTTTTATCAGTTACTAAATCTTTAATTATATTAGGATTAAACTCAGAGTTTGGATCGACATGTGCAGCTTTTATCTTAACATTTTTTTGTTCTGCGATAATTTGCCACGGGACTATATTGGCATGATGTTCTGCAATAGTAATAATTATTTCGTCGCCGGCAGATAAATTCTTTATTCCCCAACTATATGCTACAAGATTTAATGCTGCAGTAGCACCAGATGTAAAAATTACTTCATTTTCAAAACAATTTATAAATTTAGCTACTTTTATTCTTGAATCTTCATATTTAGCAGTTGCTTCTTCAGACAACTTGTGAAGACCTCTGTGAACATTAGAATAATTAAAGGAATAACTTTTGTTTATAGCATCTAATACTCTTTTAGGTTTTTGCATAGATGCTGCGGAATCAAGATAAACTAGTTTTTTATCCCAAACTTTTCTTTTAAGAGCTGGAAATTGATCCTTAATAAAATTTGTATCATATACTTTCATGTAATTATTTTTCTTTACTAATAATTTCTGATAAAGCTAGATCAGCTTCTTCAAAAACGAAATTTTGTATAGATTCTTCAACTGATTCATTAATTATATCTTTAAGAAAAGCGGTTATAAGTATTTGTTTTGCTTTTATTTCTGAAATGCCTCTACTTTTAAGATAAAACAGTTGATCATCTTCTATCTCTCCAATGGTTGCACCATGTGCACAAATTACATCATCTGCATAAATTTCAAGCTCTGGTTTTGCATTTGCAATTGCATTTTCTGATAATAGAATAGCCCTACTCATCTGTTGTCCATCAGTTTTCTGTGCATCTGGAGCCACCCTAACTTTACCTTGAAAAACGCCGGTGGATTTACCCCCCAATACACCTCTTACAATTTGTTTTGAAGTACAGTTGGGCACATCGTGATAGATAGCTGTTGTTAGGTCATGGTGTTGATTCTTAGTAGACAAGTATACACCATTAAGATTTAGATTACAGTTTTCTCCCTTTAAATAAGCATGAGTTTCTGAGCGTGTAAACAACCCGCCTTTAATTAGCGAAAAAGAGTTATAATTAGATTTTTCTGATAAAAAAGTACAATTAGCTGACAAATTGTAAGACTGTTGATTATCATTAAAAATTTTCAATAAATTAATTGACGCATTTTTTTTCAGTTCAACTAATTGTATAGGCATTATGAGAGAACTTAAATGGTTAAAACTTTCAATTATTGTTATACTACTGTTGTCTTTTAACTCTATATACAAAGCAGGATGAACAGACGAGTCGTCATCACCACCTTCATAAATTATTTCAAATAGATCTCTTATCTTTACATCTTTTTCAATTGTTAATTTTACTATTGAAGGGGTACACGAAAATGAGACATTTGTAGAAGGATGATCTTTTAAGTTACTATCTTTAAATTTATGAAAGCATTTTAGGGAATCCTCTTCTCCTAAAATATTCAAAGATGAACCCGGTGGTAATTTTGATGATAAATCTTCTCGAAGAGCGCCATCTACAAATCTTATTATTTTAGATCCGTTAAACTTTGATACAGACGAAATTTGTTTTTTTAAATTAGGTTTTATTGGGGTTATTTCTTTTCTAGATAAAACACCTAACCTACTTAATCTCCAAGTTTCTTCTCGAGGACTTGGCCAACTTTTGAAATCATTCGATGCTAATTTTCTAAAACTTTTTTCTTCAAATTGACTAACGTGATCTTTTACGGAAATGACATAATTATCTCTAACATTATGCAGCATTAATCAAACCTGCGTAACCATTTTTTTCAACTTCCAATGCTAGTTCAGCGCCTCCAGATTTTATAATGCTACCATCAGATAAAATATGAACAAAATCTGGAACTATATAATCTAAGAGTCTTTGATAATGCGTTATTACAACTATTGCATTATCATCATTTCTTTGCGCATTTACTCCATCCGAAACTATTTTCAACGCATCAACATCTAAACCTGAATCAGTTTCGTCTAAAATTGATACCTTTGGCTTAAGCATTGCCATTTGTAGTATTTCAAAACGTTTTTTTTCTCCACCAGAAAAACCAACATTTACAGCTCTTTTTAACATCTCATCTTTAACAAACATTTTTGAAGCAACTTTTCTAGCTTCTTTAACGAATGCTAAATGATCTAGCTCTTCCTCTCCTAGAAACTTTCTTCTAGAATTAACGGCTTCTCTTAAAAAACTCATTCCACCTACACCTGGTAATTCAACTGGATATTGAAAAGCTAAAAACAAACCAGATCTTGCTCTCTCATCAGCCTCCATCTCTAACAAAGACTGTCCCTCTAAAAAAACATCTCCACTTTCTAATTCATAACCATCTCTGCCAGCTAACATATATGATAAAGTACTTTTACCTGAGCCATTAGGTCCCATTATAGCGTGAACCTCACCACTATTTACTGATAAAGAAAGACCTTTGAGAATATCTTTATCTTCAAGTTTTAATTTAGCGTTTTTAATTTCAAGTAGCGACATATTTCTTCCAATTTTATTTAACTATTTTAAATTACCCAACTGATCCTTCCAAACTTATTCCTATCAGTTTTTGTGCTTCAACTGCAAACTCCATGGGTAATTCTTTCATAACTTCTTTACAAAAACCATTAACGATTAATGATGTAGCCTGTTCCGTATCAAGACCTCTTTGTAAGCAATAAAAAAGTTGATCTTCAGATATTTTTGAAGTCGTTGCTTCATGTTCAACCCTAGCGTGAGGTGTGAATTGATTAATATATGGAACGGTATGTGCACCACATTTATCACCAATTAGTAAGGAGTCGCATTGTGTAAAATTTCTTGAACCTTTTGCATTTTTTTGTATTTGAACCTGCCCCCTATAAGTATTTTGGGCTTTACCAGCTGAAATTCCTTTTGAAATAATGGTTGATTTTGTATTTTTTCCGATATGAATCATTTTGGTACCAGTATCAGCTTGTTGTGCGTTGTTAGCAACAGCTACTGAGTAAAACTCGCCAACTGAATTATCTCCTTTTAGCACGCATGATGGGTATTTCCATGTTATAGCAGAACCAGTTTCTACCTGTGTCCACGAAATTTTAGATTTTTTTCCAAGACAATTTCCTCTTTTAGTAACAAAATTATAAATACCACCTTTACCATCTTTGTCACCTGGATACCAGTTCTGAACTGTTGAATACTTTATCTCTGCGTTATTCATAGCAACTAATTCTACTACTGCTGCGTGAAGTTGATTTTCATCTCTTTGTGGAGCAGTACATCCTTCTAAATAAGATACATATGTATTGTCTTCTGCAATGATAAGTGTCCTTTCAAACTGACCAGAATTTTGTTCATTAATGCGGAAGTAAGTTGATAACTCCATTGGACACCTAACGCCTTTTGGAATAAAGACAAAAGATCCGTCTGTAAAAACAGCAGAGTTAAGAGCGGCATAATAATTATCACTAATAGGTATAACTGACCCAATATATTTTTTCACAAGATCAGGATAAGTTTGAACTGCTTCCGAAATAGGACAAAAAATTATACCTTCTTTAGCTAATTTTTCTCTAAATGTGGTTGCTACTGAGACAGAATCAAACACATAGTCTACTGCAACGCCTGCTAGAACTTCTTGTTCCTTAATTGGTATTCCTAATTTTTCATAAGTTCTTAATAACTCTGGATCAACCTCATCAAGACTATTTAATTTTGGTTTAGTTTTAGGAGCTGAATAATAATAAATATCTTGAAAATCAATTTTAGGAAAATCAATCATAGCCCAATTAGGTGCTTCCATTGAAAGCCATTTTTTATAAGCTTTTAATCTCCATTCCAACAACCATCTAGGTTCTTTTTTCTTATGTGAAATAAACTTAACAATATCTTCACTTAGACCAAGTGGAGCTTTTTCAGCTTCAAGGTCAGTAACAAAACCATATTTATAAGTACTGGAAACTTCCTTTACTTTATTAATTGTTTCTTGAGTAGCAACCATTTAATTTCCTTTTAATTTATTCTATCAATCAAAGTGTCTTTACTATCATCTATTAAGAATGGATTTTCATAACTTAAAAGCTCTTTTAAGGATATATCATCTAGAGATTTTCTAATAATCTCATTAATTTTGTTCCATTTTCCGCCTAAAAAGCAAATGTCACTGGCTTCACAAAAACTTTCAGATTTGTCAACACAAGATGTTAAAGTTATAGGTCCATCAAGTGCTTCTATAATTTCTACAACTGAAATTTCTGAGGAATTTCTGTTTAACATATAACCACCAAGTGCTCCTCGATTTGCCTTAACAAAATCACTTTTCGAAACTAGTAATTTTAATAGCTTTTGAACTGTATATAATGCTAGTCCAGTTTCTTTTGATAATTCAGTTGCTGACATAGAATAGCCAGGTCTACGAGCTAACATGCCGAGACAAACAACAGCGTAATCGGTCATTTTACTGAGTCTTAACATGAACTTTATATAGTACACTTTTAGTACTAATTAAAGATTAAAATAAATTAATTTCTAACTTCGTTTCTTAAGTGATATTTTCCTTTTTTCATACCACTGAAAATTTCATCTAAATCTGGATGTTCAAGAGGTCCATTTTCTCCATCATCTACTAAATTTTGTTGAGAAACATAGGCTGTGTAGAAAGTTTCTGTATTTTCGGCCATCAGATGATAATAAGGTTGATTTCGAGATGGTCTAATTTCTGCAGGTATAGATTGGTACCATTCTTCAGTATTAGAAAACTCAGGATCAACATCTACAATAACTCCTCTAAAAGGATAAATACGATGTTTAACGATATCTCCTATATTAAATAAA
This sequence comes from uncultured SAR116 cluster alpha proteobacterium, assembly GCA_902517815.1. GTDB lineage: Bacteria > Pseudomonadota > Alphaproteobacteria > Puniceispirillales > Marisalimonadaceae > Marisalimonas. Next base: position 14,489 of record CABYED010000022.1, read on the forward strand.
GGGTCCTTGTAAACTTTTATATTGTTTGAGTTTTTTGTTTCAGAAATAGAATAATTTGTTTTGTCATCATCTTTTTTTTTGCTAGACATTTTTTTACCTTAAATACTTTGATAAAATTTTATAAATTAAGTCTTTGACTTAACATTTAATACTTGTCTGCCTTTGTACATACCCGTTTTAAGGTCAATATGATGAGGTCTATGTAGTTCACCAGTATCTTTGCTTTCAACATACGCATCAGGGCTTAAGGAATCATGAGAACGTCTCATGCCTCTTCTAGATCTAGTAATTTTACTTTTTGGTACAGCCATAATTTATTTTCACCTTTTAATAAATATAAAATATGGTGGAGCTGGACGGGATCGAACCGACGACCTCCTGCTTGCAAAGCAGGCGCTCTCCCAATTGAGCTACAGCCCCATATATTTATAATTGTTTAGATATCCCTAGAAAGGCATATCGTCAAGATTTTTTATATATATAAGTCAAATTATTTAACATTTGTATTGAGATATTATATGTTATTAAGCTGTGTAATATCAATAAGGAATTAAATGTTTTTTGGTGAAGTGAAAACCGAGTCATCTTTAGGCGGAATTCTATCATCCTCTATAGAAATTCATAAAAACAAAAATAAAATAAAAATTTCAAAAGGAACAGTTATCGACAAAAATTTAATTGATCTTTTATTGTTAAATAACGTTGAACGCATAAAATGTGCTAAGTTGGATTACGATGAAATTGACGAAAACTCAGCAGTTCATGAGATATCAAAAAAGATTATTACTTCAAAAAAATCAAATATTAAAATTGAAGACCCCAAAAATGGAAGATGTAACTTAGTATCCAGTGTTGATGGAATAATAATGTTTCTACCAAATCAACTGTTTTCAGTTAATTCAGTAACAAATGACATTGGAATAGCCTCTGTAAAAGCGTTTTCAAAGGTCAAAAAAAATCAGGTAATTGCATCAATTAAAGCTATTCCTTTTGGAATTAAAAAAAATAACCTTCATGATATAATTAATATTTGTCAAGATTGTTTTAAAATTTTACCTTTTCAAAAAAAGAATATTCATCTTATTCAAACAACTAATCAAAATACTCGTGCAAAAATTTTAGATAAAACTTTAGAAGTTACAAAAGATAGATTGTCATCTTGTGGAATTAAAAAAATTGTGGAAAAACAATGTTCTCATGAAATTAAATCTATATGTACACAATTAAAAAAAAGTATTAATGAAAATGCAGATATAATTTTAATATTCGGGACATCTGCTATATCTGACATTAATGATATAATACCACAGTCAATAATTGAGATTAATGGTACGATTTTACGTTTAGGAATGCCAGTTGAACCTGGAAATTTAATTCTGCTAGCTGATATTAAAATTTCAAAAAAACATATTTCAATAATTGGTATGCCTGGATGTGCCAGGTCAAAAAAAGAAAATGGTGTTGATTGGATATTATGGAGAAAATTATGTGACTTAAAAATTTCTTCAGACGACATAAATCATATGGGTAATGGAGGATTGTTATGACAAAGATTAGTTTTAGTATTTATCATCACCCAAAATGTTCAAAATCCAGAAAAGCATTAGAAATTCTCAATTCCAAAATCAAAAACTTTAAAATAATAAAATACCTAGAAGATGGAATTGACATTATTGAACTCAAATCCATAATTAACTTAAATAAAATTTCTAAAGACGAGATAATAAGAACAAATGAAAGTTCATATAAAGAATTAAAATTAACAAAAAAAGAATTGTCTAAAGAAGCAATAATTAATTATATTTACAGATTTCCAATATTATTGCAAAGGCCAATAATTTGTAAATATCAAAATAATAAGTTAATCCAATCAGTTATTGGAAGACCACCAGAAACAGTTCTGAGTTTGTTCAACTAAATTTTAAGTTTTAACTTGACCAATGTGGGATTGATTTTTTTTTCTAGAGAGTTGAATTTGTTTTTGTCGTTCTTTAAATCTCTTTTTTTGTTTATCGTTTGAAGATTTAAAACAATGATGGCAACTCTCTCCTTGGACAAAATACTTATGCATTTTATCATTTTGACTTATAGGCATTCTACAAGCAAAACACATTTCATAACGACCTAATTCTAAGTTATGATCAACAGAAACTCTATAATCAAATACAAAACAACTTCCATTCCATTTACTTTCACTTTTTGGAATCTGTTCAAGATATTTCAAAATTCCACCCTCTAAATGATACACTTTTTCAAAACCAAGAGACTTTAGATAAGATGTAGATTTTTCACATCTGATCCCACCAGTACAAAACATAGCAACTTTTTTATTTTTAATATCAGGATCCTTATTTATTAAATTTTTAGTAACCCAATCTGGAAATTCCCTAAAATTTTTTATATTGGGATTTAAAGCATTTTCGAATGAGCCTATTGATACTTCATAACTATTTCTTGTATCAATTAACAACAAGTTTTTATCAGATATTAAATCATTCCAATTTTCTGGCTTAACATAATTACCAACAATCTTGTTAGGAGAGATTTCTGGCATTCCAATAGTAACAATCTCTTTTTTTTGTCTTATTTTCATTCTGAAGAAAGGATTTTTAAATGCAAACGAGTATTTAGGCTCTAAATCAATTAAAAAATCTAAACTCCAAAGTTTTTCTAATGCTATTGTTATCTCATTTATTTTTCCTGCTATTGTTCCATTAACACCCTCTTTTGCTATTAAAATTGTGCCTTTAATTTCAGTGTCATTTAAAATTGATTTTAATGAATTTTGTAATGCAATGGTATCTCGCATTTCAACAAATTTATAAAAAGCAACTACAATTATAATATCTGGTGTATTTAGTTTTTTTTCATTTAGTTTTAAAAAATTAAGATAATTTGATTTAGGTGACATTTTGATCTATTTAAAATTTTAATATAGAAGATTTAAGCTTATTAGCATAAATAAGTATATAAGTTAAAAAAAATTTAAAATTTCTAAATCAATGTGGAGAATTTATATGTCTGAATTAATTATTGAACAAATTACTTTAGAAAAAGCAAATTTGATAATCCAAAACTCAATAAAAAAAGCAAGAGAAATTAAAATCAATCCTATAATGGTTGTAATTTTAGATCATCGTGGTGCGATCAAGGCATGTTTAGGAGAAGATGGTATAAGTAGTTTACGTTTTAAGATTGCACATGGTAAAGCAAATGGAGCTTTCCAAATGGGGATGGGATCAAGAGCATTATTTAATAGAGCTGAACAACAAGCTTATTTTATTAATTCTGTTAATGCACTTACAAATGGCGAATTAGTGCCAGTCCCTGGAGGTGTTTTAGTAAGAGACAAAAACAATAACATTATAGGTTCTGTGGGTATATCAGGAGATACATCCGATAATGACGAAATTGCTGCTGTTTTTGGCATTGAAGCAGCTGGATTTGTACCTGATGTTGGATAGTTAATTAAAATATAGTAAAATTAAAACTGGTAAAATCATTAAAATCAATAATATAAGGATGCCTATTAATGGTTTTTCATTAATTGAAACAATATTCATTTTTTCAATTCTTGAGTAACCATCTAGAACTCTTTCTATAATTTTCATTTTTTTTACGATTTGATAATAAAAGATGGCCGAGATGTGTGTTCCAATTAAAATATATAAAATATAATGAAGAATATTGTGAAAATAGGTCCAATCACTTGTATGATTTGGAGTTAAAAAAGAAAGGGGTGCATCATATAAAATATCATCACTTGAAAACAAACCTGATACAGATATTGATAATAAAACTATTATAAATATTAAAGTAGAATAGCATCCTATTGGTGTTCTAATTGATGTAATGGTATTAGTTTTTGAAAACTGGAATAATGCATCTTTAATTGAAAGATTAAAGCTTTTGAAACTCGAATAGTAAGTGCCAAAAAATCCCCATATTATCCTAAAAAAAACCAAACCCAACAATGCCACACCAAAATACTGGTGAAGATCTAACATATTTAATTTTGCTGATGATATAGAACCTATGACAAGAAAAATTAAACTAATATGAAATAATCTCAAAGGGAGATCCCATATTTTTTTATTTCTTATAATTTCTTTCAAAATAATTCTTCTTTATGTTAATTGTAATTTTTATTTATTATATAGAAATTAGAAATGAATTTAAAATGGAATAGTAAAATGCTCAGCGCATTTTACGAGATCAAAAAAATAGATGAAAACTTCAAAAAAATATTTGATGATTTTGGATTACCAGAAAACCGTGCTATTGAAAAAAATTTTGAAAGCATCGTGAAAATTATAATTGGCCAACAAATTTCAACAAATGTTGCGAAAAAAATATATGAAAAACTTGATAAAAATAAAATGTTGAGTGAACAAGTGTTATCAAAATCTAGTATTGAAGATATAAAAAATTTTGGTTTATCTACTCAAAAATCATTTTATATCAAAAATTTAGCTACATTGTCATTAAATAAACAACTGGACATAAGTTCCCTAGATAAATTATCAAGTGATGAGGTTACTGAAGTTTTATTACCTATAAAGGGTATTGGGCAATGGACAATTAATAATTTCAAACTCTTTGCCTTACAAGATGTAAATGCTTGGCCTTCAGCTGACTTAGCGCTTCAAGAAGCAATAAAAATTTTACTGAATTTAATCAAAAGACCTAGTCAAATTGAAATGGAAAATCTGGGTCAAAATTGGGAACCTTACAGAGGTGCAGCGGCCTTGTTCCTGTGGCATTTTTATAATAAAAATAAATTAAAATCCTCAAAATCATGATTACTAAAAATAAAATAGTTAAAATAATTGAATTAGCCAAACAATGTAATGAATGTGCTCTTCATTATTTTAAAGAATTTGATAATAAATTAGTAAGTTACAAAGATGATAATTCACCATTAACAAATGCAGACATTAAAGTTAATGAAATTGCTGTAACTGGACTACATAAATTATTTCCAAATGTAGAAATAATTAGTGAAGAGCTTTATAATTCAAAACATATATTTAAAAACAAAAATTATTTTTGGTTAATTGACCCTATCGATGGAACTAAAGAATTTATAAATAATAGACCAAATTTTACTGTTAATTTTGCCCTCATAAAACACAACTCACCTATTTTTGGTTTAATTGCCCAACCAACAACAGGAACAATTTGGTACAATTTTAATAATAAGGCATGGAGATTAGATAAAGGTCAAAATTTTAAGAATTCTCAGATAATACAATGTGCTGAAATTAATTACAAAAAACTTAAGACTTTAAGTAGCTTTAATCATAGATCAAAAGAATTAGAGGACTGGATGTCTTTTGTTAAACCAATTTCAGATCAATACGTAGGATCTAGTATCAAGTTTTGTTATTTAGCTGAAGGCAAGGTAGATTTTTATCCAAGAACGTCACCTACTATGGAATGGGATATTGCAGCAGGACATAGTATTTTAAAATCTGCTGGTGGTAATGTAATTTCTGATTCTGGTATTGAAATTAAATATGGAAAGACGAAGTTCCTAAATGATATTTTTTTAGCCCATGGAAAAACACAAAATATACCAAATACATTTTTAATAAAATTAAAAAATAAAAACTATGATAGTTATAAAAAAGATTTGGACGAGAGTATTACTGAATTAAAAAAAGAAAATTTAGTTGTGTTTCCAACTGAAACCGTCTATGGACTTGGCGCTATAGGTAATAGTAAAAAAGCAATTAAAAGCATATATAATGCAAAAAACCGACCATCAAATAATCCACTAATTGTACACACCTTTAACAAAGAAGAAGCTGAAAAATATGGTGAATTTACAAGAACGGGAAATATCTTAACAGAAAGATATTGGCCTGGTCCATTAACAATAATTTTACAGACAAAAAAAAATAATTTAGCAACGTTATTATCCCAAGGTAAAAGTACAATAGCCATTAGAGTTCCATCACATCCTGTAGCAAGAGAACTATTGGAACAGATAAAAATCCCTGTTTTAGCACCAAGTGCAAATAAATCTGGTGGTGTTAGTCCAACAGAAATCAATCACGTAAAAGAGGATTTTGGACCTAAGTTTAAAGGAAAAAATTGGAATTTGTCTAAAATAATTGATTATGGATCATGTGAAGTAGGAATTGAATCAACAGTAGTTGATTGTAGAGGAGATCTTCCAATTATATTGAGACATGGTTACATAACATCCGAAATGATTTCAAATATATTTAATTCAGACATTTTAGTCCCTCAAGATTTTGATGAATTCATATCACCTGGGCTAATGAAAAGTCATTATTCTCCAAGAGCTAATGTCTTTATAAACCAAAAATCTAAGATTGATGATAGTGCTTGGTTAATTTTTGGGAATGTTCCAAAAACGTTGCAGAAAGAAAAGATTATGTTTAACTTAAGTCCTAGTGGAAATTTATTACAAGCTTGTAATTTGTTATATTCTGGTCTGCGATATTTAGATTCATTTGGAGTTAAAAATATACAAGTTATGCCTATTCCCATGAAGGGTATTGGTATTGCAATAAATGATAGGTTAAGAAGAGCTTCTTATCAGAATTAGGGTAAAATGAACAATACTTGCTTAGAAATTAAAATTAAATCACTAAATTTAAAACATAATCCAATATTCACAAAAAAAGATCATATCAAATATGTTCAAGATTGGAGAGGTCAATATAAGGGAGATGCTGCTGCAATATTAAAACCAATTAACACGAATGAAGTTTCAAGCATTTTGAAACTTGCTAATGAAAACAAAATTGCAGTCGTGCCTCAGGGTGGAAATACAAGTCTTTGTGGAGCAGCAACACCAGATAGTAGTGGAACCTCTATTGTAATTTCATTTGAAAAAATGAATAAAGTTCGTCAATTTAATAAAGAATCTCAAACAATAACAGTGGAATCAGGGGTTATTTTAAGTCATATCCATGATGTTGTAGAAAAGGAAAATTTGTTTTTTCCACTCAGTTTGGGGGCTCAAGGTTCATGCATGATTGGTGGTAATTTATCCACTAACGCTGGTGGTGTGAATGTTTTAAAGTATGGAAATACAAGAGAACTCTGTCTTGGTCTAGAAATTGTTTTACCAAATGGTAAAATCATGAACTTAATTTCAGAACTCAAAAAAGATAATACTGGTTATGATTTAAAAAATCTTTTTATAGGGGCTGAAGGAACACTTGGAATAATTACAGCTGCCACCTTGAAGCTTTTCCAATTACCTAAAATGATTACAACCTTATTTGTAGAAGCAAATGAAATTTCTAATGCGGTAAAATTGTTAAATACTTTCAAATCTCATTTTCCAGATAGAATTGAATCTTTTGAACTTATGCCAAAAAGTTTTTGGGAAGTTGCAAAAAATAATATTGATAACATTGTTATGCCCCTCGAAAAAATACCTGAGATGGGTGTTTTAATAGATGTTTCTAGTTTTTCAAAAAATGAGATTACTCCAAATGAAAATGGAGAAATTCAAATTATAAAATCAATTGAAAATGTATTAGAAGAATGTTTTGAAGTTAATTTAATCTCTGATGCCACTATTTGTATAAACGAAAATCAAAAAAGAGCCTTATGGTCTATAAGAGAAGCTGCTGCTGAGTCAGAAAAAAAAGAGCTCGAAAACTCAAATCTAATAAAGTGTCTGAAACATGATATATCTTTACCAGTTGAATCAATTGAAAACTTTCATAAAGAAGCACAAATTATGATAACTAATTTTTTACCTAATCTTAAAACAATTTATTTTGGTCATTTAGGTGACGGTAATCTTCATTATAATGTTTTTGGAAATGGATCTTTACCTGACGGCTTTGATGGAAAGAGTTTAGAATTAACAAAAGAACTTTATAAAATTGTCCACAACTATAATGGATCATTTTCTGCAGAACATGGGATAGGCCAGTTAAAAAAAGATAGTTTAAAAACGCATAAAGATGAAGTAGCATATTCAATCATGGGGATAATAAAAAATCAATTAGATCCACAAGGAATAATGAACCCAGGGAAAGTAATGTTTTAAATTATATCTAATTCCAATAAATTAATTTTATTTTTAATAATAAAGTAAGTAATAATGAAAATTTTAAGTATAATCTTTACATTAATAATAATCGTCTCCAGTAAATCTTTTGGAGAAACCAAAAACAAATTACCTCCAAATACTAAAGATGTAGAGTTTACTAGTGATACAATAAAAGTTGACGAAAAAAACAAAATAGTTACGGCATCAGGAAATGTTGTAATAATAAATGAAAATAGAAAAATTATTGCTGACAAGGTGGTTTACGATCAAAATATTGATAAGGCCATAGCAACAGGTAAAGTTATCTTAAGAGAAAAAGACGGATCTATATATGAATCTAACGAAGTAATTTTAACTAATGAATTTAAGTCAGTTGTTGCAATTCCACTTTTTGGAAAATTAGAAGATAAATCAAGTGTAAGAGCTGAAAATTTCAAAAAAAATGATGTTGGTGAAAGTTTCTTTAACGAGGGTATATATACAGCTTGTGATTGTGATTTAAAAAAACAAGAAACACCTATTTGGCGATTAGAATCTAAACAAATTCATCATGATCCAAAAACACAAACTATTTACCTCAAGCACCCTGTGATGAAAATATTTTCTTTACCTGTATATTATTTACCATATTTAAGTTTTCCTGATTGGACAGTTAAAAGAAGGTCAGGTTTTTTGACTCCAACCTATGGTTATTCAAATAGAAATAGATTTCATATTAAAGTTCCATATTATTACGCCCCTGAAAATGACCCAACATGGGATATGACATTTACTACTCATCAAAATGGTAAAACAGGTCATGCGGATCAATTAAATATTAGGAAAGAATATGAAAATACATCTCTAGAAACTAATATATATAATGGTAATTTAGATACTAATAAATCAAATGGTGATAATGTATTTGCAGTAAATTTAAAAGCATCAACTTCTTTAAAAAATAATTGGGATATGACAATCGAAGGCAAATATGCTGATCAAGAAACATTTATGAGAAGGTATGGCTTTGATGATGATACAAGTTACAAAAGTTATATTGAATTAAAAAAAATAAATAATAATTCAATATCAAATATTGAAATTTACAATATTCAAAACCTTGATGAAACAAGTAGTAATAATGAACCTGTTCTAGCACCATCAGTATCCCATCACATTTTTAACACTAATAAAAAGTTTGGTTATAATTATGACATTAAGCTTAATGCTCATTCAATATATAATGATGAAAGCTATGATATTAAAAGATGGTCTGGATTTGGAAATATTAATAAAAAATTGTATTTTCAAAATCTTTTATTAGACGCTGATGCTAATATAGGACTGGATTTATATTCTATACAAGGTAGACCGACAAACGACACTAACGATAATAGATATATTGATAGAATTTCATCTGGATTTTCAGTTGCTGCAAGTAACCAATTTGATTTTATCAATGAAACCTCAAGTTTTATCATAGAGCCCAAGATTCAACTAAGTTCCCTCTTTGCCACAGATAGAACAGACGAAGTCCCTAATAGAGACTCATCAGAATTTATTTTAGATCAAGCTAACTTATTTCTAAATAATCAATATCAAGGAAGAGATAATATACAATCAAACGATAGATTGAATTTTGGTTTTACTATTCTAGGAATGAGTGAAACTTTTGGTGATTTCAATTTTTTCGTTGGTCAAAGCCAGAAATTAAGCGGAACTCAAAAAAATATCTCAATTGCTAATAATGATAGGCAATCACATATAATTAATACAATAAGCTGGAATGTAAGTGAAATGTATAATTTCTCTTGGTTTTCTCTTTATAATCATCATGATTTCAAATCTGACACTTCTGATTTTCAATTCAATGGATCTATTAATGGTTGGTCATATTCTGCTAATCACAGATCAGTTAATGAAGAATTTGTTTCTGATAACAATGATAGAGAAGAATTAGCGTTAGGTTTATCAAAAAACTTTGCAAATTGGAAAACAAGTTATTCAAGAACATATGATATGAAAAATAATGAAGAAGAACTAATATCTGAGTCACTAGGATTAGAATATACTGGCACTGGTTATATGTTTGAGAACTGCCTAACTATTTTATTTGAGTATAAAAGTACTGGTGGAGTTGCAGACAGGGATATATTACCTGAAGACTCTGTTTATTTGACATTTAGTTTTAGAAATCTTGGTGATTTTAAATATCAACCTAAAGCTATCACAAGAGCTTTAGGTCAAAGTATAAATAACTAATCCATAACATACATGAATTTCTGTAATAACTCTTCCGCTAAATGTTTATTAAATACTTTAGGAACTTTAAAAACAACTTGGCGACCACATTTATTATAAATTTCTAATATCTCTTCAACGACATGATAGTGAGATCTACCCATATAATCATCAAAAATTATTATACTACCCTCTTTTGCATTAATGAGGCTATATAAAAAGGAAGCTACACGAAACCTACCATCAATTAAAATTACATCAGCTTTTAGGTTAAAAGTCCAAACATTGCTAATATAATCAATAAAGTGTTTCCTATATTCATAGGTTTTAGGTCTACCCCAATTTTCTATTTCACCAAGATTAATCCAATTAATATCTATTCTTTTTTTATTTTTAGATACATCAACTTTATTAATCCATTTTTTATCTGTATCTACTGATATTATTCTAGATGAAGTGTTTTCCAACACCCAAATAGTTGAATCACCAACGCCATATTCAAAGTAAATGTTACAATTTTTTAAATATTTTTTGAAAAGGTAATCATCGCCATCAAAAAGAGTTTTTTCATCTTTTGATTTTTTTTTCATTATTTATTTAAATCTCTTAGAATTGCAAAAAAATTAAACCAATAAAAACGAATTTTGCCTATAACCGTTTTATTTTTTTTTAATTTGTTATATTTTTCAATACCACAAATAGTTTTTATTCTTAATTTTTTCATCAATTTAGCCTTATATTTTAAGTAAATACTCTTAACACATAGTAATTAAATTTAAATTATTTTTTATAAAAAAGAACTATATTTTCTGATGGGAAAAAAACTTGCCAATTTCTTTGATATCCAATGTGTTGGAAAGTTTTCTTTTTATAAAAAACAACATGTGTTGGATCTCTTCTGTAATACCAATTTTCAAATAATTCATCCTTTGGTAAAAACGTAGTCATTACACCAAACCAAGAATTATTATCTAGAAGATTATTGATTTTATCAAATTCATCAGAGGGGTTAAAAAAGTGTTCAACTACCTCAGAGCAAGTAATAAACTTATATTTTTTTAATAAAACGTCTTTATTAGGAAAAAAAAAAGGATCATATAATTCTACTTTAAATCCATAACTTTTAAATATATTAGCTAAAGCAGGAGCAAACCCACAACCATAATCTAAGCCTATGTCAATAGTTGAAATTTTATCTTTAAGCGGTTCAATTAATTTTAAGAGGAAATTTTTGTAGTTTAGATCAGTTATTGAATTATTATGTTTTAAATAATGTTTTTTTTCGTCACTATTAGATACATAATTTTTAGGATCTAAATATTTTGAACCACAAACGTTGCATCCCCAATAAAGTAATTTTCCTAATTTTAAAAAAAAATCAATATTAGAACTTTTGCATACTGTACATATATTCATAAATCTACTTTTTGAAAACTAGAAAAAAAATATTATGTTATATTATAAAATAATTTTAATATATAATATGTGTGTTAATAATGAATTTTTTAAATTATTTTTATTTCCAGAATAGAAACTCAAAACTAATTATTATTTTGAGTATTTTGGGTTTATTACCATTTTTCTTTGGATTAATTGATCTTTTGTTAAATAAAAATAATTTATTTTTTGTAATCAATTTACCAAAATATTATGGTTCAATTATTTTAACATTCTTAGGTGCGGTTTATTGGGGAATTATCCTCAATGACAGTCATAAAAATTTAATACCAGACACAGTAAAAACATGCATCATATGCTGGTCAATTATTCCCTCATTGTGGAGTAGCTTAATATTAATTTTTAACCACAACATAACAATCATTGTATTAGCTATATGTTATATCATTGTTCAATTTGTAGATGAATTTGTTATAAAATACTTTAAATTTCCAATTTGGTATTTATTTTTAAGGCGATTATTAACTATAATAGTTATATTAATTTTACTTTTTTCCTATTCCTTAGTTATGAATGTTTAATTAAATGAAGATGTTTCCTACAAAAAAATCTGAGATAATTGAAAAATTTATAAATTTTAGTGAAAAGGAACTATCAAGTTATTCAAAAAAAAGAAATTTTGACTACGGTCCTCCTCATAAAAATGTTTCTAAACTCTCTCCTTATTTAAGAACAAGGTTTATAAGTGAAGAAGAAGTATTAAAAATCGTATTTAGTAAAAATAATATAAAAAATATTGAAAAATTTATTGAAGAAATTTTCTGGAGAACTTACTGGAGAGGTTGGTTAGAATCGCATCCTTGGGTCTATGATGAATATTTAGATACTAGTATATATCAACACTTGCCAAAAAAAACTGGAATAAAATGTTTTGATAATTGGAAAGAAGAATTAATTGATACTGGATATTTACACAATCACTCTCGAATGTGGTTTGCTAGTATTTGGATTTTTACCTTAGGTTATAGCTGGGAATCTGGAGCAGAATTTTTTAAAAGAAATTTACTAGATTTTTGTCCTGCATCAAATACATTAGGTTGGAGGTGGGTGGCAGGTTTGCAAACAATCAATAAGCCATACTTGGCAATGTCAGATAACATAAACTACTTTACAGATGGAAGATTTAATCCCATTGGTCAACTTAATGAAAAGGTAGACTTAAATTATAATGAACAGAACAGTAGTCATGTATTACCATTCATAGAACCTGATAAATTTGAATTCAAAAATTTTGATAACTTAGGAATTATTTTAAATAGAAATGATTTATCCCTGAATCAGATCTTTGAAAACGAAAAAATAGCTTATCAATGTTGTGTTTATTCGACTGAACATGAGAATAAATTGGTAAATGAATTCAACAAGAATATTATACAAGATATTGCAAACAATAATAAAAATTTTGAAATTACTGAAAATTTTAATCAAATTTTTGATTGGTTAACTAATAAAAAAATAAAAAATCTGATCTTACCATATGAAACTGTAGGGAATAAAATTTTTAATGTTGAAAAATTCAAAAAGAAATTAAAACAATTTAATGTTCAATATAAATTTTTTTTAAGAGATTGGGATCGTAATGCTTTCCCTAATGCTACGAAAGGTTTCTTTAAATTTAAAAAAAATATA
>CABYED010000023.1 GCA_902517815.1 uncultured SAR116 cluster alpha proteobacterium
ATGGGTATATTAATATTTAAAACATTAAAAATACTTATCATTATACTATTTTGTTTGTCATCAAACTTGGCAACTTCTCAATCAATTGATGGTCTTCAAGAAATTGTAAAGGTTCAACAAGATAAGATTTCTATTATAGAGGATAATTTAAAGAAGTTAATTGGTTCTATTGAGGAGCAATCAAATCTAAATAAATCTAATGCTAATTCAAAATTATTAGAAAATCAGATAAATGATATTAATCAAAAATTAAGATTGTTGGAGAGCAATATTAAAAATATAACAAACTTAGCTTATAATTTAGATTTTGCACTTAAAAGGATAGAACGTCATTTAGAGTTATCTTCAATTCAAGAAAAAAAAACTTCTAAAAATGTCTCAAATTTAAAAAACAAAAATCAATATAAGGTTGTGAATAAACCTGAATTAAAACAGGAAAGTTTAAATTCAAAAACAGAGGGTGTTTTGGGTTTTATTAAAGAAAGTGATAATAGAAAAGATAAATCATTAGATACAGTTGTTAGTAATAAGAAAAATAATACTAAAAACCAGTCTTTTTTCCCAAAAGAAACAGCCGAAGAAAATTTTAATTATGCTCTAGATCTTGCAAGTCAGCTTGATTTTGATAATGCTGAAAAAGCTTTTAAAGAATTTTTAAAAATATATAAAGATAGTGAAAAAGTTGCTGATGCTCAATACTGGTTAGGTAGAGTATATTTTGCACAGAAGAAATTTGAAGAAGCTGCTATTACTTTAGCAGAATTTAACAGCATCTTTCCAAATGATCCTAGATTTCAAGAGACAACATTGCTGATTGCAGAATCTGCTGTTAATTTTGCTCCTAAGGACCAACTGTGCGATATTCTTAAACAATCACTTGAATTTATGGTTAATCCATCCGATAAGTTTGTAAAAAGGATTAATATACTCAAAAATGAAAAGCAGTGTACTACTGGATGATCTCAAACTTTGATGATCATTTTAACAAATTATTAAAAAGCCTTAACAGTAATAATAAGTTTATACTTGGTTTATCTGGTGGAATAGACTCTATGGCTTTGTTACATTTAATTAAAAATTTCATAGACGATAAAAGAAATGTTCGCATAACATGTATACCAATAATTATTGACCATAATCTTAGAAATGAATCTGAAAGAGAATCAAAAGAAGTTAAGAAAATTTCTAAAAATCTAGGTTTTGATACCCAAATAAAAAAAATTAATTTATCTAGGCCCAATGGTAATATTCAAAATTGGGCTAGGAAGCAAAGAAGGAATATATTATTTCAAAAATGCTTAGAACTTTCAGCAAATTTAATTTTGGGGCATCATTTTGATGATCAAGCTGAGACAATGTTTATGCGTATTATTAGAGAATCTGCTCTAGATGGGCTCTCGGGAATGAACGAAATAACATCATGGAGCGGTATTTTTATCATAAGGCCTCTTCTACCTTATAAAAAAGTACAGATTAAAAATTATGTAATAAATAAAAAAATTTATTATTTCGAAGACAGCTCAAACATTAATGATAAATTCGAAAGAGTAAAAACTAGATTTCATCTAGATTATATAAAACAAAATATATGGCCTAACATTACTTATGATCTTAATTACTTCAGGAATTTAAATTCTAATTTATTAAAAAAAACAGATTACTATTTTAATAGTTGGTTTAATAAAAACTTACTAATCCATGAAGGTGGAGCTATAAGAGTTGATTATTCAAGTTTGAGAAATATTTTTGAAAAATCTTTATTATTTACCATTAGAATAGTTGGAAAAATCATCCAAACTGTTGGAGGAAATGAATATGCTCCAAAAAGAAAAAAAACATCTCATCTGATATCTTTTATATTTACAAAAAAATTTAAAAAGAAAAGTCTTGGAAATGTAAATATTTCTCTCAGCCAAGGTTATCTTTTCTTTATAAGAGAAAATAGGAATTTAAATTTTGGACAAAATATACAAAAAAATAAACATTACATATTTGATGGAAGGTTTTTAGTAAAAAGTTCACTTACAGGAAAGCTTGTTAAATGTAATAATAGTGTTTCAGTAGAAATAGATAATAAAAACCCTTTCTATAAATATGGTTATCTGATAAATAATTCAATTCCTTACTTAGAAACTCTTGAAGGTAAGACTATTAAACCCCATTTGAATATAATAAATCAAAATTCAAAACTAAATATTGCTGAAAAGAGATGCTTTTCCCTTTACCTGCTTAATAGAATTTTGATATAACAAATTTTAAATTAAAAAAGGAAAATAATGAATAATTTTGGAAAAAATATAGCAGTTTGGGTTATAATATCGCTTGTTTTAGTTGCAATCTTTAATGTTTTTCAAGGTGGTTCATCTAAAACTCAAGGAAATGTAATTGCTTATTCTGATTTTTTAGCCAGAGTAAATGCTGGAGAAGTTAGAGAAGTAAGCATTCAAGGTGATAAAATATTTGGTGCTTCAAGTAGTGGTGTTCCTTTTTATTCATTTATTCCTAAAGAAGAAGAATTAGCTAACAAACTATCTGAAAAAGGAATAAAAGTAACTTCTGAACCTGATGAAAGCAGTATGCCAGGAATTTTGTCAGTTCTAATTTCCTGGTTTCCAATGCTTCTGTTTATAGGTGTTTGGATCTTTTTTATGAAACAAATGCAAGGTGGTGCGAAGGGAGCGATGGGTTTTGGAAAATCTAAAGCAAAACTTCTAACTGAACATAGAGATAAAGTAACATTTAGAGATGTTGCAGGTATCGATGAAGCTAAAGCCGAGTTAGAAGAAGTTGTAGAATTTTTGAAAGATCCAAGTAGATTCCAAAAACTTGGTGGAAAAATCCCAAAAGGTGTTTTACTTGTTGGTCCCCCTGGAACAGGGAAAACATTACTAGCAAAGGCTGTTGCTGGTGAAGCTGGTGTTCCTTTTTTTACCATTTCAGGTTCTGATTTTGTTGAAATGTTTGTTGGAGTTGGAGCCTCTAGGGTAAGAGATATGTTTGAACAAGGAAAAAAAAATTCACCTTGTATCATCTTTATTGATGAAATAGATGCCATGGGAAGACATAGAGGTGCTGGTTTAGGTGGTGGCAATGATGAAAGAGAGCAGACGCTTAATCAACTTTTAGTTGAAATGGATGGATTTGAAACTAATGAGGGTGTGATTTTAGTAGCTGCAACAAACCGTCCAGATGTTTTAGACCCTGCTTTATTAAGACCCGGTCGATTTGATCGCCAAGTTGTTGTTCCAAATCCTGATATGATAGGTAGAGAAAAAATTCTCAAAGTTCATATGAAAAAAGTACCACTTTCTTCGGATGTTGTCCCAAAAACTATAGCTAGAGGCACACCTGGTTTTTCTGGAGCTGACCTTGCAAACTTAGTTAATGAGGCTGCATTATTATCAGCAAGAAAAGGCAGAAATAATGTTAGTATGGTTGAGTTCGAAGAAGCCAAAGATAAAGTTATGATGGGTTCTGAAAGAAGATCAATGGTAATGACAGAAGAAGAAAGAAAGCTTACTGCTTATCATGAAGCAGGTCATGCTGTAGTGGCGGCTTACTCGCCTGCAAGTGACCCAATACATAAAGCCACTATTATCCCTCGAGGTAGGGCCCTTGGTATGGTTATGAGATTGCCTGAAGGTGATAGAGTTTCAATGGCTAAAGATAAATTATATGCTGACCTTCGAGTTGCTTGTGGAGGTAGAATAGCAGAAGAAATGATTTTCGGTAAAGAAAAGGTTACTACTGGAGCTAGCTCAGATATTAAAATGGTAACTGATATAGCTAGGAGAATGGTTACAGAATGGGGCCTTTCTGACAAACTCGGTTTTTTAGCTTACGAAGCTAATGAACAGGAAGTTTTTCTTGGTAGATCTGTTTCTCAACAAAAAAATGTATCAGACAATACAGCATCTATTGTTGATGAAGAGATTAGAAGAATTGCAGACTCTGTTTATTTAGATGCTCAAAAAATGCTTAAGAAATATTCTAAACAGTTAAAAAGAGTAGCTGAGGCATTGCTTGAGTATGAAACATTAGATGGAGATCAAATTAAGGATTTGTGTAAAGGATTAAGTATTTCAATTAAGAAATCTAATAATAAAGATGACACTCCTAGAGCAAAAAAACCTAAAAAAAGAGCTGGAATTCCATCTACTACTTCTGCAAAACAAACAATTGTTACAAATGAAATAGATAATTCATAAATTATAATTTCACATAGGTCTATGTATGGCTTTTGTTAAGAAAACAAGATATTTACTAGCGCCGCCATATTGCAAAAAAGCTGAAACTTTTATAAGTCCCATAACTGTTTCGCCCTCTGAAGTTTCCGATGGTTTAAATTTAGCTGGTGGATGGAGATATTTTAAAAACTTAAAAGTACTTCAAAAAAAAAAAGATATTCTGATTGAAGTTCAAATGTCTGCCCAAGAATTTTTAAAAGTGGCCAAAAATTATAGTAAAAATTCACTAAATGAAGCCGAATTACAAATAGATAACTTGGTAAACAAAAGGCTTCCTTTTGCAAAACTTGATATGTCAAAACCGCACATTATGGGGGTAATTAATATAACGCCAGATAGTTTTTACAAGAACAGCCAAAACAATAATCTCAACAGACTCAATAAAAATTTTAAAGAAATGATAAATGATGGAGCGTCAATTGTTGATATTGGGGGTGAGTCAAGTAGACCAGGAGCAAAAAAAATTTCAGTAGTAGAAGAAAAAAATAGAGTTGTTGGGCCGATAAAACAGCTTAAAAATTTCAAAGTAGATACGCTAATTTCATTAGATTCACGAAATTTATCAACAATGAAGACATGTTACAAATTCGGTGTAGATATATTCAACGATATCACAGCATTCAAGGAGGGAAATAAACTTGAGTTTATTTCAAAAACAGACTCTCCTATAATAATAATGCATATGCAAAAAAAACCAATAAATATGCAAATAAATCCCAAATATAATTTTGCTCCAATTGATATTTATAAATTTTTTTCCAAAAAAATTATTGATTTGATTGAGGTGGGTGTAAAAAAATCAAATATAGTTATTGATCCAGGAATTGGGTTCGGAAAAAATTTATCTGATAACTTAAATATTCTTCAATATTTACCACTTTTTCATGGTTTAGGAGTTCCAATTTTGATTGGAGTAAGTAGAAAATCACTTATTGGTGACCTTACAATTGATGATTATAAATTACGTGGAAAAAATAAAAAAAAAATAAAACCAAGTAAAAGGTTGAGTGGCTCGTTAGCTTTTGCTATGCATGCAAATGTGAGTGGTGTTCAAATTTTAAGAACTCATGATGTATTTGAAACAAATCAGGCTTTGATATGTCAAAAGTCACTGAATTTATAGGATAGACATGATTCAAACGACATTTAGTAGTGATCAAAGGTTATTTGGTACTGATGGTATTAGAGGTACTGTAAACAAAGATAAAGTAACTGCTTTAATGGCTGTAAACTTAGCTATGGCTGCGGGGGAGTATTTTTATGGAAAAGCAGGAACTAAAAGATCACGAGTGTTAATTGGCAAAGATACCAGGTTATCAGGATATATGTTAGAGCCAGCACTTGTTGCTGGTTTTACTTCTGTAGGTCTGGATTGTATTACAACTGGTCCTCTTCCCACACCTGCAATTGCTCATTTAACAAGGGTTCTAAGGTGTGACTTAGGAGTAATGATTTCAGCTTCACATAATCCATATCAAGATAATGGGTTAAAATTATTTGGTGCTGACGGGTTTAAATTAAATGATGAAGTTGAAAATGAAATTCAATCAAGAATGATTAACGGTCCTATACTTGCTAAGTCAGAAAATTTAGGTAGAGCAAGAAGAATGGAAGATGCAATTGGAAGATATTCTGAATTTGTTAAACAAATATTACCTAAACGTGAAGATTTAACTTCCATGAAAGTAGTATTAGATTGTTCTAATGGTGCTTCATATAAAGTTGGTCCAGAGGTGTTATTTGAACTTGGAGCTGACTCCGTTATTATTGGAGCAGAACCTAACGGTAAAAATATAAATTTAAATTGTGGTGCGATGTCTCCAGAAAATATGGCAAAAATTACAAAACTAGAGGAAGCACATTTAGGTATTGCACTCGATGGAGACGCAGATAGAGTGATTTTTTCAGATGAAAATGGAGAAATGATAAATGGTGATCAAATAATAGCAGTATTAGCTAGAGAGATGCAAAACAATAATGAACTAACTGATAATCAGGTTGTTGGTACTTTGATGTCTAATTTAGGATTACAAAATTATTTAAATAAATTAAATATTCATCTCCATAGAACAAATGTAGGCGATCGTTATATTTTGGATAAAATGATAAAATCTAATTCTAAACTTGGAGGGGAACCATCTGGACATATATTACTCTCTGATTTTGCTAAAACAGGTGATGGATTGTTAACTGCAATTAAAATATTATCTCTTCTCAAAAAGTCTGGGCTAAAAGCTTCTGAATTTTTAAGACCGTTTAAACCTATACCTCAATCCTTAAAGAATCTTAAAAATATCGATAAAAATGTTCTATCAAATAAAAACATAATTAGTTTAGTTGAAAAACAGCAAGAAGAATTAGGAAAAAAAGGAAGAATTTTGTTGCGTCCTTCTGGGACAGAAGATTTAATAAGAATTATGGTTGAATGTGATGACTTAAACCTTTTAAAATCAACTACTCAGATTATTTCCAAAGCTATAATCAAAGAAAATGAAAATAAGTAGCGTTAGTAAATTATCTAAAACTGTTCTAGTTATTGCTGGTTCTGATCCTAGTGGTGGAGCTGGCATTCAAGCTGATTTAAAAACACTTACATCTCTTGGTGTATATGGGATGACAGCAATAACGGCTCTTACAGAACAAAACACTAGAGGTGTTTCAGGAATATTTGAAATTCCTTTAGATTTTGTAATAAAACAAATTAATTGTTGCTTATCTGATATTGGAGCGAATGCAATTAAAATTGGAATGATGCATAATTCTGAGTTAATTAATGGTGTATATGAAGCTCTTAAACACAATGAAATAATAGACGACAAAAAAATAAATATAGTTCTTGATCCAGTAATGGTAGCTAAAGGTGGACATAGATTACTTAAAGAAGATGCGGTAAACTCATTAAAAAATTTCATAAAAAATACAAATCCCGTTTTAACACCTAATATTCCAGAGGCAGAAATATTAACAGGAATGAAAATTAATAATTTAGCTGATATGAAAACTGTTGGTGAAAAAATAATTGATTTGGGTGCTAATTTTGTTGTTTTAAAGGGTGGACATATGAATAAGCCAATCATGTCAGATTTATTAATTGGCAAAGAAGTTTTTGACCAAATAGAAACAAAAAAAATAGAAACTAACAATACTCATGGAACGGGTTGTACAATGGCCTCAGCGTTAACGGCTGGATTAGCCAAATCACTGGGCATTAAAGAAGCTTTTCAAAAGGCTCATTTTTATGTAAATCAAGCTATAATTACATCACCACGATTTGGTAATGGACATGGTCCAATAAATCATTCCTTTAATATTAATTGATTTTTTTATTAATTATTTTAAGAAGATTTTTATACCATTGATATACAGGGTCTTTATTATCTAACAAATTGCATGGACTACAAACATCTACCCACTTTAAATTTCCAAAAAAAATACAATCTTCTATTCCAGGATTCTTGCCAGATATGTAATCATTATCAATTATTACTTTCCTAATGGGATCAATCAATTTTCTAAACTCTTCAATAGAAGATGAAACAAATGGTACAAATTTTGTAATTGGCCCATTTATTCTTTCTTCTCTTGTTTTTATATAATAATTGATATCATCTCCCTCTAAAACATTTGGTATTTCATGTGCAATTATTTTAAACAATATTGGTAATAATTGTCTTGAAGTCCATAAATATAAAAAATATGAAAAATTTTTTGATGAATTATTTATAAAAATTTTTTTTTCAGGATAGTTTTCGTTTAACCAATTAATTATATTCCATGAATCAATCACAAAACCCTCTTTATAATCTAAGATAGGAACTAATTTTTGTTTAGAAAATGCAATTTTATCTTTATCAGTAAATCTTACAGGGATAGTTTGAAATTCTATATTGTTTAGAATAAGACATAACTTTACATTCCAGCAGGGAGGACTAAATCTTAAATCATTTTTTCCAGATAAATCAAAGAGCTTAAGCATTAATTTTAGTGATCCTTTAATTATATTGACTTTTAGAAAATAACCTTTAATTAAAGTGTCGGGCGATTGCTTCCCAACAAGCAATAACATTTTTATGAGGTTAATATGACAAGACCGTTAGTCAAGCCAATTCGTCCAGAATTTTCTTCTGGACCTTGCGCAAAAAGACCTGGATGGTCTTTAGAAGTATTAAAAAAAAGCTCACTTGGTAGATCGCACAGACATAAAGATTGTAAAAATAAATTAAAAGAAGTAATTGAGCTTTCTAAGTCTATATTAAATATTCCAGATGATTATTTAGTAGGTATTGTTCCTGGTTCTGATACTGGTGCGATGGAAATAGCTATGTGGAATCTTTTAGGTAAAAAAACAGTAACTATGTTAGTGTGGGATAGTTTTGGTGCAGACTGGGCTAAAGATATTCAATTACAATTAAAATTAAAAAATCTCGATATTATAAAAGTAGATTATGGGAAATTACCTAGCTTAAATGGTTTTAATTTTAATAGTGACATAGTATTTAATTGGAATGGTACTACTGCAGGTGTATGTATTCCTAATGGAGATTGGATAAAAAGTTCACGTGAAGGTTTAACAATATGTGATGCAACTTCTGCAGCCTTTGCAATGGACATTGATTGGTCAAAATTGGATGTGGGTACATTTTCGTGGCAAAAATCTCTTGGAGGTGAAGCTAGTCATGGTATGATTATTCTTTCTCCAAAGGCTGTTGATAGAATAAACACATACAGTCCCAATTGGCCAATACCAAAATTATTTCAACTTAAAAAAAATAATGAGATAAATTTAGATATTTTCTCAGGTTCAACAATAAATACACCCTCAATGATTTGTGTTGAAGATTTTTTAGATGTTCTTAATTGGACCAAAGAAATAGGTGGTTTGGAAGAATTAATAAGAAGGTCAAAAGATAATTTAAATATTATTAAAGATTGGGTTTTATCATCTAATTGGGTAGATTTTCTGTGTAAAGATCTTAATAATTTATCAAACACATCAGTATGTTTGGAACTAATTGATTCTAAATTATCAACAAAATCCCTAGCAACAAAAAATATTATAGAAAAAAATATAATAAAGTTGTTAGAAGACAACAATGTAGCATTTGATATAGGTAGTTATAGATCCGCTCCTCCTGGATTAAGGATTTGGGGAGGACCTACAGTTGATAATGACGACATAAAAAAATTATTACCCTGGTTAGATTGGGCTTACCACAAATCGTTAAGGGATCTAGATATTTAACTATAAATTGAGAGTCAGAAAATGCCAAAAGTTTTAATAAGTGATAGATTAAGTGAATCTGCAGTTGATATTTTTAAAAAAAATAAAATCGAGACAATATACAATCCAGGCTTAAGTCATGAAGATTTGCTTAAAGAAATTAATAACTTCGATGGACTTGCAATTAGATCGGCCACAAAGGTTACCAAAGAAGTCTTTAAAAATGCTAAAAATTTAAAAATTGTAGGCCGTGCTGGTATTGGAACAGACAATATTGATAAAATAGCGGCTACTAAAAACGGGGTTATTGTAATGAATACACCCTTTGGGAATGCTGTTACTACAGCTGAGCATACTATAGCTCTTATGATGTCACTTGTTAGGATGATCCCGCAGGCTGATAGGTCTACTAAACTAGGTAAGTGGGAAAAATCTAAATTTAATGGTACCGAAATAAATGGTAAGTATTTAGGTTTGATTGGTTGTGGAAATATAGGATCTATTGTGGCGAGTAGAGCCTTAGGTTTAAAGATGAAGGTTTTGGCATTTGATCCATTCCTTATACAGGATAAAGCTTCTGAATTAGGAGTTGAAAAAGTTGATTTGGAATATTTACTGAGGAACTCAGATATTATATCTTTGCATACACCCCTCACAGAAGAAACTAAAAATATAATTTCATCTGAAGCAATTTGCATAATGAAAAAAGGATCGAGGATCATTAACTGCGCTAGAGGAGGTCTTGTTGACGAAGTAGCTTGTAGAGCAGCATTAGAAACAGGACATTTGGCAGGTGCCGCTTTTGATGTTTTTACAGAAGAGCCTGCTAAAAAAAATATATTATTTGATGCCCCTAATTTTGTTGCAACCCCACATCTAGGTGCGGCCACGATTGAAGCACAAGAAAATGTTGCTATTCAAATAGCTCAACAAATATCAGATTATCTTAATACAGGAGCTGTTGTAAATGCTCTCAACTATCCTAGTGTATCTGCAGAGGAAGCGCCAATCCTTAAACCTTATGTGAGGTTAGCCTATTTAATGGGATCTTTTTTAGGACAGGTTACACAAGAGGGTATATTGAGTGTAAAATTAGAATTAGAAGGTAAAGCATCAAACCTTCTTGACGTACCTTTAATGGCAAGCGCTTTAGTGGGTATTTTAGAACCTTCATCTGCTGCTGTTAACAATATAAGCTCAGCATCTATTGCTTCAAGTAGAGGTATTAGTTTATCAACAATTAAGCATGAAAGAAGATGTGATTATGAAACTTTGCTTAAAATTACTATTAAACATGACAATGGTGAAAGAACAATTACTGGCACTTTAATTGCTGGCAATAAACCAAGAATTATAAACATTCAAGGTATTTCAATTGAATCAGAATTTCCAAAAAATGCTTTATATCTAAGAAATTATGATAAACCAGGGTTCATTGGTGATTTAGGTAATAAATTGGGAAATAATAATATTAACATCGCTTCTTTCCATTTAGGTCGTCGGAATGTAGGAGGAGAAGCAATAGCATTGGTAGAGATAGATGAAAAGATTGATGAGAAAATCATATTTGAAATAAGAAATTTACCTCAAGTTGCAAGAGTAAATTCAATTAATTTTGAAGGTAAATAAATAATAATAATTTTAAAGATTTATTAGATACATTTAAAACTTTGGTATATAAAAAAGATATTTCATAATTTAGGTACTAGCAATGACCGGCTCACAAATTCAAAAAGGACTATTACCTGCAGGATTAAGTGACATTCTTTATCCCAAAGCTCAATTTCAAGCAAAGAAAGTTGAAAATTTGCTGGATGTATTTTCTAACTACGGCTATCTAAGAGTTAAACCGCCCTTGGTTGAATACGAAGAAACTCTATTATCTGATGGACCTGGAACAGTGTTAAAGGATTCTACTTTTAGAATTATGGATCCTTTATCTCAAAAAATGATGGCATTGAGATCAGATGTAACAGCTCAAATATCTCGAATAGCTTCCACACGATTATCTCATTTAGTACGTCCACTCAGATTATCCTATTCTGGAGATGTTTTAAGAGTAAAAGGAGATAGTTTTAATACTGAGCGTCAAAAGACACAAGTTGGTGCAGAATTAATTGGATTAGAGAATGAATTTTGTGATGCTGAAATTATTCTCATTTGTTTAAAAGCACTTAAATCAATTAATATTGAAAATATAACGATTGATATAAATTTACCTTTTTTAAGAGAGTATTTTTTAAAAGATCTTTCATCCTCTCTAAAAGAAGATGTAAATAAAGCAATAGATTTAAGAGATAAAAAAAGTCTAAAAAAATTAAAATTTAAGTACTCTAAAATTATACTAGATCTAATGGAATCTTCTGGTGATTACTCATTTGCTACCAACTTTTTACGTAAATTAAAGTTAGAAGGTTTTATTAATGATGTAAGAGATTATTATCTAAGAGTAATTGATATAGTTGATAAGAATGATTCATCTATCAAGATATCAATTGATCCTCTTGAGAACAGAGGATTTAATTATCATACTGGTTTATCCTTTACAATTTTTTCAGAAAATCTTAAAGGTGAAATTGCTAAAGGTGGAAGGTACAAAACTTTAAATGCTGAAACAGCAATTGGATGTACAATTTATACCGAAAAAATTTATTCTGATTCAAAATCTAGTCTAGATAAAAGTCTAGTGTATGTACCCTATCTCAATATAAATGACGCAGATCAAATAATAAGTAAAGGTTATAGAGTCATTTTTGGAAACAATTTAACTCCTGATCTTAAAAAAGACGCTTTTAATCTAAAATGTCAATTTATTTGGGAAAATAAAAAGATCGTCAAATTAGAAACCTAGTTAAATAATTAGAAATTCAAGGAATGTTTTATGAGTAATGTAGTTGTCATTGGAACGCAATGGGGTGATGAAGGTAAAGGTAAAATTGTTGATTGGCTTTCAGAAAAAGCTAATTTAGTTGTTCGGTTTCAAGGTGGACATAACGCAGGTCATACTCTAGTTGTTGATGAAAAAATATTTAAATTGTCTTTGTTACCAAGTGGAATTGTTAGAGAAAATACAATTGTTTTGATTGGTAATGGAGTTGTGATTGATCCTTTTCATTTAAAAAAAGAAATTGATGAATTAAAAAATCAAAATATTCAAATATCTTCCGAAAATCTAATTATTTCAGACTCTGCTTTTTTAATTTTACCTATACATCAAGTGATAGACCAATTAAGAGAAAATAAAAAAAATACTGAAAAGATTGGAACTACGGGAAGAGGTATTGGTCCTTCCTATGAAGATAAAGTTGGTAGAAGAGGCTTAAGAATATGTGATCTTTTTGATAAAGATGAATTATCTTCTAAACTCTCAAAATTATATAGTTTTCATAATATATGGTTAAGAGCAATGGGTGGAGAAAATCTTGACTCAGAAGATATTTTGGAAAATCTTTGGGATTTAGGCCAGACCTTAAAATCTTATGTTCAACCTTCTTGGATTTTAATTAATAGATATAATGAACCTAAATCTAATATACTATTTGAAGGAGCACAGGGCACCTTTTTAGATGTAGATCATGGTACTTACCCTTATGTGACTAGTAGTAATACTACCGCCTCACAGGCAGGTATAGGATCAGGTTTAGGCCCAACAGATATAGACTATACGTTAGGTATAACTAAGGCTTATACTACAAGAGTTGGTTCAGGTCCTTTTCCTACAGAAGATGATAGTGAAGATGGGATATTATTAGGTAAAATAGGACATGAATTTGGAACAGTTACTGGTAGACAAAGACGATGTGGATGGTTTGATTCAGTTCTGGTTAGACAAGCTGTGTCTTTATCAAGTATTAAAGGTATCGCTTTAACTAAATTAGACGTTTTGGATAGATTTGATGAAATTAAAATTTGTACTGGATATTCTTTGAATGGAAAAACAATTAACTACTTACCTTCAGCAGAAAAAGAACAAAATCAGATAAAACCTATATACGAAGTCATGAAAGGATGGAAAAAAAGCATAATAGGTGTAAGGGATATTAATGATCTTCCTGAAGCAGCTAAAATTTATGTAAAAAGGATTGAAGAGCTAGTAAAATGTCCCATTGTTTTAATATCAACTAGTCCAGAAAGATCTGATACTATTTTTATCCATAATCCTTTTAATACAAGTTAGTCTTCATTGAACTCAATTAATTTTAGCTCTTTAGCTTTAGATTTTACAATCGTTTGAAGTTTTTCAAATGCTTTAGTCTCAATTTGTCTTATTCTTTCTCTACTAACTTTATATTCATGAGATAAGTATTCTAATGTTTTAGGATTATCAGTTAATCTTCTTTTAACTATAATATCTTTTTCTCTAGGTTTTAAAAAATTTAATGCTTCTAGCATCATTTTATTCCTAATATTTTTTTCTTGATGCTTAGCATATTGAGTTTCTTGATTGTCTCTATCGTCGGTTAGCATATCTTGCCATTCAGCTTCTTCACCATCGTGACGATTTATTTGTGAATTAAGAGAATGATCACCACCTAACATTCTTCTGTTCATGCTAACAACATCATCTTCAGAAACGTCAAGTGTTTTGGCTATATGATTAACTTGATTATCTGTAAGGTCACCATCTTCTAAAGCATTAATTTTACCTTTTATTTTTCTCAAATTGAAGAATAACTTTTTTTGACTAGCAGTTGTTCCGATTTTAACTTGAGACCAACTTCTAAGCACAAATTCTTGTATAGCTGCTTTAATCCACCACATTGCGTATGTAGCTAACCTAAAACCTTTTTCTGGATCAAATTTTTTAACAGCATGCATCATACCAATGTTACCTTCTGCAATAAGATCGGCAATTGGAAGACCATAACCTCTGTAGCCCATTGCTATTTTTGCTACAAGTCTAAGATGACTAGTAACAAGTTTATGAGCAGCTTTAGTATCTTGTTTTTCAAGCCAATCTTTTGCAAGCAAATATTCTTCACTTGCTTCTAGCATTGGAAACCTTTTGATATGATCTAAGTATCTACCTAAATTATTATCTGGTGAAACTAAAGATAATTTCATGTTGTCTACATTACTCAATTTTTTCTCCGATTTTACTTGGTATATATATAGTATTTATGTACTTTTATTTAAAGTGTTAATAAAATTTAGATCTTATATCTAAGATTCTCAATAAGTAAAGAAATGTCTTTTGGTAAATGGCTAGAAAATTCTAAATATTTGTTATTAATTGGATGATTAAAGCATAGTTTCGTGGCGTGTAGCGCTTGTCTACTAAAAGATTTGATTATTTTATTTTTTTCTTTTAGGTATGAATTTTTAAAATATTTTTGTGTTATTGGCTTCCCATATAAATCATCACCAATTAGACTATGACCTAGATATGACATATGAACGCGAATTTGATGAGTTTTGCCTGTTTCAAGTTTACACTCAATTAAACTAGCAAAAGGAGTAAAAATATCTAATACTTTCCATTTAGTAATAGCCATTTTCCCTTTTTCAACAACAGCCATTTTTTTTCTATTTAGTTGAGATCTTCCAATAGGTTTTTCAATAATACCTTTATTTATAGGTTGGCCCCATACAACGGCATTATATCGTCTATCTAAATCATGATTAAAAAAAATTTTGCATAAATTTGTATGCGCTAATTCTGTTTTTGCAATGACCATTACACCGCTAGTATTTTTATCTAACCTATGTACTATACCTGGTCTCTTGACTCCTCCAATACCTTTTAAATTTTCACCACAATGATAAAGGAGAGCATTAACTAGTGTTCCATTAGGAGAACCAGGTGCTGGGTGCACTACCATTCCAGATCTCTTATTAATAACTATTATAAACTCATCTTCATATAAAATTTCTAATTTAATATTTTCAGGTAAAGGTATGGCTTCACTGGGTTTAGGTAATAAAATTTCAATAATTTCATAATTTTTAATATTTAACGAAGGAATAGTTACTATTCCGCCATCTGCTTTTATGTGTTTGTTTTCTATTAAATTTTTAATTCTACTCCTTGAAATAGACAAGTTATTTTCATTTAATAGTTGTTTTGTGGGTTCACTTACTTTAATAGCTTCTGTAACCCAAGTATCAAGTCTTTCAAATGGTAAATTTAAGTCTTTTACAAAAAGTACAATTTTAGTAGGTAGTGTCATGTCTAATATATTTGATTCAAAAACAGAAAAAACTTCTTTCGTAATTTCTAATATAAAGACTATAAAAATTATTGCTATAATTTTAGGTTTCTTCATTATTATAGGATTAATCTTTCTATTCTGGGGATTAGCAAAAAATTATAATAAACTTAATAAAGCTACTACTATAAATAAAAACCTCAAAGATTATAAAGAGTTTACAAATAAATTTGACTTCAATGAACCAAATGAAGCACAATTAATCTCTTCATCTTTAGGTACGAATAATGAAATTTTATTACGATATCTATACAAGGGTAAAAACACATTAGTAATATTAGACGTTAAAACAAAACAAATTAAATCAATTATTAATATTACAAAGGGTCAAAACAGTTTTAAGATTAATTAGTAAAATAAGAATTTATAATGTATGAAAAACAAATTTTAATAGGAACTGATACAATCTCTGGTATTGCTCCCCAGATATTAGATGCAATTGCGGAAGCATCAAATACAAAAACGTTGCCTTATGGTCACGATATCTTTACAGAGGAATGTAAAAATACTGTACAAAATATTTTTGAAAAAAGTGATTTAGAAATCATTCCTATGGTTTCTGGCACAGCCTCAAACTCTTTAGCATTATCATCTTTTCTTAGATCTTATGGTAATATTATTTGTCATAGAGATGCACACATTAATAAAGATGAAGGAGGGGCGCCGGAGTTCTTTTCTGGTGGTGGCAAATTACTTACTATTTCAAATTCTCAAGGACGTATTAAAGCCGAAGATCTTTTGAAAAAAATTGATGAAATAAACTTTAAACATAAATCTGCTCATGTAATATCTGGAGTTTCTATTACACAATTAGCTGAGAACGGAACTTTGTATTCACTAGATGAAATAGATGCGATTAGTAAAATTTGTAAAAAAAATAATCTTTATCTTCATATGGATGGAGCAAGATTTTCAAATGCATTAGTCTCTCAAAAATTAATATCTCCCGCAGAGGCCACATGGAAAGTTGGAGTTGATTGTCTGTCATTAGGTGCAACTAAAAATGGTGCCATGGCAGCAGAGTTAATTATATTTTTTAACAAAACATTAGCAAGAGAAGCAAAATATCTTATCAAGCAAACTGGACATCTAGTTTCTAAAACTAGATTTGTTTCTGCTCAGCTAAATGCATGGTTTAATAGTGGTTTGTGGTTGGAATTAGCTATGTTAGCTAATAAAAATGCTATATATCTTAGAGATCAACTATCTCAATTCAATGATTTTAAAATTTTATATCCAATACAGGGCAATGAAGTTTTTGTAAAGATGAGTAATTTATCATATGAAAATATTCTTAAATTAAATATTATCCCAAATTTATGGAATCAAATTGATCAAAATCATTTGGTGGTAAGATTTGTAACATCTTTTGAAACAACTACAAATCAGGTAGATGAAATTATTGAGCGATTGAAAAATTATTTTTGATTACATTCCATAATTTAAATTAATGGCTATATTTAGAAATATTGATTTTACTTGTGTAATTAAGTCTTTTTCAAAGATAAATGCAAATTTACCCATATAAGAGTATCCTAAGAATAATGGTAAAAGATATATTCTTATCATAAAAATTAACCAGGCTATGTAAATTGGTATCAATGGTTGGACAATAAAACTAGGTGTAATTTTATTTGTAATATTTATAATTGGGTGGGTAAGTTTGGTTATAAAGCGGTACAAAACAAAATTACTAACTTCACTCAAAAATAAGTTTAAAATAAAATTTATTAACAAAATTATCATTAAGCATGCTAAAAAGTAATCAAGAGCAATTAGCCATATAGGAAAATTATTAATCATAAAAATATCATACTAACATATTAGATAAATGAAAAATTATAATTTAAATTATGAAATTATTTAAGCTAAAAAAACTTTTAATACTAGTTATTTTAATAAAAAATCAAGTCTGAGGTAATCATATGAATAATCCACAATATGTCTATTCGATGTATAAATTAAGTAAGGTTTACCCTGGGGGTAAACAAGTAATTAAAGATATGAGCTTATCTTTTCTACCTGGAGCTAAAATAGGAGTTCTGGGAGGAAATGGAGCGGGTAAATCTACCCTATTAAAAATTATGGCAGGTGTTGATAATGAATATAATGGAGAGGCAAAATTAGCTGATGGAATAAAAGTGGGATATCTAGCTCAAGAACCAGAATTAAATAGTAGTTTAAATGTTTATGAAAATGTTATGGAAGGATTGGCTGAAGCTAAAAAACTCGTAGACGATTTCAATGCTATTTCACTAAAATTCTCAGAGGATTTAACTGAAGATGAAATGGACCAAGTCATTGCAAAGCAAGGCGAGCTGCAAGAACAAATTGATAATATGGATGCATGGGATTTAGATAGAAAAGCAGAGATAGCAATGGATGCATTGAGTCTTCCTCCAGCTGAATCAAAGGTAGATCATTTGTCTGGTGGTGAAAAAAGAAGAGTTGCTTTAGCTCAATTACTTTTATCAAATCCTGACTTTTTGTTGTTGGACGAACCAACTAATCATTTAGATGCTCTTTCTGTAGCGTGGTTACAAAGATTTCTTCATGATTTTCCAGGCACTGTTGTAACCATTACTCATGATAGATATTTCTTAGATGAAGTGGCTGGCTGGATTTTAGAATTAGATCGTGGAGAAGGTATTCCCTATAAAGGTAATTATTCTGGTTGGCTAGAGCAAAAGCAAAAGCGACTTGAACTTGAGGGCAAAGAAGAAGAAGCCAGAAAAAGAAAAATTAAGGAAGAATTAGAGTGGATAAAGTCAGCACCTAGAGCAAGACAAGCAAAATCAAAGGCTAGAATAACCTCATACGAAGAATTGGTCTCAAAAGAACAGAAAAAAGAAATTAATACTGGAAACCTTGTTATACCACCTGCACCTAGACTTGGTAATGATGTAATAACTTTTAAAAATGTGAGCAAGTCTTTTGATGACAAACTATTAATTGATAATCTTAGTTTTAAACTCCCTCCAGGAGGAATTATAGGTGTGATCGGAACAAATGGTGCAGGTAAGACTACTCTATTTAGATTAATAACTAAAGAAGAGGAACCAAACAATGGAGAAATTTCAATTGGCGAAACTGTAAGTTTAAACTATGTTGACCAATCAAGAGATGATTTAAAATCAGATCAGAACGTATGGCAGTCTATTAGTGATGGACTAGATGAAATACAAATAGGTAAAAAAACTATTCAAAGTAGAGCATATGTAGGTCAATTTAACTTTAAAGGATCTGACCAACAAAAAATTGTAAGTCAGTTGTCTGGGGGAGAAAGAAATAGGGTACATCTAGCTAAGATGTTAAAAAATCCAGGTAATGTTATACTTTTGGATGAACCGACTAACGACCTTGATGTAGATACATTAAGAGCATTAGAAGAAGCAATTCTTGATTTTTCAGGATGTGTGGTTGTAATTTCACATGATAGGTGGTTTTTAAATAAACTAGCTACACATATTCTCGCTTTTGAGGGTGGTAGTCATGTAGAGTGGTTTGAAGGAAACTATCAAGATTATGAGTTAGACAAAAAAAGGAGATTAGGTGATGAAGCGCTTAATCCAAAACGATTAAAATATAAACCTATCATAAGATAATTTAATTATCTATAGTCATTTTATTCAATAATATATCGAAGTTACCT
Organism: uncultured SAR116 cluster alpha proteobacterium; assembly: GCA_902517815.1. GTDB lineage: Bacteria > Pseudomonadota > Alphaproteobacteria > Puniceispirillales > Marisalimonadaceae > Marisalimonas. The sequence continues at coordinate 19,330 of CABYED010000023.1, forward strand.
CTGTTTTTTCTCAAAATAGATAAAGCCTCGGCTTTTTGTGAACTTACTAATGATATACCCTCTATTTCTAAATCAAGAATTAGAAATGATCCATTTTTGTTTGCTGCTAATTTCCACAAAAGATTTATACTAGGCTTTTTCTTATTAGGATCTTCAATTTGTCCTTTCACATAAATTAGTTTTTTACCACGTCTTTCAGATTTTGTTGGTTTATAAGATAATGTTGCTAGAGTGTTTAGATGCTCTTCAATAGTAAGAACAATTTGTTTTAATAGAGCTTCTTTATACTTTTCTCTTTGTGTTTCTGACGCCTTTTTCCAAAAAGTCCCAGTTGTAGCTTTGCTCATAAAATCAAGATTAATATATTTTTTAATTAATAATTCAATTTTTAAGGATCTCTCATTGGGATCGAGTTTTATAGTGTCAATAGCATGTTTTTGAGCCTCTATAATCATTTGTTGAATAGTAGCTTCACCCATTTCCAAATTATCAGAAAAAGATTTAGTAATATTTACGTTAAAAATTAAAAAAATTAAAAACGTATAATTTAAAAACTTGCTTATTTCTTTACTAATCCAAAAGTTTTTCAAATTCTGCATCCAAATTGTTATTTTTATTCTCAATATATTTTTCACTATAAATTTCATTACGCCTATTTTGTAGGTAAAAAGATCTTACTTTGACATAAGGATCAGCTGAAAGATAAATGTTGTCGAGTGTTTTAGACATTTTACTTCTCTTGTCAATTATATTAATAGGAACTTCAGCTAAGCTCAAATCATCAATTGAATTAGAAAATAAAGTTGCCATATTTTGTCTGTCTAGGATAGTTCCAGTTAAATCCCTAGTCGTTTTTGGTCCAATTAAGGGCACCATCAAAAAAGGCCCTTCTGAAACATTTAACTTAGCAAGGGTTGATCCAAAATCTCTCTTTTTAATAACAGTTTCGCCTTTATCTAGATCGTAAAAACCTAAGGTAAGTCCATTTAATAGAAACTTAGCTGATGCTAAAATCGTATTTTCCATATCTGTTTGTAGAGCGCTGTTAATTATAGTATTAGGCGTGTCCATCCATTGAAGATGATTACTAACACCTGATCTGATTTTTGCAGGAACTTTTTTGACATAAGTTTTGCTTATTGGTGATATTATTTTCTGATCTACATATTTATTAAATTGAAATACATTTCTATTTATTTTTTCGAATGGATCTTTGCTTTCAGATGCAAACTTAGTTGAATTTGAGCACCCATTTAAAATAAATAAAGCTGTTATGAATTTTACAAATAAATATTTATATTTTTTAGTCATGAAATAAACACACGTTAATCAATTAAATCATAATTTTATTATTATTAATTTATTAATTTTGTACAAGTTAAACCACTAATATGTTAAAAATATGTTAGTGTTGTTCTTAAATTCTTTATAATAAAATATAAAAAAATTATGACCCAATTCTATAATCATCAAGCATATATAGACCTTAATGATTCTCAAAAAGAGGCTGTGAAAAATCTTGATGGCCCTTTATTAGTACTTTCTGGGGCAGGAACAGGAAAAACCAGAGTTCTTACTGCAAGACTAGCAAATTTATTATATAGTAATAAGACTAAGCCATGGAATATTCTTGCAGTAACTTTCACTAATAAAGCTGCAAAAGAAATGAGAATCAGACTTGAAAGTTTAATTGGGCCGTCAGCAAACTCGGTGTGGTTAGGTACCTTCCATTCAATAGCTGCTAGAATATTACGAGAAAATGCAGAAGTTGTAAGTTTAAATTCAAATTATACAATTATAACTCCAGATGATCAGATTAGGCTTATAAAACAAATAATGATTGATCAAGACATTGACATTAAAAAGTTTACTCCAAAAGCAATGTCTAATTTAATAAATTCTTGGAAAGATAAAGGTTATAAACCAGATGACATAAATCAATCAGATAATGATTTCTTTGCTAATGGTAAAGCAATAAATATATATAAAACTTACCAGTCAAGATTAGTAACTTTAAATTCTGCTGATTTTGGTGATTTACTGTTATATAATTTAACTATTTTTACTGAAAATTTAGATATATTAGAAAAATATCAATCTAAAATTTTATATTTTCTGGTTGATGAATATCAAGATACTAATACTATTCAATATTTGTGGCTTAAATTATTTGCAAATAAATCTAAAAATATTTGTTGTGTAGGGGATGATGATCAATCTATTTATGGTTGGCGAGGCGCACAAGTTGGAAATATTTTAAAATTTGAAAAGGATTATACTTCAGCAAAGATAATAAAATTAGAAGAAAATTACAGATCAACTGGCCGAATATTAGAAGCTGCTAACAGTATCATTGCCAATAATAAAGAAAGGTTAAGTAAAAAACTTAAAACTTCTTCTGAAGATGGAGACAAAATAGATTTAATTTCTGTCTGGGATGGTGTTGAAGAAGCTAAAATAACCAGTTTAGAAATTGAAAATTTATACTCATGTGGTTTTAGATATGACCAGATAGCTGTTTTAGTTAGAGCAGGGCATCAAACCAGATATTTTGAAGAAAGATTTGTAGATATCGGTATTCCGTATAAAGTAATTGGAGCAAAATTCTACGAACGTTTAGAAATCAGGGATGCTTTAGCTTATTTGAGAGTTGTTCAGCAACCTAACGATGATTTAGCTCTAGAAAGAATAATAAATGTTCCAAAAAGAGGATTAGGTACAAATACAACCAGCTTAATACATTCATACGCAAAAAAAAATAATATTTCTTTTTTTTCAGCTTCACAAGAATTGTTGATGACTGATGAGTTAAGACCCAATGTAAAAAGAACATTACAAAATTTAATAAATCAATTTATTGACTGGAATAATCATAACAAAGAAATTTCTCATACTGACTTGGCTTTAAAAGTTCTTGAAGAATCTGGGTATATAGACCACTGGCAAAATGAAAATTCGATTGAAAGCGAAGGTAGATTAGAAAATTTAAAAGAGTTGATCAATGCTATGAGTGGTTTTGATAATTTATCAGGATTTTTAGAGCATATATCATTAGTTATGGATGGAGATAATGAAGCTGAGGCAGGTGAAGTTTCTTTAATGACTTTACATGCTGCAAAGGGACTTGAATTTGGGGCTGTTTTTCTACCTGGATGGGAAGAAGGTATTTTCCCAAGCCAGAGATCTATTGATGAATTAGGCTTATCAGGCTTGGAGGAAGAAAGAAGGTTAGCTTATGTAGGAATTACGCGAGCAAAAAAAAGACTTTTTATAACCTTTGCGGCAAATAGACAAATTCATGGCTTATGGCAAGGGTCAATTCCATCAAGATTTATAAGCGAATTACCAAAAAAGATTATTAATGAAAATATTGAAGGTAATCTTGGAGCAGATGTGTCGAGCTATAATCAAATTGATTTTGATTTATCATCAAATAATTCTTCATATGGACCAGGATTTCTCAGAGCAAAACAGAAAGGCATTAGAGGTCTTAATGTTTATAAAAATACTCAATTTGAGAAGAGTGTATCTAGCGTCAATTTAAATCTTAGTGTTGGCCAAAGAGTCTTTCATCAAAAATTTGGTATGGGTTTCATTATTTCTTCAGATGGAGATAAACTAAATATAAATTTCGATAAAGCAGGTGAAAAGAAAGTAGTATCTAGTTTTATTAAAATAATAGATTAATACACATAGTTATGGATTTATGGTCAATCAGAATTATTGTAAAGGATAAGTTCAAAGAATTATTTTCTGAATATTTTGAAAATTTTGATGGATATATGTCATC
>CABYED010000024.1 GCA_902517815.1 uncultured SAR116 cluster alpha proteobacterium
TTTCTTCTTCAGGCTTAGTTTGTTCTAGAGCATTATCAATTTTATTTATTATCTCTTCTGTTAAACCTAAGTTGGTTTCATTTCTTGCTTCAATAGTTTTATCAATTAAATCAAGAGAAGATGTTGGGTCTTTGTTCTCATATAATTTTTCGGTTGTAGCTTCCGCTGAAGTTTCAACTTTATTTTGTTCAGGATTTTGAGAAGGAGTTTGAGATACTTCTTTTTGAGGAGGAGCAGGTTTAGGTTGAGCCTTCATGAAAGGAATAACATACTTTTCACGCGCTGCTTGAATATCAGATTTAAGAGTATTTATTCTTGTATCCCAATCTTGCATTATCTTTCCTGACATTTACCACCTAAATTCTAATTCATTATTTAGAAAACACAAATAAATATATAATCTCTAATTAATTTCAAAAAACATACCAAAAATCTGATTTTACAAATTTTATTTAATTTATATAATTTTTGAATGAAGGAGATAAATTAATGGATGACAAAAATTTAGTTCAAAAAGACTTAATTAAAAAAATAGTTGGTGATGCGAGAGGTGCTGTAGGAATTCGTCTTTGTGCTATTGGTGTTGACTTAGGAATTTTTAAAGATCTAGCTAAAAACGGACCAGCTACTAGCCATGAATTAGCAGACAGGATGAGACTAGATGAGAGATATCTTAGAGAATGGGGTCTTGGTGTGTTTTCATTAGGTTATCTTGATTTTGATAAAGTAAGTAGAAAGATGTCATTAAATAAAGAATTTATCCCAGTACTTGTTGAAGAAGGTGGAAAGTTTTCACAAAAAGGTCTTATTGAATTATTAAATAGCTCATTATTACCCTACCACCAACTGTTAAATTCTTTTAAAAATGGTGGCGGTATTAACTATGACAAAATTGATCAAGGATTTTGGAATGGTATAGATCAAACAGGATGTACTAGATACAGACATTTTTTAGTTACAGAATGGGTTGATAAAATGCCTGAATTGAAATCAAGATTAGAACGAGGTTCTGTAACATTTGCTGACTTTGGATGTGGTTCTGGCAGATCTACTGTAGAACTTGCAAAAAAGTTTCCAAATAGTAAATTTTTTGGATTTGATTTATTTGAACCTAATATAGAGAAGGCCCAGAAAATTGCTTTAGAAGCTGGGGTTAAGAATAATTTAAAATTTATGCAGTGGGATGTATCTAATCCATTAACTGAAAAATTTGATTTTGTTGCCTGTTTTGATCTTATTCACGATATGATTGATCCATTAGAAGGAATGAAAACAATCAGAAAATCTGTTAAGGATGACGGTATATTTGTTCTCATGGACATTAAGTGCGAAGATGATCCTGCTGACAACGAAGGTCCAATGGTGCCTTTTATGTACGCTATGAGTTTGCATTTTTGTATGACTACTTCACTTGCAAACAATGGTGCTGGTCTTGGAACTGTTGGCTTACCAGAGGCAAAAGTTAGGGAATATTGTGATTTAGTTGGCTTTAAAACAGTAAAGAGGATTGAAACTGATCATCCTTTGAATTCTGTTTTTGAAATTAGACCCTAATCAGATTTTAAGTCTTTCATTTGAAGGAAATAGATGTTTACTAGCTTCTGCATCTATTTCAACCTTAAAACTGTGATTATTTGTATTCGTAATATTAAGCGCCCTTTTAGTTGCCTCTCTATTATTAATTTCTGTCATTAATCTATTTAAATTTGTTCTTTTTTCTAACTCACCCTCACCTATAACTTTAGGTAACATACGTGCCCAGCCCCAAACACATATATCAACTATGGTGTAAATATCACCCAACATATACTGATTATTGGATAAACGATCATCTAGAATATTGTAATGTCTTTCAGCTTCAAAAAGATATCTATTGATTGCATAGTCTAATTTTTGTGGTGCCATGTGTTGAAAATGAACTGATTGACCTGAATAAGGACCTATGCCTGTGGCAACAAACATTAACCAAGATAAAAGATCAGCTCTATTTTTAGGAGTATTTTCAGTTATAAATTTTCCAGATTTTTCTGCTAAATATAATAATATAGCATTACTATCAAAAACAACATGTCCATCATCTTCAATTGCTGGAGCTTTAGCATTAGGATTAATTGCTTTATAAGAATCTGAGTGTTGATCACCTTTTCTAGTATCTATAGGAATAGCTTCATAAGACAAATTCATCTCTTCCAAACATAAGGCTATTTTCATTGGATTTGGACTTGTATTGTAGTAAAATTTAATCATCTTATTCTCCATATGATGTGATCATGCTTTTTAATTAACATAAATATTCATATTAATTATTTAAATAGTCTGTAAACTCCTCCATCATACTCATCATTTACAATTATTAAAGATCCATCTGAAATTTCTTCTATATCACGAATTCTTCCAATCTTATTTTCTAAAAAAATTTGTTCATTTACGATTTTATCTTCTTTTAGAGATAAAATGTGTAATCTTTTATATTTTAAAGATCCTAAAATAATTTTATTTTTAAATTCTGGAAACATACTGCCTCGGTAAAAAATCATGCCAGATGGAGCAATGGAGGGCACCCAAACATATTTAGGATCTTCATAACCTGGAAATGAAGTTCCAATTCCAATCTTTCTACCTGAACCATATTCCTTACCAAACGTGACTTTTGGCCAACCATAGTTTTTTCCTTTTAATATTATATTTAATTCATCTCCTCCTTGTGGTCCATGTTCATGAGCCCACAAGATATTTTTTTTTAAATCAAAGCTTAATCCTTGAGGGTTTCGGTGTCCTAAAGAATAGATTTCAGAAAGTGAATTCGTAAATGCTTTATTATTATACTTGTTTCCATTTTTTAATATTTTAATGATTGAACCAGAATGATTTTTACTATTTTGACTGTCTTCTCTAGTGCCCCTATCACCTAAGGTAGCAAAAATAAATTCATTTTTAATTGCAAGCCTACACCCAAAATGTCTTCCACTTGATGATATTTTATTTGATATAAACATAAATTTTTCATTAGTTAGTTTATTATTTTTTAAGTTATAGCTATGGATAGCTGTTGATGATTTATTGCCAGGTATAACTTTGCTAAGACATAAATAAACTCTTTGAACGTTTTTCTCTTTTTCAAAAGCTATATCAAGTAATCCACCTTGACCCGAATTATAGACTTTAGGAGCACCTTCAATTTTTATTATGTTTTTATTAAAAACATTTAATCTGTAAACATTACCAGAACGTTGTGTTACCAGTATTTCATCTTTATTTATTGTAGCTATACCCCATAAATTTGAAATTTTAGGGGTAACTTTTTCTAGTTTAATTTGGGATTGGACTATAAATGGATATAAAGTAAATAGTAAAACATATAAAATAAAATTCATTTAATTAAACCTCTTGATAATGAAAAATAGTTTATAAAATTATATTTACAGACTATTTTAAATTGTTGAACAATATATTTTGAGTATAGCATGAAATTATTAGTTGCAGATATAGGTGGAACAAATGCAAGGTTTGCTTATAAAGAAAAAAATAATAGCGATCTTAATAATTTTGCTTATTTAAAATGTTCTGATTATGAAAACATATATGATGCTATAGAGCATTATCAACAAAAAAATAATTTAGAAATCGAAAATATGTCAATTGCAGTTGCTAGTACTACAAAGAAAAATGACATTAAATTTACAAATAACCACTGGAATTTTAAGCAATCAGACTTTTTAAAATATTTCAATTTGAATAAGCTAATTTTTGTTAATGATTTTGTTGCTCAGTGTCTAAGCCTGGCATCTTTTTATAAAGACATATCTAAAAACAGAACCTTAAACGAAAAATTACTAAATGATTATTATCTAAAAACTATTAAAAGTGGAACTCCAATTAAAAACGCTCCACTTCTTGTTACAGGTCCTGGCACTGGATTAGGTGTTTGTACTCTTTTAAATATTAATAATTATCCTTTAGCTATAGAAGGCGAAGGTGGGCACTCTTCTTTCGCCCCAAATTCTGATCTTGAGATAGAACTGCTTCAGCATTTAAGAAAAAAATATGATCATGTATCTAATGAGCGAATTGTAAGTGGTTCTGGTATTGAAGAAATATATGAATTTATTTGTTTTAAAAATAAAAGTCCTTCTGAAAATTTAAAAGCTCCAATTATTGGAGAAAATGCTATTAGGGGTGAACATAAAGCTTATGAGACTATAAAATTATTTTTTAGTATTTTTGGGACAATCATCTCTAGTGTTATTTTAATCAATGGTGCACAAAGCGGTGTTGTGATAGCTGGTGGAATAACTCCCAAATTACAGACTATTATTAATAAAAGTGATTTTGAATTAAATCTTTTAAATAAAGGTAGAAGATATGATTATGTTAAGACTGTACCTATATGGCTAACAGAAAATAATAATAATGGCCTAATAGGAGCATCAAAGGCGATAGTGAATCCACATTACATGTCAAAAATTTTATCTAATCAATAAATTTTTCTTTTAAAAAAATTTTTCAATAGTTAACATTATAAATAGGAGCTAAATTTATGTTAAATAATGAGTTAATAGATTTTTTAAAGAAGTTTGATACACCTACGATCTCAAATGCACTTGATATATATAGAGGATCTAGATCTGCAGATGGTTATACAAAATATCCCTTCATTTCAGCCAATAAAAAACTAGAGCCTATTGTTGGAATAGCAAGAACAGCCAAAATAAGAGCTTCTAATCCTCCTATTTTGTCACCTGAGGAAACTACTTCAATTCGATTAAAATATTATGAATATATAAGTAAAAAATTTGAAGAATATCCTGATGCTTCACCAGTCTGTGTAATCGAGGATCTTGATTGGCCAAATCCTACAGGATCTTTTTGGGGTGAGGTTAATGTAGCATTACATAAAGGCTTGGGACTAGTTGGAACAATAACGAGTGGGTTACTTAGAGATCTGGACGCGATAGATAAAAATTATCAGGTTTTAGCTAATGGGATTGGACCAAGTCATGCTTATGTTCACGTTGTTGAATTTACATCATCAGTCAACATCCACGGTCTTAACGTTAATGATGGTGACATTATTCATGCGGATCAGCATGGAGCGGTTATTATACCAAACCAAGCACTTTCAATAATCAAAAAAGCTATTAACCACATGACTAAAAAAGAAAAACACCTAATCGAAGCGGCAAAAGAGGAGAACTTCAATATTGGAAAACTCAAAGAAGCGTGGTCAAAAGCTTCAAATGAAAAATGGGAGGGATGAGTTTTGTTTGAAATTGATCAGAAAGCTAGAAGGCTTTCAGAGGAAGAAAAAGAACAATATATAAAAAAAGGATACGTAACAGGCCTTCCAGTATTCTCAGAAAATGCAATTAATGACTTACATAATTGGTATGATGAACTAAGTTCTAAATTACCTCCAAATATTGATATAAATAAGACTAATATGTGGCACAAAGCTAGTAAAAAATTTCATGATCTATGTAGAACACCAGCTATTTTAGATTATGTTGAAGATTTATTAGGTCCTAATTTTGTTCAATGGGGCGGACAATTTTTTAGCAAAGAGCCAAAAGATGGATCAGTTGTACCATGGCACCAAGACGCTCAATATTGGCCACTCAATCCGTCAAATGCTGTCACAGTATGGCTTGCAGTGTTTGATACAGATGAAGAAAATGGTGCAATGAAAGTTGTTTCTGGAAGTCATAAAATGGGACAATTTGTTCACAAAAAAAATACTGCTAAAAATTTAGTTCTTGATCAAGAAGTATCATTTGATCAATTAGATGATACAAAAATAGTTTCTCTTAATTTGAAAGCTGGACAAATATCTCTTCATAATGACGCCCTTTTACACGGATCGGAAGCAAATAATTCCAATAGAAGAAGATGCGGCGTTACGATGAGGTTTTCACCAACTAATGTTAAAGGTAATTTAAAAATTTGGCCCTTTTTTGAAACACAGCTTGCTAGAGGTGTTGATGAATTTAATTTAAATCCTATAGCTCAAATTCCTAGAGGAGAAGCTACTCCTCTAAAAATGTTTTCATTTTCGCACGAATTTGAAAACAAGTGGTGAACCTAAACGCATTCTAACATTTCGATGTCTTGGCCACTCTTCAATCTTTTTAATCCGACTGATTTTACTTTAATTTCATTTCTTGCAGTCATCCAGGCATCGCTAGAAATTAGAATTTGATTTGACTCAGACATGTCACATATATTGAACGCAATATTCACTGTTTTCCCTAAAATATCATATTGAACTGTTTTAGTTCCAACGGTACCAGCAACCAGAGAGCCTGAGTGTATACCAAGATGAAGATCCCAAGGCATCGAATACGAGTTTGCAATCTCTCTTAATTTATATGAGCAATCCACACATGACTTTACTGGAGAAATGGCATGTGAAGATAAACCAGCAACTGCAACAATAGCGTCTCCAACTGTTTTAATTTTCTCTAAACCAAAATCTTCAAAAGCTTTTTCGAAACTTTCTACAAGACTTTGCAAGGTCTCAACCACTAATTCAGGATCTTTTTTTTCACAAAAAGAAGTAAAACCAACTAAGTCACATATTAAAATAGCTACATCATCATATCTTCTGGATCTTACTTTTCCAGATGACTGTAATTCATTAGCAACAGAGGTAGGCATAACAGTTTTTAATATTTGCTGAGAGCGTTTTTTATCTGTTTCAACTCTGTATAAATAACTTTCTTCTGAATCTCTTAATCTTTTTTTCTCTAAACTTGCTCCAACTCTTGCTTTAAGAAGAGTTCCATTAAATGGCTTAGTAATAAAATCATCTGCTCCATTTATTATGCATTCAGCAGCAGTTTCAACTTCATCAGAAGCTGTAACCATAATTACAGGAATTGATCTTTGAAGTGGGTCTCCTTTCAAATGTTTTAAAACCTCAAGACCACTCATATCTGGCATCATTAAATCTAAAAGAATCAAATCAAATTTGTTTTCAGAGGCCATTTCAATAGCTGTTTTACCACCCTCTGCCAAGGAAATATTAGTATAGCCATCCCTTTTTAATCTTCTTTCGAGTGTATATCTGTTATCTTCAATATCATCGACAATTAAGATATTGGCATCTTCCTTGTTAATCATTTTTAGTACCTAGCTGAGCTGATATTTTCGACAAAAGTCTGTCAATATCTACAGGTTTTGTATCATAATCATTGCACCCACTATCAAGTGCTCTTTTCTTATGTTCTTCCATTGCATGAGCTGATAATGCAATTATTGGAATAGATTTAAGATCATCATTACTTTTTATATGCTTTGTAGCCGTCCATCCATCCATTTTAGGTAAACTTAAATCCATTAAAATAAGATCTGGCTTTTCTGAGGATGCCATCTGTACACCTTGTTCACCATCAACTGCAACGACAATTTCAAAGCCCTTTCTCTTTAGTCGCCTTGATAACATATAGACATTATCTTCATTATCTTCTACGTACAGAATCTTAGTCACGATTATTCTCCTTTATTTGAAGAAGCTCTTATCACTTGGCCTACTTCATTTACAATAGTTGAGAGTGTGTCATCACTTTTTTGAAGTATTTTATGTGTTTCGCCTGACAAAAATTTTCTCTCTTCTTCACTAAGATCAGCACCAGTTAATACTAATATTGGTATATTGCTGAATTCTGTTTCTCTTATGACTTTCAAAAACTCAAAACCGTTCATTACTGGCATCATTAGGTCTAACAAAATTAAGTCAGGCTTTATTTCCTCATTTTTCAAAACGGATATACCTACTTTACCATTTTCAGCTTCAACAATCTTTACATTTTGTTTTTCTAATATTTCTTTAATTGTAAACCTTAGGCCATTATCATCTTCTATTAAGCAAATTTTTAAGTTATCTTTATAACCAATTAAATTTCTAATGGCTTTCATGAGATAATCTTTTTGAACAGGTTTGGATAAAAAATCAGCTGCACCAAGTGAAAATCCTTTATTTTTTTCATCTAAAATAGATGCCATGATAACTGGAATATTTGACACTTTTGGATCAGCCTTGAGTGTTCGAAGAACTGACCACCCATCCATTTCAGGCATAAGTATATCTAATGTTATTACATCAGGAGTAATTTCTCTTGCTAATTTGACACCTTCTTTACCATTTGGAGCAACAACAACATTATATTTTTCTTTGAGAAGGTGCCGCTTCATTAATTCGCTTACAGTAGGATCATCGTCAATAATAAGCACTGTTTTTGCATTTTTATTTGAGTTTTGATTTTCTATTGAAACAACATTTTCAATTAAAGGGCCCTCTTTAATTTTATTCTTTTTAACATTTTCTGTAGCGCTTAAATAATCGGCTAAAAAAGAAGCTGTAAAAGTTGTTCCTTTTCCAAGTTCACTTTTAACAACAACATCTCCACCCATTAAAATTGCCAATTGTTTTGAAATGGTTAAGCCAAGACCAGTACCACCATACTTTCTAGTCGTAGAACTATCTGCTTGAACAAATGAGTTAAACAGACGACCCATTTGTTCTTCTGTCATTCCAATTCCTGTGTCAGAAACATCAATAATAATTAGATCTCCAGAAGAAATCTTTTTTCCATTTCTGAAATAAGTTCTATTTTTCCTTTTGACTTCTATGGTTACTTTACCATTTTCTGTAAACTTGCATGCATTAGAGATTAAATTTAAAATAACTTGCTTAATTCTTGTCTGATCAGCAGTAACTAAATCAATTTTATTATCAAAACTTAAAATTAATTCGTTATTGTTTTTTGAAGCAAGAGGTTTAGAAGTCAAAACAACCTCATCCATGATTGGCTTAAGCTCAAATGTTTCATTGAACAATTCAATTCGTCCAGCTTCAATTTTAGATAAATCTAACACATCATTTATAAGCGTTAAAAGATGCTTTCCAGCGTTGAAAACTCTGTCCAGCGGCTCTTCAAAATCGTCCAAGCCATCATCTGCAGCATCTTCTTTTAACATCTCAGTCAAACCAATTATAGCATTTAAAGGAGTTCTTAATTCATGACTCATGTTTGCTAAAAATTGACTTTTAGTCTGGTTGGCAGCATCTGCTTTTTCTCTTGCTAGATCTAATTCTTTAATAGTTTGATTTAATTCTTCTTCCCGTTTTTTTAACTCTGTTATATTTGTAAAAATGGAAAACAAGCCACCATCATTCAATCTTGTTGAAGTTGCATTCCAAAATGTACCATTATAAAATTCTGGAGTAAGAAGACTAACTTCTCCTGTAACTTTTTTCCTATTTTCTACTACGTTGTCATAATATTCATTTTCTAAATCTTCGTTATCAAACTTTAAAAACTTATTTTTTTTCTGCCTTTGGGTATATTCTTTATAACTTATACCTATTTCGAAGGTCATACCTGCACCTTTTTGAATGTTTTTGGCAAAATTATTTGCAAATGACAGATTATCATCCTTGTCCCACATGGTTATTCCATGTGGCATACTATTTAATGCATCTGACATTTTTTGTTCAGTTTCTTTTACTTTTTCTCTAGCTTGTTTAATTTGTTTTTCCTGCTCTTTCATTTCTGTAATATCAGAATATACTTGAAGGAAACCACCATCTGAAAGTTTGGTGTCATTTACAAACCACACTTGGCCATTTGTAAAATTTAATTCGTACATGTTACTTTTTTTATTTCTGTTTGCCTCTCTTCTTTTGGAAAAAAACTCTTTACTCGTCATTCCGTCTGGAATAACGATTAATCCTTTCTTTTCTACATTTTCAATCATATCTCTTCTTAATATTCCTGGCTTTAAATCATAATCTAAAGTTTTTTGAACTTCTCTTGCTGCCTTATTTCCCATTACTAATCTTTGCTCTTTGTCCCATAACAAAATAGCATTTGGAGTTACCTCTATTGCATCACTCAATTGTTTTAAAGAAGCTTCTCTTTTTTTTATATCTGTAATATTTGATAAAATGGAAAAAACACCTCCATCTGGTAATCTGGTCGAAGTTGATTGCCAAATAGTACCATCATAAAATGGTGGGGTTTCTACTGTAAAAACATTTTTAAGGTTTTTACGTTTATCTATTGCATTTTTATAATAATTATCTTCATCAATCTTATTATTAAAAGTTAGAAATTTATTTTTCTTAGATTGCTTCATATAATCTTGATAAGTGGATCCAGGTTTTAAGTTAATATTTCCCTTTTTCCATACTTTACTAGCAAAATCGTTTTTCATTAATAACTTCATATTTTTGTCCCACATAGTTATCCCATGGGGCATACTATTAATTGCATTAGTTATTTTTTCTTCAGCTTCTCTTACTTTTTTTTGACTTTCTGCAACTTCTCTTTCTTTTTGTCTGATTTCTGTAATGTCAGTCCAAATCTGCAAAGTGCCTCCGTCATTCAAACGAGTAAATGAACCTAAAATATCATAAATAACATTTTCTACTTTTATCCGGGTTTCAACTATTTCTCTTCCTTTAAGATTAATAATTCCTTTTTTTCTCTTTTCCACCCATTGTTTTGCTGGCAAACCTTCACTATCCAGTAAAGATCCTGATTTTAATCCAGCTTCGAGCATTGCAAACCTAGAAACACCTGGTTTTAGTATCATTCCCATCTTACTTTGAATATCTCTAGCGCGACGATTTGCCATGATTAATCTGTTGTCTTTATCCCATAACATCAACATGTTTGGTATAATTTCAATGGCATCACTGAGCAATTTTAATGATTTTTCTCCTTTTTTAATCTCAGTAATGTTTATGGAATTTTGCAGTGTTCCACCATCTGGTAGTCTTTTAGAGATATTTAAAACAAAATTACCATTATTTAATTCTATTTCGTCTCTTTGTTCATTTTTTAAACTTTCATATTCTCTTAATTTTGATTCATAAAATTGTGTTTTTGTCATTCCTTTTGGAATAGGAACCAGGCCATGATTTACTACGTTTCTCACCATGGAAATTCTCGGTACTCCAGGTTTCAATTCAAAGTTTAATTTTTTCATGTCTGCAATCGAGGTTTTATTTGCCATTATTAATTTATTTTCTTTATCCCACAAAGAAATACTATTAGGCATAACATCTATAGCGTCTATAAGTTGTTTTTGATTTTTTTCCACAGTCTTTATGTCTGTTACATCTACATAAAAAGATATTGTACTACCATCTTCTAACCTAGTGTCAGTAGTTAAAATTGTCTTACCATTTGAGAAATTATTTTCCCTAAGCTTTTTGCCTGTAAATAATTTCCACTCTTTAATTATTTTTTTTAAATATTGTTTTTTATTTTCTTCCTTAGGAATTAGCACTTTTTCTTTGAGTATCATGTATTCCAGTAATTGACTTCTTGTAATTCCAATATCTAAATTAAAACCAAATTTTTTAAAAAATGAAATAGAACTTTTATTGTTAGCTATTAATTTATCATTCTGGTCCCAAAACATTAGGCCATTTGGTAAAGTCTCAATTCCATCCTTAAAACGTAATAACTCTTTTTCTTGTTTTTTTGTCGCAGTTATATCAGTCCATAAAGAAATAGTACTTCCATCATTTAATCTAGTTTCAGTAAATAAAAAAGATCTACCATTTGTAAATTCAGATTCTCGAGTTCTAGTGCCTTTGAATTTCTTCCAATTATCAATAGTATGATTGATTTGTTGATTTTTGGTCATGCCCTTTTTGATGATAATGACATCGTTTTCATACATGTAGTGAACATGATCAAATCTATTAACGCCAAGTTTAAGATCAAAACCAAAATCTTTTACAAAATCAATAGCCGCCTTATTACTAGCAATTAATTTATCATTTTTATCCCAAAACATTAATCCATTAGGTAGAGTTTCGATACCATCTCTTAATCTTATTAATTCATTTTCTTGTTTTTTTATATCTGTTATGTCAGTCCATAAACAAATTGTACTTCCATCTTGTAATCTTGTGTCTGTAAAATGAAGAGTATGATCTGTAAAATTCGATTCTCTAGTATTTTGACCTTTAAGATTTTTCCACGCTTTTTCTCTATTTTTAAAATGTTGTTTAATGGTTATTCCTTTAGGTGGTTTTTGGTGATTTAAAACCATATGTTTTCTCAAATCGCTAAAATTCATACCAATTTTTAGTGTTAAGCCATAATATTCAGTTAAATTTTGTGAACTTTCATTAAATGCAATTAAATTATCATTTTCGTCCCAAAACATCAGACCGTTTGGGAGAGTTTCTATACCATTTTTTAACCTTAAAAGTTCAGTTTCTTGTTTTTTATTTTCAGTAATATTGGTTACAAATTGTAAAGTTGATTGGTCAGGCAACCTGTAGGAAGAGGCAAGAAAATGTTGTTTATTCACTATAACTTCATAAGTTTCTTGATCTTTTAGATTATCAAATTGTTTTTTTCTCCCCTCTAAAAATTTGTTAATTGTCACGCCTTTTGGAGGTTCCATCAAACCTTTTTTCAAAGCATTCTTAACCATTTCTACTCTAGAAGATCCTTTTTTTAGAGTAAAACCTCTCTTAGCATTTTCATCTCTTGCTTTTTTATTAGCCATAATGAGTTTATTATCTTTATCCCATAGCATTAGGTTACTTGGGGTAAATTCAATAGCATCGGCAAGCTGTTTTAACTCTATTTGCTGTTTTTTCAGGTCAGTAATATCAGTGTATACACTTAGGAGAGATCCATCTTCAAACCTCGTCTCATTTGCGATAATTGTAGTTCCAGTTTGTAAATTAATTTCTCTTGTTCTTGATTTTAATTCTGCTCTTTCTTGAAGTCTGTTTTTAATATATTTTGATTTTGAAATACCCTTGGGTAAAATATATAAATTACTGTTAACTTGCTTTTTTAACATTTGTTCATATTTAATGCCTTTTTCTAAAATGAAATCAATCCCCGCTTGTTTCATTATTTCCTGGTTACGTTTGTTAGATACAATTAGCTGATCATTTTCATCCCAAAACATAACTCCACCTGGAAAATTCTCAATAGCCTCAGATAATCTTTTCCGTTCAAGATCTTGTTCAATTATGTCTGTTACATTAGTCATTACAGTTAAAATATAACCAGATGGTGTAAGATTATCCCTAATCTGTATCCATCTTCCAGTAGGTCCTTTTATAACGTAATGAGAAGCAACTTTTGTTTTTTTTACTTTTTTATAATTTTTAATCCTTTGATTTATTTCATCCTCAGGTAGGATTTTTAATTTTTTAAATTTTTCCATCCTATCATAGACACTTTCACCTATTTCATAATTTACATTAAGCCTATTAAATCTTGTGAACATAGGTTTATTTGCAAAACACAATTTATCTTTTTTGTCATATAATAAGATGCCTGTTTCGTCGTTATCAAAAGCTTCAATTAAAACTTTGGCAATATTTAAATCTTCAAGCATGGTTTAACCCTTTTTGCTTACATCTTTTTTTCTACTGTTCTTAACCTGTAAGAAAGAGCTTTTAAGGATCCCTTAACAAAAACATCGGATTCATTGACTTTTTTATTAAATTCATCTTTCGTAATAGATATTATCTCACTTTCAACCATGCATCTAGCTGTAGCCATTCTTAATTCATTTTCTATTACACCCATTTCACCAAAAAGCTCGTTTTCTTGAATTACAAAATTAGGTTTAGTAGTTTCATTTGTTGGTAAAAAAATGCCTACAGATCCTTTAACCAACAAATACATTTTGTCAGGACTTTCTCCAACTCTAAAAACACTTTGATTTTCATTATATTTATGTTTTTCCATTAAAACTCCATTATATTATTTTCCGACGCAAATTTGACTTTCTTATTAATAAAAGTTTTTTGTATATTTTTTAATTCTTTATCACTTCTTGATGGTGAATGATGAGAAATAAGAAAGTTTTTAACATTAATTTTATCAGCTAAAATTACACCATGTTCAATACTAGAATGTCCCCACCCTTTCTTATCTGATAACTCACTATCTAAATACATTCCATCCCATATTACTGTATGTGAGTCATTACAAAACTTTACAATTTTTTTCTCCTGAAAATCTTCGTACTCATTATCTAATAAATAGCAAAATTTTTTATTGTTATTAGTTATGCTATAACCATAAGAGTTTCCAGGATGATTAAGGTCAATTGATTTAATATTTAAATCTTTATAATCACTTGTGACTTGATCGAATTCTAAAAATTTAAATTTTCTAATTATTTCGAAAAAATTCACTGGAAAATAGGGACTAATATAATAATTCATTAGAATATTATATGTATCAATTTTATTAGAATGAGCTGAAGTTATAGTTATTTTTTTTTTCATTGAACTAAAATGATTATTAAAGGCTAAACCTTGGATGTGGTCATGATGGAAATGCGAAATAAATAAAATAGTCTCGAGATCATTTGACAAATTTACTTTTGTAAAACCTGAGCCACAGTCAAAAATTAATTGATATTTTTGAGTCCTAATTTCCACACAAGGTGTGTTTCCACCAAAAAGAATATTATTTTGTTGTGAAGTAGGAACTGATCCTCTTACCCCATGATTAATTATCATTAATATCTCCAACGCTAAAATAATGATAAAATAAAAATTAAACATGTAAAGTAAGTAATTTTTATGAAAAGTTTAAAAAATTAATTTAAAGTAATTAAACCGTCTACTGCGACAATTCCTTCATTTTCTTTTTTTACTATAATTGGATTAATCTCAGCTTCTTTGATTTCTTTAATAAAGGCAAATTTAGACATGTTCACTATTGCAGTAGCAATAATATTTAAATTGGCTTCGGGAAGTCCTCTATATCCAGCTATGGTTACAAGACTTTTAACCTCATTTATCATTTTCTTAGCTTCTGATATATCAATTGGAGCCATCCTTATTGATTTATCGTTATATATCTCTGATAAAATACCACCAGAACCTATAACAACAATTGGTCCAACTAATTCGTCAATTCTATAACCCAAAATTATTTCAGAAATACCTTTTTCCATTTTTTGAATGAGAAATTTTTGATTCTCAATATTTATTGAGAATTTCTTGAATACCTCAGATAACTTTTTAAAATTGATCTTCAGTTCTTCTAAATTTTTTATATTCAATTCAACTCCGCCAATTTCTGTTTTATGAAGTATCTGATTTGATAAAACTTTCATTGCTATAGGAAAACCTATTTGTAAACCGTATTCTATTGCTTGTTTTTTGTTAAAACTTACTTTGTAATCTACAATTTCAATTCCAATTTCTTTAAAGATTTCTAATGCTTTTTCTTCAGATAAATTCTTGGATATGTTCTTCTTTAGTTTTTTTGAAATTTTACTGAAATCATTTTTTAAAATTTTTGGTTTAACTGGATTATTAGTATTTAAAAAAGTCTTTACACTTTCCGCACAAGACTCAGGCGTCCTAAAACAGGCAACATTGTTTTGATGGAGTAAAGTTAGCGCCTCAGGAGCGTCAGGGGCCAAATATACAGCTAACGGCTTTGGGTAATTGGCCCATTTCAACAGAGGCTCAACTGCTTGTTCTGGTCTAAATTTAGCTGACGAACCAACTACCATCACGACTAAATCACAATTTTTATTTTGCATCATTTGACTAATTACTTCAGTAACAATTTCTGGTTTTGTTCCAGCAATAGTTAAGTCAACTAATTTATTATTGTTAAATGCAATATTATTTTCTTGCATAATTTTCTGTATTGATAAACCAGGGTCTACTATTTCAATATCACTGTCTGATAAATTTTCTACAACCATAGCACCACCACCACCAGTTGTCGTAACTATACCAACTCGTTTATATTGCGATTTTTTCTTATTTTTAAATAAATTAGGAATTTCAATTAATGTTTCAAAGATTTCTACTCTAGCAATACCATGATAATTTATGAATGCATTAAATGCATCATCATTTCCTGCAATTGCTCCTGTATGAGATTTAGCCAATTCTTTGCCTAATTCAGACTTTCCAAGTTTGTAACAGATAATTTGTTTTCCAGCTTTATGAGCCATTCTAGACATCTCTGCTACTTCATTACTGTTTCTCAATGTTTCTAAAAACAATATTATGGTTTCAGTATTTGGGTCATTAACTAGCATTTTACCAATTTCTCCAACAGAGAGATCTAACTCATTACCAACAGAAACTAACTTAGAAAAACCAACACCTCGCGAGTGGCCATGAGCCAATAAGGCTCCGATAAGACTTCCACTCTGAGAAATCACACCAAGACTTCCCTTCTTTAAATCTTTTAGTTCAAGCATAGCATTTGCGCTGAGAATGACATTATCCGAGATATTTATAAGACCAATACTATTGGGGCCTAATATTCTTAAACCACCCTTTTTTGCTATTTTAAAAATATATTTTTCTAAGTTATTACCTTCAGATCCAGATTCACTGAATCCTCCAGATAGAATCGTAACACATCTTACTTTTATTGAGATAGCATCTTTAATAGATTCAATAATTTTATTACCATCAACAGCAACAAAAATATGGTCAACTTGTTCATTAATTGATTTTAAATTTGGATAACATTTTAATCCAAAAATTTCTTCCCTATTTGGATTTACAGGAAATATTTTTCCTTTATATCCATGCGATACCAGAAACCTTTGTGCTCGTGAACTAGTCTTTTTTGGGTCAGCAGAAGCACCTATTATTGCAACTGATTTTGGGTTTAAAAAAGATTGGGATAAAGAAACATCTATCATAATTAAAATTCATTCATTTGGCCTTTGTGAAAATCTCCTTTCAAAGATATCTTCGGCTATTCTATTTTTCATCATTTCAGTTGATCCACCTGCAATTTGCCATCCTCTAGATTTTCTGAAGCAATATTCAACTAGTGACTCCTGTGAATATCCTGTACCGCCCATAACTTGCATTGCCTCATTACTAATTTCAAATCCTGCTTTATTACAAAATGCTTTAGCAATTGAAGTTTCTTTTGAAGAAGGAAAACCTCTATCTGCATTTATTGCAGCTCTGTATAATAGTAATCTGCCAGCTTCAATTTGAATTTTCATATCTGAAAACTTCCATTGAATACCTTGGAATTCACAAATTTTCTTTCCAAATTGCTCTCTTGTTAAAGCATATTCTTTAGCAACATTAAAAGCAAACTCACCAAGGGCAAGTGATCTCGCAGAGTTTCCAATTCTTTCTGCATTAAATCCTGAAATTTGTTTTTTAAATCCACCAGGTCCTAATAAAACATTTTCTTCAGCAATATAAACATTATCAAAATATAATGCACACCACTCTTCACCATTAGTATATTTTGATGATTTTCCTTTTGAAAAACCTGGCATTGATGTATCCATTATAACTGATCCAATACCATTAATTCCTTCATGATATCTTACATAAATCAAAAAGATATCCGCATCTGGTGAGTTGCTAGTAAAGACTTTACTTCCAGATACTCTAAAGCCATTACCATCTTGAACAGCTTTGGTTGTCAAATCAGTTACTGCTGAACCAGCATTAGGCTCAGTCATACCTAAACCAATTACCATTTCTCCGTTTAACAATTTTTTTAAATATTTTTCTTTTTGATAATCAGTTGCGTACTCTGCGAATGTCCTTATTGGGCCAAAGCTTCCTGCTTGTATCACATCTGCACTTCTTGGACAAATTAAGGCAACTTGCTCTATTGCAAGAACAGCATCCATTAAATTACCTCCCTGCCCCCCATCTTTCTCAGGAAGTGTAATTCCCATTAAACCATTGTTAGAAAATAACTTTGCAATATCTTTAGGAAATAAAGGATCATGGGCCCTTCTAAGATTATCCTTTTTTAAATATTTATCTGCTAGATTTTTTACTGAGTTTTGAAATGTTATTTGTTCTTCTGTTAAATTAAAGTCCATTTTTATTCCTATTGTGAAAAAATTTAAATTTATTATTTAAGAAATTTTTTTAACTCGTCTTGAAATGTAGGCCAACCTTCATCATTTTCGAGAATTACATGATTGTTTCCATTTAATGGCACAAATTTTGAATTTTTTATATTGGCTGCCATAAATTTACTCTCAGAAATTGGTACCCTCGCATCATTTTTAATATGAAAAATTATTGTGGGAATATTAAGTTTAGGTAATAATTCTGATACGTCTATCTGATCATTAGCCGAAATTATTTCTACAGCATTTTTTGCAGATGTAGATACTTTCATAACATTGTTAAATGAGTTCATTTGTTCCTTTGTTCCATCAGGGATCATTGTTGATGAAAAAAATTGTCTAAAAGCTGGATTCTCATTTTCCCATCCGTTTAATATCATATTCTTTTCTAGTTCAAATTTTTCTTTATAATCAGAGTTTCCTCGTTTTGCTCTTCCTCTAGCATAACCACCAACTAATATTAAATGAGTTACTTTTTCTGGGTATTTATGTGCATAAGCTATTGAAACTGAACAACCTTGTGAGATACCAAAAATTGGAAATTTATTAATTTGCGAGTTATTTACCACAGCTTCCATGTCTTTAACAAAACTTTCAAAGTTTATATTTTCTGGATCTAGGTCTGACAAACCATTTCCTCTTTGATCAAATCGGTACAAAGTGTATTCTTTAGCTAAAAATCTATACATATGTGTCCACATCGGATTTCTCCAATCATGCTCTAAGCTACTAACAAAATTAGGTGCTTTTAAAAAGGGTGTTCCTTTTCCAATACTTGCATAAGCAATGATAGTACCATCAAATGAACTGCAAAATCTTGTTTCTTGGTTAGCTTCTGTTAGTAAATGATTTTCTTGATTTTTCTTTATATCACCTTCTAATATATTTATTTTATATACTTGAATTTTTTGGGAAATATTTTTTAAGAATTGCTCGCCTATATTTTCAATGTCTAATGGTTTCAAATTTTTGATACTTTGATAAACATCATTAGTAATGCAAATATTTCCTGCATCAGCTATTGACTCTAATCTACTTGCAATATTTACAGTGTTACCAAAAATATCTCCATCATCTAGAATTACATCACCAACGTGAATTCCAATTCTGAATCTTATTCTTTTATCATTTGCATTCTCTAATTCATTTTCATAAATTCCACTTTGTATGGATATGCTACTTTGTACAGCATCTAATGCACTTGGGAAAATAGCTAAGAATCCATCTCCCGTGGTTTTAATAATTTCACCATTAAAATTTTCTATTTCTGGTTTAATTATTGTATTTAATTGATTTTTTTGTCTTGAGAGTAAATTAATTTCATCATCTTCAATTAATCTTGAAAATCCTACCATGTCTGCAGCAACGACTGCTAATAATTTTCTTTCCACAACACCCCTCATGCAGAATTTTAGATGTTTTCGATATTTCCATATATTATCTAAATGTATTTAAATTTATAAGAAAATAAAAACAAAAAAAATTAAATAATTTGTATAATTATGTTAAACTACCAATGCCAGGGGTGCAAAATTTTTGCTGAGAGATTAACCCTTACAACCTGATCTGGTTAAGACCAGCGGAGGAAGTTGCTAATTTAAATTTAGAATTTAAAACATATTACCCGTAAAATTGTGAACTATTAATATTTAAATAAGGAAATAATATGTCTGATGAATTATCCAAAAATGCTTCAGAACTTTTGACGAATATAAGGGATAAAGGTCCGTTAGTATGGAATTTTTCAAATTTTGTTTCCATGGATATTGCTGCCAATGCTTTGCTTTCAATTGGAGCATCTCCTGCAATGGCACATGCTAAAGAAGAAGCAAAAGATTTTAGTCAAATTTGCAAAGCGATTAACGGTGCGTTAACAATTAATATAGGAACCTTTGATCCATACTGGCAAGAATGTGCGATGGAAGCAGCGAAGCACGCAAACGAAAATAATATTCCTTGGGTTTTAGATCCGGTTGGTGCTGGTGCTAGTGGCTTTAGGAATAAAAATGTTGAGCAACTTATAAAATTTAAACCAACAATACTAAGGGGTAATGGATCAGAAATTATGGCTGTGGCAGGACTGTCTGGGGGAGGTAAAGGAGTGGACTCAACTTCAACCTCTAATGACGCACTAGGTGCTGCAATTTCAATAGCTAAAAAAAATAAAATTATAGTAGCAGTTACCGGAGCTATAGATTATGTAACTAATGGTCATGTTACCTATGCTATTGAGGGTGGACACGAGATGATGACCAAAGTTACTGCAACTGGTTGTGCATTAACTTGTCTAATTGGAGCGGCTATAGCAGTTGGAGAAAATAAATTAATTTCAACTGCATCAATGATTGGAATTTATGATTTGGCAGGAGAAATGGCAAGCAAAATTTCTAGAGGGCCAGGGAGTCTAAGAATGAACTTATTAGACAAATTATATAATATTTCTTCAGACGAAATCATAAGTAATGTAAAAATTAAAAATGTCTAATCTTCAATCTTATTTTATTGCAGGCCCTGAAAATTTACTTCCTTATCATATATACAAAAGTGAAAATCCAAATAAAGCACTTGTTAGAATAGTTGGTGAGCTAGCAGAAAATGGTCTTGATGTTTTTCAATTGAGAGCTAAATCAATAAATGATAACGAGATCATAGATCTTATAAGAGATCTTAGTTCAGCAACATCTAATACTAAAATGAAGCTTTGTATTAATGATAATGTCAATGTTGCTTCTAAGTGCAAAGGTTTAATTGATATACTTCATCTTGGACAGTCTGATATGAAACCAAATGAAGCAAAAAAAATGATAGATCAAAATATTGAAATTGGATTATCTATTACAAATAAAAATCAATTAGATAATATACCAAATTGTGTAAATTATCTCGGTGTTGGACCAATATTCCCCACCAGTTCAAAAAATGACGCATCTTTGCCAATGGGTACTAATTCATTAAGAGAAATCATTAATAAGACAGAACTTCCTGTTGTTGCAATAGGTGGTATTTCTTTAGATGATATTTATGATTTGTTTAAACTAGGAGTTTCTGGTGTAGCAGTAATATCCGCAATATTGAATGAATATAATCCAATAGAAAATTTTTATAAATTGAAAGAAAATATAATAAAAGGCTTAGATAAATGAATATAGTTCTTACAGGTGGTACGAGTGGGCTTGGCTATAGAGCAGCTGAGGTTTTAGGTAAAGAGATTAAAAACAAAATAATTTTGATAGGAAGTAATAAACAAAAAGGTGAAACATCAGTCAGAAATTTAATAAAAGAGACATCAAACAACAATATTAGTTTCATACAATGCGATCTTTCATCTATTTCAGAAATTAAATCGTTAGCAGAAAAATTAAGAAAATTTAAAATTGATATTCTTATTAATAATGCTGGTGCATTGTTTTTTTCAAGAAAAGAGAGTGTGGACAAAATAGAAAAAACATTTGCACTTAATCATCTGTCATATTTTATTTTAACAAATATATTATTAAAATATAAGGTCATAAAAACCGGAGGAAGAATAGTTAATGTAACTAGCGGTGCACATAGAGGTGTGAAATTAGATTTTACTAATTTGGAAATGAAAATAAATTATAACGGTTGGATTGCTTATAAAAAATCAAAATTATGTAATATATTATTTACTAAAAAATTGAGCGAGTTAATTAAGAAAAATAAAATCACTGTTAATTGTCTTCATCCTGGTTTTGTTAAAACTCAGTTTGGGAAAAACAATACTGGTCTCGCTAGTTTGGCCATAAAATTTCTCATGAATTTCTTCGCAATTTCAGTTGAAGAAGGTGCTGAAACAATAGTATTTTTAGCTACTGATAAAAATATTAAAAATATTACTGGAAAATACTTTTATCAAAGCAAAATAAAGGAACCTTCAATTTTTGCTCAAAGTCAAAAAGATGCTGACCTTTTATGGGATATTAGTTTGAGAATAGTCAAAAACAAAGGTTTGACACTAACATAGAATTTTTTAACAAGTTAATTTATGAAAAGATATAACAGTTCTTTAATTACTCCAGTATTGATAGCTGGCTCCATAATAATAATTATTACTTTTGGAATAAGAGGCAGCTTTGGTGTGTTTCAAATACCAATTGAACAAGAATTTCAATGGTTAAGAGTGGAATTTTCATTGGCAATTGCAATTCAAAACCTTGGCTGGGGTATCGGTGCGCCTATTTTTGGGGCCTTGGGTGAAAAGTTTGGTGATAGAAAGATGATTGTGGTTGGAGCATTTTGCTATGTTATTGGCTTACTGTTATCAACCATTGCACAAAATCCACTAACACATCAATTCCTTGAGCTTATAATAGGTTTTGGAATAGCTGGAACAGGCATGGGAATGATATTAGCGGTTGTTGGTAGAGCCTCGAGTGAAAAAAATAGATCAATGGCCTTAGGAGTAGTTACTGCTGCTGGTTCAGTTGGTCAAATGATAGGAGCGCCAATCGCTCAAGCTCTTTTAAATTTATACAGTTGGCAACAAGTTTTTATAATTTTTTCAATGTCTATAATTTTTATTATATTTTTTGTTCCTTTTTTAAAATCTCCCCCTTTAGCTTCAAAAAAAGAAATAGAAATAAGCTTAAAAAAGGTATTAGGTGATGCTTTTAAGGATCCTAATTTTTCTATGATTTTTTTTGGATTTTTTGCTTGTGGATACCAGTTAGCATTTTTAACAGCTCATTTTCCTGCCATGGTTACTGAAATGTGTAGTAGTATAAATCCATCAAGCTTTTTACATAGTTTTGGAGTTTCAACAACTTCAAGTTTAGGCGCTTTTGCAATAGCATTAATTGCATTTAGTAATATTTTTGGAACAATTTATGCTGGTTGGTTAGGCCAGAGATACCCCAAAAAATTCTTGTTAGCTATTGTTTATGCTTTAAGAGCGTTTATTGGTTTAATTTTTATTATATTTCCAATAACACCAATATCCGTAATTTTATTTTCTTTGTTAATGGGTTCTTTATGGTTAGCTACAGTACCATTAACCAGTGGATTGATAGCTCATATTTATGGATTACGTTATATGGGTACTTTATATGGAATTGTTTTTTTATCACATCAATTAGGAAGTTTTCTTGGTGTTTGGATGGGCGGAAAGTTATATGATGCTACAGGCGATTACACTCTAGTGTGGTGGATTGGTATAGGGGTGTCAGTTTTTTCAACTTTAGTA
>CABYED010000025.1 GCA_902517815.1 uncultured SAR116 cluster alpha proteobacterium
CTTCTGGAATTGATCTAAATGGTAAATCTGGAAAAGCTATGTTTTCTGTTAATTCAATGTTACCACAGGCTAATTTTAATAATAAATCACAATTAAAATTCAATTTTATTGAGGGTGATCCAAGTCAAATTATCCAAGAGAAAATTTTAGTTAATTATTCAAAAATAAATAATAATTGGGAAATAAGAGATTCCAAGGGCTTGTCCAAAGTTGTAGGAAATAAAATTAATTTTAATGGATTTCAAGTTGAAATAATTGGTCAACCACAAGATGGTGATGGCTTTCAAATATCTCCATCTTTAACAAATGCAGGAGCTATGAAATTTCATCTTCAAAATCCTGAAGATTTTGCAGCTGCTTCAAAAAATTTAATTTCAAAAAGTTCATCTAATGTAGGCAATGTAGAATTAAATATTATTGGATCAACCACACGAGCTAAGATAGATCATCCTCCCAGTATTGACGAAGTTTTTGCGTCTAGTGGTAACCCTTTAGTCGCCACAACCTTTTTAAAAGATGGTCCTGTAACTACAATTCCTTCAACTACTAAATCAATCAATTTAAGTTCTCTTGGAAACCAATCATCAGCTACATTTACAATTTCAGATGCAGATATTAAAGGTTTTTCATCATTTAATATTAAACTTACAGATGGTAGCAATGATGAAGAAATTACAATTAGCTCTGCAGCTACAGATCCTGGAGATGGAATTAAATCAGTTGAAGAATTTGCTAACTTGCTAAATTCTGGTTTAATGTTAGACGGAAAAAGTCAACATGATTTTAAAAAATTAGGTTTATTTGCCACTGGATCAAATGGTTATCTTACAATTGCTTCATCTTCTCTAGATATTGAGAGTTCTTCAATTTTGTCTAGAGGTAATTCTTTTACTCCTTCAATTACGAATTTAACAGCTAATGAATCAGCAGCTAGTAATTTACAGATCTTTACAAGGGATGGTAGGCATGTTTCAGGAACATCATTGAATGCAATGCAAATAGCTTCATTAATAAAAAAAGAAAATGGGTTTTTAGAGAGTGCTGAATATAGAAATGATTATTTAAACAATAATTATAGAGGTACAATCATAACAAGGAAAACAGCAAGTGGAGATTTTGTAAACAGTTTTGGATCAAACCTAAGTTATAACGAACAAGAAACTGATATGGATGGTTTATTAACATCAAAGACTGTAACCACTGGTGCATTAACGCTTGATGGAACAAAAATATATTCAAAAGAACTTAATTCATATATTTCAATCGCATGTGAGAAAGATGAATCAGGAAGAACATTCACTGTTACAGGTTATGACCTAGATGGGTTATACCAAACTGAAACAATACCAGGTGGAAATGCCACTACAGCTGTTGGAGACAAAGTCTTCAGCAAAGTAAGTAACATAAGCATAAATGGCAATTCAGTTGGCAAGGTAACTATAGGAACTGAAGCAGTTGGATATTCACTTAAAGTTACTAATAACGATAATGTAGAAAAAACTACAAATGTACCTGTGGGTTCTAGTGCTTTCTATTTAGCTAATAAATTAAATACTGAGTTAGCGGGCACAGGAGTAAATTTATCAGCAAACACAAGAGTTTTGCTTGGTCCGTTTGAAGATGGTGTGAGTGGTGCAGTAACCTTTGATTTAAAAGGTAAAAATTCTGATGCAGTATCAATCAACGCTAGTATAGATTCAAGTGATATTTCAGCACTTGCAAAAAGAATTAATGAGTATTCTTCACAGACAGATTTATTAGCAACTGTTACTTCTGATTTTAAAAAAATAATCATTGAATCTAAAGATGGACATGACATTAATTTAAAAAATATAACTGCACCTTCAGATTTTTATTTGGAAGCATTTGGAAAAGATTTTGAAAAATTAAGTGAAAATGATACACAAAAAAATTCAAGATTGTTTATAGATATAAGTGACACAAAAAAGGTCTCAGCTAATATTAAAGGTGAGATAAAATTTACATCTAGCGAAACTTTTACAACACAAATAAATTCAGGGGTTTCTAAAGTAGCAGTTATAGACTCTTTAACAAATGGATATGTAAATATTGATAGGAGCAAAACAGGCGAAGTTGTTACAATTAAACCCGAGATCTTTGATGACTTAGATAATAGTCTTGGATCTCCTGATGGTAAAAAAGCTATTGTTGGACTATCAAAGTATGGAATTGATATTAATCAAAAAGATTACAAATTATTTGTAAATGACGATGATAGCTTATTTACAAATAATGCACTTGGTGCTGCAGGGACAATCACACTAGATGGTTCTTTGAAAGACGCCAACGATTTAAATGCAGTTGTAACTATTTTTTGTTCTGCGGATGAAAGCGGAAACACATTTACAGTTACTGGAACTAACTCAAGTGGCAGTACTATTACTGAACAAATTAAAGGCGCGACCAAAATTAAAGATGATAGTTTATTTACTTTAGCTAATCCTGGTGCTGCAGGAACAATCACACTAGATGGTTCTTTTATACAAAACAATACAGAAAATTTAAATGCAGTTGTAACCATTTTCTGTTCTGCGGATGAAAGTGGGAATACATTTACAGTTACTGGAATTAACTCAAGTGGCGCAACTATTACAGAACAAATTACAGGTGCTACAGCTACTAATACAGCTCAAGGTTCAGCAAAATTTAGTAAAATAACATCAATTAAGACTTCAGCTACTGCTAGTGGCACTATTAAAATTGGTACGATAGCCGATACAGTTGTAGGTTCAACAAAATTCTCTACCATAACATCAATTGAGACTTCAGCTAATGGAAATGGTAATATTAAAATTGGAACAGCTGGTCATAACGATATAAATGACGATGATAGCCTAGTTCAATTAACATCTTTTACTTCTGGCAATGCAATTGGAATGAATGGTGTCTTATCAACATCAAACTATGTAGGGGCAAAATTACAGATAAAGAGTCAAGAGGACACAACTGGAACAACTTTTAGAATAGTTGGTTTAGGTTTAGATAATGAATCTATTATTGAAGACATAACAGGATCAAATGGGGGAGTAGTAACTACTACTAATATTTTCAAATCTGTAACATCAATAACTCCATCTGGCACAAATAATGGTAAAATTAGGATTGGCACAAAAGCAGCTGACGGAGGCTGGAACACTACAATCGATGCAAATGAATTAAATATAGATACTCAAAAAGAAATATCTACAGCGCTACTTAAATCATTGAGGTCTGAAACTCCAACTTCTCAAATAAAAAGTAAAGTCCTAAACGCATTACCTAAAGATGGACAATCAGTAGACTTAAGCTTTGAAGGACAAGTTTATACCCTCAAGATGGCATCAGGAGAGTTGCTAGTTGAGGGACCTGAAACAAATAGAATTAAAGCACGATTTAATGGTACATCAGAAAATATACAAAATTTAATTGCTACTTCTCAAACTGGGACTGCATCAACAGAATTAGTTATAAATGGTATAAATTCGGTAGCATCAGTTAGCGATGGTCTTGTTGATAATGAAACACTTGCAGGTGCAGGCTCTTTTACGCTTGATGGAGCTCAAACAAGCTCTGGATCAGCTACTAATTTGAAATCCACAGTAAGCATTAAAAGCTCATCTAATAATGCCTCTGTTACTTTTACTATAATCGGTAAAGATCTAGACGGTAATGATCAAATTGAAACTATAACTGGTGTTAATGCGAACACTGTAAAGGGTACTAAGTTATTTACAGAAATAACAAAAATTTCTGCTGATGGTGCGGCAACAGGAATTGATGTTGGAACTGAACCTGCTTTTGGTTCATCCTTAGGTACTAGAATATCGATAACTTCAACTAGTAATGAAAGCGATAATTCTTTTACAATAGTTGGTATAGGAACAGACGGATTAAGTAAAACTGAAACTATTTTGGGCCCTAACTCTGGAAAAACAGTAGTGTCATTAGGTTTATTTAAAACAATTAGCTCAATTACCCCAGCATCAAATACTTTTGGGAACATAGAAATTGGGACTGCACCAGGATATGAACTTATTGCAACAGCTGAAGGAACAATCGAAGGTGCTCAATTTAAATTAGTTTCTAATACTGCGAATACTGCTAATGCTGAAACATTTGGTTTAAAAGAAGGTACAACAACAATGCTTGGAAATTTTGTTGTTCAACCAACGACTTCTAGTCCTGCAATTGGTATTGAGATTACAGAAAATGACATTAAAACAGACTATACAATTAAATTTGATAGTAATAATCCTCCTGTTCCTGTATTTTTCAATAGTGACGGATCTACATTTAGTGGATCACCATCTTCTTCATTAACTTTGTCATGGAATGAATCATCAGGTATAACTGATGAAGATTCTCTATTTAATAATAATATGTTTGCAAACGTTAGTATAATTACTGATGGTATTTTATCAACAACTGACAGAGATGGTTTATTAAAAAGTCAGTCAGCATCAGCAGGTAATTTATCTTTTGACGGTGCTTTAAAAAACTCAAAGGATTTGAACGGAAAAATAACTATATTATGTAGTGGAGATGAAAGGAGTAATTCTTTTGTAATTTCAGGTCTTGATACTGACGGTGTGTTTAAGACTGAAACTATTTCAGGAGTTAACAACTCAACGGCCACTGGTACCATCTCATTTAGTGAAATCACTTCTATTTCTGTAGCTAATAACACTGCAAGCACTATAGAGGTTGGAGTACAAGCAACTTCTGTAGTAATGGAACCGCAAGTAATTACAATTAAACCGGCAGGAAATGACACAGGAGAAAAATATACAATTACTGGACTAGATCAATTTGGCAAATCACAGACTGAAGTTTTGACCGCTGAGGGTTCAGGTGTAATAGTTACAGGAGAAAAGGTTTTTACTAAAATTTCATCAATAGTGCCTGCTAGTGATTCTGCCTCAACAGTAGAAGTTGGCACAAAAAAGGTAGGCAGATTATCTTTAAGTTATATGGTTGATAAACTTGATTTTAAGATTGATTCAAGTCCTAATTCAAACAAGGTCTATGGTCTTAAAACCCAAGATGTTCGAGCTGTAGTAGATAATGATGGAATAAAAGTAACGTCATTTTCAGGAGAACCAGTAAAAGTTGACATACCAAATGGATCAATTGAAAACTCAGTGGCAGAAAAAATAAGTTTAACAAATTTACCAGCTGAAGATTTAATTACCTTTGTTATGGGTGGTGGTGCTAGAAAAATAAGTGCAGAATATGACAAATTTTCAGAGAGCGAATATACCGAAGAAATACCTGAACTTACAATTAAAGTAGATTCAGCAAATACAAATAAAGTTGAAATTTTTGATAAAGTTTCTGGTCACTCGATTGCATCAAGAATTTTAGACGTTAACAGAGTTTTCGAAATAAATAATACTAAATTTCAATTCTCTGAAGAGACTATAGTTAATAATAGCTTTGATTTTTCTAGTAATAAAGATGGTTTTGGAGATAACAGAAATATTGTTAATATATTAAGTCTTCAAGGATCTGATAAATCAGGCGGCAATAAAGGAAATTTTCAAGAAATTTTTAATACTACAGTTGCTAAAGTAGGATCAAATGTTCAGGCAAGTAAGTTATCTCTAGATTCAGCCTCAAGCACATTAGATGCAGCAGAGGCAAGTCAAAGTGAATTTGCTGGTGTAAATCTAGATGAAGAAGCTGCTCACTTACTTGAGTTTCAACAAGCATATCAAGCTTCGGCACGAATTTTGCAAACTGCTAAAGAAATGTTCCAATCTCTAATAGAGGTTGTTTAGTAATTAAAGTGATTTTAAAATGCAAATTAGTTCAAAATTATTTAATCAACAGCAGTTAAAACAATTTTCATCAACCACTGAAGAGCTTCAAGATCTTCAGAATAAAATTGCTACTGGTGAAAATATTTTAAGGGCCTCTGACGATCCAGTTGGTTCAGTTGAATTATCGGGCCTAAATGTTGTTAAAAAACAAATTGAACAATATGAAAGAAATGTTAATTCAGCTAATGATAGATTATCATTATTAGATAAAAATTTAGAAAATTTATCAAATGTTTTTGTAAGAGTTCAAGAATTGATAATTCAGGCTTCAAGCGATGTACTAGGTGCATCAGATAGAGAAGCAATTGCTATTGAAGTTGATCAAATGAAAGAAGAAATATTAAGTCTAGCTAATGCACAAGATAGTAATGGAAGTTTTTTATTTAGTGGTTACAAAACAAACACTATGCCTTTTGAAAAAGATTTAACTGGCAAAATAAATTATAAAGGAGATAGGGGTATATCGTCTTTATCCATCTCTGAGTCCAGAGTAATTGAAACAACACTTGATGGAGGAACTTTATTTCAAGCTGTAAAGGGGCCATCAGGGGATAATGTTTCAATTTTCCAAATGTTAGAAGATATTAGCTATTCAATAAGGACAGCTTCTGGAGGCGTTGATTCTGTTAAATCTACGGGTGTAGCAGAGCTTACTTTTGAGAATGAAAACCCTGGCACATGGACTTTTGATTTAACAGGAAATTTAGGTACAGCAACAATTACAGCTGAAATTACAGGCGAAGATCCTGCAGAATTTGTAAGACAAATTAATCTAGGTAATACTGGGGTTGTTGCAACTATTATGGATGATGGAAAAACAATTAAATTAACTGACTCAGTTAACGGCCCAATGGAAATCAAAAATCTTTCAGTTTATGGAATTGAAACTGCACAAAAAGATCCTACTTCTTTTTTTAAAGTTCAACCAACAGATGGAATTGGAAACAACATAGGTGGTTTTCAAAAGTTATATGATAATGATCAATTACCATCAAAACAATTAGATAATGTGGCTTCTACTCAGGTACATATTGCAAATAATAGGGGTGAAATTGGAGCTAGAACTAATTCTCTTGATAGGCAAGTAGAGCTTTTAGCTAACAGAAGGTTAGGTGTAGAAAAAGATGTTAGTGATTTGAAGGATGCAGATCTTGCATCTTTAGTTACTAATTTACAAAGCATGTTAACGTCTATGCAAGCTAGTCAGCAATCATTTGTTAAAATTTCACAACTTAATTTATTTGATTATTTGAGGTAGTTAAGAAATTAAAATAAGTCAGGTTCTTGATTAAAAACATCACCAATCCAATCAATATCCTCTACATCAGTAATTTGCCATCCTGGGGTAGATTTTGGGAAAGCATCATTTTTGATACTAAACACAGTAGCTTTAAATATTTTGAAGCATTTTTCTGTATTGTAATCTTTTATTTTTACTGGATTAAAAGCGGATGAAAACATTCCTGATAATTTTCTTGGACTGCCATTAGATTCAAAGCATACTCTATAGTGGATATAATCGTTTATAAAATTAACTGCCTCTTCGCCAGCATTTATTTCTGATAGAAATTGAAGAATATTTTCTGCAAGATCCATGATTTCTTCAAATTTCACTTCATTGTATCTCTCATTAATAGATTTTGAAAATTTTCTAGAGATACCTGCAATAGAATTATTTGAAGATAAGAATTCTTTTGCTGTTTGCGCAGCAAAAGTAGAGAAAATCCATTCAGGACAAAATTTTGACATTTTATCACCTATAAGTTCTATTTCTTAGGATCAATATACATGATAAATATACTTTTTTGTAGCTAAATCAATAGCAATTTTATTTAATTTGTCTCCATCCATCAAGGATTTCTTCAATTGGAGGTATTGCATCGTAAATAAGCTTTGAGTTTCTTTTTGTAAAACCCTTCATAATTCCATCTTTAGTAAATTCGTAAATACGATAGAGATTCTCAGCTATTTCTTTTCCTTTATCAAAGTTTAAACTTGATTGTAAGATATATATTGCTGTTAAAGATTTTGAAAAACTATTAGATTTTATTGATGAAATTACAGGTTCATGATCAATTGAATATGCTAGCGTTTCCATATTTTTTTTAAGATCTTTTAAAACCTCTTCAATTATTTTATGAGGATCTAAGCTAGTGGTCTTTGCATTAATGTCATCATTCAAATACTGTCTCATAGACGCATTATAGTTCATTTAAATCACCTTAAAATAAATAATACATGTTAATAATTTAAACGGATGTTAATTAAAAATGTTTAGAAATAATTTTATTTAATGTTTTTCTATCTGATTAATTTCATCAGAAATATCAAGATATGCTTGTAAAACATCATTTTCTGATATTATTCCGATCATTACATTATTTTTTTTGTTAACAATTGGTATGCTTTCACCAACAAACTTTGATAATTTTTTTATTACAAAAATTAAGTTTGAATTAGGGTCTATAATTAAAGGTTTTTTTTCTTTTAAATCTATTAATTTTGAACCTTTTTTATTAATTAAATTTAAAAGACTAATTTTACCAATATATTTGTTATCTTCCGACACTATATATCCTTCAGTTGTTTTAAACTTAGTTAATAACTTAATGGCGTTTTCTACAGATGTTGTTGGCTTTAGTTTTGTATATTCACTATCAACATAATTTTTTATTATGGCTTCATTTAAACGTATTTGTTCTCGACCTTTTGTAATTTCCACGCCCCTCAAAATGAGCTGTTTATCAAACACACTATTTGCAAAAATTCTACTGGTTATAAATGAACAAACAACAATTGGGAAAGTTGCAGCTATTGCATATTCATAAGATCCAGTAAGTTCTAGGACCAAAACTATTGCACTCAAAGGTGCGCCAATTACAGAGCTAGATACTGCCGCCATACCTGAGACTGCTAGTACAGAAAGCAAATCGGGGTTGGTTGATGTCATTGGTAATTGAAATATTATAGCACCCAAAACTCCTCCTAAAAAGAGGGCAGGCGAGAATAATCCACCAAAAAACCCAAATCCTACACAAATAGAAGTTAGAATTAATTTTCCTAACAAAAGAGCAAAAAGATATCCAAAAAATAATTGGCTTGTTATTACAGACATCAAAATATCAGTACCCAAACCTAAAATTTCACTAAAAACCAATCCACAAATACCACACGCAAATCCTGCTATTATTGGAGCTTGCCAATTTTTTATACTCATTTTGTTTGGAATGGTTCCTGTAAAAAGCACCAGTTTCATAAAAAGAATTGCTACAATTGCAGCTAGTGGACCAATAATACCAAGGCTTACTATTATGTCACCCATATCAAAAGGAACAGCAGTAAGTAAAAGTGGAGGACTTACAATTCCAATTTTTGTTGCAGAAAAATTAGCGGCCATTGACGAAATTGCTAGAGCGGCAACTGCCTTCATTGAAAAATGTCTTAAAACCGTTTCGTGAGCAAATATTATACCTGCAAGAGGAGCACCAAATCCTGCAGAAATGGCGGCCGCAACACCACTTCCAATTATAATATCATGTGGAATTTTGGGAATAAATTTTTGACGTCTAACAAATGAAGAAACTGTTGCCCCAAAATGAACAAGTGGACCATAAATGCCGACTGAAGCACCTCCACTTATGGATATAAATGAAGCTAATGTTGATCCAAAACCACCTTTTAAATCTAAAATCCCAGCGTGATGATGAGCAGCGTAAATTGTATCTGCAGGACCAAACCACCTCGGTAATTTAAGTTTGTACATTAATAGTCCAACTAAAATAGAACTTGGTACACATATCAATAATGGGATTAAGTTAAGTGATAAATTTCCAATATCAATTGTTACTGCAAAATTTTCATTGTTGAATATAAAATTATAAATATTAATTGCACTTATAATGAATAATTGTGCAACAAAAGAGACTATTGTACCAATTACAGCTGCTATTATCAATAATGACAGATTATCAATAATTGCTTTTATGCTTTTATTTATAATCATAATTAGCTCCAAGTAAGATTAGTACATAATTTTTACTCAAAGTCATTGAAAATAATAGAATTTTTATGAATTTTAAGTGTTTCAATTCAGTAGGCATAAAATTTGCATTATTTTTGTCGTTATGAATAAGTATTTTTTTGAGGATTTGTATGACTACTGTAGATTATCTAAGTGCCATAAATTCATCTGGGAGTGGACTAAATATCACACAAATTGTAGACAGTTTGGTTGATGCAGAAAAAACTCCTCAAGAAAATGCTATTCAAACAAAAATTGATGATAAAACTACATCTATTTCCGCAATTGGTGAAGTAAAAAGCGCTTTATCAGTTCTTTCATCATCTCTAAGTAATTTAGTTGGTAAAACTTCGCTCGCAGTTTCATCAAATAGCACTGCAGTCACAGCTTCAATTTCAGATCCATCAAAAGCAAAAACACTTAACTCAGCTATGACTATTTCTTCTCTTGCTACTGGACAGACTTTAGCTTTCACAGGTTTTTCTGCAACTACAGATGTTGTTGGAGGAGGTTCTCTGGTTCTTGAAAGAGGAGATTGGTCTAGTGGAAGCTTTGTAGCTAATTCAACTTCTGCTTCAACTTCATTGACAGTTACAGAAACAGACACACTTGCTTCGCTTAGAGATAAAATAAATGCTTTAGATTACGGGGTAACTGCTAGTATAATTGGTTCAGGAGACGACACCTTTAATTTAGTTCTTAAGTCCAATGAGGGAAAAGAAAATGCATTACGTATAACCGCTACAGAAAGTCCATCTGGTTCAGGTCTGTCATCTATAGACAATTCAACAACAAATTCATCTAAACAAAAAATTGCAGGCTCAGATGCTACTATTGTCGTAGATGGGATGACTTTAACAAGGTCCTCAAATGAAATTACTGATTTATTTGAAGGTTATACTGTAAATCTCATTTCAACTTCAAGTTCAACAGCAAATTTAACTGCATCTGTAGATACTAGCAGTGCTATAAATAGTTTAGAAAGTTTAATTACAGCAATTAATTCTCTAAAAGGAGTTCTGAATGATAAAACATTTAGAGGTGATAGCTCTACAGAAAAAGGGGAATTAGCTGATGACCCAGTCATAGATAGTTTAAAAAGTCAAATTGATAGTATAACTACTTCCGCTTTGTCTGGATTTGGCTCGTCTAGTGTTTATTTGTCGAATTTAGGTGTAAGAACAGAAAGATCAGGATTTTTAACATTAAACACAACCGTTTTGGAAAACACATTAAAAAACAACCCATCATCATTAGATGCAATTTTTAATTCTATGTATTCTGCAGAGTCAAGCCTGTTGTCAGTGTCTGGTGGATCAAATTCAAATCCAGCTCCAGGTACTTATGCTTTTGCAATGACTGCATATGTTGCTGGTGCGTTTACTGGATTAGCTAGTAATGATACCACTCCAGGGGTTACTGCATCAAATAACACTATTCAAGTTATTGTAGATGGGGTTACTTCTGGAACTATTACTGTTCCTGCAGCCGAATATTCTTCAGAGGCAGCCTTAGCTACTGCGATACAAACTGCAATTAACGCAGATAGTACGTTAACTACTTCGGGCAAATCTGTCGTGGTAACTCACTCAAATGGAAGCTATTCAATTACATCTGGCTCTACTGGTTCTTCTTCATCTATAGTAATTAATGCTATTGGAAGTAATTTAAATGGATTTTTAAAAATGTCAGGAACTGCAGATGCCGATGCATTAGCAACTTCTCAGTCAGGAACTGCATCTTCTGCCCTGACTTTAAGTAGTTCATTGAATGACAGTGTTGGAAAACGAATTTCTATTACCAGTGCAAGCGGAAATGAGAGTGGCTATACTTTCACAGTAGTTGGAACAGATTTGTCTGGAAATGCACAGACGGAGGTCATAACAGGGCCTGCTGCAAATGCAACTGTATTTGGTACAAAAACTTTTAAAACAGTTACGTCAGTCACACCGTCAAGTAACTCCACAGGTTCCATTACAGTTGGTACAACAGGTGCGGGTATAACAACTACAGGTGTAACCGGTTCAGCAACATTAGATGGAGTTGATATGACTGCAGACATTTCAAACAATATATTTTCAGTTGTATCTGGATCTGCTGCGGGTCTTAAGGTAAAATATTCCGGTTTAGGTGCTAGTGGATCAATTTTCTATGGACAAAGTTTAATAGATAAACTTACATCATATATTACAACATCACTAAATAATACAGGTTCAGGATCAGTTGAAAACCGTATTACAACTCTTAACAGCGAACTATCAAAGCAAAATGAATTATTAGATGAGTTAGATACACGTTTTGAATCTACAAGATCAAGATACATTCAGCAATTCAGTGCAATGGAATCAGCAGTAACTAGCTTGAAATCAACAGGTGAATATCTTACAAATCTTTTTGAGGCTATGAACAATAACGATTAATTAAAATATTAATCAAAAATTTATTCTTTTAAATAAATAAAAATAGCTTCATATCTTTCAACTTACTTTTAATTTACAAAATATCACAAGCAATAAATTTTAAAATTTATTGAAAAGAATTTAGACCCTAACACTAAATTTAATTAAACTTTTTTTTTGCAAGTCGTTACTACTTTCAGAACTTTAAATTAACCTGGAGAAAATAATGGCGAGTATAAATACAAATATTTCAGCTCTTTCATCTCAGAATAGTATGTCAGATCAAATTAAAAAAGCTGACGAAGCTATTGAGAGATTATCGTCTGGAAAAAGAATTAATAATGCAGCAGATGACGCTGCTGGATCAGCAATAGCCTCAAAAATGGAAGCGCAAGTAAGAAGTTTAGGAGTTGCTATTAGAAATGGTCATGATGCAATTTCAATGACACAAACTGCTGAAGGTGCACTTGGTGAGATGGAAAACATCTTACAAAGAATTCGCGAATTAGCAGTTCAGGCTGGTAACAGTACATTAAGCGCAACTGATAGATCAGCTATACAAGATGAGGTTGATGCATTGACTGACGAAATAAACAGTATTGCTGATGCTACTAACTTTAATGGTGTACAACTTCTTGACGGATCAAGTGGAAGTGTAAATTTTCAGGTAGGAGTTAACGCTTCTGATTCGTTATCAGTTGATCTTGAATCTTCTCGTGCTTCAGACTTGGGCTTGTCTGGTAAATTAGGAGCAAATGTATTTACCAGTGGTAGAGTTGTGCTTGGTGCTGCTGAAGGAGTTAATAAAACCGCTATAAAAATTAACGGTGAAAACTACGCAGCTGCTACTCTTGCTGCTGCTACAACTAGTACAGTTACTGCCGCGAAAGTTATAGCTCGACAAATCAACGACAATACTGCTGTTCATGGTGCCGTTGCAACAGCTTTCAACAGAGTTGAAGGTCAAGCTATGGGTGATAATTTTTCTATGTCTGCTGAATTCACTATTACAAGTGGAGGAACAGCAGAATCAGTTGCCATAATGCAAAGTTTTGATGATGTTATAGATCACATAAACCATCAAGTTGCAGACGTTACAGCATCTAAAGGTGCAAATAATCAGCTAATTTTAACTAATACCACTGGTACCTCAATACAACTTTCTGGTGAATCACAATTAGTTGGTATCTTAACTGGTACATATGAAGGTATGTTTACATTAGAAAATGTTGATGGATCAGCTGTAACAGTTGAACTTGCCAACATAGCCAATGGATATGGATCAAATGATACTGATGCAACTGCTGCTTCTTTGAACTTTTATGGTCTAAATCAAACTAAGGGAGGTGCTACAATCGGTACGGCGGTTAGTACAGCAACTTTAGCATTAACCGATGACATTCAAATTAATGGTGTTCAAGTTGGTGCAACAGATGTTGACACTGCTCAAGCTAAGGCTGAAGCTATTAATGCGATATCAGATCAAACTGGAGTAACTGCAAGTGCTTCAACAATTGTGGATTTAGCACTTGATTTTAACATAGCTGCTACTGACACTTCATTCCTCATTAATGGAGTAGCAGTGGAAGCTGCTGATCTTGACTCAGTTAATGAGATGGTTACTGAAATTAATGATCAAAGTAAAGGTCCATTTGGAGTTGTTGCTAGCGCTACTGATAAAGGTTTATTGAGGCTTGAAGAGGTTAATGGAGGCGACATACAAGTAAAACTCGCTTCTGTTTCTACCTTTGTTACAGCAATCACTGATGGTACTAATGCAACTACTGCCAATCCTGGTAACGGTAATGCATTTACTATTCGTGGAAACATTACCCTAACATCAGAAGACGGTAGTGTTATCAAGTTAACAGATGGTACTATTGGTAACACAGGTTTAGCAAAACTTGGTTTAGAAGGTCAGAGTGAAGAACAAGGCGCTGGTTCAGGCGGCGTAAACGTATCAAGTTTAGGTGGCGCTGTTGCAGCATTGGAAAACATTGACTCAGCAATTGAAAAAGTGTCTAGCTTTAGAGCGTCTTTTGGTGCTGTTGAAAACAGGATTGATGCAAAGATCAATAACCTAACAACATTGAAAGTTAACACTCAAGCTGCTCAATCAAGAATAGAGGATGCAGACTTCGCTGCTGAGACAACTAACATGACAAAGGCTCAGATTTTATCCCAAGCCGCTACATCAATGTTAGCTCAGGCAAACGCATCTAAACAAAACTTATTAGCTCTTCTTCAAGGATAAATTGGAGATCTAAGAAGGAAAGCCACCCAGGATAGGACTCCCAGCTTATCTAGGTGGCTTTTACTTCAATTAAATATATTAGCTCTTCTTCAAGGATAAATTGGAGATCTAAGAAGAAAAGTCACCCAAGATAGGACTCCCAGCTTATCTAGGTGACTTTTTTTATTTTTTTATTAAACATTTTTCAAACTCGTCGTTAATAATTTTAGATTATTTATTTTTTTTAACTGGGAGTAAAAAAAATGGTAAGTGTTTACACTAATATTGCGGCTTTATCAGCCCAAAAAAGTATGTCAGATCAAATTTTTAAATCTGAACAAGCTATCGAAAGATTATCAACTGGATTAAGAATAAACCATGCAGCAGACGATGCGGCTGGATCTGCTATTGCGTCCAAAATGGAAGCTAAAGTAAGAAGTTTAGTTGTTGCAATAAGAAATGGTCATGATGCAATTTCAATGACACAAACTGCTGAAGGTGCACTAGGTGAGATGGAAAATATCTTACAAAGGGTTCGTGAGTTAGCAGTGCAAGCTGGTAATAGTACGTTAAGTTCATCAGATAGAATAGCTATACAAGAAGAGGTTACAGCATTAACTGATGAGATAAATGATATTGCTTTAACTACTAACTTCAATGGTGTCAAATTATTAGATGGAACAAATTCTAGCTTAAATTTCCAATTAGGTGTTGATGCTGTGGATCAATTAAATGTTGTATTGGAAAGCTCAAAAACGTCGGATTTAGGTTTGACAGCTAGTATGGGTTCTAAATTATTCACAAGTTCAAGAATAGAATTGGTTGATGTAAGTGGAATTGCAGTTGATGCAATTAAAATAAATGGTAAGAACCACGTTTCTACTCAATCTGCAACACTTGTTGGTACAACAAATGCAGCTGAATTATTAGCAAATGCTATAAATACCAACACCGTAAAACATGGTGCTGTTGCAACAGCGTTCAACAAAGTAGTGGGTGCTGAAATGGGTAACAGTTTTACAATGACAAACTCCTTCTCTATTGGAGGAGTTACAATAGGCGTTAAAGGTACAATGCAGGAGGTTGTTGATGAAATTAATGAGAGTGTTGCTGGTGTTATTGCAACCCTAGGTAATAATAATTCTTTGATACTCTCAAACAATGACGGAGGTCAGATTATTGTTGCTGGAAATGCTCCTGGTAGTGTTGGCCTCATAGCAGACACTTATGAAGGATTTTATTCATTATCTAATGTTGATGGATCTGATGTAAAAATTGAGTTGGGTAATCTTGCTAATGGATATGTTCAAGCAGCAACAGCGACCCCAACTAGCTTAGGAAATTATGGTCTTAACGAAACTAATGGTGCAGGTCATACTAAAGGTATTGCGGTAACAACTGATATTCTTTCAATAACTGACCAGATTAAAATCAACGACGTTTTAGTAGGTGCTACTATACTTGATACAGCTCAAGCTAAAGCTGCTGCTATAAATAATATATCAGCCAAAAGTGGAGTAACTGCAACAGCATCTACAACGATGTTTTTGGGTTTAGATTTTTCCAAATCTCCAACAGATACTTCATTTAAAGTAAATGGAAACGCTATAGCTGTTTCGTCTTTAGGCTCAGTTCAACAAGTTGCCTCTGCAATTAACACAGCCAATGTTGGAGTAGTTGCTTCTGCATCACCAGCAGGACTGTTGCAATTATTTGATTCTGCTGGAGGTAATATAACAATTGACCTTACTTCTCCAGTAGATTTCGTTTCATCTGCTACTGATGCTGACAATACAACACTTACTGTTGCTGCCAATATAACAGCTTTTGGTAATATTGAGTTAGAAGCAACAGACGGAGGATTTATAAAATTAGAAGATGGGGACCTTAATAATGCAGGGCTTGCAAAACTTGGATTTGAAGCTCAAAGTGAGATGGGTACAGCAGGATCAGGTGGCGTAAATGTTTCTACACTTAATGGTGCAACTTCTGCACTAGCAAACATTGATGCTGCTATAGATAAAGTTTCAGGTTTTAGAGCGTCCTTTGGTGCTGTTGAAAACAGGATAGATGCTAAAATAAATAACTTGACCACATTGAAGATAAATACAAAAGCGTCTCAATCAAGAATTGAGGATGCTGATTTTGCTACGGAGACAACTAATATGACAAAAGCGCAAATATTAACAAAAGCTGCTACATCAATGCTTGCACAAGCCAATGCGTCTAAGCAAGATTTACTGATGCTTCTTCAAGACTAATTTTGATATTAATCGACAAAAACCATCTTTGACAAAGTCTCCCAGCTTATCAAGATGGTTTTAAATAAAAGCCATCTTTGATATGTCTCCCAGCGTATCAAGATGGCTTTCTTCAGTTTTTGTAATTATTTTAAGTTAAAAGCAACTTTTTTTAAAACTACATAGAAAATAAACTTAACAAATAATAAGTATTAACTTTAAAAGATAGGACATGATGCTGGGTAAGTTTCTTATAAGCTTATACTAACTTATATTTAAAGATTATTAATATCCTTTACGTGTTTATCTGTGGCACAACTATTGCACTTTAGATGATTTATATGCGTATAAAAGGAATATATAATGCCAGCAAATTTATCTGTGGAACAGTCACTTATGAGAGCAAAGTTTCATGTAAAGAAGGGTAATTTGGCTGAGGCCGAGAAGCTATACGAAACAATATTACAGAAGTTTTCCAACAACATAAGAGCACAGCAAGGATTAGCTTTGTTAATTAAGTATAAGCAAGATAGAGTCATACAAATCCCACCCCAGGAAGCGTTTAGTCAACTAGTCAATCTATACAATCAGGGACAAATAGAATCTGTAATTGAGCAAGCAGAGGCTTTAACTGCGCAATATCCAGGAGCATATGTTGTTTGGAATATATTAGGAGCATCAAGAGCTCAAAAAGGAATGCTTGATGAGGCTATAGAAGCTTACAAGAAATCTATTTCACTTAAGCCTGATTTTGCAGAGGTTTACAGTAATATGGGTGTCACTCTCAAAAATCAAGGTAAGTTAGAAGAAGCTATAGAAGCTTATAAAAAGTCTATCGCACTCAAGCCTAATGATGCGGATACTTTTTATATTATGGGCGTGGCTCTAAAAGACCAAGGCAAGTTAGAAGAAGCTATAAAAGCTTATAAAAATTCTATATCACTTAGGCCTAATTATACTGAAGTTTATAATAACTTAGGAGTTCTCTTTCAAGCTCAAGGTAAGTTTGATGAAGCTATACAAGTTTTCGACAAAGCAATCTTATTCAAAAGTGATTATGCTGAAGCTTACAATAACAAGGGTGCTCTTTTACAAGAATTAGGTAAGTTTGACGAGGCAATGGAAACTTTAAACAAATCTATCACATTAAGACCTAACTATTCTGATGCTTACAACAATATAGGGCTAACTCTTCAATCTAAAGGTAAATTTGATGAATCTATAGACGCCTTTACCAAAGCTATATCACTTAAGCCTGATTATGCTGAGGCTCACCAAAACTTAGGTCTTACACTTCTTAATATAGGAAAATTGCAAGAAGGTCT
Organism: uncultured SAR116 cluster alpha proteobacterium; assembly: GCA_902517815.1. Taxonomy (GTDB): domain Bacteria; phylum Pseudomonadota; class Alphaproteobacteria; order Puniceispirillales; family Marisalimonadaceae; genus Marisalimonas. The sequence goes on from CABYED010000025.1 coordinate 18,041, forward strand.
TGATGAGTTTGAATGGCGTTGGAAA
>CABYED010000026.1 GCA_902517815.1 uncultured SAR116 cluster alpha proteobacterium
CATATTGATAAGGTTCCATTAAAAATTGGATACCTAAAAAGCCGACAATCACATAGAAACAAAATAAACAAGCTATTATTCCAAGTGTAATTAATCCAAATTTAAGAAGGTTTGTTTGTTTTAATATATACATACAAATACATTACTTATTTTTTAAATATTAATTTTCCATTATATTTTTTTAAATAAAATACTTTTTTCCCAGCCCAAAAACATTTTTTTTTATCTGGAACAGCTTCTACGTATTTGATTTCGTCTTTCAAATGAAAAACTTGTCCACAGCCTAAAAAAGTTAAAATGAGCTTTCCATTTTTATAGTTAAATTTGTCTTGCCTGCCTTTTCTTACTGTTACAAATTTTAAGTCACTTTGAAAACATTGACCAAATTTATTTTTTTTACAATTTGGTTCTTGACTGTCTACAACAGATATATGAGTAACAATGTTTTTATTAAATATAAACCCGTCATTGTCTAACATGTTGCAATCATCAGTTGGTTTGTTGGTTTTACTAGAAAACTCGCATTCAAACCATGCTCCTTTTAATTCTTGGACGGCATAAGTTTTAAAACTAAGAAATAAGAATAATAAAATTAAAGAGATTAATATTACATTCACTCTGATTAAACTCATAAATTTCTCTTTTTTTGATTTTACAAGTCGTACTTTATAATTAATTATAAATAAATACTAATATTTTTTCATTATGATCTAGGAGGAGATAAAAATGAAAATAGAAACAAGAGAAAAATTTCCAAACTTTGTAGGATTTGTCTCTGGGGTTGATTTGAAAAATGAATTAAACCATGAATTAGTAAAAAATATTGATAAAGAAATAAATAAATTAGCTGTATTAGTGTTTAAAAATCAAAATATCAATGATGACGAACAAGTAAGGTTTACTAAATATTTTGGGGAAATAGAAGCATCAGGAAATAAATCTAACATCACAAAAGCTAAAGACAGAAGGTTGTCTACAGATCTAGCAGACGTCTCTAATCTAGATAAAAATAATAAACCTTTTACAATAAATGATCCAAGAAGGATATTTAATTTAGGAAATAGATTATGGCATACTGATAGCTCGTTCAAAAAAATTCCAGCTAAATATTCTCTTTTATCTGCCAGAAATGTGTCTAAAGAAGGAGGCAATACTGAATTTGCGGATATGAGAGAAGCATATGATTGTCTTGACGATAATATGAAATCAAAAATTAAAAACTTGATATGTGAACATTCTTTAATTTATTCACGACAAAGATTAGGTTTTGATATGACTAAAGAATTATCCTCAGAAGAAATTAAAAATTTTATACCAGTAGATCAACCACTTGTTCGAAAAAATAATTTAACAGAAAGAAAAACAATTTTTCTTTCAAGTCATATAGGAAAAATTAAAGATTGGATAAGACCAGATTCTATGTGTTTTATAGATGATTTGATTGAATATGCCACTCAAACAAAATTTAAATATGTTCATAAGTGGTCTCAAAATGATTTAATTATTTGGGACAACAGACAAACAATGCACAGAGCTAGAGCATTTGATGATTTAAAAGAAAATAGGGATATGAGGAGAACAACTGTTTTAGGCGAAGAACAACTTATTTAATAATTAATTGTTTACCATTTCATAATTTTTCAAATCCAACTTTTAAATCTCCTATCAAGTCTTCTGTATCTTCACTGCCTGTATAAATTCTCAGATAGTTACCTGTTGGAATGTAACTGGATTTTAAATTTCTGTTTTCTGAAACATTCATCGTAGATAACAAACTAGAGTATCCTCCCCAAGAAGAACCAATTCCAAAAATTTTACAATTGTCAGCTATGATATCTATCGTTTCTTCTAGTACATTATCATGAAATTCAATTGCAAATAAACCTGAGGCACCTTTAAAGTCTCTTTTCCAAAGCTTATGATCAGGATGTTGATTAAGAGCAGGATGAAAGACTTTTTTTATTATATTTTTAGTTTCCAAAAATTTAGCAATTTCAAAACTATTTTGTGATGATTTTTGTAATCTCAAGGGAAGGGTTCTTAGACCTCTTAAAGACATATAAATATCATCAGGACTTACATAATTACCTGTATTTTTTGACCATCTTTTAAGTGCGATCAAATCTTCGTTATTACCCAAAACAACACCCATCATAATGTCAGAATGACCAGAGATGTATTTTGTAATTGCTTCTATTACAATATCTACTCCAAAATCGAATGGATTAAAATATATTGCAGTTGCCCACGTGTTATCTATCAAAGATTTTAAATTATTTTTTTTACAAATTTTAACAACCCTTTTAATGTCAATTATTTCGAATGTATAAGTTCCAGGACTTTCTATATATATAGCTTTTGTATTATTTTTTATTAATGCTTCTAGGTGATCGAGGTCACGTGAATTATAAAATTCAAATTCTATGTCTAGTCTAGGAAATTCCTCTTGAACAAATCTTCTTGCTGAACCATAGACAGAATCAGGAATCAAAATGTGATCTTTTGCCTTTAAAACTGACATTAATCCGATTGTAATTGCCGCCATACCTGAAGGAGCTAATACACATCCCTCAGCTTTATAAAGATCTGAAATTGCATTTATTAAAGAATCTGAAGTAGGGGTTCCATTTCTTCCATAAGTATATTTTCCTGATCTCTTTCTATAATTATCCATTTTAGGACTTAATATTGTACTAGTCCTATACAAAGGTGGAGCTGGGATTCCGAGATTTTCAGTTGGGTTTTTACCAGAGTGTGAGGTTATAGTCTCCATATTATAATTTTTAAGATTTTTTTTCATTTATTATTTTCTTAATTAAATTTCATATCTTTTAGTTTAAAATAAAATTAATCTTTATGTTTCAAAGTAAAAATTTTTTTATTTTTATCTTGAAACTATACTAAATAAGAACGAAAGTACTACAAAATTCATGTTTAACATGGAAAACTTTATTAGTGGAGAAATAATATGAAAACTAAAATGCTTTTAGCAGGTGTAACTGCTGGAGTGATGTTTGCTGGTTCTGTACTTGCAAGCACATTAGACGATGTAAGAGCAAGAGGAAAGTTAAACTGTATTATTAATACAGGCTTAGCTGGTTTTGCTGCACCAGACGACAAGGGTAATTGGACTGGATTTGACGTTGATTTTTGTAGAGCAGTTGCTGCTGCTACTTTAGGCGATGCAGATAAGGTTAATTACACAACAGCTACAGGTAAGACACGTTTTACAAAACTAGCTGCTGGTGAGGGTGAATTATTGTCCAGAAATACAACTTGGACTTTTTCCAGAGATGTTGATTTATCGCAAACATTTATTGGTGTTAACTACTATGATGGTCAAGGATTTATGGTTCCTAAGGCATTAGGTGTGAAATCAGCTAAGGGATTAGATGGTGCTTCTGTTTGTATTCAAACTGGTACTACTACAGAATTAAATCTGGCTGAATTTTTTGCAGGTAACAACATCAAATATAACCCCGTTCCAATTGAAACTAATGCTGAAGCTCAAGAGCTTTATAAAGCAGGAAGATGCGACGTTTACACAACAGATGCATCTGGACTATACGCTACAATGATGAGTTTTGATAACCCATCTGATCATATGGTTTTACCTGAAATTGTTTCAAAAGAGCCGTTAGGACCAGTTGTAAGACATGGTGATGACCAATGGGCAGATATTGTAGCTTGGGTATTAAGAGCGATGATGGCTGGTGAAGAAAAAGGCATAACATCTAAAAACGTTAAAGAACTTGCTGCTAAGGATAACAAAGACAAGGAAATAAATAGGCTTCTTGGTAAAGACCCATTGCAGGGTTTATCTAAACTTGGATTATCTGCTGACTGGGCTGTTAACGTTATTAGCCAAGTTGGAAATTATCAGGAAAGTTTCGAAAAACATCTTTTTCCTCTTACTATCAAAAGAGGTATGAATGCTCTTTACAGAGACGGTGGTTTACACTACATCCCACCAATAAAATAAAAATATTTTTCACTGCGTCTATTTGATAGGCGCAGTGAAACTTAACTTTTCCAAAAAATATAAAAGATTTTTTCATGACTTTTTTTTCTAATATTTGGCGAAATGAGAAAAGCAGAGAGATTATAGTCCAAATACTTGTTTTATTTTTTTTGGGATGGTTCATTTCTTGGTTGGTAATGAATGTCAATGCCAACTTTGAAGCTCTAGGCAAAGATATTAGTTTTGAATTTTTATTTATTCCTGCTGGATATGATATTAATCAATATTTAATTGACTACAACAATAGAGACAGTCATTTAAGAGCTGGAATTGTAGGTCTACTAAATACTGGGCTAGTCGCTTTTTTTGGAATTATTTTAGCGACTGTTTTAGGTGTTGCTCTTGGAATTATTAGATTATCTAAAAATTGGTTAGCTAGTAAGATAGCTTACTGGTATGTTGAATTTACAAGAAATGTCCCAATTTTATTGCATATACTTCTATGGCATGGAATTATAATAAACACTCTTCCTCACCCAAGAAAAGCTATAAGCTTAGGAGAGGTAACATTTTTATCTAACAGAGGCTTTTATATACCTAAACCACTAACCGAAAGTGGTATCGAACTTGTTTATTTATTTTTTATAATTGCGATTATATTTTCAATTTTATTTACTAAACATTGCAAAAGAAAACAAGATTTAACCGGGACTCAATATCCTGTATTTTGGATTAATTTTTCAGTAATTTGTTTTTTGCCATTAATAGCTTTCTTTCTTTCTGGTATGCCTATATCACTTGAAATCCCTGCATTAAAAGGTTTCAATTTTAGAGGTGGAATGCATATGAGCCCTGAGTTAGCTGCATTAACTTTTGCATTAGGAATTTATACTGCGGCTTTTATTGCAGAAATAGTTAGAGCAGGAATTTTAGCTATAGACAAAGGTCAAAGAGAAGCTGCCGAGTCAATAGGTTTGAAACCTTCAAAAGTTATGAATTTAGTTATACTTCCTCAAGCTAGAAGAGTAATAATCCCGCCATTAACAAGTCAGTATTTAAATTTAACTAAAAACTCTTCGTTGGCTATTGCAATAGGTTACATGGATCTTGTAGCTACACTCGGTGGTATTTCCCTTAATCAAACTGGAAGGGAAATGGAAACTATGCTTATTGTAATGTTAATTTATTTATCAGTTTCATTAAGCATATCAGCTTTTATGAACTGGTATAATAGCAAAGTAAAATTGGTAGGAAGATAATATGAGTGAAAAGATTTATAAGCCAGGTAGCTATCCTGATCTTCCTCCTCCACCAGGAACGGTTGGAGTATATGGATGGATAAGACAAAATCTATTTTCATCTGTTAGCAATTCCTTATTAACAATTATATCAATAGTACTTCTATATTATTTAATTGATGGAATTATAGGATGGTTTTTTTTAGATGCCGTGTTTGACGCTGAATCAAAGATTGCGTGTAGAAAAATTGACGATGGCGCATGTTGGGCTGTTATAACTAGAAGAGTAGGGCAGTTTGTGTATGGGTTCTACCCTGAAGCAGAAAGATGGAGAATAGATATAACATTTATAACTATGTTTCTGGCATTTGCACCTTTACTATATCCCGATATACCAAAAAGAAAGTGGTTATTATATTTTAGTGTTTTTTATCCATTTTTTGCGTTCGTATTAATTATGGGTGGTTATTTTGGTCTTCAAAAAATTGAATATAGTCTTTTTGGTGGCTTCATGCTTACAGTCATTTTAGGTGTTTGCGGTATTGTTTGTTCGTTGCCTCTAGGAATTCTTTTAGCATTAGGAAGACAATCTAATTTGACAGTAGTTAGAACATTAAGTGTTTGTTTTATTGAATTTATGAGAGGAGTTCCCTTAATAACCCTCCTTTTTGTTGCTTCTTCCATGCTAAATTATTTTCTGCCACCCGGAACTAATTTTAGTATTTTGGTAAGAGTTATAATTATGTTTACTTTTTTCTCTGCTGCTTACATTGCTGAAGTAATTAGAGGTGGTATACAAGCTATTCCAAAGGGTCAGTATGAAGCAGCAGATGCTTTGGGAATGAATTATTGGCAAAAAACAAGATTTATTACTCTTCCACAAGCACTTAAAATTTCAATACCTGGTATTGTGAACACTTTTATAGGTTTATACAAAGATACAACTCTAGTCGTAGTTATTGGATTGCTAGACCCATTAGGTATTGGTAGGGCAGCACTTGCTGATACAAAATGGAATGGTTTATCTACTGAAACGTATCTATTTGTAGCCTTGTTCTTTTTTGTAAGTTGTTTTGCCATGTCTCGTTATTCCTTGTGGCTTGAAAATAAATTAAACACTGATAAAAAGTGAGAATAAGATGATAAAAAATAAAAATAAATCTTCTAAACCAGTTATTCAAATAAAAGAAATGCACAAATGGTTTGGTAACTTTCATGTTCTTAAAAATATTTCCTTAGGTGTCAACCAGGGAGAAAGAATAGTTATTTGTGGACCATCTGGGTCTGGGAAATCAACCCTTATCAGATGTATAAACAGATTAGAAGTTCATCAAAAAGGTGATATTATTGTAAATAATGTTGAATTAACTGGAGATTTGAAAAATCTTGAAGCCATAAGAAGTGATGTTGGAATGGTATTTCAATCCTTTAATTTGTTTCCTCATTTGACTGTCCTTGAAAATTGTACTTTGGCTCCAATTTGGGTTAAAAAACTTCCAAAAAAAGAAGCTGAAGAATTAGCAATGGAATTATTAACTAGAGTGAAAATTCCAGAACAAGCTCTGAAATACCCTGGACAATTATCTGGAGGTCAACAACAAAGAGTTGCTATTGCAAGATCGTTATGCATGCAACCAAAAATAATGTTATTTGATGAACCAACTTCTGCCCTTGATCCAGAAATGATAAAAGAAGTTCTAGATACAATGATTGAATTAGCACAAACTGGAATGACTATGTTAGTTGTTACTCATGAAATGGGTTTTGCTAAAAAAGTTGCAGATAGTGTTATTTTCATGGACGAGGGTGAAATCATAGAGCAGAATGATCCTAAGAATTTTTTTAATAATCCAAAAAATGATAGAACTAAACTTTTCTTAAGCCAAATTCTTAATCATTAGACTTAAGTCTAATTTCCTGTTTGTATTTTTTGTCCAGATGAAGCCCACTCTGTCCAAGAACCATCATAGATAGGAATATTCTCTTTACCTAAACAATAAAGTGCAACTGATATAACACATGCAGATACTCCAGATCCACAAGTTGCAATTATATCCTCTGATGTATCAATGTCATTATTTGAAAAAAACTTGTCTAACTCTTCAATTGATTTTAGAAAACCGTCATTTGTCAGTAATTCAGATGAAGGTAAACTTTTAGAATTTGGAATATGACCAGATTGTAATCCCGGTCTTGGTTCTTTAGCTTCACCAATAAACCTTTTATAAGATCTGGCATCTAAAATTACTTTTGAATTATTATTTGAAATAGAAATCATATCCTCTAAATTTACAACTAAATCTTTTTTTTTCAGTTTTACTAAGAAAATTGCCTTTAGAAATAATTGTTTTTTTAACTGTTGTTTCTCCTCCACTTTTTTTCCAATTTTTTAAACCACCTTTTAAGATTAAAATATTTTTATGGCCAAAATATCTAAGTAAAAACCATGCTCGAGCCGAAGACAACAATGGTGAATTATCGTAAATAATAATTTCATTTTCATTATTAATACCTAGGTTTTGCATCATATCTGAAAAAAGATCTTTTGATGGAATCATATGAGGTAAAGGATTTTTTGGATCTGCAATCTTATTAACATCAAAAAAAACTGAACTTGGAATATGTTCTTTTTGATATTCTTCCTCAGCATTTAAACCAGAGTCTGGAAGAAAAAACGTAGCATCCAATATTTTTACATTTGACTTATTAATTTTATTTTTAAGTGTTTTAGGTTCTATGAATAAAGTATTTTTCAAATTTTATCTCCATTTACAGCCAATTAGGGACTACCAAATCCTTTGATTTTAAAAATTCAGGGTTCCATATTTTAGATTGATATCTTTGTCCTGAGTCACACAATATCGTTACAATAGTGTGTCCCGGACCAAGTTCTTTTGCTAATTGCATGGCTCCCGCTACGTTGATTCCACTTGATCCTCCAAGAAATAAACCTTCATCTTTTAGTAAATCAAATATAATAGTAAGCGCATCGTTATCACTTATTCTAAAAGATAAATCTAAAGGACAATTTTCTAAATTTTTAGTAACTCTACCTTGACCAATGCCCTCTGTTATAGAGTTTCCTTCTGCTTTCATTTCTCCATTTTGATAATAATTGTATAAACCAGACCCAAAAGGATCTGATAAAGCTATTTTAATTTTTTTATTTTTTTCTTTTAAAAATAATCCTGTTCCAGATAAAGTTCCTCCAGTACCAACTGCACAAGTAAAAGCATCTATTTTACCATCTGTTTGTTCCCATATTTCAGGCCCTGTGGAGTTATAATGAGACATTTGATTTGCTACATTATCAAACTGATTGGCCCAAAGAACCCCATTTTCATGTGTTTTAGCCAAATCTTCAGCGATTTGTTGTGATTGTCTTATGTAATTACCAGGATTAGAATAAGGTAAAGCAGGGACTAATTTTAATTCACATCCAATTAACCTTAAAGCATCTTTTTTTTCCTGACTTTGGGTTTCAGGCATAATAATTAAGGTTTTATATCCAAGTGAATTTCCAACCAGTCCTAGGCCGATGCCTGTATTACCGGCAGTTCCTTCAACAATTATGCCCCCTGATAATAATTGTTTTTTTTCTATTGCATCTAAAACAATTCCTTTGGCTGCTCTGTCCTTTATAGATGAGCCTGGGTTAAGAAATTCAGCTTTTCCATAAATTTCACAACCAGTAATTTCACTAGCTTTTTTTAATTTAATTAGTGGTGTATTTCCAACAGTGTCAACAAAATTATTTTTAATATTATTTTTCATAAATTTTTACTTAACTAATAATCAGTTTTATATATACAAAACCCATATTAATTTAATATAGAAAATTTAAAATGATTAATTTTAAAAATATTTACTTCTCTATAGGGGGAGTCCCACTTTTTGAAAATGCGTCCGGATTTGTTCCTTCTGGACATAAAGTGGGTGTTGTTGGAAGAAATGGAGCTGGAAAAACAACTCTATTCAAATTAATTTTAAATGAAATTATTTTAGACGCTGGGGTGATCGAGGTGCCAAAAAATTATAAGATTGGCTATGTTTCACAAGAAGCTCCATCAACTGAAGTAACATTATTGGACACAGTTTTAGAGGCTGATATTGAAAGGTCGAAATTGTTATACAATGCTCAAATAGAAAAAGATCCAAACAAAATTGCAGAAATTTATACTAGGTTGTCTGATATTGATGCATACTCTGCTGAAGCTAGGGCATCTTCAATTTTAAATGGTCTAGGGTTTAGTAAAGAAGATCTCATTAGACCATGCTCTAGTTTTTCCGGTGGTTGGAGAATGCGTGTTGCATTAGCAAGTGTATTGTTTTCTAATCCTGAATTACTTTTACTTGATGAACCCACAAACTATTTAGATTTTGAAGGTTCTGTTTGGTTAGAAAATTACTTACAAAAATTTAAAAACACAGCTTTGGTGATTTCTCATGATAGGAATTTACTAAATAAATCAGTAACTAGCATATTACATTTATCACAAAAGAAATTAATTTTTTATAATGGTAATTATGATTTTTTTGATAACGAAAGAAGAGTTCAATTAGAGCAAAAAATATCTCAAAAAAATAAACAAGATGCCCAAAGAGCCCATTTGGAAAGCTTTATTAACCGTTTTAAAGCTAAAGCCTCTAAGGCTAAACAGGCTCAATCAAGAATTAAAATTTTAGAAAAAATGAAACCTATTATAATTGAAGAAAATCAGAAAGTTCCTATCTTCAATATTGAAAAAAATACAAAATTTGCTCCACCACTTATTACTATTGAACAGGCATCAGTTGGATATAATAATATTCCAATTTTAAAAAATATAAATTTAAGTATAGATCCAGATGATCGCATTGCCCTTTTAGGAGTAAACGGAGAAGGTAAGTCTACTTTATCAAAATTGATAGCAAAAAAACTAAATTCAATGAAAGGAAAATTAAATTATCCCAAAAAAATAAAAATTGGATATTTTGCACAACATCAACTAGACGAATTAAGGTCAAATGAAACACCCTTTGAACATTTATATTCAAAACTGGACAAAGAAGTATCTTCTAAGATTAGAGCTAAACTAGGTTCAGTTGGCTTTACACAAGATACAATGGATATCGAAGTAAAAAGATTGTCTGGCGGACAAAAAGCTAGATTATTGCTGCTTTTAGTTGTTATTGAAAAACCTGATTTAATAATTCTTGATGAGCCTACTAATCATCTAGATGTTGAAAGTAGGGAAGCGCTTATAATGGCTTTAAATGATTATACAGGATCTTTAATATTAGTAACTCATGATGCTTTTCTGGTAGAAAGATTAGTTGATCGTCTTCTTATCATAAAAGATGGAAATGTGTCTGAATTTTTAGGTGATATTAATGAATATAAAAAAGTAGTTCTAAATAACAATACAATTAAAGGCAAACATAAGGAAGTTAGCAGTAAAAAAATAGTAAACAATCAATCTAAGACATCTAGCACTAAAGATTTAAAAAAACTTTTAACAAATTGTGAAAACAAAATTTCAAAATATGAAAAACAAAAAAGTATTTTAGAAGATGAAATGTTGCTTGAAGATTTTTACGAAGCTAATAATCAAAAACGTATTCAGGAAGTTAATATTGAATTAAAAACTCTGATAAATCTTATCACTGAAGAAGAAAAAAAATGGGAAGAATTAGTAGTTAAAATAGAAAAGCTAAATTAATGAATTCGTTAGAAGCTTATACTAGTCTTTTTATTTCTTCTTTCTTGTCTTCGACAATACTTCCTGGGCATTCTGAAATAACATTAACAACTTTTATTATACTTGAAAAATATTCCCAATTTTTACTAATTTTTTCCGCAAGCTTTGGTAATATATTAGGTTCAGTTACTAATTGGTTCTTAGGATTTTATATAACAAAATTTGTTAATAAAAGTTGGTTTCTTTTTAAAAAAACACAATTAGATAAGGCCTCTTCATGGTATTTAAAATATGGTAAATGGTCTTTATTTTTTTCTTGGGTTCCTTTTATTGGAGATCCTTTAACAATTGTTGCTGGTATGTTTAGAGTTCCTATAATAATATTTATCATTATAGTTTCAATCTCAAAAATACTAAGATATATTTTTGTTGGTTATCTTGCATTAAAACTTTTTTAATTAATTTTGTGTAATTAAGATGAAATTATTTACTGTAATTTTATTTATTTTATTTTCAAATTCTCCTGCTTATGCAGAAAAAATTAATGATAGGATTGTTATTAATGAATTTGAAACAGCGTGGAAATTATTAGAAGCTGAAATAAGTTAGTTTTCACGAAATTGTGGTTTCTTGGGAAAAGTTATGTAAGTAATGGCTCCCCGGGACGGATTCGTTTCATAGTTTTATATAATATCAAGTTGTATCAATTATTTTTGTTAACTCATTGTTTTATATATATTTATTTAAGGTAATTGTATTTTCTTATATCATCTTGTTTACATCCGTATCATTGTAAATTATCATAAAAGGGTAACTTTAGGGTAACTTTTTTTGAAGTTCTATAGCTTCTTTAGGAGTCTAAATGCTCATAGATAATGTTAAAAAATTAGATAATTTAAAAGACACCGGAAGGCATAAAGTAAATCAAACTAATTTATATTTAAGGGTCCATGCTAATGCTAAAACATTTGAATATAAGCATAAGAAAAATCAAAACACTATTAACTGGATTACTATTGGAAAGTATAAAGATGAAATAGGGCACCTTGCTGACGCCAAAAGCCTAGCTAATGATATTAGAAAAAATCTAAAAAACAATATTTCAGTAGAATAGATTAAACTTACGTTAAGGCACACAAAAAATGCTAACGTTTTCCAAAAAAAATAGATGAATTATCGTCACCACACACAATAAAAGTAGCTAAAAGAGATGAAAAGACCTTTAAGGAAATGCATATAAGTTGGCACGAATTTAACAAAGGTAATTGGAGTGTCAAGCACGCTCAAAGGTCACTTAATCCAGTTAAAACTTATGCTTATTCATATTTTGGAAATAAATCTATAAGCGATGTTAGTCCAGATGATATTAGAGACTGCCTAAATGTACTAATAGCGGATAGCAAAATACCTTTATTTAAAAAACTAAGGTCTTCTATTGAGAACGTTTTTAAATATGCCATTACAAGGAATTTATTAAAAGAAAACCCAACACCAGCAGTAAATGACGACCTTTTAAAACCCTATAGATATATAGAAAAAAATCAGGGTTACATGGCTATTGAAAAGATACCAGAATTTGTTGAAATGCTAGAAAAACATAATTCTATTATATCTTATGCGACTTTATTTATTCTACTTACCAACACAAGACCTGTTGAAGTATGTGAAATGAAATGGGAAGAGGTTGATGGTAGTTTTTGGAAAATACCAGCTACAAGAATGAAAAACAGAAGATTTCATACTCTTAACTTGACACCATATTTAATAAAAATTTTAGATATAATGAGACAAAGAACCAATAGTAAATATGTTTTTCCTTATAAAAATAGTCATTTAACTAATGGAGCACCCACTAATCTAATAAAAAGATTGTTACGTGGTAGAATGCATGAATTTAAGCATAAGAACAGTGATAAAGACCCAGTTGCTCATGGATTGAGGCACTCATTTAGAACTTGGGCTGAACAGTGTGGTTATAGAACAGAACATTTAGAACGACAAATATCGCACAGCGAGCAGAACAAGTTAATATCTACTTACATGAAATACGATTACATCAATGAAAGAAAAATTATATCTCTGCATTGGGAAGATGTTTGTTTAGGAAAAACTGACTCTCAAGAAAAAGCAAGAGCTGTTTAATGGACAAACAATTACAAGAAATTGCTTCTATTATTAATAATTATAATAAAAGGACAGAGATAAAAATTAATGGATATGGTGCATCTCATTTACCTATTAGTTACGAAGCATGTTTGTCGTCTGCAAAATCTATAAAATTAGCTTTTAAGTTTTATAAAGATGGCTCAAAGTTTGGCTTTATGGATGTTGATAAAACACTTACTGATTTACATAAAATAAAAGGAAATTTCCTAAATTCTATAGATTTAATCAATGAATTGCCATTAGCTGTAAAATTACCAACAAACCATTTTGAAATGAAAAAGAAACTTGGTTTTAAAGAAGATAATACAATATCAATAGTAGAACACTTTAAAGATTGCCTTCAGGATTTTAACAAGGTTTATGATTTACTTGTTAAATCAGTGAAAGATGAGGATTTTAAAAAATCAAAAATTAATAAAAGAGTTTTAGCAGTTATAAAAGAATCAGCTGTAATTTGGCGTGTAGTTTTAAATAGAAAAACACCTAAATATATTAATAGGGGAAAAGCTGATGATGAATTTACAAACTACTTGTCTAGTATTTTAAAAACGTTTGATTTAGAGCCTGATATCGATAATGCTTACAGAAATTATGTTAAGTGGAAAGAAGGTAAGTTATAAATTATCTAATTAATAATAAGTTTTGATTTTTTATATTTGTTGTGATGCTTGTCATATTTTATTATGTGAAATTATAGTTTAATAATTAATTAATATTCGTTTAAATTAATAATGTTTTATAATTATAAGTTTTTGGAGTTCTGAATGACAGAAGTAAATGATGTTGATGATGACCCTACTGATCTAATTGATTTAAATATTTCCTCAAATGAACTTTCAGAAGATTCTTCAATAGGAACTCCTGTTGGCATTACATTAGGGTTGCAGAATACAGAAATTGATGACATTGAGAGCTTTGTTTTAATTTCTAATTACAATAATTTATTTTCAATAGATGAAAATGGTGTAATAAAACTTAATGGAAATTTAGATTATGAAAAATCTGAATTTCATGAAATTACCGTTCAGGCAAATAGAAAAGATGGTACTTCAACATTAACAGATTTTACAGTTAATGTTACTGATAGTGATGACTTTTTTAAAGTAGAATCGCCCTTTATGGTGCATGATGAGTTTGATGAAACATTTGAAAAAAATGGAGAGTTTGGAAAACCTAATTTAATTTCGCTTGAAGATGGTAATTTCTTTTTAACTTGGATTTCTGAAGTAGGTGGAAGAGATTGGGGATCTTTATTAGGTCAGAAAATTAGTAATGATGGACAACCTATTGGAGACAAAATCTATATTGATGAACATTTATATGACGCTAATGACGACAGGCTTGTAGAGTTTTTTGATGCTAAAAGTTTAGAATCTGGAAATTTTGTTGTAACATGGATAAAACAAAATAATGAAGTTTACATTCAAAAATTTGATTTTCATGGAAATAAATTAGATTCACAAAGTCCTACTAAGATTTCCCATACATCATTTGAAGGTGTTGATGTTGGAGCACATAATCCTCGTCCTAAAATATTAGAAATTGATGATGATAATTATTATGTGGTTAGAGCATCAACTAATCAAACCGAAACTGATGATAATGGATCTTTAATTCCAAATGATTATCAAGGAGCCACATATTTTCAAAAAGTTCAGAGTGATGGATCAATAGTGGAAGCATTTAAATTTAAAGGTTTCTTACATAATGAAGTTAATCGGAGTTCTGAACCGCACGCAATTTCTCTTAATAACGGTAATCATGTTATTCTTATAGAGGAGACTTATTCATCTGATGGCAGATGGAACACAGATTATAATTTCGTAATTATAGATGATGATGCTAATATTATCAAAGAACAATATTTTGCTAAATATAATAAAAATGTGTCAGATATTGCTCCCTTAAAAGGTGGTGGTTATGTAGTTGTTTCTGATGAAGGAACTGGGACAAGTTCAACTGGTATATTTTACCAAATTTTTTCAGAAGAAGGAGTTCCAATAAATGACTTAAAAAAGGCTGATGAATCTGTTGCGTATTATGCAGAAAAAGGCAAGGTTTTACCACTTAGCGATGGAAGCTTTATAATATCTTGGAACTCAGATACTCAAGATGGTGATGGGTGGGGTGTTTTTGCAAGACAATTTGACGCTGCTGGTATGCCTTCTAGTCAAACTATCCAAATTAATAATGATACTATTTTTCATCAGTATAATCCAACTATTGCATCTAATGAAAATGAAGACATTTTGATTTTATATCAAAATAATAATTATTTTAGTGGTACACATACATTTGGTACTTTTGGTCAAGCAATTTCAATTAACAAACCCATAGATGATATAACTTATACTGTAAATAATGAAAGCAATGTTATTTCTCTTCAAATTTTAGAACAAAACATTAGTACAAATATAAATTTTCTAGCAGTAGACCCAGATGGGTCTAATATTAATTTTTCATTAGATAAAGACTCAGAGGGTTTGTTTTCAATTAATTCTACCTCTGGTGAATTACTTTTAAATTATTCAAATCATAATTTTGTAGAAAATTCTATCAAAGAAATAGTGGTTAAAGCAACTAGTGAAGATGGCAGTACAAAATTAAAAAGTTTTGATATAGATTTAAGTGATATTGATACATCATTGTTCACAGCCACTTTCACAGCCTCTACAGAGAAGTGGGGCGGAGGTGCTTCCTCCTGGCTAGACGGCC
>CABYED010000027.1 GCA_902517815.1 uncultured SAR116 cluster alpha proteobacterium
TGTAAGACTGGCACTGCACTCAATGGTTGGTTTTTTGGGAGGAGCTATTGGTGGACCAGTTGTAGGTTTTGTTTTAGACAATTTTGGAGGACAGGCAAGTCATTTGGCTTGGTTCATGTCTTTTTTATGCTTAGGTTTAGGTTCGCTTCTTTCAGCCTTGACATTTAGATATTACTTTTTCAAATATAAAACATAGTATAAACTTATCACAACTTAGGAGATATATATGAACACTAAAATTTTACTTAATGATAGACCTGTTGGAGAACCAACATTAGGGAATTTTAGAACAGTTAAAGAGAACATAGTTTCTCCTAAAGCAGGAGAAGTGCTTTTAAAAACAATTTATATGTCTTTAGATCCCTATATGCGAGGCCGAATGAATGATGCTAAGAGTTACGCAAAACCAGTCGGTATAGGTGAAGTTATGGAGGCTGGTGCTTTAAGTCAAGTTGTGGAAAGTAAATCTGAATTATTTAAAGCTGGTGATTTTGTTGAAGGCAGAACGGGCTGGCAAGACAATCCAACTGTAAACGAAAAAAAATTAAGATTAATTGATCCAAAAATGGCCCCCCTATCAACTTCTATTGGTGTTTTGGGCATGCCAGGAACAACAGCTTACGTAGGTATGCATAATTTTGCCAAACCACAAAATGGAGAAACCTTAGTTGTTTCAGCAGCAAGTGGTGCGGTAGGAGCGACTGTTGGTCAAATTGGTAAAATTTATGGATGTAGAGTTGTAGGAGTTGCAGGTACCGAAGATAAATGTGAGTTTACTAAAACTGAACTTGGTTTCGATGAATGTGTAAATTATAAGGATCCAAATTTTAAAGAAAAACTAAAATCTGCTTGTCCTGATGGTGTAGACATCTATTGGGAGAACGTAGGTGGTATTACTTTCGATACTGTTATGCCTCTCTTAAATGATTATGCCAGGATACCAGTTTGTGGCCTTATTAGTTTATATAATGCTACAAGTCTAAAAAGTGGAGAAAAAGATAGATTGCCCTTATTATTTAGGCAAATACTTACAAAAAGAATGATGATAAAAGGTTTTATTGTTTTTAATCATTATGATCAAAGAGAAGAGTCAATCATAGCTCTTTCAAAATGGATAAATGAAGGCAAGATTAAATATAAAGAAGACTTTGTTGAGGGCTTAGAAAATGCTCCTAATGCTTTCATAGGATTATTAAATGGTAAAAATTTTGGAAAGTTAGTAGTTAAAGTTAATCCCGACCCTACTATGTAGTTATAGATAATTAAATTTTAATTTAAACTATCAAAATTTTTGTTTTGTTTAACTAAATCTTCTAGTAGCTTCGGAGGAGTCCAAAATCTTGGGTCTTCTTCTGAATATTTTTGAATATTTTTCAATATTTTGTCTAATCCAATCATATCTGCATATTTCATTGGACCTCCTCTCCATTTAGGAAATCCATAACCATTAGTAAAAACAACATCTATATCTGAAGGCTTTAGTGCTATTTGTTCACTTAGAATTTTAGTCCCTTCATATACCATTGCAGCAATGTATTTATCTAATATCTCCTTATCATCAAATTTTTTCGGAGTTATTCCGGCTCTTTTTCTTTCTTGTTCACAAATTACTTCTATTTCTGGATTAGGCGTAAGAAAATCTACATTTTCTCCATATAAATAATATCCTTTAGAAGTTTTTTGACCAAACCAACCTCTTTCACATACTCTATCAGGTATTTGCACATATCTATCATCTTTATGTCTGAATGGTGCTTTTCTTTTTCTTGTTGCCCAACCTATATCTCCACCAGCTAAATCAATTACCTGGAAAATTCCCATTGCACAGCCAAAATCTCTTATCACTTTATCAACATGAAATGGGCTTGCTCCATCCTCAACCATGTGGTACATACCAACTAAATATTTTGATAGAATTCTGTTACCTATAAAGCCATCACAAACTCCTGATCTTACTGGTACCTTTCTCATTTGTTTTGCTAAGTTAAAGGCAGTAGAAACAGTATCTTTAGATGTTTTTTCTGCCACTACAACTTCTAAAAGTTTCATAATGTTAGCTGGAGAAAAGAAATGCAAACCAATAACCCTGCTTGGATTATCTACAACTGAAGCAATTTCATTTACATTTAAATAACTAGTATTGGATGCTAAAATACAGTCTTGACTACAAATCTGATTTAATTTCACAAAGACTTCTTTTTTAACGTCCATGTTTTCAAATACAGCTTCTATTATCAAATCTCTGTCTTTGAGCTCTGAGAAATTTGTTGTCGCAGAAAACATATCCATAGTTTTATTTTTTTGTTCAGTTGTAATTCTATTTAATTTAACGCTTCTATCATAAGTTGAAGTAATTTTTGCCTTGGCTTTTTGGATGGCTTCATCATTTTGTTCAATCATAATCACATTGAAACCTGCATTCATAGCGGCCATAGAAATTCCAGTACCCATTGTGCCACCACCAATTATGCCAATTTTGTTAAGTTCTATTGGTTTGCCTTCTTTTAATTCTGGTATTTTTGTATTAGCTCTTTCAGCAAAAAAAGAATGTATTAAACCTTGTCTTTGGGGACTTTCAATACATTCTTCAAATAATTTTCTTTCATTTAATATAGCTTCAGCAAAATCTAATTTAAGACCCTCTTCTACAGATCTAATAATTGCATGGGGTGAAAATAAATTTTTGTATTTTTTTGATGCAGTATCTTTAAATTTTAAAATAAGTTCGCTTGTTTCTTCTGTATCACTAATTTTATTTTGTATTTGAGAAGTCGGTCTTGGTCTAAATCCTTCTTTCACTAACTTTTTGGCATACTCAATACCATTATCTATAGTATTGTTATTTTTAGCAATCTCATCAATTATACCTGATGATAACGCTTCTTTAGCTGGAACATGCTTGCCAGTAAGCATCATATCTAAAGCCATATCAACGCCACATAATCTCGGAAGTCTTTGTGTTCCACCAGCACCAGGGAGGATTCCAAGCAAAACTTCTGGTAATCCAACTTTGGTGTTAGGAGCTGCAATTCTATAATGTGCTGACATTGCAACTTCTAATCCACCACCAAGTGGAGTTCCGTGTAATGATGCAACAACTATTTTGTTAAGACTTTCAATTTTATCACAAATCTTTCCTAATATTGGGGCGTCTACTTTTTTGCCAAACTCTTTTATATCAGCGCCAGCAAGGAAAGTTCTTTCAGGAGCTGTAATAACAATTGCTCTAATTTTTTCATTTAAAGATAGATTTTCAATAGTCTCTAATAGTCCAACTCTGACTGCAGCGCTTATTGCATTAACTGGTGGATTATAAATTTCTATAAGTGCTATTTCTTCTATTATTTTATGTTTAATTACTGACATCTTTTCCTCTAAATAATTTTACTTTTTGCCTCAATATACTCTTTATTAATTCTCTTCACCAACTCACCTGCAGGCATAATACTTTTCACAGCTGAAATACCCTGACCAGAGCCCCAAATTTCTTTCCAACTCTTTGGTTTTGAAGTTCCAGAGCTAAAATTCATTTTACTCGAATCGCTTACTTCAAGATTATCAGGATCAAGGCCCTGAGCTACAATAGAACCTTTTAAATAATTTCCATGCACTCCGGTAAACAAGTTTGTATAAACGATATCATCTGCAGATGACTCGGTAATCATTTCTTTATATCTTTGATCTGCATTAGCCTCATTGGTTGCAATGAATGCAGAGCCAATATACGCTAAATCAGCACCCATTGCCTGAGCAGCGAGAACTGCTCCTCCATTAGCAATTGAACCTGATAGCAAAAGAGGTCCAGAAAACCATTCACGAATTTCTTGAATTAATGCAAATGGTGAAAGTGTACCAGCGTGGCCTCCTGCTCCTGCAGCCACTGCCACTAATCCATCAGCTCCTTTGTCGATTGCTTTTTTTGCAAAAAAATTATTAATAATATCATGCAAGACAATACCTTTAGCCTGGTGTGCAACTTCATTAACTTCAGGCCTTGCTCCTAGCGAAGTTATCCAAACAGGCGCCCCCCATTTTGCGCAAATATCAATATCTTTTTCTAACCTAACATTTGATTTATGAACTATGTGATTCACAGCATAGGGAGCGGCCGGGCTATCAGGGTTTTCTTGGTTATGCTTATCTAATTCTTCATTTATTTTTTTTAACCATATCTCAAGCATATTAGGCTCACCCTTACCTTCTCTGGCATTTAAACAAGGAAAAGAACCAATTATGCCCGCTTTACATTGAGCTATAACTAAATCTGGATTAGATATTATGAATAATGGAGATCCTATTACTGGTATCTTTAATTTATCTAAGGGTGAAATCAGTGACAAATCTATCTCCTTTTTAACATAATTACTCTAGAATAATTATTTAACACGCTAACAATGATCACATCAATTATTTTAATTACATAATTGTAAATTTTTATATAATGTTATTATATTAATTTAAATTTGGAGCGATTGAATGTTTTTAAATGAAACTGATTTAGAAAAATTTGATAAAGATGGTTATTTATTCTTTCCAAAACTATTTAATTCTGATGAAGCCGCATTGTTAAAAGAAGAAGCTGAAAAAGTATATTTAGAAAATAGAAAAGAAGTTTGGAAAGAAAGTACAGGAGTTGCTAGAACAGCTTTTGCTGCACACACTTATAACGAAGCTTTTAGAAGGTTAGCTGCTCATCCAAGGTTGATTGATCCAGTATCCCAAATATTAGATGGTGATGTTTATATGCATCAATTCAAATTAAATGCTAAGGCTGCGTTTGACGGAGCTGTGTGGCAATGGCATCAAGATTATGGAACTTGGAAAAGAGATGACGGAATGCCAGAACCAAGAGCTATGAATATTGCCGTATTTCTTGATGATGTAACTGCAGCCAATGGACCATTGCTTTTTATACCAGGAAGTCACAAAACAGGAGTAATTGACGCAGGTCACGATTTAGAGACAACAAGTTATCCACTATGGACATTAGATAATGAAAAAGTTTTAGAGTTAGCTGAAAGAGGTGGATGTGTTGCTCCAACAGGAGCAGCTGGTAGTATGTTGATGTTTTCATCTTTGCTAGTTCACGCAAGTCCACCAAACATTTCACCATTTGGTCGAAGTATTGTCTATCTTTCTTTATGTCACGTAGAGAATCATATACAAAAGTTTAATCGAGAAGAATGGATTGCACACAGAGATTTTACACCCATTACAAAGCTTAATGATAATTGCCTTAATGAGTTATTAAATGTTGGTGTTAGTGCAGCTGAATAGTTAAACATTTTTAAACAAGGAAAAATTTTTTGATCTCAATTGAGTCAGTTTCAAATTTTAGAGACGTGTCTATTGGCTCTAAAATGAAAAAAAATTTATTATTTAGGTGTGCTAAACTTAGCACCCTAAACAAACAAGATATTAGAGTTTTAGAAAATTTAAATCCTCATGCCATAATTGATTTTCGTGATCCTAAAGAAGTAAAAATGGCACCAGACAATCTGTCTCCTAAACTTCAAGAGAGATATATTAACCTTCCAATTTCAGCCAGCACTCTTAGTAGAATGGTTTCTCAAAAGCAAATTAATGGAGACAATATTAAATCTTATGAAAAAGTGATGGAAGAAAGTTATCGCATGTACATTAACGACCATAAAAAAGTTTGGATAAAATTTTTTGAAATTCTACTTCGATCAAATAAACGTCCAATTATTTTTCATTGCTCAGCTGGCAAGGATAGAACTGGCATAGCCAGTTTTATGATACAAAGTATTTTCAATAATCATATTGATAAGATTTTTGAAAATTATCTTATTTCAAATGATTTATTAACTATTAAAGCAGCCACAGCGGAACAAAAGACTAACTCTTCAAAACAGGACACTCAAGTTACAAAAAATATGTTGAGCACTTTAGGTAAGGTTCAGACATCTTATTTAAATGCGGCGATAGATGAAATAGAAAAAAAACACAGTTCATTGGAAAATTATTTTATTTTTCAGCTAGGGCTTAAACTAAATGACATCCAAAAAATAAAGCAAATATTTGGGAATTAATAAAAATATGT
This sequence comes from uncultured SAR116 cluster alpha proteobacterium, assembly GCA_902517815.1. Taxonomy (GTDB): domain Bacteria; phylum Pseudomonadota; class Alphaproteobacteria; order Puniceispirillales; family Marisalimonadaceae; genus Marisalimonas. The sequence continues at coordinate 6,065 of CABYED010000027.1, forward strand.
TTTTGCAAAATCTGATTTCACAAAGAATTGATAATAATAAACCTGTAAAAGTTGCTTTAATTGGAGCTGGAAAATTTGGCTCTATGTTTTTAAGTCAAGTACCAACCACACCTGGTTTAGAAGTTGTAATAATTGCAGATCTAATTCCAGACAGCGCTAAAAAAGCTTGTAAAAATGTTGGTTGGAAAGATGATCTTATTTCTAACACCGAATTTGTTGAATCAGGAATTGAAGCAATAACAAAATCTGAAGTAGAGGTCGTTGTTGAAGCGACTGGACATCCTTCAGCTGGAATTTTACATGCTCGAGAAGCATTTCGAAATGGTAAACATATCGTAATGGTTAATGTTGAAGCAGATGTTTTGGCTGGTGCTTCTTTATCCAAAGAGGCTAAATCAGCTGGTGTTGTTTATTCTATGGCTTATGGAGACCAGCCTGCCCTTACAGCTGAAATTGTTGACTGGGCCAGATCTAGTGGCTTTTATATAACTGCTGCTGGCAAAGGTACTAAATATCTTCCTGAATATCATAAATCAACCCCAGGAACAGTTTGGAATTATTATGGATTAACAGAAAAAGATGCAAATGAAGCTGGCATGAATCCTAAAATGTTTAACTCATTTCTTGATGGAACAAAATCTAGTCTTGAAATGGCGGCTATTGCTAACGCTTGCAACCTAAGAGTACCCTCTAATGGATTACTTTTTCCTCCCTGCGGTATGGATGATCTAGCAGAGGTTCTTAAACCAAAAAACAATGGTGGTGTTTTAGAACATGATGGACAAGTCGAGGTAGTATCATCTCTTGATAGAGATGGTAAAGATGTATTTAAAGATTTGAGATGGGGAGTTTACGCCGTGCTTAAGGCACCAAATGATTATGCAGCCTCATGTTTTAAACAATATGGTATGAACACTGATAGTACTGGACAATTTTCTGCTATGTACAAACCATTTCATTTAATCGGCATGGAACTAAATATTTCAATCTTTAGTGCAGCTTTATTAAATCAATCTACCGGGCAAACACAAACTTTTTCAGGTGATGTAGTTGCTACCTCAAAAAGAGCACTAAAAAAAGGTGAAATTTTAGATGGAGAGGGTGGAGCTACTGTATGGGGTAAATTGATACCAGTAAAAGACTCTCTTTCAAATGAAACTCTTCCAATAGGTCTTGCTCATGGAATAAAACTTAATAAAGATATTAAAGAAGATCAAATTATAACTTGGAAAGATGTAGATTATTCATCTGATGATCCTACTGTTTCATTTAGAAGATCAATGGAAAAAAACTTTAGATCTTCACTGGACTAGTTGGTCCTTTATCTAATCTCCAAACAAAGCCTGATGTTCCTTCTTTGGGAAAAAAGTTTTTAACTAGAGGATCATGTCCTGGGATTACCATATCATTGCTGGTTGCCAGACTTTTAATTAACTTAAAGCCATTAAGCATGTCTTCCAAATCAACAACAATAGGAAATGGTTTACCCATAAGAAAATTTTCATAGAAATGTGTGGCATCTGATGCCAAACATAAATAACCATTTTCTGTTTTTACTCTAACAGACTGCAATCCTCTAGAATGACCTCCAATTAAATGAACAGTAACTCCACCTTTGATTGATCCAATACCATTATAAAAGACAACCCTGCCAGAGTATAAATTTTTAACCATCTCACATACGTGTTCGCCCGTAAAAGGCATTTTAATAGTTTCATGACACATACATGGACCAGTCGCGTATGCCATCTCAGTTTCTTGAAGATGAAATTTTGCATTCGGAAAATCTTTTAATCCTCCTGCATGATCATAATGAAGATGAGTTATAATTACATCAGTAACATCACTAGCTTCAACGTTAATAGCTTTTAAAGCCTCAGACGGAGCTCTTTGTATAGGCCTATCTCTTCTTTTAGCTTCGTCGTAATCATATCCTGTGTCTACAACAATAATATCTTTATCTGATTTCAAAACCCAAATAAAATAATCAATGGTGTGAGCTTGATTAGAATGATCGTCAAAAATGAAGCTGTCACCACGAGTTCTGTCTGCTCTTTCAGCATATTTTAAAGCATAAACTTCCCAATTTTTTTCTATTGCAGTATCCAAGAGATTTCCTTATTTAATCGTCACTGACTTCTTCTAATCTATCAGTTGCAGGAGCAGGTGTAGGACTGATATTAGATATTAATTTGTAAGTTTCATTATCTAATGAAATTTTAACTGAATCTAGGGAAGGTTTTAATTGTTTTAGATTTCTGGCACTTATTATTGGGGCAGTTACCGCGTCATTCTTTAAAACCCAAGCAACTGCTAAAGAAATAGGATCATAATTTAAATCATTCGCTAAATTTTTTAAAGAATGTGCTGCTTTGTACATCCAATCTTGTCCATATCTAATTTTATATTTTTCATTTTCATGCAGTCTTCCAGATGTATTTTTACTTGATGTAATTGATGCATCATATTTGCCTGTAAGAAGTCCCCCTCCTAAAGGACTATAACTTATTACACCAATATTTTCTGATGTAGCCATAGGAAGAATTTCTACTTCGGCTTGTCTTTTAACAATATTATACATGGGTTGTAGAATATCTACTGATGGAAAATTATATTTTTGAGCAATCAAATTTGCTTTCAAAACTTGCCAAGCAGCAAAATTAGAAACACCTAATTGAAAAAATTTTTTTTCTTCTTTTAAATTTTTAAGTGTTTCAAATGTTTCTTCTAATGGCACATTATCATCCCAATGATGTAAGAAGAAAATATCTACGTAGTCCTGATTTAGTCTTTTAAGACTTTGCTCTAATTGTGATCTAATATTTTCTCCACTTGAACCTCCAACTGAACCTGCTTTTGTAATTAGAATAATTTTTTCACGTTCTTCTCTAATTAAATTTCCAAGAATTTTTTCAGATTTACCTCCAGTATAAACAAATGCAGTATCAAAAAAATTAATACCATTTTCTCGACATGCCTCATACATTTCTTGGCTGTCGCGTTCATCTGCTCCGTCTCCAAACTGCATTGTTCCAAAACACAATGATGAGTTTTCTATTTCATTAGGGCCATATTGTCTGATTATTTTCATTTAAAAATCCTCTAAAAATTTTTATTTAAAATTATCCATCCAAGCAATTCCTTCATCAGTCGTACTTCTTGGCTTATATTCTGCTCCAATCAGCCCTTTGTAACCTATTTTATAAATTTCTGGAATAATGTAAGAAAAATCTAATTCACCCTTGTCTGGTTCACATCTACCTTTTACTGAAGCTATCTGAACATGTCCAATGTAAGGTAAATTATCCGCAAATCTGTTCATAACGTTACCTTGATTGATCTGAATATGATAAAAATCAAACATAATTTTTATACTATCAGTACCTACAAGCTCACATATCTCCTTAGCCTGCTCAACTCTCGTTAAAAAATATCCTGGATTATCATTTAAGTTTAAAGGTTCAATGACTAAACCGATATTACTTTCTTTTACCAATTCTTTTGCAAATTTTAAATTATCAATAAAAGTCACAAGAGATTTAGTTGATAAATCTGTGACGCCTGCCATTGCATGAATGTTTTTTGATTTAATTACTTTTGCATACTCAAATGCTTGTACTAATGCGTCTCTTGCCTCAGACACCCTTAAAGGGACAGCTAATAAACCATTATCACCTTTTTCAATATTACCTTTAATTGTATTAATACCCATAACAGGTAAGTTTACATCATCCAATGCTTTTTTAATTTCTCGAGAATCATATTGATAAGGAAACTGAAACTCTACTGCATCAAACCCTTTATCTTTAGCTTTATATATAGCGTCGATTTGAGACATTTCTGTCCATAAAAGACCTAAATTAGCGGAAAATTTATACATTGTCCTAATCCCATTCTATGTTAAATTTAGACACTATTTTATCTATTTGAGATATTTTTAATTCTATTGCATCTGACCCTCTTAATATAAGAGCTAGTTTAGCAGTAGCTTCTAATTCTTCAACAGCATTAACTGCTGATTCCAAATCTTTACCAGAAACAACAGGACCATGATTAGCAAGAAGAACGGCAGATCTTTTTCCAGCAAGACCTCTAATTGCATCACCCATAGCAGGATCTCCTGGGACAAAGAACGGAAGCAACTTTACCTTACCTAATAACATAACGGAGTAAGGTGTATATGAGGGTAAAACATTATCTTCATTAATTCCTGGCAACATTGATAAAGCGACTGAATACGAGGAATGGAGATGCACTACAGCACCAGATTTCATTCCTCTTGTTTCATAAAAAGCCTGATGAAGTGGTAATTCTTTTGTAGGTGTTGTAGACCCAATAATTTCACCAGATTTAGTAACCTTGACTATTTGCTTTGGGTCAAGTCTACCAAAAGATGATCCAGAAGGAGTAACTAAAATATTATTATCATCCAAACGTACTGAAATATTTCCGGTTGAACCATGTGTTAAGCCTCTATCAAAAATAGAAGTAGCTAAAACACATATTTGCTCTCTTAATTTATTTTCATTCATTTTTTATACACAATACGTATATCTTAATTTAGTAACCAAATATCTGATAAAACCCACCGATAGGTGCACCTATAGCAATATGACTTCCAACTGCTAAAGAACAAGCCATAAGTGGTGATGGTGTCTTTGTTCCTAAAAAACCTTTACCTAAAGCTGGCATAAAAAAAAACCAAGGAACAATTACACTTATCAAACCAAAAATAATGCCATTCATAAGAGATGCACTACATATTTCATATTCTAATAAAATAAAAAAAAATACTGAATACATAATTGCAACGGTATAATGAACCATCCAACCAATTATTAATTCATTTTTAATTGGATCATCTTCATCTATAGTAGGATTATAAATTTTTCCTCTAGACATTACTAATAAAAACCATCTTCCAACCACACCCCAATCAGAAGGATTTATATCATATAATAATTTAAGTAGCCTCTGCCACATATCCATTGCAAGACAAGATACAATTCCAATAATGACTATGTGAAATATTTCCATCAAACTTCCTCTATTTTTAAAATTTTTCTAGCATTGGATAGTTGAACGATATAAAACACTATAAGTGTTTATATGAAATATATCTATTGTTAATATATTCTTATAATTCAACCTAATCAAATACAGGGGGTGTTTATGGCTAATTTTAATGGACAAACTGCAGTTATTACTGGTGGAGCTCAAGGGATTGGACTAGCAACTGCAAAAAGATTTATTAAGGATGGCTGTGAAGTTATGATTTGGGATATTGATAAAAAGTTGGGTATGGACGCTGCAAAAGAACTTAATTGCCATTTTTTAGAAGTTGATCAAACTGATAATAAAGTTGTAGAACAAGCTACAGCTGAAACAATTAACCAGCTAAAAAAAATTGACATATTAGTTTGTAGTGCAGGTATAGCAGGTCCGACCTTTTCAACCTGGGATTATCCAGTTGAAGAGTGGTCAAAAGTTTTCAACGTAAATGTAAATGGTGTGTTTTATTGTAACAAATATGTTGTTAAAACAATGAGACACAATGGCTATGGTAGAATTATTAATATAGCATCTATTGCCGGCAAAGAGGGCAACCCTAATGCTCCTGCTTACTCAGCATCAAAGGCTGCTGTTATTGGATTAACTAAATCCCTTGGAAAAGAAACGGCTGATCAAGATATTGCAGTTAATTGTATTACTCCTGCAACAGCAAAAACAAGAATACTTGATCAGGTATCACAAGAATTTATTGATTATATGCTATCTAAAATACCAAGAAAAAGATTTGTAACCGTTGATGAGATTGCTTCTTTAATTACTTTCTTAGGAAGTAAGGAGAACAGTTTTACAACAGCTGGTGTTTTTGACATATCAGGAGGTAGAGCTACATATTAGTTGTGAGGATTTTAAGGAGATCCTCAGCACCTAATTTAAACTAATCACTAGGGAGGAATGTATTAGTTTTAAGTACAATTAAACGGGGGAGTTTAATGAACTATAAATCTTATATGTCGATTCGCTCAATAAGTCATGATCTGTTTCAATGATCGAAAAACAAAGAATATATTTGCCAAAATTTTGAGCATAAAAAATTAGCCAAATTGGTAGGTGATTAATATTTGATCATTTTATATCTCTGAATTTAATTCCATGAAAGCAGAAAGGACAACAACTGCAAACAAAGCGAGGCCCATTCCCCTATTTACCCAAATTTGTTTATTAACACCTAATGACCATTTCTTTAAACTTATTCCTAACCAAAGCCATAATAAATGTATTGGTATCCAAATAGAATTAACAATAATAAATTTTAAAATAATTTCAGTATTGAATGATGCCAGTCCAAGAGATAAAACTACAAACAAATGACCTTGCACAACATAAGCTTTAGGATTAACAAATTGTAAAAAAATACCTTCATACAATCTAGGTGCTTTCAAACTCTGCTTAAACCCAGTTTTGTTGTCAGACGTAGCTATTCGCCAAGATAGAAAAGATAAATAAGATAAAGAAAGAAGCAAAAAAGTAATTTCAACACCATCAATCTCAAATAAAAATTGTTTGAATCCTAAAACTACTAATAGTGCAACTCCATTAGTTCCAAAAAATAAACCAATGAGATACATCATACCAACTTTAAAACCAAAGCCTGCACCAACACCAGCTAATGATAATACACCTGGGCCAGGAGTAACCATCATTAAAAAACTAATAATTATGTATGTAATCATCTGAACTTGTAGAAGATTCTCTACACCTTGAACTTAATGAAAAAATACCTGTTAACCATACTATGAATGATGTTAATGTAATATTATAGGAAAAGTTTTCCTGGGTTCATTATTTTATGAGGATCAAAAGCTTCTTTTACACTTTTCATAACATTTACAGCATTACCTAACTCTTTAAGCATATATTTTCTTTTACCTTGGCCAACTCCATGTTCACCTGTGCATGTGCCATCCATTCTTATAGCTCTCTCAGATATTCTTACTAAAAATTCATCTAACTTATCTAACTCATTTTTGTTATTTTTATCAATTAAGAGTGCAACGTGAAAATTTCCATCTCCTGCGTGACTTACTATTGGACCTATTAATTCATTTTGTTCCATATCCTCAATAGTTTCTGTGATGCAATCCGATAATTTTGAAATAGGCACGCAGACATCCGTAGAATAAAGTTCTGCCTCTGGCCTCACAGCTCTACATGACCAATACGCATCATGCCTTGCTTTCCATAATTTATTTCTATCCTCATTGTTAGAAGTCCATTCAAAATCTTTACCTCCAAAATCAGAAGATATCTCTCCAAATAACTCCGACTGTTCATCAACAGATGATTGACTTCCATGAAATTCTACCAACAACAATGGAGCTTCAGGAAGATTTGTTTTGGAATAATTATTAACAGCCTTTACCTGTGCTGTATCCATAAATTCTATTCTAGCAACAGGAATACCAGCTTGAATAGTCATAATAACCGCATCAGTTGCATTTTTTACTGTTGGGAAACTTACTCTTCCACCAGCTATAACTTCTGGGATACCATAGAGTTTGAGAGTAATTTCTGTCGTTATACCCAAAGTCCCTTCAGAACCAACCATTAGCCTTGTTAAGTCATATCCAGCAGAACTTTTCCTTGCCTTATTTGCTGTTTTAATTATCTGACCGTCTGGAGTAACAACTTCCAAAGCTATGACATTGTCTTTCATTGTACCATAACGAACCGCATTTGTTCCTGAGGCTCGTGTAGCAGTCATTCCACCTATTGAGGCATTTGCCCCTGGATCAATTGGAAAAAATAAACCTGTGTCTCTCAGGTATGTATTAAGCTGCTCTCTCGTTACACCTGGTTGAACAACAACTAGAA
>CABYED010000028.1 GCA_902517815.1 uncultured SAR116 cluster alpha proteobacterium
TAATTTCATCTACAATGGTATTTCTACTTAATCCTAAAATATAAGCCACTGTAGATGAAATATCTCTCAAGTTTATAACATTTTCCTCACTATCTCCTGGCTCAAAATTTAAATTTTTAAAAAAATCGGTTCTTACCATACCTGGATTTATTATAGTTACTCTTATGTTATTATTAGAAACATCCTTACTTAAAGCCTCAGAAAAACCTTTTAAACCAAATTTTGCTGCACAATAGAGACTTCCGTTTTTAGCGCCTGATAATCCTGCTTCAGACCCGATAAAAATAATATCTCCCATTTTATTTCTTTTAAAATGTGGTAATAAAAGTTTTGTTATGATGAAATGTGAAGTTAAATTTGTTGCTAAGAAATTATTGATTTGTAATACAGAAAAATTTTCAAGAGGACCAAAATTACCATACCCTGCATTACTTATAAGACAATTAATTTGAGGATGGTTTTTTAAAATTTGTTTAATAAGTATTTCTAATTTTTCATGAACACTTACATCACAATTATATGTTGTATAATTCTTGTTTTCTAAATTAGATTTATCATGGTTTCTAGCTATCCCAATTACCTTTGCTCCTAAAGCAAGAAGTTTTGAGGTTATTTCATAACCTATTCCACTTGAACTGCCAGTAATCAGGACACATTTGTCTTTCATAAAAAATTACCAATCAATTTATATAGAACATTTAAATATTTGATCTTCATTTATATACCTTAATGATAAGTTTTTACAATATGAAGTCATCTCTTCCTCTATCTCAATGTTATATGAAATCATTTTATTATTGAGAGATAATGGACTAGTAAATAATGGTTCGTTTGGATAAAGTTTAAAAATATCTTTGAACATTCTCTTAGGAAATCTTAATGTTCCAAAACTAACAGAATGTAAACAATCAGTAGAAATATTATTATATATATTTTCTAAGAGTTCTTTATACAATTCTTTCCAGTTTTCACCATGTATCAATGGATCAAATCTTAAACCTATCTTCCAACCTTTTGAAGCTAATTCAGAAATGACACTAATACGTCTTGATATTGATGGAGCTTTGTTATCCAAAGAATTTGACATCAGCTCTGGCATAAGACTATAAGCTAAAATAACATTTTTCATAGGTTTCAATGAGAAAAATGGTTGTTTTTGAATACTTTTAGTCCTAAATTCGATTTCAATTTGAGTGTATGTTTTAAAAATTGATAAAATGTGTTTTGCAAATCCTGTAACATTCTCAAATGCAAGCGAGTCACAATCATAGCCAGAAAAAAAAGTTAATTTTGTGTTTACATTTTTTTCTATAATCTTTTTAATTGCAATATCAAAATCTTCGAAGTTAACAAAAATCACATAATTAGCTGACGAATACATTCCTTGCAGAAAACAATATCTGCAATCATAAATACAATTGTACATATGCGAAAAGTAAAAATTTTTTGATGAGCCTATCCCAAATCCTTCAGGTGCTGGCAATACAAAACCATCTTTTTTATGAGCAAGGATTAAACAAGGATTACTTTTTTGAATTCTAAAATTTTGATTTCTTTTATTAAATATTTCTCCATACTTATCTATTAATATAATTCGAGATTTTTTAAATTTCTTTAAAATAAATTTTGTTCGTGGATGATTTTTAATTACCTCTTCAACATATATTGTTTCAATCAAAATTTACTCCAATTTACTAAATTATTTTTAATCTTCAAATTTAAAACATTAATAACAGAACTAGATGTTTCACAATTTTTAATTATTTTTTCTATATCTTTTTTATTACAAAAATTTTCAATACGCCTAAGTAAAGTCTCGAGTTTAAAAGATTGTGTTGCTGAAAAATGCCATTTTGATTTAATATCATTAAATAATTCAGGCTTATCAATTATTAAAAACTCTGCCTCAGATATTCTTTCATAATATGAAACAACATCAATTATCTTAAAAAGATTTACTTTTATTAAATTACTAATTTTTGACTTAGTCATTTCTTTAATATCATTTTTGGGGCCATCAGATATTACCTTCATTAAACAAATAAATTCTTTTGAAGTTAACTTGCTTGCAATATCAAAAAAAGCACTTCCTTCCATGTCAATCAATTCATAAGATGTATAATCTGATATAGGAATATCAGACGTAAACAAATGCATTTTCGGCAAAGTTGCCTTTGGCATTGTTGATGGATATGTGCTTGTTTTTCTTTGATAAGTTGAAATTTTATCTACTAAATATAAATCTCCATAATTACCCTTATCAGATCCTGCAATTCCAATATTAATCCATGATGTATATATTGATGCTTTACTATATGAGTAAAGATAAGCAGTTGAGGCTGCTGCATTACTTCGACCAATTCCAGATATAATTAACCAATGTGTCTCTTCTTCATTCTTATAAATTGGGTAAATAGTTTTTTCATTAACTGGTTTTAGTCTAAAATAATTTAAAATTACTTGAGCTTCTTCCTTTAAAGCTATGACCAACCTAATAGAACTTTTTTTTATTTTAAGATTATTCATTGTTTAAATTATCTAATTCCAATAACCAGCGATTCAATTTATCTTTATATTTTCTATAGATTTCTTCATTATCTCTTTTTTTTGCTCCATTTGATAGAATAGACAATTTTTTAATTAATATATTAAAAACACTTTTTTTTTGCTCTAGTGTAAACCAGTTGTTTTTTAAATTTTTTTCTAGAGATTGAATTCTAAATCTATCCATTCCCCAATATTTTTTTGAAAGTTGATCATCATGTCCTCCATATTTCATAACTAATGGATTATCTAGAAAACCAACCTCTTCTTTTGCTGTTATTCTTATCCACATATCATAATCTTCACAAACTTCTAAACATTCATCAAAAAAACCATAATCATCAAAAATTTCTTTTTTCATAAAAACACTACTTGGGGAAACACAACAAAATTCCAAAGACTTTTGAAAAATATCTCCCCCTGATTTTTCATGTTTTTTTAGTTGATTTAGAAATTTATTATTTTTATACCAAATCTCGTTCGTATGAATAAGCCTGTACTTTTTGTAGTTATTGTTTGTGAAAAAAAGTTGTTTTTCTAATTTTTGTGGCATCCAAGCATCATCAGAATCTAAAAAGGCAATCCATGTTGAGTTACAATTTTTTATTCCTAAGTTTCTCGCTATACTTACTCCTTTTTTCTTTTCATAAATATATCTTATTTCAGGAAATAATGAGGATATCATTTCATATGTATTATCTGTTGATCCATTATCAATAATAATAATTTCTCTAACATTAATAGTTTGGTTTAAAACAGAATTTATAGCCCTTTTTAACAATTCGCATCTGTTATATGTGGGTATTACAATAGATATGTCTGCAACATTTTGGATTTTTGACATAAATAGGTTTTTTGCTTTAAGGCCTTTTATCAAAACATTTTAAGTTATTGTCTATATGATGAAATTTTTGTTTGTCAATTGTAAAAATTGCTATTTTAGGATCAAAAATTGATGGATCATCAAACGTACCAACTTTCAAAATAATTGATTCTGGTCTCATTGGATTTCGAGTGCCAATTGCCGTTCCACATTTATCACAAAAAAGTCTAGTAACAGCGTTTTCTAAATCACTTCTTTTAAACTCTCTAGGTTTTCCACTAACAAATTTAAATCCTTCAAGTGGCATTATCATAATAACGTTAGGATTGCCACCGGTTATATATTGGCATTCTCTACAATGACATTGTATAGAGGCTTGAACTTTTCCCTTGGATTCATATCGTATCTCACTACAATAGCACCCTCCTTTTATATTCATTATAATTGTCCTCCCAAATTATTACCTTCTCAACTATAATTTTCTAACTTCTAAAACTTCAATAGATTCTTTATCATACTTTATTTTTGGCTCTTTATGATCATGGGGTAATTTTGTTAGGTTTTCAATTGGTAATTTATCTACCCATACCAAAAAGTTAATCTCAACATTTGCAGCGTTATTAAAAGGTAATTTATTTTCAATTTCGAATTCATAGTTTAAAACTATATTAACTACTTTAATTTCTCTAAATAATCCTTTGTTTGGATCATTACCGTAAAATGTAACCTCAAATCTTACATTCCAATCATTTCTATTTGTGTAACGCACTTTAGAAAAATTATTAGTTTTCAACTTTTAATTTTTGTTTTTTTTCAGTAGACCTTGTTAGTGCTGAAGCTGGTATCTCTTCTGTGATTTCAGCTTTATAACAATTTAAAAGGTTCATGACTTCTTCTGCTTTTTCCCTTCTACTCCATGTATGTACTACATGATCTTCTAAGTCTTTATAAAGAAACCAATCTTTTTCACTTTTAGATAACCATACTTTTATTGCATAAACTGACATAATTAACTCCAAAGTTTATAATAAACCATATTAAAATTATACGTCATCGATTACATTTTATGTAGTGTTATATGGAATATTTATGATAATTGTATCATTCAACATTTGTACTATGTAATAGTCTCAATACATTTCTGAAAGTTTCTTTATACCAAGGAGATTTAATGTATAAAAATATTAAAAATTATATGTTCAGTAGTGATTTAATATATTATTACAGTTATAATGAAATTATCAGGTATTAATTTATTTTAATTACAAAACTAAAATTTTAGATAACATAAAATCGGTTTTAGTATTGGTATCATGGTAGCGGAGGAGGGACTTGAACCCCCGACACCCGGATTATGATTCCGGTGCTCTAACCAACTGAGCTACTCCGCCTTACTAATAAACTGTTACTAAATATAATTTATTTTATAGTCAAGTAATACATTCATAAGTATTGCCTATAATAAAATAACTAGATCCCTTAAATTATCTTTGAGCTTCAACTCAAAAATTGACGAATCCTCTTCAGTTGTCATTGAAACTGAAACAAAATCAATTTCCCCAAAAGATTTAAAAAAAGTATTAAAATGTTGGTGTTTTTCTGAAAGCTTAATTTCAAAGCTGATTAGTTCAAATTGATTTGTTTTCATTTGATATATTGGCTTTTCACTTTTCCAAGAAATCAAACTAGGTATGATTCCTGCTTCTATAATTTCATTATCTAACATATTATTATTAGAAGTTGGCATCGCAAATTTCCACTTGTAAATGTCACGCGATGCTTCAAAAAAAGGATTATAATATTTAGTTAAGTTAATATTTTTTTTTTCAATAACATAACCAATGATTTGTGGTGATTTTTTTAATTTTGATTGTAAATTTGAGTTATCTAAGTTGAACCATTTTCTATTTTTTAAATTCTTTCTTTTAGGATCAATTGCAACTACTTCTAGGTAAACCTCTTCACTAATTCTTATCACTCTATTATGCGTTCCCATATCTTTGTGATAACCAATATCACTTAACTTGGCTTGAAGTATATTTTCAACAAATACAGTTCCCTCTTCTAAGGTGCGAGACCCAAATACAATATGATCTAATTTATGCATTTTAAAGATTTGTTTCTGCTAACTTATTAGGAGCTTCTGTTATCCAGCCACCGCCCAATATATGAGAAATTTCATTTATATTGTAAAAAACAGCAGCCTGACCGGTTGAAACACCAAATTGAGGTTGATCAAATAATAAATAGGCAAGAGTATTGTCAAAATTAACTTTAATTGTTCCAATTACTGGTTGTGATGAATTTCTTAACTTGACTAAAACTCTAAATTCTGAATCTTGTTGTAAATCAATTAGCCAGTTGCAGTCACTTATTTTAATTTTATTACACGATAAGAATTCTTTAGGACCAACAATCACATTATTTTTTTTTGTGTCAAGACCAACTACATATAAAATACTTTTGTTATCATCTACTCCTTTTCTACCCCCAATACCAATCCCTTTTCTTTGACCAATGGTGAAGTCAATTATACCGTTATGTCTACCTAAAATATTTCCATTTACATCAATTATATTACCTGCCTCAACACTTCCTGGTCTCAATTTTCTAACTACCTCTGCATATTTACCTTCAGGAACAAAGCATATATCTTGGCTATCAGGTTTGTTTGCTACAATAAGATTATGACGTTTAGCAACAGATCTAGTTTCATTTTTTGTTAACGAACCGAGAGGAAATCTTACAAAATCAAGTTGTTTTTTAGTTGTAGCAAATAAAAAATAGGATTGATCTTTTGAAAGGTCTACTCCAGTATATAGGCTTGGATGTCCTTTTTTTGTTTTTCTTCTGATATAATGTCCCGTTGCCATCGCGCTAGCACCAAGATTTTTTGCTCTATCAAACATATCTGTAAATTTAACTGTCTGATTACATCTTACGCAAGGAATTGGAGTTTCACCTCTTAGGTAAGAATCTGCAAAGTCATTCATAACTTGATTTTGGAAAATACTTTCATAGTTCAAAACATAATGAGGAATTCCAAGCTTGCTACAAACTAATCTAGCATCATAGATATCTGAACCTGCACAGCATGCCCCCTTTTTTTGAATAGCTTTGCCATAATCATATAATTGCATGGTTAAACCAACTACGTTATAACCAGCTTCAACAAGCAAAGCGGCTGTCACAGAAGAATCTACACCACCTGACATTGCTACAACTACGCGATGATTGGATGGGTCACCCTCTAAATCCATTTCTTTTATAACTTGGTTAATATTGATCATTAACCTTACTCTTCAGGAATTGAGACTCTTAAACCATCAAGCTTGTCAGTCACTTCAATTTGGCAACCTAATCGAGAAGTCGGTTTTAATCCATCAGCTAAATCTAGCATATCTTCCTCATCGGGATTAGGTCTCCCTACAACTGGAAACCATTCTTTGTCTATGATGACATGACATGTACAACAGGAGATTGATCCTCCACAAGTCCCTTCAATTCCTAAATCATTATCTCTAGCTACTTCCATTAATGATAATCCATTTTCTGCTTCCACAGATTTTTCATTACCATCTGAACTAACAAATACAAGTTTTGTCACATTAGACTCCATATTATCATTTTTAATTACAAATTAGCCCAATAAAGTGCCAACCTATCTAATTCTTTTGTAGTAATCAAGTTTTCTGAATTTAAAATAGCATCATTGGGAGGAAAAGAAAATCTCACAGAATTTAGCTCAAGTTCATCAAATCCCATTGCGCTAACAACATGACTTTTAGCAATTTTACCAGAACTACAAGCTGAACCAGAACTTACTGAAAAAGATTCTAAATCTAATTTCATTAATGCTAAGTCTCCAGATATATTAGGATGAGCCATTAATAATGTATTTGAAACTCTATTTGCTTTTTCTCCAAAAATAATTGTTTCAGGGCTTAAATTTTTTATTACCTTTTGAAAGTAATCTCTTAAAAATTTAACTTTTGAGCAATTATTTTCTGTTAAATTATTAACGAACCTAGCAGCTTCTCCAAACCCTGTTATTCCAAGAATATTTTCTGTTCCTGCTCTCATCCCTTGTTCTTGCCCACCACCTAGAATTAATGGTGTTAAATTTACATCATTGTTATAAACCAAAGCTCCAATTCCAGTTGGAGCACCTATTTTGTGACCTGAGAGTGTTAAAAAGTCCAATTCTATTTCCTCAAGATTGATCTTTATTTTACCAAGAGCTTGTGCAGCATCACAATGAACTAAACATCCATACTTTTTTGCAATTTCTACAACATCTTTGATTGGTTGTATTACACCTGTCTCATTATTTACCCACATTACGGATACTAGTATTTTTTTATTACGTTTTATTAATGTTTTTAGATATAATTCAAGAATATTCAAATCTACAACACCATCTTGATTTACGGGGATTATGTGATCACTTTTAGATGAAGATAACACCGCCAAGTGTTCAATAGAACTTACGACAATAGTGTCAAAATTTCTAAATAGCATATTAATTGCTTCTGTTGCAGAACCAGTAAAAATTATATTATTTTGTTTTGTATTAATTAATTCACTAATATTTTCCCTAGCAATATCAATTATATATTTACCTTTTCTACCATAATAATGAATTGATGATGCATTCAATGGTCCAATATCCATAATATCTATTAAGGAATTTTTAACTACCTTTAATAGTGGCACAGTTGCATTATAATCTAAATAAATTTGTTTTTTCACAACTAAAGTTTGATACCTAAAGCATTAAAATTTTTAATTAAACTTTTTATGATTTTCATTTTTTTTAATTTTTTTGCTGTCTAAAGTTTTTATTTTTTTTTCTAGATTCTCTACCTTTTGGAGTAAATTGACTAATATTTTTTCTCTTGGATCAATATCATTTGCTGATATCCCATAGGCTTTAAAAGATTCCTTTTTATTTGATCTCGCAAATTCTCTTGCGGGTACTCCTGCTACCGTTACATCAGGCGGTACATCTCTTGAAACAACAGAATTAGCTCCAATTCTTGCATTGTCTCCGACTTTTATTGCTCCTAAAATTTGAGCACCAGAGCCAATAATTACGTTATTTCCTATTGTGGGATGTCTTTTTTGATTTCTTTGTGAATCACTTTTTATTGACGGCATAATACCACCTAAAGTAACACCTTGATAAATAGTTACATTTTCTCCTATTTCTGTTGTTTCACCTATTACAATACCTAACCCATGATCCATAAAAAAATTGCTTCCTATTTTAGCTGCTGGATGTATTTCTATACCTGTGAAAATCCTAGCAAAATACATAATCATCCTACCTAGAAATTTTAAATTATATCTCCAAAATATATTGCCAATCTTATAAAAAAACATTACATGAAATGTAGGATACAAAAAAACCACTCCTAATCTACTTCCAGCAGCTGGGTCTCTTTCTATAATAGAATCAATTTCATTTATCAAATTTTTAAAAATCATTTTATAATTCCGCTAACTAAAGTATTTTTACACTATATTCTTAACAAAAGTAATTTTAATTTTAATTCCAAATAAAATTTTTAAACCCAATTAATATTGACAGAATTAAATTTAATAATTAATGGGTGGATTAATAATTTTTATCTAAATCTCTTATGGGTTTTATACAAACTTTATTTTATGTTATAAAGTCACTAATTCATTTTCTGGAGAAAACAAATGCCTGAGGTAATTCTAAATGGTCCACACGGAAGAATAGAGTGTAGATACCATTCTGGACAATCACCTGACAGCCCAATTGCTCTGATATTACATCCTGAGCCAAACCAAGGTGGAAGTATGAATAATAAAGTTTCATATGGCATGTATCACGAGTTTAGAAATAGAGGTTTTTCAGTTTTACGCTTTAACTTTAGGGGTGTGGGAAGAAGTGAAGGCCTATACGAGGGTGGTGAAGGTGAGCTTGCAGATGCTGCTGCAGTTTTAGATTGGATGCAATCACAAAATATTCATTCTAGATACACATTTATTGCTGGATTTTCTTTTGGTTCTTGGGTAGGAATGCAATTAATGATGAGAAGACCAGAAATTGTAGGTTTTATTGCAGTATCACCTCCTGCTGACAAATTTGATTTTTCTTTTCTTGCACCATGCCCAGCATCAGGCCTCATAATTCATGGAGAAAATAATAAAAGAGTACCAAGTGAAGTTATACAAAGACTTATAGATAAAATATCTATCCAAAAAGGTATAAAAATAGAAGTGGAGTTTATAAAAGAAGCAAATCATATGTTTTCAAATCATGATCAAGAATTATTAACTTCAATTAAAAAATACCTTAACAATGCTTTGGATCCATCTGAATACATTGAACTTTAATATAGATAATTACGAGTTTACAAAATGAGTAAGATTAATAGTTCAGATTTTATTAATATTATGAATGAACGAGGTTTCATTCATCAAATTACTGACAAAGCTAATCTTCAAAAAGAAATGATTACCACATCTATGGTAGGATATATTGGATTTGATTGTACTGCACCATCCTTGCATGTTGGATCTCTAATTCAAATAATGATGTTGCGTTGGTTTCAAAAAACTGGAAATAAACCAATAGTGCTTATGGGAGGAGGCACTACAAAAGTTGGAGATCCTTCAGGCAAAGATGGTGCACGACCACTACTTTCCTCAGAAAAAATACAATCCAATAAAGAGAATATTAAAACTGTTTTTGAAAAATTCTTAAAATTTGGAGAATATGATAATGATGCTATCATGTTAGATAATGCAGATTGGCTAGAAAATTTGAATTATATATCATTTTTAAGAGATTATGGTTCATATTTTTCAGTTAACAAACTTGTCAACCTAGAAAGCGTTAAACTTAGACTAGAAAGAGAACAAAATTTATCTTTTTTAGAATTTAATTATTCACTTCTCCAAGCTTTTGATTTTTTACAACTTTCTAAAAATTATAATTGTAAAGTACAAATGGGTGGATCTGATCAATGGGGTAATATTGTTACAGGTATAGATTTGGTAAGAAAAGCCTCTTCAAAACAAGCGTTTGGACTAACTTCTCCACTTCTGACAACTAGTAGTGGATCAAAAATGGGCAAAACAGCTAATGGTGCTATTTGGTTAAATATTGATCAATTATCTGATTGGGATTTTTGGCAATATTGGAGAAATACCGAAGATTTGGACGTAATTAAATTTTTAAAATTATTTACTGAACTTCCCATTTCAGAAATAGAAAAATTGGGGAAATTAAAAGGCGCTGAAATTAATGAAGCTAAAATAATTTTAGCAAATCAGGTTACAAAGTTATGTAGAAGTTCAGAAGCAGCAGATAAAATTTCTTCCTCTTCCGCAAAATTGTTTAATAAATCTGAAACAGATGATGCTTTGCCAAGTGTCGAAGTTATTAATAATAAAATAACTTTCATTGAAGCCTTAAAAATTCTTAAATTCTTAAGCTCCAACGGAGAAGCAAGAAGATTAATTAGAGGCAATGGAGCCAAAATCAATGACGTTGTTATAAATGATGAAAATTATACTTTGTCTAATAAAGATTTTAAAAATGGGAAAGTTAAAATTTCATACGGCAAAAAAAAGCATGGTCTACTTATTTTGAGTTAATTAGTCCGCACCCCTGTTCATAAAAAAATTGTCATTATCAAGCCAATCATCAGAAAATAATTCTCTTAAAATTCCTGGAGCAAACGACATCGTATTCAATTTGATTTTTGGATTTTCAATATGTCCTTGCATTTCAAATTGCCCTGCAAACAACCCTTCTTTTTTTATCCCTGTTAATAGTTCACCAATAGCAGGCACAACACTTAATATTTTTGATATTAATTGAATTGGAGCAACTGAACCTCTCATTTGAATTGAATTTTTCTCTAAGTTTAAGTTTCCTCTTGCAGCTATTCCTAGTGATTCACTGGTTAGATAAAGTTTATCAAAGTTAAAATTTTTATTATGAACCTTAATATTCACCTCCCCTTTATCGAAAAAAACTCCTTCACCAGTTATAATAGATCCAATTCCTGAAAAGCTTAAAATTGAGAGGGAATTAATTATTCCAGGTGCATTTACTATACTAAAATTTTTTGATTTTATTCGCCCTTCGTAGCTATCATATTTATCATTTAAAAAATTTATATTAATTTTCATTTCACCACTTTTTATATTTTGAGCAATACCAAGAGCACTTAGAAGCTTCCCCCCATTAGAAGTATCAAAAGTTAAGCTCGGAAAGTTATTAATTTTTCTTTGCAAATTTATTTTTGTTTCTGCTCCTCCAACTAAACCTAAACCTTCTAATTTAGAAATTTGACTGTTTGTATGAATTTCATATTTACCATTGTCAAGTAAAGACGTCCCTCCTAATAACATTTTACCATATGCTGTTGACTTAAATGAAGAACCTTTTATTTCCCCTTTTAAATTTCCTATTAAAAATATTTTAGAATTTAATTTTATTAAATCTGCAGTTAAATCAAGAATAACATTCTTATTTAAAATCATTTTATTTCTTAAATTTTTATTAAGACTAGATAAATCAACTTTTTTGCCAGATGCTTGTATATTTAAATTATCATTATCATTCGAAATAATTATTTTATCGATATTTATATCGGGAGTTACTAAATTTTTAATTAAAAATTTATTCGAATTTTTCTTTTTTAATTCAATAAGATCTATTTTATAAGTTTTATCGTCAATACTTAAATGTGTATTTTTCAAAGAAACAATTTTACCTTCAATCATTGATATTTCAGATTTAAATGAAGATGTGATATTTTTTTTCTTAATTAAATCTAGATAATATATTTCTAGATATGAGTTTTTTAAATTAGAATTTAACTTTAAATTAAAGTTTAAGTTTTTAAGATCACCTGATAGAAAAACATTTAGATCTGCATTGCCAGTCAATTCAATATCAAATTTACTTTTAATGTAACTTGAAAAATCTTTGTTGATTTTTATTTTTAAATTACTTTTGGTAATATCCATATTACTTATGGTTGTTTTACTAAGAGTATATTGTACTTTTTTTTCTTTTATGAACTCTGCTTTCTCTATGTTAAGTGTTTCATTACTAATACTAACATTATGAAAAATATACTCTAATTCAAAATTATTAAAGAATTCTGCCTTGGAAATAAAAAAATGATCATTATTAAATTGACCACTTACTGTTGCTTTATCAAATTTATAGTTAATATCATTACTAACTAAAAACATTCCATCAGTTGCACTCAAATTTACATTAATCAGACTATCTTTAAATTTTTGAGGTTTTATTATAAAATCTAAATCACCTGAAAGAGTGCTGAGTAATTTCTTAAAAGTTTTATCATTATAGTTAAATCTAATATTACTAAAATTTGACGATCCATTTATTTCTTCTATAACAAATTCTTCAAATACAGAAAATTTGAAATTTATGCTCAAATTTTTTAAGTTACCTCCTCTAAATTGGTTTGAAATTTTATCGAAATTTAATTCCAAAGGTAAACGATAATAATTAAAAATTTCATTTAAATAATTTTTAGTGTCTTTGATTGAGATTTTTTGTATTAATAAATCTGAAAAACCCTTTTGGGATTTTAAGTCAATTTCACCGGAGATAGTTAATTGTTTACCTAAAATTATGTCATAAAATTTTAAAAGATTTTTTTTCTTTTCCCAAGATATTAAACCGCTAAGACTTGTTTTTAAACTTTTTCTACCTTCAATGTTTTTAAACTTTAAAATAGACCCATCTGATACAAGACTAACACTTTGTATGCTAAAGTCTTTTTTGGTTTTAATATTATAACTTCCGTTTAATTGACTGTCCAAACCTGCTTTTAAGAAATTAAAATTTTTATTAAACAAACGACTTGGTAATAAATTTGGATTTATTTTTTTCATTTTACCACTAAAATTATTAAAATCTTTATTTAAATTAGCCCTTAGTGAAAATTGATTATCTTCCCCTTTGTTACAATCCATATCTAAGTATCTAGATTTCTTGATGCTTCTAGACATTATAACGTTTTCACACTTTATTTCTAAAATTTCTTCTTTCTGAGTATCTAAACTATTTATTAATAGAAGATTTATTTTTCCAAATACAATTTTGCTCTCTAAAATCTTTTTTAAAGAAGGTTGGGCTTGAAAATTATTTTTGTTAATCAATGAAAGAATTTTAACTAAAGGACCAGGTAAAAATTTATCTTTTTCAATTTTTACATTTAACGTCAAATCTTGAAATTTTATATAACTAAACTGAATATCATTTTCATTTAGAAAAAAATTTGTTAAGATTTTATCGTAAGAAAACCCTAATTCTATTAACTTAATTTTTGAGTTCCTTTTTTGTTTCAAAGAATAAAAGTTGACATCATTTAATTCAAATCTTGCAATATTTGGCCAGTCTGGTTTCAAAAAATTTATTCTTTCTATTTCAACTTTTATGTTGCCATCATTAATTTTTCTTGAAATGAATTTCTTGATTTTTTTATTTAAAAAAGTTTTTAAATTTAAAGACTCCATAATAAAGTTTTGAGTT
>CABYED010000029.1 GCA_902517815.1 uncultured SAR116 cluster alpha proteobacterium
GTAAGAGACAAAAACTGTTCATTAAGTTGTTTCTTATCAGTACCTTTAGACTGTAATTTTATCCATATAGGATTTTGCTGTATTTCTTGAAGACTTTTATATTTCAAAATAAAATTCCAAAAAAATTTAATTTAATTGGTACATAGTTAATCAAAAAAGTGTAAAATTTTAAAGTTTTTTTTCATTAGTTGATTCATTTTTCATTATCATTATGATTTTATATATGAGCAATAAATCATTTAAAATTGATTTGATACCAGATGATGCAGAGATATCAATTTCAGAAGATGAAACTATATTAACTGCATCATTAAGAAATGACATACAACATCTGCATGCGTGTGGTGGCCTAGGAATGTGTTCTACGTGCAGAGTTGAAATTCTTGAAGGTGAAGACAATCTGTTTCAAAAAAGTAAATCTGAACAAAAATTGTCTGAAAAGCTAGAATTACCATCTAATATAAGATTAGCTTGCCAAACTAAAATTAATGGTAATGTAAAGATTAAAAGATTATTGCTTGATCAAAAAGATTTGATTTTAGCCAATCAAATGACTAAAAATTCAGTAGGTTCAATTGGGAGCACAAAAAATCTTGCTCTCATGTTTGTAGATATAGTGTCCTTCACGCCCTTAAGTGAACAATTACCTTCTTATGATGTTATGTATATTCTAAATAGATATTTTGACGATATGGGAACGATAGTTAAAAAAAATGGGGGTGACATCAATAACTTCATTGGTGATGCATTTCTTGCTGCTTTCGGTATAGATGACAAAATAGACTCTGTCTATCGATGTACTCAAGCTGCATTAGAAATGTTAGAAGAAGTGGATAAAAAGAAAAAAGTTTTTTTGGATAATTATAACATAAATTTTGATGTAAGGGTAGGTATCCATTATGGAGAAGCAATTGTTGGCATGCTTGGGAATGCTGGAAATCAACGTCTTAGTATAATTGGTCAATCTGTTAACATTGCCAGTAGAGTGGAAACAGCTAACAAAGAAGCTGAAACAAGACTATTAATTTCAGAAGAAGCATTTAAAGAAATCGAGGACAGAGCTGAAGTTGAAGATTTTGTTAGAGTAAAATTAAAAGGGTCATCTCAAAGGTCAACATTATACGAAATTTCAAAATTGAAAGGAAAATCATTAGAATCTAAAGATGATAAAATTTTTGAGTCCGGAATGTTTTGGAACAAAATCATGTTATCTAAAGATTTAGATAACGGAGATAAAAAGAAAATTAATCATGATGACGAAGAAATATTAATCGTTAGAAATAATAATAACCTCTCAGCTTTTTCTAATCTATGCCCACACATGAACTTACCGCTTGAAATGGGTCAGATTACAACAGAAAACGAGTTCTTGTGTCCATTTCATGACAGTAAATTTTGTTTAAGAACTGGCGCAGTAAAAAAATGGGTAACAACTAGTCCAGACTGGGCACCTGAAGAAGCCGTAGAACTGACAAAAGCCATAAAAGAAATTCCTTTGGATTTACTACCAATAATGGATAAAGACGGATATATTTGGATCGGGAGTGAGTAGAAACAAGTAACTCAAAATTACTATTTTACATATTTAAATGAGATAAGATAAATTGAGTAAATAAAAATTCCAATCATAAAAATATCAAGAAAAAGCATAGGATTATCTAATATATTAAATAATCTGAAGATTGCATACAATATACTTGCTGTAGCTATTATTATGCCTTTACCGAAATCTCCTCTAATATTTTTAATTAAAAATTCTTTTTTTATAAGCATTTTTTAAATTTAAATTAATTATCATTTTATGAATAGTGTTAAGTTTCTAATCGGAAGAACGTTCTGCCCATCCTGCGAAAATTTTCTCTAAAACAACAACAACATAATATAAAGATATACCTAAAATAGCCAACCCAATTAAGACAGCAAACATAAGAGGATAATCAGCATTTGTTTTTCCACTATCGAAAAGTGCTCCCAGTCCCCGACCATGTGGAGAAACTATCTCCATTAAGTTTGTGCCAATAAAAGCTAACGTAACGGCAACTTTTAAGGCACCAAAAAACTCTGGTAAAGTTTTAGGTAAAGCAATTTTCCAAAATATTATTGATTTAGAAGCACCTAAAGATCTTAAAATATCTCTATATTCAGGTTCTAGCGTTGATAAACCAATTGAAATTGATACAGCAATTGGGAAAAAAGAAATCATAAAGGCAATAAGAATAGTATTTAAGTCGTGTTGACCAACAAACATTAAAGCAATAATGGGTACAACTGTAGCCTTAGGTATGGCATTAAAGCCCACCAAAAGAGGATATAGAGCTTCGCGTAAAATCTTTGAAAGACCCATAATCATTCCAAGAAAGACACCCAAAATTACCGCTAGAAAAAGACCTGCAACTGTCCTCCAGAGAGTGTCCCACCCGTATTGAAAAAAAAGTTTTTTAAATTTCCAAAATGCTGGCCATAGGTCAGAGGGTGAAGCCATTTTATAATTTGGCCAACCATTAAACCAAACAATAAACTCCCAAAATAAGAGAAAAATGATAATTGCATACAAGGGTATTAAAATTTGTCTCATTAATTTGTACCCTGTTGAACTTGAGCAATTTCAATTTGTTTTCTTAGACTTTTTAACATATCTATTGAATTAGTAGAAAACAGACTATCAAGCTTAGGATTTTTTAATTTTGGTATCTTTAATGAATATTGATTAGTCGCTGGCCTACCAGATAACACTACGACTTCATCAGCTAAAAAAATAGACTCTCTTAGATCGTGCGTAATAAGAATTCCGGTAAAAGGTTCTTCTTGTCTTAATTTATGCATCACTTGCCACAAGTCTTCTCGGGTAAACGCATCCAATGCTCCAAATGGTTCATCTAAAATTAAGACTTCTGGTTTGTGTACTAACGCTCTGCATAATGATGCCCTTTGTCGCATTCCCCCAGATAGTTCAGAGGGTCTTTTTTCTTCAAATCCCTCTAACCCTACTAAAGACAAAAGTTGTTTTGCTCTTTGCTTTTTATCTTCTAAACTTAATTTATTTGGAACAATTTCTAGGGGTAACATAACATTTTTTAAAATACTTCTCCACTCTAACAAGACAGGGTTTTGAAAAGCCATTCCAACAGTTGGTCTTGGTGCAACAATTTTTTCACCACTAAGAAATATTTCACCTTCATCTGGCTGTAAAAGACCTGAAATTAATTTAGTTAGGGTAGATTTTCCACATCCAGAGGGTCCAACAACAGCTGTGAAACCATTTTCTGGTATGCTCATTGTTAAGTTTTTTATAACTGGCAATAAACCAGTTTCAGTTTTGTAGGTATGTGTTACATCTTCAATTATTATGGCGTCTTTTTTTTTATTTAATGACATAAATATACCTTGAAATAGGATGGAAAAATCCACCCTATTTTATATTTGTTTTTAAATTACTTCAACTTAAACCCACCTTTTGGTAAATAAGCGTCTGTAAAATATAACTTTGGATTAGGTTTAGTTTTGTATTTATAAGTCTCACTTAATTGCGTAATAGCAGCTTCAAAGCGGACTTTATCAATATTACCCATTCCATTCTTAAGGACATAATCTGTCATAACGTTACCTGACAGAGCTAAATTAAACCTTCTTTCTTCTAACTTTTTGTCAGCAGCTGGATTTCTTTTAGCTAGGGCGTCAATAGCAGAGCTAGGATTTGAAACAGCATCTTTCCAACCTTTTCCTACTGCACCAAGAAAAGATTTAACAATATCAGCATTTGCAGAAGCAAAATCAGTATTAACTATAATTGCATTACCGTATAGCTTAAGCCCATGATCAGCCATTAAAATAGTTGTTATATCATTTTCAGGAACACCTAAACGAACTAGGTTAAGGTAAGAAGAAAAAGAGTATCCAGTTACAGAGTCAACCTTACCTTCAGCCAACATAGGTTCGCGTGTAGGAAATCCAACTGGTTCAACTTTAATTTT
Source organism: uncultured SAR116 cluster alpha proteobacterium (assembly GCA_902517815.1). Classification (GTDB taxonomy): domain Bacteria; phylum Pseudomonadota; class Alphaproteobacteria; order Puniceispirillales; family Marisalimonadaceae; genus Marisalimonas. The sequence goes on from CABYED010000029.1 coordinate 3,972, forward strand.
GCTAACGTCTAAACCATTAGCTTTTGCAAAGGAGGGAAATTGAGCCCAAGCTCCATCTGGTGGAGGCGCACCTAAAACTGATCCAATTAAATCAGAAGGACCGTTAATTCCTTGTGATTTTCTTCCTATTACAGCAAATGGAGGTTTGTCATAAACCATCATAACAGCGATTACTGGTGCTCCAGGATTTTGGTCTAAAAATTTTATTAATGAGTTAATGTCTGCAAAACCAAATGGAAAGGCACCAGTTGCAACCTTTGGAATTGCAGCTAAAGAACCTTTGCCAGGTGAAATCTCAACTGCTAAGCCTGCATCCTTAAAATAACCTTTATCAATTGAATTGAAAAATGGCGCCGATGGACCTTCAAATTTCCAATCTAATGTAAATGGTATTTTAGTTTCTGCATAACTTGTAATTGAAAACAAAAATGAAATTATTATTAAAACTAAATTTTTTAACAAATGTACCTCCTATTATTATTTAAATGTGAATTTAATTAACAATAATAATTGTAAATTATTAATATGTTTTTAAAGTTTTTAAAACTCAATTAAACTTTATCAATTTATGATTAAATATTAATCAATTAAACTTATTAAATAACAAGGACTTTACGGACAACTAATCAAGTATTTATTCTTATTTAAACTTAAAGAAGGATGTTATGGCTATAGTTTCTAGAAGAATATTAAGACCAATAATGGGTAAATCGAAAATAGCATTAGAAAGTGCTCCTGCTTCACTAGTTAATATTTTAAATGGTTTAAATTTAGGTAAACAGTTAGTTAAATTATAAAATTTTTAATCTCTCTCTTTCCATGCTATATAAGAAGAGGCTCCAACAATTAAAAAGCCACCAATCCATAGAGTATAATGTGTGCTTTCTACAAAAATAGTATATCCGATTAAAACAGACCATATTAATTTTAAATAATCTAAGGGTAGTAAAAATGCTAGCTCTCCTCTTTTAAATGCACTATTTAAAAGTGTTTGAGCAATCGTCCCAGTCACTGCGATAAAAAAAATTATCGAAAATTGATATAGATTTGGCATTATTAAATATGGATATGCAGCTACAAATGTAGCAGGTATCATCCCAACACCTGCATAGAGAGATATTGTAACTGAAGAGTCTGTTTCAGTTAACCTTTTAATAAAAATTAATGAAACTGACCAAATCAATGCCGAAATAAGTATTAAAATTCCTCCAATATTAATAGAGATATCAGGTCTTAAAACTATAATTGTTCCCAAAAAACCAACAAATAGTGCAAAAAGTCTATGTTTTCTTAATTTTTCTTTTAAAAACAAGAATGCTAAGAGTGTCGTAAAAATAGGAACTGTTAAATTAAGAGCAGTTACTTGTGATAATGTGGTTAGAGTTAATCCATAAAAAAAACATAACATGGCAATTGAATTTGTTATAATTCTATAAATTTGAAATTTTGGTTGTTTAGTTATAAATATAAACTTTCCTTCCTTAAATATTATTGGGGTTAATACAACAATAACAAGGGCGCATCTAAGAAATGTAATTTCAAAAATATGGATTTGCTCTGACAAATATTTTGCAGCACTATGCATAATCACAAAACTAAAACCTGAAATTATCATATAAATTGTAGCAATAGATTTTTGTGACATCATATTATTAATTTTAATAAAAATAACTTAAAGGTGACTAAATATTTACCTCACACTTTAAAAATAGACTAGATTAAGGTTCTCTCATTGCTGTATTAATCGTTTTAATTACAGGATAAATTAAATAAGTGATAAGAGGCCTGGTACCTGAAATAACATTTCCAGAGACATTCATTCCAGGTAACAAAGCAAAATCCTTGGGAGTGTTTCTAAGATTGTTTTCTACAATTTTAACTTTTCCCCTATACATGCTACTTTTCTCACCCAAAATATCTTCATCTCTAGTATCTTTTGAAATACTTATTAGTTTACCAACTAATTCCCCATGCTTTTGAGATGGCATTGCATCTAATAAAATCTTTACCTTAGCCCCTTCAAAAACATTAGTTATATTTTTTGGATCAATATCAATTAAAACGTGGATATCAACATTTTCAGGTACAATTGTTAACAAACTGTCACCAGGTTCAATAACTGAACCTTCAAAATTATCTTCTAATTTTAAAATTGTACCAGATATTGGTGATAATAACTCTACGTCCTTTTGATTTCTTTTAAGCTTTATCAACTTTTCACGCATAGCAATATCATTATCAATTAGAGATTTTAATTCTTCATTTTTTGTTTTATTCATTTGATTGATATAAGCTTGATGACTGTCAACTGCATCTTTAATCTGTGATTGTAATTTGGTTTCGCTTAGCAATGATTTTTTAAATTTAAATCTAGCTTCTTCTAAATCTTTTTTTAAACCTACTTTTTTCCTGTTCAATTCGATTTGTCTATCAAATTCAAGTTTATTGAAATTAATTTCATTTTTAATAATTTTTAAATCTACATTTAATTGTTTCAATTTTGTTTTATTGGCATTTTTTTGAGTATCTATTTCTAACGTAAAACCTTTAAAAATAGCTAATTGTATCTTATCACTAGGTAATGTTAACTTTTTATCGTCCAAATATGCTAACTCAGCTTGAGTTCTTATTAAATTATCATTGTTAGAATTTAATTTAATTTTAGTATCACGAATATCAGAAGCTAACAAAGTTTCATCAAATTTAGCAAGTATTTGTCCAGTTTCAACTCTGTCTCCTTCCTTAACTAATATTTTTTTTATAACTGAATCATAATTAGATTGAACATTTACATTGGGTATCTCAGTAGAAACCTGACCTCTTGTCGCTACAGTTATATCGATACTAGTTACAGATGCCCAAATAATGAATGCTGTTACAATCAATATTATTACAAAACCAGAAATAAATAGAGGTTTATTTGGATTAATTTCACTAAATTGGTCTATATCGTCGTTAAATTCTCTAAGGGTTTTATTGGTAAAATTATCAATTTTTTCTTTTTTTAAACCATCGTTTTGAACATTTTTAATTTCTATGGAGTTAACATTTTTATCTTCTTCAGATTTTTTACTACTTTCGAATGCATCCCTATTTAATTTTTCATTTGCAGACCTGGCATATCCTGCAAGCCTTCTCATCATGTCTAATGAAGTTTGTGGCGAAGCAGATAAATATTGTTTTAGTTGTTCTTCTGTAACTTCTCTTAATATGCAAGTAGTTTTTGCTCTTGCTGACCCACTCCTAGGACTACCGTCGATAATGGCCATTTCGCCAAACAAAGCACCCTTTGTGATTTCAGCAAGTGTGATATATTCATCTCCAGTAAATTTTACTAGTTCAATGTCTCCTTCTTCTATTACATATGCAACCTTACCAAATTCACCTTCTCTAAAAATAAAGTCACCAGGTAAAAAAGTTTTATTATTTGAATTTTTTGTCATTTTCTACTGATCAAATATTAGTTTTTGTTGTCCTTCAAGTTTTGGACTAACAATGTTAAGTTGTTGATTTAAAAAATTTTGAATTGGCCCCTTCTCAGAAATTACTGTTTGTGTATCACCAAATTGTTCAACCTTACCTTGGTTCATAAACATTATTTTCCTACAATGCCTAAGGTACCATAATTGCTGTGAAATAATTATAAGTGTCCTACCTCTAGCTAAATCAGGAATACCTGACATTATTTGTAATTCATTCGGTGTGTCTAGATTTGCAAAAATATCATCTAACACTAAAATTTTTGGATTCCTAATAATTGCTCTTGCAATTGCCAGTTTTTGTTTCATTGCTGGCGAAATATCTGCAATAGAATCTCCTAATGGTGTTTCGTAACCTTTTTCAAGCTTTTCAATATCTTCATTTACTTTGGATAATTTTGTTGCCCACAAAATCCTGTCATTATTTGCATTAGGAAATATCCTCTGCATATTTTCTCTTATACTGCCTGGAAAGAAATATTGATTACCTCCAACAATCGATATTTGTGATCTAAGGTGTTGAATATTGAATGTTCTTATATCATTTCCATCAATAAAAACTTTACCTTCATTTGGGTTAAACAACCCTTGAACTAATTCTCCTAAAATCGTTTTACCAGAACCACTAGGTCCACAAATCCCTATTATCTCACCAGGAGCAATGTTGATAGAAACATTATCAATTACATTTACGTTACCTTTAAATGAAAAGGTAACATTCTGAAACGTAATACCTCCCTGTATTGGATGATATTGTCCTGACCCTCTATCTTCAGAAGATAATCCTGCAGATTTTTTTAAGTTACCTAACAATTCAGAAAACTTTTTTAAATCTGATGGTAAATCAACAAGATTTAATGTAGGTCGGTAAATTTTTCCAATAAGCATATTTACACCAATGAGAACTCCAGCGGATAAGTCACCGGAGAAAACCATATGCACTCCAACAAATAATACAATTACGGTCAAAAGGTTATTTAAAAGTGTACCAACTTCATTAACAGATGAACTACTAGATGAACTTTTCTCATTTGATTTGATATATTCTCCTTCAAAGTTTTTCCATTGATTAAAAATTTCTTCCTCTAAACCTAATCTTTTAATATCTTCAAAACCATCAACGGTGGTGGCTAGTAATTCTTGCCTTCTTTGATCTGCTTGAAAAGTTTGATTTACTAATAATTTATGTCTTCTTGAATGAATAAAACTATATATTGAACTTATTGAACAAAAACCTAGAACAATTGCTCCTAATAGAGGACTATAAAAAAATAAAATGGGTACAAAAAATAAAACAGATACGAAGTCAGTAATTGAACCTAATAATTTTTGTATGATCGTTGTTCGGATCTGTGACAACGTCTGTGTGAGTTTTCTTACTTGATTTGTTTGACTTTGCAGAACAGATAAGGGAAGACTAATAACTTCTCCAAAAATACTTACACCATATTTAGCTTCAATTTTTGATGCAGAAAGGCTCATTATATTAGTTTTCAATCTTGATAAAAGTAGATTAAAGATATGAGCTAATATAACGCCAGAAGCAACTACATATAAAGTAGAATAAGCTTCAAAATTCACTACTTTGTCTAAAACAATGATTAAAAATATTATTGGCGATAGAGCAAAAATATTTAAAAAAGTAATAATTATAAAGAGTTGGATTATAACTATTTTTTTCTCAAACAAATCATCAAGAACTGCGCCTAGACTAATTTCATGATTTTGACGAGCTAATTTCTTTGATTTTTGAAAAATTAAACTTTGATTTCCCCAAGATTTTAAAAAATCTTGAGCTTCAATAGTTTTAGGTCTTGGCTGAGTATCGCTAGGATCTAAAATAGTAACTTGAGAATTATTATCATTTTGGTCAACTTTAACTAAAATAATATATCTTCCAGTTTTGAGCCTACATAATACCGGTTGTATTTTACATGCTTTTTCTAAGCCAGAAAGGTTTGTTTTAATTGCTTTACAAACAATCTCATGTTTTTTTGCTAATAGTTTAATTTGATTTGGATTTATTTCAGTGTCGTCTATACCTTCAATATGGGCAAATTGAGGTTTTCCAAGTTCAACCCCTAATCTTCTAGCTAATATTTGAAATCCCAAAGCACCTGAAAGCATAAAAACCCCTTATTATTTTTATTAATGAGGGGTTAATATGTCAATCTAAATTTAAACTATATAACTTCACCACCATCATCTTCTGGAGGTGGCATATCAGGAGCAGGTTCATCCATTGGCCCTGGTCCAGTGTCTGGAGCAGACGTTGGGTTAGTGGTTTCCATATCCATTGCTTGATTTATAGCCCCGAGATCTGGACCTCCATCCATTGGAGCAGGCCCACCATCCATAGGTCCTGGTCCACCAGGTTCACCCATCGGACCTCCAGGAGGTGGAGCATTAGGATCACCCATAGGAGGCAAGTCCCCTAAAGGAGGCATGCCCTCCCCTGCTGGTCCAGCACCAGTGTCTCCACCCCAACCGCCTGGTCCTGGCTCTCCCATCGGCCCTGGTCCTGGTTCTCCCATTGGTCCTGGTCCTGGTTCTCCCATCGGCCCTGGCTCTCCTGCCATCGGCCCTGGTCCTGGTTCTCCCATTGGTCCTGGCTCTCCATCTATTGGGGCTGGACCTGGTTCACCCATAGTTGCTGCATCTCCTGCCATTGTGTCTGGATTACCCATATCAAAACCAGCTTCTTGCATAACACCATCTGCAGCATCTCCTCCCGCTTCCATAGCTGATCCAAATGCTTCTTCAGGTGTTGCACCGTTTGCTAGGGCATCATTAAAACTTTCTTGGGCTGCATTCATACCAGCTTCAAGCATTTCTGGGGGCATGCCAAAATCTGTAGCTGCTGTTTCTATAGCATTACCTGCAGCTTCACCTGCTTCTTGAGGAGATGCTCCATTTGCAATTGCTTCATTAAAAGCATCCATCCCAATTGTATTAAAATCTGGCATTTCATCACCAAAAGCTTCCGAACCAGCATTCATGCCAGCATTCATTGCACCTTCCATACATTCACCTGGAGGCATTCCTGCATCCATATTTGCTTGAAACGATTCCATACCTGAATTCATTGCTGTATCAATAATTCCTGGCGGAAATCCTGCATCGGCAGCTGCTCCAGCTGCAGCATCACCAGCTGCTTGAGCAGCTTCACCAGGATCCATACCGTTAGCAATGGCATCGTTAAAGGCATCCATTCCTATATTCATAAAATTATCCATATTTATCCCTCCAACTAGATAGTGATTAATCTTAATTTAAATAATCTATAAATTATGAATTATTCTAAAACAAAACACAATTTACATTTTTAAATACTTTATATTATTTTTTTTTGATCGTATGTGATCAATGTTACATTTATCAAAATAAAAAAACTTATAAATCTAAATTTAAATTAAGAATAACAACTATGACTTTGATAGAGCATTAAGTATTGGACAATTTGGTCTATCATCACCATGACAATTATCAGCTAAATAGGATAATTCATCTTTTAAATTTTGTAATTGCTGTAATTTTTTATCTATTTGAGAAATTTTTTCCAAGGTTAATTTCTTTACATCTTTACTTGGCCTACTTTCGTTTTCATATAGTGACAATAATTCACGACATTCATCTATACTAAAATTAAACTTTCTTGCGTTACCTACAAATTTGAGTTTTAATGTATCATTTTCATTATATTCTCTATATCCAGTAATAGTTTTCTGAAAAGGTTTTACAAGACCAATGTTGTCATAATATCTAACAGCTTTAACTGTTAACTCAGATAATTTAGCTACTTTTCCAATATTCATAATTTCACCACAACCTTCCACTAAAAGTAGAGTTATAGACTGAAGATGGAAAATTATAAAGTAATAAAAAGGTTTTAAACTTTAATCTTGTGAGTTCTTTTTTAAAATAGATTTTATTGTATCAGAATAAAGATGGTGTTCTATCAATTGCAAACGATCTTTTAAAGATTCTGCCGTGTCAATCTCATGAATTTTTATAATATCTTGTCTAATAATAGAGCCACTATCCATATCCTCATCTACATAATGTATTGTTACACCTGTAAATTCAGCACAATCGTCTATTGCTTGTTTAATAGCGTTCATACCTTTATACTTTGGCAATAGAGATGGATGAACATTTACTATAAATTTTGAAGGTAAAGAGTTTACAAAATTTTTACTTAACAATCTCATATAACCTGCAAGCACCAACAATTTAACATCATATTCAACTATTAACTTTAATACTTCTTCTTCTAACTCTGAGACATTTTTCCAAAAATATGATGGTATATTATGATTTTTTGCAATCCTTAAACCTAGAGCTTTAGGATTATTAGAGGCAACAAAACTAACATTTATACCCTTATTAATTATAGCTTTCAGATTGGAACCATTACCACTTAAAAGAACAGCTATATTATGCTTCATGAAAATTACCAGAAATATTAATTATTTAATAATTATCTATGTTCTAAACTAAATAAAAAAAAAGTATAAGAAAATTCTTTTAATTATATTATCTATACGGAAATTATGGTTTTTAATTAATAAGTTAACTAAATACTAAACATTGTCTTAATAATAAAATATAATTTAAATTTTTAAATATTAATATTTTTTTAGGAGGTAAAATGGTTTCAAAAAATGAAAATATTCTTATCTCAAAGCTATTAGGCAGAAATGTGATTTCCCTGAATGTAGATAATACAATCTATGATGCAATTAATTTATTGGCTAAAAATAATAAAGGTCCATTACCTTTAGTTGAAGACAAAAAAACATTGTGCGGTATTGTTTCTGGAAGAGATAGTATTCGTGAATTAGCTAATGATATTAAAAAAAAATTAAAAAAATCCCTTGTTAGTACTATAATGACCTCCAAGGTAATAACATGCAATAAATTCACAAAATCAGATGAACTTATTGAAATTATGACAGTTAATAAAATTAGACACATTCCAATAATAGAACAAAAAAATATCATAGGAATAATATCTATTGGAGACGT
>CABYED010000030.1 GCA_902517815.1 uncultured SAR116 cluster alpha proteobacterium
GTAAATTACTAACATTTGAAACAGGTAAGATTGCTCGTCAAGCGGATGGAGCAGTAATGGTTACATATGGAGGTACTACAGTTTTATGTACAGCAGTAGGTGCTTCAACTGCCAAACAAGGCGTGGATTTTTTTCCCTTGACAGTTAATTATCAAGAGAAAAGTTTTGCTGCCGGTAGAATTCCCGGAGGATTTTTCAAAAGAGAGGGTCGACCTTCAGAAAAAGAAACTCTTGTATCAAGGTTAATTGATAGACCTATAAGACCTTTATTTCATAAAAATTATAAAAATGAAACACAAATAACAGCAACTGTTCTTGCTCATGACATGGAAAATGATCCAGACATTGTTGCGATGATAGGTGCGTCTGCCGCCTTAACGATTTCTGGTTTGCCCTTTATGGGTCCTATTGGTGCTTGCAGAATTGGATGGGATGGTAACGATTATATCCTGAATCCAACTATTGAACAAATGAAAGACCAAACTCTTGATTTAGTTGTTGGTGGTACAAAAGAAGGTGTATTAATGGTTGAATCAGAAGCCTCAGAACTTTCGGAAGATATAATGTTGGGTGCGGTTGATTATGGTCATCAAGAGATTAGAAATGTCATTAAAGCAATCATAGAATTAGCTGAAGTTGCAGCTAAAGAACCTCGACCTTTACCGGAAGAGCCTTCTGAAAAAAGTGAATATATAAAATTAATAAAGCCGTTTAGAAAAAAGCTTGAAAAAGCATATAAAGAAATTGATAAAAGTAATAGATCAAAATTATTATCAGAAATAAGAAATGAGATTTTGTCAGAATTTAATGAGACAACTGATGGTGCCTTAATATCATCTTTAATAAAAGATTTAGAAGCTGATATAGTAAGAGGAAGTATTCTTAAAACTAAAAAAAGAATTGATGGTAGAGACACGAGCACAGTTAGACCAATTGTTGCAGAAGTTGGAACTTTGCCTAGAGCTCATGGTTCTGCACTATTTACTAGAGGAGAAACACAGACTTTAGTAGTTGCAACTTTAGGAACTGGTCAGGATGAACAAATAATTGATGCACTGGATGGTGAATATAGGTCAAAATTTATGTTGCATTATAATTTTCCACCATATTCTGTTGGAGAGGCTGGAAGAATTGGTTCTCCTGGTAGAAGAGAAATTGGACATGGAAAGTTAGCATGGAGAGCTGTTAATCCTTTATTGCCTTCAGGCGATGATTTTCCTTACACTGTTAGGATTGTTTCAGAAGTAACGGAGTCAAATGGATCCTCTTCTATGGCAACAGTTTGTGGAACATCTCTCGCGTTAATGGATGCTGGTGTTCCAATTAAGAGACCAGTTGCAGGTATAGCTATGGGTTTAATTAAAGAGAAAAAAGAGTTTTCTGTGCTTTCAGATATATTAGGTGATGAGGATCATTTAGGAGACATGGATTTCAAAGTTGCTGGAACTGCTGATGGCATTACTAGTCTTCAAATGGATATTAAAATTACTTCTATCACAAAAGAAATTATGAAAATTGCTTTGGAACAAGCTAAAGAAGGAAGAATTCATATCTTAAATGAAATGAGTAAAGCAATTACTTCTTCTAGAGAAGTTTTAGCAGACACAGCACCTAAAATAAAAACATTGAAAATAAAGTTAGAAAAAATTAGAGATGTTATAGGTCCAGGTGGAAAAGTGATAAGAGACATATGCGAGACAACAGGTGCTAAAGTTGATATTGAAGATGACGGAACAGTAAAAATTGCTGCTTCAGACAATGAATCCTCAGAAGCTGCATTAAAGAAAATCAATGATATAGTTGCTGAAGCGGAATTAGGGGTAATATATACCGGTAAAGTAGTAAAAACCGTTGATTTTGGTGCGTTTGTGAATTTTCTTGGAACTAAAGATGGTCTAGTTCATATTTCTGAATTACAAAATGAAAGAACTGAAAAAACTACTGATATTTGTAAAGAGGGTGATACAGTTAAAGTTAAAGTTATTGGCTTTGATGATAGAGGAAAAGTAAAATTATCAATGAAAAGAGTCGATCAAGAGACTGGCGAAGATATTGAAAATGTAAAACAGGAAGATAAATAAAATAAGAGGTAGATTATGAATAACATAATTCCAAAAACTGAATGGGTAAAAACAAGATCAGAAAATGGTGTGGGTTGGATACAGTTAAGTCATGAAAATAAACTCAACCCTTTGTCAGCTTCATTTATTTTAGCCATTAAAGATGCAGCTGAAAAATTTGATAATGATAGGTCGATAGGCTGTATTGTTCTTATTGGTTCTGAAAAAGCCTTTGCAGCTGGTGCGGATTTGAAAGAAATGATTAAACTCAATTATGCCTCCGTAACTGAGAGTAGATATATTGAAAATGGATGGCTTGATATACCTAAAATAAAAACTCCAATTATTGCAGGTGTAAAAGGTTATGCATTAGGTGGAGGTTGTGAGCTTGCTATGATGTGTGACTTTATAATAGCTAAAGATGATGCTAAATTTGGACAACCCGAAATTAATATTGGTGCAATACCCGGTGCTGGTGGTACTCAAAGACTTACAAGATCAATAGGTAAATCAAAAGCTATGTTAGCTGTACTTACTGGAGATATGATGTCAGCAGATGAGGCTGAAAATTGTGGTTTGGTTGCTAAAGTATTTAAAGGTGAAGACTTTGATATTTCTCTAAAAGAAATAGCTGTTAAAATTGCTAATCAATCTAAGCCATTAGCAAAACTCGCTAAACAAGCCGTAAATGTGGCTTTCGAAACAACATTAGAAGAGGGTGTTCGGTCTGAAAGATCTTTATTTTATTCAACTTTTGCGCTAGATGACCATGTTGAAGGTATGGGAGCATTTTCCGAAAAGCGCAAACCAATATGGAAAAACAAATAATCTAAAAATTATTCTAGATCATCTTGCTTAGGTATTGCTACACTATGTAATCCACCATCCACATGATGTATGTTTCCAGTTACACCTGATGACAATTCAGAAGTTAAATACAACGCTGCACTCCCAACTTCTTTTAACTGTGGATTAAATTTAAGAGGTGCTACATCCTCTGAATATCTAAACACATGTCGAGCTCCTGAAATAGCAGCTCCAGCCAGGGTTTTTACTGGGCCTGCAGACAAGGCATTTACTCTAATATTATTCTTACCTAGATCCATAGCTAAATATTTAATTGAAGCCTCTAAAGCTGATTTTGCAACACCCATTACATTATAATTAGGTGTAGTTCTTTCTGCACCAAGATAAGTTAGCGTCAATAGACTGCCACCTTTTAAAGACATTAGAGGGAGAGATGATTTTGCAATCCTTGTAAAACTGAACGCAGAGATATCTAAGGAATTCAAAAAATTTTCTCTAGTACAATTAAAATATTTTCCCTTTAATTCTTCTTTATCAGAATATGCAAGAGCGTGAACAATAAAGTCAATTTCATTCCAGACTTTAGAAAGTTTTTCAAACATACTTTCAATAGAATTAAAGTTGCTTGCAGACTTAGACACATCACATTCAAAAAATTTGTCTGATTTTAAGGTGCTCATTAGTGGTATTAGTCTTTTCTTAAAACCTTCATTTTGATATGAAAAAGCTAATTGAGCGCCATTTTCTGCTAATATTTTTGCAATACCCCAGGCTATTGAACGTTCATTTGCTACGCCCATTATTAGACCTTTTTTACCATTCATCATAGACACTGTATTTTCTCTTAATTAAATTTACTAAACGCAAGGCAGGCATTCGTTCCACCAAAGCCAAAGGAATTAGATAATGCCAAATTTATTTCTATATTTTTTATTGTTTTTCTAGGTATTTCAATAGATCCAATTTCTGGATCATCGTTACTTATATTTGCTGAACCAGATATAAAATTATTGTTCATCATAATTAAGGTATAAATAGCTTCGTGAACTCCTGTTGCTCCTAAAGAATGGCCTGTTATAGACTTTGTGCTTGTTAGTTTTGGAAGATACTCCTTATCTTTAAAGACCTCTCTTATGGCATGAAGTTCTTGCATGTCTCCAACGGGTGTGCTGGTTCCGTGGGCATTTATATAATCAACTTTTTGATCAATGCCTTTGAGAGCTTCATTCATACATCTTATTGCTCCTTCACCGCTTGGTGCAACCATGTCATAACCATCTGAATTAGCACAATGTCCAACAATTTCACCATAAATTTTAGCACCTCTAGCTTTAGCGTGTTCAAGTTCCTCTAGAACAAGCATGCCTCCACCGCCAGCAATAACAAAACCATCTCGATTTATATCATAAGGTCTTGATGCTAACTCTGGTGTTTCATTATACTTACTGGACATTGCTCCCATTGCGTCAAAAAGAACAGAAAGTGTCCAGTCTAACTCCTCACCACCACCAGCAAAAACTATATTTTGATTACCATATCTAATTTGATCTGCGCCAATACCTATACAGTGAGCTGAGGTAGAACAAGCAGATGTTATAGAAAAATTTATACCTTTAATTTTAAAAAAAGTTGCAATACATGCAGATACGGTTGAGCTCATACATCTTGGAACCATAAAAGGACCAACCCTTTTAGGCCCCTTTTCTCTTGCAATATCAAATGATTGAAGCATATTGGCAGTACTTGGACCTCCAGACCCTGCAATTAAACCTGTCTTTGGGTTAGATACTTCTTCAGGAGTTAGTCCCGAGTCTTTAATAGCTTGTTCCATTGAAATTACAGAATAAGCCGCACCTGCACCCATAAACCTAAGTTGTTTTTTGTCAACATGATCCTCAAGGTTGAGTTTTACTTCACCATGTATTTGACTTCTAAACCCCATCTCTTTGTAAGTATCAGATTGAACAATTCCTGATTTTTGGTTTATCAAGGAATTTTTAACCTCTTTTATATCATTACCTATTGAGCTCACAATTCCCATACCTGTAATGACTACTCTTTTTTTATTACTCATCTTTAATCCTATCTATTTAAGAATTAATTAATCTTGAAAAAGTCCAACTCTAATATCGGATGCTTCAAAAACTAGTCTACCATCACAGATAACTCTCCCATCTGCAATTCCAAGAATTAGTTTCCTCATAATGATACGCTTAAAATCAAGTAAATATTCAACCTTTTTAGCTATAGGTAATATTTGTCCAGTAAATTTCACTTCTCCTACAGATATAGCTCTTCCTTTTCCTCTACCACCCATATTCCCAAGAGAAAAACCTAATAATTGCCATAATGCGTCCATTCCTAAGCATCCTGGCATAACAGGGTCACTTTCAAAGTGACAAGGAAAAAACCATTTATCAGGTGTAATTTTAAATTGAGCATGTGCTGTTCCTTTATTGTAAGCACCTCCAGTTTCTTTAATGTTTAATACCTCATCAAACATTAACATAGGAGGTAAAGGCAATTTAGGAAAATCAACTCCCGCAAGTTTTCCTTTTGCACAATCAATCAATTCTTGATAATTAAATGAATTCTTGAATAAAGCCAAAATATAATACCTTTTTAATAATTAAATTACACTACAATAATCATAAAATATAATAAATTAAACAATTATAGAATATTAATTTTTTGTTGAGCCCCAAATAGTTGCTTTTTGAACCCAACCTAAATATTTCTTATTCTTTACTATCTCAATTTTACACCATTCTTTTTCACATCTTTTTATATTAATTAATAAATTAGGCAAAAGCTTGGCTAGAGAATTACTAGAATTAGACGGTATTTTTTTTAAAAAAGTAGTTTTAGTTATTAATCCTGTTCTGTCTGAAGATAATAATTGTGTATGTACCCATCCAGAGATTTTACTATATGTTATTACTTTTCTCCAATTATTGAACTCAGCAACAACTTTTAAAGGATATCCTTTTAGTTTTAGCTCGAATTTTACCGGAAACTCTTTTCCTGGTCCAGATCTCAAATAAGTTAATGAATTTTTTAACGAGACTATTCTTGGTATTTTTAAACCACTACCATTAATTGATACTTTGGGTTCGTTGGAGTATGATAAAGCATTTTGTGAAGATATGATAAAACTAATCTTCAAAAAGATCGAAACATACAAAATTATTTTACAGTTAAAAATAATATTCATGGCATTTAGTTTGAGCAAACTGGACATTGGTGATTTTTTATAAGTCTAATTTTATCTAGATTTAAAGTTAACCCATCATATAAAAATAAATTTCCTGCTGTAGATTGATAATTTTTTAACGCAATTTCTTTTATAGCTTCATTAACTTGCATACTTCCAATTAAGCCTGTTACAGGTCCAATTATTCCAGCCTCTCTACAATTTGTAATAGGAGCTTTTTCATTGGTTCTAGGAAAAACACATTCATAACAAGGATAGTCTTTATTTAATCCACTTTTCCAAATCGCTAATTGTCCTTCCATTTGAACAGCTGAACCTGAAATCAAAATTTTTTTAAACTTATGAGACAAATAATTCAAAATATATTTCGTTTCAGGATTGTCTGAACAATCAAAAATCAAATCAAAATTACTAACATCTATAGTTCCATCAAAAATCTTTTTTTTTGATTTTATTGAAATATTTGGGTTTATTTTGATACACTCTTGTACCAAATTTTCAGCTTTATTATTACCAATATGATCATTTTTGTGAGCAATCTGTCTATTTAGGTTGCTGATTTCAATAATATCTTCGTCGTAAATTTCTATATGCCCAAACCCTGCTGCAGAAGCATAAAGTGCTACCGGACAACCTAAACCACCAGCTCCAATGATCAAACATTTAGTATTAAGTAAATTTTCTTGACCATCCTCGTCAAAATTTGGAATAATAACTTGTCTTGCATACCTGTTTAGATCTTCATCATTAAGCATTTACGCCTCTTTTTTGAAATTAACTAAAAGATCATTAATTTTATTAGCTAAATGGTAAGCTACAGATTTCTTGCTTTGCTTTTCTAATTGTTCATAATTATCCTTATATATAAAACATACTTCATTATAATCTTCTCCAAAAACTTTGTTGTTGCTCACATCATTAGCAATCATTAAATCAACATTTTTAGATATTAACTTTGAATGAGCATTTTTTTTAATATTGTCTGTTTCTGCAGAAAATCCAATTACAATTTTTGGCCTTAGATTGCTTTTAGCAATAGTCTCTAAAATATCAGGATTTTTTATAGTTTCAAAAAACAAATTTTTATTAGTTTTTTTAATTTTATTATTTAAGTCAATTATATTATTTGTTGATGTTTTGGGTATTAATTTCCAGTCAGCTACTGCTGCACAACAAATTAAAACATCAGCAGGAAGTTGTTGAGTTACATTATTAAACATTTCTTGGGCAGTTTTAACTTCAATTACATTTTCACAATTTGGAAAAGGAATATTAACAGGTCCACTAATTACAGTTACTTTTGCTCCT
The DNA here is from genome assembly GCA_902517815.1 of uncultured SAR116 cluster alpha proteobacterium. GTDB lineage: Bacteria > Pseudomonadota > Alphaproteobacteria > Puniceispirillales > Marisalimonadaceae > Marisalimonas. The sequence goes on from CABYED010000030.1 coordinate 7,390, forward strand.
CTTTTTGTCAATTCAGAAGCAATCTCAAAACCTTGTTTTCCTGATGAATTGTTGCTTATAAACCTTACTGGATCAATTGCTTCCACTGTTGGTCCAGCTGTAATTACAATGGAAATATTTTTAAATTGACTAGATAGCATTTGACTTTCTTTAATATATGATAAAATAAACTCATATATTGTCTTAGGCTCTGGAAATCTTCCTATTCCATTCTCACCACATGCCATATCACCTGTATCTGGTTCTATGAATTTTATGCCCCTATCCAATAGTGTTTTATAATTTTCTTGGGTTGCTAAATTGTTCCACATAATAGGATTCATTGAAGGTGCGAAAATTATTTTAGAAAAAGAGGCAAGTAAAATTGTGCTTGCTAAATCATCAGCTAATCCATTTGCAAACTTTGCCATTATATTTGCAGTTGCAGGAGCTACTAAAATAAGATCTGGATTTCTGGCAAGTTTTATATGATTCATTTTTGTTTCATCTTCCACAGAGAATAGATCAATATAGCATTTTTTTTCATTCAAGGATGTTACTAACAAGGGTGTGATAAATTTTTGAGCTGATTTAGTCATAACTACATCAAGTTCAATATCAGTTTTTTTTATTAATCGAATAATTTCAAGAGATTTATAAGATGCTATTCCTCCACAAATAATTAATAACATTTTAAATTTCAAATTATTTAACTTTTTAGAAGGAAAAAAATTTTCAATGTTTACGTCTAAATATGAGCTTAATTCTAAAATAGCTTCAAGCTTGGTGCTTGGTATTTTATCAAGCTTTTTCCAATTAGAAATTGCAGAGGGTCGAATTTTTAATTTTTCTGCTACTGCGCCTGTTCCGCCAAGTAAAGAAATAAGTTTTGAAATATTATTCATAAGATACGTTCTGTAGTTAAAATTAATATACTATAATAAATGAATTTGATGAAAAATAAATGAAATAATTCATTTATTTGATAAAATTTCATCAATTTTATTAATTATTTCAGGTATTTTAAGTAAAGCTATTTTGTTTTTATGAAACCATTCTTCGAGCACCTTAAATGGATCGTGTGTATCATTAATCCATTTATCTATTAATGGTCTTGATAATTCCCACATGTTTATATTTGGATTTATTTGTCTAGTTGTGCCTTCTGCCATTAACATTGTTTTTTGCAATAGTGTAAATTGTGGTTGCACTTCGATATTGAATTTTTTTGATAAACTCAGTATCTGACCTAGCAATTTAGCCAAAGAAACCTCACCAATAGGTTTATTTAAAATAGGTGTAGAAATCGCTCTTATTGCTTGAGAGAGATGATCATGGGAAACATCTTTACCTAACATATTCGCTTCATCATGTATTTCAACAACTTTCCTATAATTTTTATTTAAAAGATAAGTAAGCAACAATGCTAAAAATTGTCTATCTTTATTTGAAAGTCTACCCATAATACCAAAATCAATAGGTATAAGTGCACCCTCTTTATCAATTAAAATATTTCCAGGATGCATATCTCCATGAAAGAAACCATCACGGAAAACTTGAAGGAAAAAAACTTCTGTGCCAATCTCTGTTATATTTTTTATATTATGTTTAGACGCATTGAGTGATTCTAAATCATCAATTCTAATTCCTTCTATAAATTCAAGAACAAGCATGTTTTTAGTTGTAAATTCCCAGTAAATTTTAGGAACTTTATAATTTGGATGATCCTTAAAATTTTCAGCAAGTTCATCTGCAGCAGATGCTTCTAATGTTAAATCCAGTTCATTCAAAGAGACTTCAGATAATACCTCTACATTTTTTGATAGTTTGAGCCTTTTGACACTTGGAATAAAGAATTCAAGGGATTTGGTAATCCAATAAAAAAAAGTGAAGTCTCTAAACAATTGATCATGAATATTTGGTTTCAAAATTTTTATTGCTAATTTTTTTCCATTTTTAAGGATCCCAGTATAGACTTGGGCAACTGATGCGCTTGCAATTGGATTTTCATCAAAAGAAGCCAAACTTTCTTGAAGAAGACTTTCGCTTTCCTCTTCAATAATCTTTTTGGCAATAGAATTTGAAAAAGGTTTTAATTGACCTTGTAATATTTTAAGTTCATCACACGTCTTCTTCCCAAGTATGTCTGGTCTTGTAGATAAAGCTTGTCCAAATTTTACATATCCTGGCCCTAAGTTGATTAAAACGTTTGAAAGGTTTTTTCCAACTTCTTTTTGATTATTATTACCAAAAATAAAGTTTAAAATTTTCAAAATTAATTCTATTTGTTTATTAAAATATTTGTTTTCAATTAGAAGACTCAAAATGCCAGTTCTAATTACTTGAATAAACATTAAAAGACTTCTAATCAAAAAGAATGGTATTTTCCATAGTGGGTATTCTAACTTACGCTTTATCTGCATTTAGATTTTCCAACCACTATGTAAAGCAACTATGCCGTTTGATAAGTTTCTACATTTCACTCTAGAAAATCCGACTTCAGAAAACATTTGAGAGAGCTCAGCTTGGGAAGGGAATTTTCTTATAGACTCAACTAAATATATGTAGGCTTCCCTATTGCCAGTAACTTTATCACCTATTGATGGCATAATTTTAAATGACCATAAATCATAAAGTTTCTTTAGGAAATCATTATCTACATGGCTAAATTCTAAACATATAAACCTTCCACCAGGCTTAAGAATACGGTAAATTTCTTTTAAAGATTTGTTTCTATCTGTAATGTTTCTTAACCCAAAACTCATGGTTGCTCTTTCAAAGGAATTATCAGAGGCTGGAAGATCTTCCGCACTTGCAATTGACCACATTAAATTGTGAATGTTCCTGTACTTTTGTTTACTTACTTGGATCATTTCTTTATTAATATCGAAAATATGAGCTGAATTACCACCTGCTTTTAAAAATTTATGTGCAATATCACCAGTTCCTCCAGCAATGTCAGCCAAATTTTGGTTATTTTGAGGGGCTAACCAATTAATTAAATCATTTTTCCAACTTCTATGAATGCCTAAACTTGTTATATCATTCATCAGGTCATATTTGCGAGCAACTGAGTTGAACACATTATTCACCAATTTTTGTTTGTCACTTTTTTTTACCGACTTATAACCAAAGTCTACATTATTTTGATTTTTATCTACCATTATTATCCTAGACAATTAATTTAATGTAAATTTTAATAAATATTAATATACTTTTTAAATTTATTTAAAGATAGAATAAAAGGACAAAAATGCCGGAATTACCTGAAGTTGAAACAGTATGTTTAGCCTTATCCAAAATTCTAAATAATTCTAGAGTGAATAATGTTAAGATAACAAGAAAAGATCTTAGATGGAATATTAAAGAAAACTTAGAAACGTGTTTAAAAGAAAAGATTTTAAAAAAACCATTCAGAAGAGGAAAATATATTTTAATTCCTACTTCTGAAAAACATATACTATTAATTCATTTAGGTATGAGTGGAACAATAAAGATTATATCCGGTGAATACAATATATCTAAGCATGATCATGTTAAAATTAATATAGAAACCAAAGAAAATAAATTTTTTTCACTTGTGTATAATGATCCTAGAAGATTTGGGTATGTTGATTTTTTTCATGTAAACAGAATTGAAAATCACTTTTTGCTAAAAAAACTTGGTGTAGAACCACTTCAGAACGATTTTACAATACATTATCTTCAAAAAAAAATTTCTAAAAAATCGAAATGTGTTAAAAATTTCATTATGGATCAAAGTATTATCGCTGGCATAGGAAATATTTATGCTAGTGAGATTTTACATAGAGCTAATATTAATCCTTTACGAGCTGTGAATAACCTCAACACAGAACAATTAAAATCTATCATAGAAGCAACAAAGTTTATTTTAAAAAAGTCAATAAAAGTAGGTGGAACAACTATAAAAAATCACATGCAACCAGATGGTAAACTTGGATATTTTGCACAAAAACTTCAAGTTTATGGAAAAAATAAACACAATTGTAATAAATGTAATAACATAATAACTCAAATAAATATTAGTAATCGATCAACGTATTTTTGCAACAACTGCCAGAAATAACTCTCAATAAAGATATTTATACCTTTATTAACTTGACAATTATTGAAGAAAAATTTAAATCAAATAAAAATTTGAAAGGTATCGTAATGGCTAATCATGTTTCTGCAAAAAAAAGAATTAGAAGAAATGCTAGAATGGAAATTGTTAATAAGATCAGAAAAAACAGGGTAAGATCTTTCATTAAAAAAGTTGAATCAGCTATAGAAAAAGCTGATAAAGCGCTAGCTCAAGAAGCATTTAAAATTGCTCAACCAGAAATGCATAGATCAGTTACAAAAGGTGTTTTTAAAAAAAACACAATGTCTAGAAAATTATCCAGACTTTCTTTAAGAATAAAAAATATAGCCTAAATGTATTTAGATAATGAAT
>CABYED010000031.1 GCA_902517815.1 uncultured SAR116 cluster alpha proteobacterium
TTCCTAGACACGTGCTACTCAGGTGTGACACGTAACGAAGAAATGCTCATAGCAGGTAGACCCATAGTCATTAAAGCAAAAGAACAAGCTATACCAGAAGGCTTTACACTTTTTAGTGCAGCATCTAATGAGCAGATATCACGTCCACTAGAAGAAGCAAAACATGGTATGTTCTCATACTTTTTAATGAAGGGCATGGAAGGTGATGCAGACAGTAATAATGATAATAAGATTACAGCACGTGAACTACACGCTTATGTAGAACAGAATGTTGTACAACAATCTAGTGGCTCACAAACCCCTGAACTACAAGGTGATAAAGACAGAGTGCTTGTGCAGTTTAACTAGGACCATCATTCCTGACTCATACAGACTCACACAGCCACTGTAACCACATTGGATGTACAATTGACTCTAAAAACAGTAATGACTCTGTATGACTCTCTATGACTCATTAAAGTGGTTAACATCTATATAAGCACATCTGTGTAAGAGCATATGTATATATACGTACACACCCCGGGTGGCTCATGCATGGGGTGTATTTAGATGTTACATATAAGTGTATTTAACATCTAAGTATAATTATCATTTACATAAGGCTATTCCATTACGGGAACATTTTTTAACTGTGAAAGAAACTGTGAAAGAAAACGTGCCTGTTGACACAGATTCAGGAATACATAAACTGAGGCTATTGCTAAAGTTCAGTTGCAATTGGTGCACTATAGATGAACATAACTTCACTCAGAGCGCACCATACACCACTGCTAACCAATTGAACTGTAAGCATATTATGTGTAACAGCCAACTGGTGTGAAAGACGTTACTAAATCTTATTCATCCATTTACTAATGACTTCTATAGGATAGCCTTTACCATAAGACTGCCCTACTCCTGCAGTTATCCATCCCCCAACTCTATCAACTATATCACTTGGACATTCAACAGCTCTTAAACGGTCACGCATACTATGCCTAAAACCATGAATTACATAATCATCTAACAGTTGCTCTTTAAGCCATTTATTAAGAGCAGCACTTGCAGAATTAGTGTTTGTTTTGATATGGTTGGTATACCTAGGAAACGCATATATACTATCATTATTATTTTCTAATATCCTTTTAGATGCCCACAAAGATGCACCAATAAGTGGTATACATCTTTCGCTCATTTTAGTTTTTAATGTTCTCCAAGGGTGAGGTTTTAAATCAATAAATGGAATTTTATTATCAAACTTGATATCAGATTTTAGTAAGCCTACTGCTTCCCCTAACCTCATACCAGTATCACTTACAAGAGCTAATATCCAACGCATTTCATCATCTTTTTCTTTACAAAGATTTTGAATTAATTTGATTTTATCTATAGGTAATGGTTTACGAGATACAATTGAATCATCTTCAGGAAAATAAGTCCTAGCAAATCCATTGGAACAATCTAATCCAAGTTCACTTATAGTTATATTTATAATTGACCTAACAGATGAGAATACTCTTTTGACAGTATTGATATTCATATTATTTGCTAACAACCAATCACGGAATTTAGCACCGTCAGATGATGAATATGATTTTAGTGATTTATTACCTAAAACTTTAATTACATACTTAACATTTCTATTGGCAGTTCTTATAAAGGTTTTATCTTTACCAAGCCCCTTTAGTTTTAAGTAAAGTTCTAATGCTTCAGAAATCTTTGGAGTATCATCATTAACAGCATTATCTAATCTAACCTTATCTACTTCAGGTACATCCATATTCTTAAGACGAATACCAAACCAATAATCATCTAATCGTTGAGTAATTGATTTAGAATATCTAACTGCAATTGAATTCGAATTAGTCTTCAAACTAAAACATAATCTTTGAATGGAATAATGTTGAGTTAAGTCTTTAGGTATATGACGCACATAATAATACTTACCATCACGTTTCATCACATGATTTGCTACACATTTATTTCTCATAATCTTTCACACCAGTTGGCTGTTACACATAATATGCTTACAGTTCAATTGGTTAGCAGTGGTGTATGGTGCGCTCTGAGGGACTCGAACCCCCAACCTTTTGATTCGAAGTCAAATACTCTATCCAGTTGAGCTAAGAGCGCTTATCTCAATTTAAGAACTTATATCAAATTACAAATAAAAAAAATAATTAATCTTTTGAAATAGGAGGCTTTACTCCCTTAGGTATTGGACAAATATAAGGATTTTTAGCTATTTGATCATCAAATTCTTTTTTTGCCTCATCAATTTTTTTTGGATTTTTAATAAGAATAGATGCAGTAGATGCCATGATTTTAGCAGCATGAATCATACCTTTATGTGCAGCAGCAGATTTTCCTTGAGCTACAGTTTGCCATGTATGAAATGGGGTTCCTACCGCACATGTTGCTACACGAGCCTGGACTGTTGGAACTACCCAACTAACATCACCAACATCAGTTGAACCAATACCACCATTATTCAAACTATCTAAAGGTGCTACAAAATCACATAGAGGTAAATCTAAAGGAGCTTTTATTCCTATTCTTTGAAAACTGTCTAAAATCTCAGTCTCTGTAAAAGTCGAACGAATTTTATTAGCAAAATCTAAATCATCTTTATCAAACTTCACAGGACCTAATTTATCCCATTCATTTTGCATTATTTTTTCTAAGGTCTCATTTCCTAAAAGATTTGATACTCCACTAAACACTTTTTTCTCTACTCTAGTTTCAGTCATTAAAGCAGCGCCATCAGCAATTTTGTGAACTCTATCAATTAAAGAACGAAGTTCAATTAAATTTGAAGCTCTTATTAAATGCCTTATAGTCGCTTTAGCATGAACTACATTAGCTGCGTTGCCACCTGTATCCATATAAGCATAATGAACTCTAGCGGAGTCAGGCATATGTTCTCTCATATAATTCACACCAACATTCATTAGCTCAATTGCATCTAAAGCACTTCTACCCAAATGTGGTGCTGTAGCAGCATGAGCAGCTTTACCATAAAAAGTAAAATCAATTCTCGAATTAGCTAAAGAAATCGGCTTGTTAACAGAGTTAAAGGTAGCTGGATGCCAACAAATTGCAACATCAACATTATCAAAAAAACCATCTCTAGCCATATAGGTTTTAGCTGCACCGCCCTCTTCTGCAGGACAACCATAATATCTTACTTTTGCTTTAATATTATTTTGTATAATCCAATCTTTAATAGCAGTAGCAGCAAGAAGTGAAGCGGCACCAAGCAAATTATGTCCACATCCGTGACCATTTAAAGAATTTTCTATTGGTTTATACTCAGCGATACCAGCTTCTTGGCTTAAACCAGGCAAAGCGTCAAACTCACCTAATATTGCTATAGTAGGTCCATCCTCACCATATTCACCGATCACTGCAGTCGGAATATCACATATATTTTTTGTAATTTTAAATCCTTCTTTTTTAAGCATATTAATATGCTCTAAAACTGACTTGAATTCTTGATATAAAATTTCAGGAGTGTCGAAAATTCGATCTGAAAATTTTATATAATCTTCTTTTTTATTTTCAATTAATTGCCACACTTGTTCTTCATTCTTCATTTTATACTCGCTTCGTTTCAATTTTTAAAAATCATTTTATAAACATTATTGATTTAATATATCTTCTTTGGTTAAAATATTCTGACACACATAGAAATTTGTTATTATATTTTTACTTTCTTTGATTGAATAATTTTTTTTGAAGTTATTGATAGCAGTTTGTAAAGATCTATAATTTAAACCTTCAATAATAACAGCTTGAGACACTAGCTGATCATTTAATCCTTGTAATGATCTATATTTTTTCTCTTCAGTATTCATTTGTCCAAAGCTACTATCACCTAAAATTATATGCATACCTGTTATGCCATTTAATCTTAATATTTTTGGGGTGTAAGATTTTAAATTTTCTACGTTATGACTATTAAGAATATTATTTCCTAAAAATCTAATTGTTGAAATAAAGGTACCTATACCAATTGATTTAGAAGAAATAACACTACAAATTGTTCTAGATGGGGATAAGTAATTTGATAATATTTCTTTTGTCCATTCAGTCGGATTATTTAATTTTTCAAGATATTTTGTAGATACAAATACTTCTTTTCGCTCAGCTTCATACATCATGAAGTATTTATGATTTAAATCTGTGCCAGGAACACCAACAGCTCTTAAACCTCTCAAAAACCCAGGCAAAGATATCCTCTCTGGCATATGTTCTTTAGAATGCCATTCATTAAATTCTTTTTCTTTTGATTTAACTATTCCTCCCCAATTTACGAGAACAGCACTTCCTAACAAACTCATAAAATCTATAACCAATCTTTATATATAATATTAGTAGATGACTAACTTCATTTAATATCAACAACTATTAACTTGAAGTATAATGAAACCTAAAATTACATATTTACTCTAACATGTTTTTATTTAAGATTATTATAGAATAAAAACATTTAAATAGGATATTCAAATGAGGATAATTGGAATAATAATTATTATCGGCATGGTTGTTGGAGCTGCATCAACAATAGATTACAAAATGTTTATTGATTTACCTTCTATATTAATAGTGGTTGGAGGATCTCTTGGTTATGTTTTAGCAAAGGGAAAATCAAGTAATTTTATAAAAAATTTTGGAGATGGTTCAGTATACATGGGTTGGATAGGTTTAATGATTGGTATAGTTATGATTGGTAATCAAAACGCCAATACAGATAATATTTGGCCCGCTTTTTCTGTTGCTTTTCTACCATTATTATATGGATATTTTATTAAAATAATCTCAACAGGCCTTGAAAAAATAAACAATGAATAACTTGATTCATATTATTATATTTTAACAATATCAGTAAGGTTTATCACCTTTAATTGTTACCCTTCGTCCTTTTCTTTCATTTGGAAAATAATCCCAAATTGCTTTATGTAAAGTACATCTATTATCCCAAAATGCCATGTCATTTTGTTGCCATCTATATCTAATTTGAAAATCTGTTTTTTCACAATGTTCAAATAAGTAATTTAAAATAATCAAGCTCTCATCTTTACTCAAACCTTCGATTTTTGTAGTAAAAAAACGATTTATATACAATGCTTTTTTCTTAGTAACTGGATGCGTTCTAACTACAGGATGAATCGAAGATGGGTATTTTACATTCTCATTAGTTTTGTTATATCTTCCTCTGTAGAAATGTTCAGATTCATGAGATGCGTAAAGATTGTTTAAAAAATTTTTCATAGGATCGCTCAAAGCATCATAGGCCATATACATGTTTGCAAACATAGTATCACCACCACATTCTGGTAAAATATGAAGTTGAAGCATAGTTCCTAAAGGAGGTTCTTTTTCACAGGAAACATCAGAGTGAAAGTATTCAGCACCATTGGATATTTTGCTATTTTTATCAGTGTGAATTTCAAAAATTTCAGGATAGTTTTTCATTTTTGGAGCAGCTGGATGAATATGTAAATCTCCAAAATATTTCCCTAGTTTGATATGATTTACTGGAGAAATTTCTGATTGCTTTTGAAAGAAAATTACAAGATATTTATGAAAGGCATCCTTAATTATATTTTGTTCAGAGTTAGTTATTTCTTTCGATAAATCAATTCCAGTAATAATAGCACCAATATTTGGAGCATATGGCCTTATTGTTATTTTATTATTTGAGCTATTAATCATATTTTTCATGATATTTAATTTCTATTATAATAATAATTAAAAATTTTAATTAAAACATTACCATTGATTTACAAATTCACTGGAGAATTGAAACTTCTTTATTGGAGTAGCCTCACCTCTCGGAATTTCTGCAATTGGGTTATATCTAAAATCATCAACACCTCTAGCAAGTTGTGTTTCAAAATGTGGCCAGATTGATAAATCTGCTTTCACGTTTACTGGTGCAAACCTCATAGTTATACCACAACGCCTTCTATTTGAAAGATTTGCTTCGGAACCATGAAGCAAACCGTCATCATGTAATGAAATCTCACCTGCCTTTAAATTTAATGAGATTATTTCATCCTGTTTGATTTGATCATTAGAAACTTCTTGATCAAGCACTAGATTGCTAGCCTTGTTAGTATGATGCTTAAACATTCCTTGTTTGTGACTGCCTTTTACAACTTTCATTGCCGCATTTTCTTCATCAGTGTCATATAATGCCAACCACACCGTTACTGATTTAGCTGGCGACAAAGGCCAATATTGAGCATCTTGATGCCAAGGAACAACTGAACCATCCTTTGGTTCCTTTAGAAAAAATTGTCCCCCCCATTGAAAAAAATTTGGTCCCAATAGATCTTCTACATAATCAAGAATTGCAGGTGTTCTACATAAATTATAAAATTTTAAACTTGCTTTATGCCACATATTAGTTTGATTGATATCAATATCACTATTTAATCTAGAACTAAGAGAAACAAACAAATCATTTAAATCATCTTTTGCTTCATCATCAAAAACTGGCAATCCCGTTAAATACCCATCTCTAAAATATTTGTCCTTTTCATCATTTGTTAGTCTTCTTACTTCATTAGAAATTTTAAACATAAAAACCTCGTATTAATTATAATTTTATAATACTTCAAATAAACCAGCCGCGCCTTGTCCTCCTCCAATACACATCGTAACAACAGCATATTTGATTTTTCTTCTTTTACCTTCTAATAGAGCATGGCCAACTAATCTAGCACCACTCATACCATATGGATGACCAATAGATATAGAGCCTCCATTAACATTCAGGTTTTCATTTGGAATACCTAGCTTATCCCTACAATGAATAACCTGAACGGCAAAAGCCTCATTCAATTCCCATAATCCTATATCATCCATTGTTAAATTATTTTGTTTTAATAGTTTTGGTATTGCATAAACAGGACCTATACCCATCTCATCAGGTTCACATCCAGCAACAGCTATCCCATGACATATGCCAATAGGATTTAAATTTCTCTTCTCTGCAAGTTTCATTGACATCAATACAGATGATGAGGATCCATCTGATAATTGGCTTGCATTCCCTGCAGTAATAAATGAATTTTCACCCATTACTGGTTTCAAATTTCTTAGACCTTCAATATCTGTGCTAGGTCTGTTACATTCATCTTTAGTTATTTCTACTTCTTCATAAGATGTTTGATTGTTTTCATCATTTTTCAAAAGCTTTAAAGTTTTAACAGCTGTGATTTCTTTATTGAAAAACCCATTATTCTGTGCGTTAGCAGTTCTTTTTTGACTTTGAAGCGCGTATTCATCTTGTTTATCTCTACTAATATTATAACGCTTTGCCACTACTTCAGCTGTATCAATCATACTCATGTAAATATCAGGCTTGTTTTTCATTAATAACTTATCTTGAGATTTATATTTATTGGAAAACTCATTTTGAACTAATGAGATAGATTCAACACCACCAGCAACTACAATATCCATTTCATTACAAGCTATTTGCTTTGCACCAATTGCAATAGCCATAAGGCCTGAAGCACATTGTCTATCAACACTCATGCCTGGCACGTAAACAGGCAACCCCGATGAAATTGCCGCTAATCTTCCAATATTATAACCTTGACTACCTTGTTGAACTGCAGCTCCTAAAATAACATCCTCTATTTCTGCAGGATCTAAACCTGCTTTTTCAATGGAAGCTTTTATAGAAAAACTCGCTAATGTAGGAGCATCTGTGTCATTAAACGATCCCCTATATGCTTTCCCAATAGGTGTTCTTGCAGTTGATAAAATTACAGCTTGATCCATTATACCCTCTTTTTAATGATTTCAAATATAGGTTAAATTATTTTTTCCAGAAATATCTTTGCCCCTCATATGATAAATTTTTCTATCTTGATATTTACTAGCATTTAACTTTGAAAATAGACTTTTGTCTTTTACCATTTGGTGATCAAAAACACTTGATGTAGGCATGAAGCGCATTGTAATAGCTCTTCTTGCCATTGAAGATTTGTTTGCTTCGGATCCATGAACCAAATAAACATCATGTAAAGAAATCTGTCCCCTTTTAAGTGTTAAATCTACAGCATCTTTTTCATTATATTCAGTTTTATCAAGTTCCTGATTTAAAGTTAATTTTTTATTATTATTAATATTATGGGTTTTTAATTTTTTATCTTTGTGTGAACCTTTGATAAAACGAAGACATCCATTTTCTATATTTGCGTCATCAATTGCCAACCATACAGTGCATGTTGCCAAAGGTCTAATGGGCCAATATTGTCCATCTTGATGCCAGGGAGTTGCATGACCATTAATAGCAGGCTTGGCAAAAAAACTTGAATTCCATAAAGCAAAATCAGAACCTAAAATTTGTTCAACATAGTTTAAAATAATTTCATTTTTACAAAATTCTATAAAACTTTCGTCGTAATGCAGGATTGCAGGACAATAATTTTTAAATTCAGGGTGAGATTCTAATAATTTATCATGCCTTTCTTCAATTTTTTTTAGTAAATATTCTGGCATTTTGAAATCAGGTATAATATATCCATTATTTTCATATTGTTCTAATTGTAATTTTGTTAACAACATAACCTCCAGCTAAATGTAAAAAATTCTTACTCCAGGATACAGCTTTAAAAAGTAAAATAGTAAAATTTATGCTAATTAATAAATTAAAAATTACAAGAATCTAATTCGTAAAAGTATATAAGGGTTTTAAAAATAAGTTCTTAAAACAACCAAAGGCTTTGACATAATCAAACTAATCATTCTAAACAAACTAAATATAGTGATTAAAATAGGGACTAATAAAGATAATGTAAAAATCATTTTAAAATCAAAATCTACTTCAATGTTGAAAACATAATTTAGTAAAATGCAAGCTACTGAAAACCCAATAACCAGAGACACGAATGATGAAATTAGACCTATTATGAAATATTCTTTAAACCAAAGATAGACTACTCTTCTAGGAGTGGCGCCTAGTATTTTTAAAATGGCAACTTCATATAATTTTTCTTTTTTACCTACGTCAATTATACCTGACAGGACTATTATACCAGAAAAAAGAGTTATAAAAGCAATAGAATTAATAATGATAATTAAAAGATTTAAAATTGACTTTATAGATTTATAACTTTCATCAATAGATATTGATGAAATATTTGAAAATTCAGAAACTATTTTTTCAACAAAAATATTATTCAAGTTTTGTCCAACATTTTTTGTGGTAGCAATTAATGAATGAGGTGCGTTCGCAATGCTGCTATTACTTAATACAAATACAAAATTTATATCCATATTCTCCCAAATTATTTTCCTAGTGTTAAAAAGTTGAGCTTCAAAGTTTCTTCCGAGAATATTAAATTTAATTTTATCTCCAATTTTTAAATTCATACCTTTTGCAATTTTATCTCCCATTGAAACCAAAAGAGGTCCATCATAGTTCTTTGGCCACCACTTTCCAGAAATTAAATTAGTATTCTTAGGTATTTCATTACTCCAAGAAAAAGCTCTGTCTCTTCTCAAGACCCATTCAACTTCTTTATCTACTTTTAAATTTTGAACTAATTGATTATTTATTTCAGTAATACGTCCTCTTAACATAGGTTGCGAATTAAAATTTTCGTCCCCTAATAAATTTGATGCAGTGGTTTTAATTTTGTCGATTTGCTGAGGCAGTATATCGATTAAAAAATGGCTAGGGGCTTGTTGATTTATTGCAACATTAATTCTTTTATCAAGACTTGATTCAATTATATTTAAAGTAATTAAAAGTGATAATCCTATACTAAAAGAAATTACTATTGATCTTGCATATGAGTTGCTTTTCGTAATTGATTTTCTAATGTATTCAAATGTTGAACCTAAACCGAATTTAATTTTTGATAAAATATAAAATTTTAAATTTGTCAATCCACATATAAATACAAAAGAACCTGTCATTGATATCAAAATATAAAATGATAATTCCTTATCATTTATTAGGTTCATTGTTAAAACACATAAAATAGATATCAATATAAAAATTATAGCTTTTATTGTGTAACTTGTTTCATTCAATGAATTTTCAGATGAATTTCGTATTAGCTCTATTGGCTTAATTTTATAAGTTTTTAAAAGAGGTAAAAAAGTAAATAAAATACATGTAATTAATCCATATAAGAAACTAATTGTAATTGGTTGCAAAAATATTGATGGTTCAAATGTGTTAAAAAGTTCCTGGTTTATAATTGGTGAAAAGAAATATGGTACCGATATTCCTAGTAATATAGCAGGAATAATACTCATTAAAAATATAATTAGAATTTGATTAAGATATATATTTAATACTTTTGAATTTTTTGCTCCTAATGATTTCATTATAGCTATATTTTTAGTTTTCTTAATAATATAACCTTTAACCCCGTTTGAAATTCCCACACCAGAAATCAAAAGAGTTATCAGGCCGACTAATGAAATGAATATTGAGGTTCTATCAACAAAATTATTAAAATTATTGGTAGTGTTTTCAATACTCCTTATAGAAACATTCGTACCTTTAACTAAATCATTTAAGAATGATAAATTAATCTTGTTTTCATTGTTTGGAATAATTTTTGTTTTGTATTTAATTAATGATCCAGCTTTTAAAAGACCTGTTTCATTTAGGACTTCTGTAGAAAGTAAAACTCTTGGTCCAAACGTAGCGAAAGAAAACATTCGATCCGGTTCTTTTTCTATTATTCCATTAATTTTAAATTTTGATTTACCTAAATAGACAAAATCACCAACGTCAATGCCAAGTTGATCTTTTAGAGATTTATCAATTAAAATCTTTTTTTCATTCTTTTTAGATCCTAAAGACAATTTAACTTCTCTATTAGGAGAAATTAAAACTTTACCAACCAAGGGGTAGTTATTATCTACAGCTTTTAATTCTACAATGCGGCGCTTTAGTTGAGATTGAGAGTAATAAGAAAGCATAGTTCTTAACTCAATTATATTAGTAGTCCTGCCACTTTCTTCTAACAATCTTTTAATATTTTTTGGAAATTCTTGATAAGTAGTTGATAACTCAAAATCACCACCCAACATCTCTGCTCTTTTATTCTTAATTTCAGATTTAAGATTTTCAGAAATACTGCTTACAGCTGAAATAATAAATACACCTAAAAATATCGAAGCAAAAACAATTTTAAATTCATTGAAAGATCCACGTAATTCTCTAAAAGATAAATTTAAGTTTTTTATAGTTTGAGGAAACATCCTAGCTATTTCACTATTAAGCCATTATCTATTTTTACAATTCTATCGCACAATTTTGCCACAGACGTGTCATGAGTGACCAAAATTAATGTAGACCCAAAATCTTGTTTTAATTGGAAAAGTAACTTGATCACATCTTCACTATTTTTTTTATCTAAATTCCCAGTTGGTTCATCAGCAATTAAAATTTCAGGATTTGATATTAAAGATCTTGCTATGGCAACTCTTTGCTGTTCTCCACCAGATAGTTGATGGGGATAATGAAAAATTCTATTTTTTAACCCTACTGCGGTTAATAACTCCATTGCTATTTTATTATTTTTAAAATTACCTGATATCTCAATTGGTAAATTAACATTTTCAAGAGCCGTCATTGAAGGTAAGAGGTTGAATGATTGAAAAATTACACCAATATTTTTAGATCTATATAAAGCCAAATCATCTTCTTTAAGATTATGTATAGGCAAATTATTGAAAAGAATTTTTCCTTTAGATATCAGTTCCAAACCAGCAATACACATAATTAAAGTAGATTT
>CABYED010000032.1 GCA_902517815.1 uncultured SAR116 cluster alpha proteobacterium
AATTATTAATAAAACAGGTTTAAGAGAGGATGAGGTAGAAGCTATATACACTTATTATAAAAAATAAGTTTTTTAGTTATTTTCTTTTTCTTCTTCTTCTTCTTCTTTATTTTCACCTTCCTCAAGTAATATAGCTTTATTACCTTCTATCATTTGCTTAGCATCTTCATCTGTAACGTCGATTTGAATACCAGATGGAAATCTTACCCCGTTGACCTCGGTTGTTTCCTTAATTTGTACCCTTACCCATTCAACAGGGCTATCTTTAGGTTTTTTTGAACTTTTGATGATTTTCTCAACAATATTACTAGTATCATCACTACTTTCCCTAATTAAATTATCATTAGCAGAATTTTCATTTATCAGGGCTTGGATTCTTTGATTTAAGACTGAAATCCTTGCAGCTAGATATGCAATTTTAAAAATCACGTCATCATCACGTTTTTCAATTCCTTTTATTTTTTTTGCAATTTCATCAAGTGATAAATTTTCAAACTCATCCAGAAGCTCTTCTTTTCTATCAATGATTTTTTCAGACAAATCCATAATAAATATCCTACATGATAAATCTAATACGACAATATAAAAAAAACTAAAGTTTTTTTAGAAATAAATTGGCATTCAATTTGCAGAAGTATTGAAAATACAAATAAATCAATGAGTTTTTAAAAAATGGATACAATTAAGGATCAAATATCTTTTTATTCATCTGCTCTACAGTTGAGAGGGAAGCGCAATAATATTTTAGCGTCTAATATAGCTAATGCTGCGACACCAAATTATAAAGCAAGAGATATAAGTTTTGAGGATGAAATAAAAAAATTCGATAAAAATGGTCCGATATTAACAACACACTCTAATCACATTGTTCAAAATTCAGGCAAATCAATACATGAAACCTCTTACAGAGAACCATTGATTCCTTCTTTAGATGGAAACACAGTGGAGCTTGCAGTAGAGCAAATGCAATTTGCAGAAAATTCAATGAGATACACAACCACTGTGAACTTTCTAAATGGGAAAATTAATAAAATTATTTCAGCAATAAGGGGTGAATAATGGATATTAAATCAGTTTATGACATTGCAGGAAGAGCCATGGCGGCCCAATTAGTAAGATTAAACACAGTTGCATCTAATCTTGCTAATGCTGGTTCTACTACAGGTGATCCTAAAACAACCTATAAACCATTAAAACCTATATTTAAAACTCAATATAGTGACTTAGTTAAAAAAAATGGTGTAGCTACTGTTGATGCAGTTGAAGTTAAAGAAATTGGTAGGGAACCAATTAAACAATATATGCCAAATCATCCAGCAGCTGATGCACAAGGATATGTTTATAAAGCTGCTGTTAATGTAGATGAGGAAATGGTCGATATGCTTGAAGCCTCAAGGCAGTATCAAAATAACGTCGAAGTTATCTCAACTTTGAGAGCTTTAACAATGAGAACAATTAATATTGGTAAATAAGGAAATAAAATGTCTGAAATTAATTCATCAAATCAATCATTAACTAAAATTTTAGATAAATTAGGTATAAACTCTGCCAAAGAAAAGTTTGCACCTAAAGAAACTAAAGATCAACTTGGTCAAGAAGATTTTTTAAAATTAATGACAACGCAGTTGCAAAATCAAGATCCTTTTGCGCCAGTTGATAATGCTGATTTTATAGCCCAGATGGCACAATTTTCAACAGTAACAGGTATAACTTCAATGGATCAAACCATGAAGTCAGTTAGTCAACAACTATCTGAGATGAGAATTGCTTCAACAACCCAGTTAATGGGGCATTCTGTATTAGTTCCTGGAAAGTTTGCTAGGCCTGACAAAGAAGGTGTTATTAGCGGTGTGGTAGATTTACCGGACACAGCATCAAACTTGAATATTATTTTTGAAAATAGTCAAGGTGAGGTTTTGCATCAAGATACATTAGGTATGCAAAAAGCAGGTTTAGTAGGTTTTGAATGGAAGGATTTACCAGATGATATTAGAAATGCTGGTACTCCAATAACTATTCGTGCTTTTACTGGTAATACAGGTGATACTGGTGAGTTGCCAACTCAGGTTTTTGCACATGTTTCAGGAACTTCAAAAACTGATACTGGAGTAATGTTAGAGGTTGAGGATTATGGAACAATTGATCCCTCTCAAGTTGTCAGGTTTAAAAATTAAAAATTTATATTATAATACTAGGAGAAATTAGAAATGTCATTTTACACCGCTCTTACAGGACTTAACGGATCACAAGCAGATATTTCAGCTACTTCAAACAACATAGCTAACGTTGCAACAACAGGTTACAAAAGAAGTAAAGCAGAGTTTGGTGATATATTTGCGACATCCCCATTACAAAATGCCTCATCTTCTATTGGTTCTGGAACAATTTTGAAAGGTATTAAACAACAATTTACACAAGGAAACGTTTCCTCGTCACTTAATGCATTAGATATGGCAATTTCTGGTCAAGGTTTTTTTGCTCTAAAGCCGTCATTAACTACCAATCAAACAGTTTATACAAGAAACGGTTCATTTTCTGTTAATAATGATAGATTTGTTGTAGACTCTGCAGGGCAGTTCGTTCTTGCATTGCCGGTGTCAGATGATGGTTCTGTTCAAGGTGGTGAAATTGCAGATGCTCAACCATTAAAGTTAGAATTAGAAGCAGGAGAGGCTAAGAAAACTGACAATCTTGAATTAGCTGTAAACTTACCTGCTTCATCAACAGTTTTTGAATCAGCAGCTGATTTTGATCCGAAAAATCCTGCTACATTTAATTCTTCAACTTCTGTAACAATTTTTGATAACTTGGGCAACCCTGTTATTGCAACAGCCTTTTTTATAAAAACACAAGCTGCATCTGGAGATCAAGTAACACATAAATACCAAACCAAGTTTATTGTTGACGGAAGGGAGGTTCAACCTTCTTTGACAGAAGCTATTTCTCCTACTGGACAGACATTAGTTGTTGATCGTTTTGGTCAAATTATTCCAATCAATGAAAAACCACAAATTATTTCAGTTGCGCAGACACAACCACTATTTTTCTTAGATGATTTGTCTAACAAAACTGTTTCAAAAGCAGCAACAGTTGAATCGACTGTTTTAGAGGATGCTGCTTTTACAGCAACAGCACCCTCTATAACAGTAGTTACTGATCCGTTACAATACTATACTACATACGAAGCTAATCCTACTCTTAATAAGTCTACTTACTGGGGTAAAGACTTTTTAACAGTGCGTGTTGATGATACCACAGGCAGTGCAAGTTTTAAGAGTATAGACATAAGACCTGGAACTTATACTGCAACCACTCTTGCCTCCGAAGTTCAAAGAGCTATCAATGCAGGTTTATCAGATGATGCTAAATTAGCCATTGACCCTGTAACGGATGGTAGTTTTTCAATTCAGTTTAACCAACTTGATAATAACGATGAAATTCAAACTTTATCTGCAATCAATGTTGATTTGATGCAAGATAGCTTTGTTACAGAAGATTTGTTTTCTACTACAAATGGAATTGAAAACGTAGCATCTCCAAATTTTGAAAGAGAAGAATTCTTATCACATGCACAATTAAGAATTAATGATGCACTTAATAGAGCGGCTGTATCAGCAGATGGTGCAACTAATAATGCTGCAACTTATGGCGTTAGTTCTTCTCTTTTTGCAAGAGGAACAGGTTTAAAAATGTCAGGTGCTGTAAAAGAAACTGAGGTTTTGAGTTTCAAATATAAGCAACCTTCTACTGATTTAACAAATGAACAAGCAGTAACTGACGAAACAAAATTTTTACTTCACAGTTATTATAATTCGTCTCCTGAGTTAAAGGTTTTTGATAATGCATTAGATGTAAGGGCTGTAAGTGGTAATACGATGGTTCAAGATGCAAGTGGTACCCTAAAAGTTTATATCAACGATCCTGATAATACAATTAGCTCCACATCTTTCCCAACTGAAGTCTTCCTAGCAGGAGAGTTTGATACCACAACATCAACAGTAAATAATTTAAAATATAATGGTGCAAAATTTTCAGTATCAAGCGCTGGCACAGATGCTAATGGAAATAAATTTTTGAATTTAAAATCTGACTCTACTTCAGCTATAAATATAACAGATACAAAAATTAAAGTTCTTCATACAGTATCAAAAGATGTTGATGCTTATTTTGAAGGTGGAACTGATATTTTTGACGGTCAAACACAACATTTTGGAAGTAAAAGAATTGTTCTTAAAGAATTAAATAAACATGCTTATTTAAATAAAGACTTAAAACAACCAAGTACCTTGTTAAATGGTGCGCTTTCAAGTGCTACGACAACTTCTATTCCAGTAGACTCAACTGAAGGATTTCCTGCAACTGGAACAGTTAAAATAGGTACTAGAGAAATTGCGTATTCTGCGATAAGTGGAAACAGCCTTACAATTGCAAGTACTAATTTTTCAGGTGGAAATTCTATTGTTGATGATACAAGTGTTACTTTAGTAACTTTTACAGAAGGTGTTTTTAGTAATTTTAAGGACAAGCTAAGAAATACTAATGTTACTGCAGCTGTGACAACATCTGTTCCAGATGATTCATCTGCAGTAGATTTGAACGTTGGGTCTACAGCTGGATTTCCTGATAGTGGAACAATTTTGGTAGGTACTGAAAAAATGACCTATTCAGAAAAGACAGACACAGCTTTTAAAATAAGCGTGGGTGGTAGAGCATCTGACAATACCACTGAATTTGCAAGTGCTACTGGAGATATCATTGCTGATATAAATGCTACTACTCCAGAGATAACAATTGATGGAGTAGCCAATGGACCTTTCCCAGATGAAGGTACTCTTCTAATAGGAACAGAACAGATAACTTACACAGGTTTTACGATCCCAAGTTCTGGCCAAATTAAATTTACTGGTTGCACAAGAGGTGTAAATGGTACAACCGCAGCAACACATACCGATAATACTGCTAATAATGATGTAACTTTATTACCTGAGGTAAGTTTAGTTGAAAGTGTAGAGACCCTTGGAATGGAAACCAGGACAACAGCCGTAAATGACTCTAGTCACTTTTTACAAGGTGCCACGACTCTTACAGTTGATGATACAACAGGATTTGAGGATAATGGTTATTTAAGAATTGAGAATGAATTAATTCATTATACGGGTAAAACTGCAACTACATTTACTGGAATCACAAGAGGTGCTGGAGGTACAGAAGATGTGCAACACAACAATGATGTTGCAATTTTTCAAGATATATCAGTTACTGACGATTGGGTTGATGAAAAAGATCCTGCTTTAAAAATTGCTTATGATATTTCTGGTCAAAATTTTACTCTACAAGGAATTCCATCTAAAATTGGAACATCTACATCGAGTAAAATGTTTTCTTTTTCAGCCTATGGACCTGGTGAAGGTAACAATGCTAATGCTATCGGTTTAAAAACATTAAGCAATAAGGCATCATCTAACATAGGTGGTGGTGCAGTTTTAAAAGCTGAATCTGTATTATTTACTGGTGATCAGATTGCTGCAGATACCCAACAAGCTTTTGGTGTAGAAGTATCATATAATAATCTCACAAGAAAGTTTAGTATTGCTAGTGGGTCTACTGGAGAAAATATTCCTGCTAATTCTGCTGTAGGTGTTGGAGATTCAGGTCAAGCTTCATCAAATATTGAAATTGGAAGACTTGCAATTGTCGATGGAGTAGCAACAGCATCTACAGCTGGTACTGGAGGTACAAGTGCTTTATTAGGTATCAATGCAACAAGTTCAATTACAACTGTAACAGCAGACACTGCTGGAAGAGGTTTGCAATCTGAACCTGCTGTTTTAAATGGAAAAACTTCAAATGAAGATTTGTCTGAAGATTTCTTTTTATCAGATGCAGCTGAGGAAACAATTTTTGTTGTAAACGTAAATGACATAACTGCAGCTATTAAGGTTCCTGAAGGCGTATATAACGGAACTTCTCTTGCAACTTCTCTTCAATCAAGAATTAACCAAATGGAAGATACTTCTGGAAATACTGTTAATGGTGTAACTGTAGTTTATAATACAACAAGTAATTCTTTCACTTTCACTACAGGAACTTCAGGTTTAAATAGTAAAATCTTCGTGTCAGCAAGTTCTCGTATGGGATTAGATGATCTTGAACTCCAAACAGGAACTACACCTTCATTTGTTAATATGTCTGACACAATTGCAAAGTCAGAAACTGGCCAATCTTTGTATGTGAACGATGCAGGAACAACAACAACACTTGCACCAG
The DNA here is from genome assembly GCA_902517815.1 of uncultured SAR116 cluster alpha proteobacterium. Taxonomy (GTDB): domain Bacteria; phylum Pseudomonadota; class Alphaproteobacteria; order Puniceispirillales; family Marisalimonadaceae; genus Marisalimonas. The sequence goes on from CABYED010000032.1 coordinate 6,268, forward strand.
ATAATGCATGGACACCAACAACTGATGGTACTTTCGCAAAAGTATTTTTGAGACCAGGGGAATTAACTTTTGATACTCAAGGTAACTTAGTTAGTCCAACGCAAAAAGTTAATTATAAAGGTGACTTTGCTGCAGACGCAGCAGCAGGCACTAACGCTTTGTCAATTGATCTAGATCTAGATTTTGATGGATCAACTCAATTTGCATCTGACTTTAATGTTAGAACTGTTACTCAAGATGGACAAACAGTTGGTAAGTTAGATGGTTTGGATATTGCTGCTAACGGCTTAGTTAGTGCTAACTATACGAATGGTTTGAATATTGCTCTTGGAAGATTAGTTATGGTTAATTTTAATAACCAAAACGGATTGAAACAAATTGGTAACGCAACATACGTTGAAACTTCAGTTTCAGGTGTTGCGGCAGTTGGAGAAGCTGGAGCTGATGGTTATGGTACAATTTTATCTGGTTCTTTAGAAAGATCAAATGTTGATATTACTGAAGAGTTAGTTAACTTGATTACTGCTCAAAGAAACTTCCAAGCTAACGCTAAGACAATTGAAACTAATACCAGTCTAACACAAGCAATTATTCAAATTAGAACATAAGTGAAGTAATTAACTTAAGGGGTAAATAATATGGATCGAAGTATTTATACAGCTCTTAATAGTATGAATATTTTAAGGGACAATAAATCGGTTACATCACAAAACTTAGCAAACGTAAACGTAACTGGTTTCCAAAAAGATATTCAAATCAACTTTGAATCCGTATATTTAGATAGAGATAAGGGCATTGATCCAAGAGTTATGGCATTACAAGATGTGGGTGGTTTTGATTCAACACCTGGTCCAACGGAACCTACTGGAGTACCACTAGATCTTGCCATAGATGGTAGAGGGTATTTCGTAGTAAAACCAGTTAATGGTAAATTGGCACTCTCAAGACGAGGTGATTTTAAGGTGTCAGCTGACGGAACTTTAAGAGATGGATCTGGATCACAACCACTAAGTGTAGATCTTGAACCTATTACGATACCACCTCACAGAAAAATATTTATTTCTGGTGATGGGATTGTCGAAATTGAGCCACTTAATGCCCCATTGGGAGAAAAGGTAAGAATAGGGCAAATTGGAACTACTACTGGATCAGAAGTGCGACTAGCAAAATCTACTGATGGTTTTGTAAGAACTGTTAATGGAACAATCCCTGAACTAGATAATAAAATAAGACTTTTAAGTGGTTTTTTAGAAGGCTCTAATGTTAAATCAGTTGATGAATTAGTAACTGGTATAGATCAATCGAGAGCCTATGAAATAAATGTAAAATTTATCAGTACTGCTCAAGAAATTGATGAGGCAAGTGCATCATTGATGAGAATGCCTAGCTAAATTTTCTTTAAAATATTGGCATATCAATTGCATTATTTTTATATATTCAAAAGAAGGAGTAGAATATGTCTAATGCAATGCACGTTGCCAAAACTGGTTTAAATGCTCAAAATAGTAGAATGCAGGTAATTGCAAACAACCTTGCGAATGTCAATACTACAGGCTTTAAAAGAGATAGAGCAAATTTTGAAACCCTTTTATATCAAATTATTAAAGCTTCAGGTGCTCAGACATCTGGTGAAACAAGAACTAATTCTGCTTTTTCTGTTGGAACAGGAGTACGTATAATAAATGCAGATAAACTATTTACACAAGGTAATATTGTATCAACAGACAATGCATTAGATTTATCAATAGATGGTTCTGGTTTTTTCCAAGTATTAATGCCAGATGGAAGAATTGGATTTACTAGAAATGGTGCTTTTGGAAGAAATGCTGATGGTCTTTTAACCACAGCATCTGGATATGTTATTCAGCCAGAAATTGCAATTCCTGAGGGTGTTACAAATATCAATATATCTGCAGATGGAATTGTGTCAGTTCAAAATCCCGGAGAAGTAGAAGCCGAAGAGGTTGGTCAGTTTCAGTTAGCAGACTTTGCTAATGCAAGGGGATTACAACCAATCGGGCAATCAATGTTAGTTGAAACACCTGCAAGTGGTCCTGCTGTAATAGCAAACCCTTTCGAGAATGGATTTGGAAGTTTAGTTCAGGGTGCGCTTGAAAGTTCAAATGTTAATGTCGTTCAGGAATTAGTCGATATGATTGAAACACAAAGAGCGTATGAAGTTAACTCCAAAGCAATTTCTGGTGTTGATGACATGCTTAGATTTATAAGTCAAAATCTTTAATTTGTAGGATCTAGAATGAAAATAATAATTTTTCTTATATCTTTTCTAATATTAGGTGGTTGTACTACTTATGTTGAAGAAGTTAATAATCAACAGTTCAAACCGTTAAGACCATCATTTGAAGAATTTGAAAGAGCTGAACCATCTAATGGTTCAATATATAGCACTAGCTCTTCAGGACTTTTTTCTTCAGATAGAAGAGCAAAAAAAGTTGGAGACATTTTGTCAGTTACTTTAAGTGAAACCTTTTCATCTAATAAAGCTGTTACAAATTCATCTGCCAAGGCTGATGTAATTGGAGCTGAAGTTGGACCGACAGGTATTTTAAGAAATTTTGCTGGATTAGGTGGAACTGCTCAAAAAACTAATTCATTTGCAGGGTCTATGGCGACAAATCAGTCAAATAGTTTAAGTGGAACTCTTTCAGCTACAATAGTAAGAGTTTTTCCAAATGGTAACTTAGAAATTAAAGGACAAAAGAAGTTAAGGATTACTGAGGGTACAGAATATATTAGACTTAGTGGCATTATAAGACCAGAGGATATATCCACGACTAACACTGTTTCTTCGGCAAAGATTGCAGAGGCTCAAATTGAGTATGTAGGTGCAGGAATACTTGATAGTGCTACAAAACCAGGTTGGGGTAGCAAAATTTTTAGAGCCATTTCACCATTTTAAGGAATTTAATTATGAAAAGTTTAAAACTACATTTTTTCTTTATTTTTCTTCTCTCTATAATTATTCAATCTGCTTATGCAGATAGATTAAAAGATATGGTTAGCTTTGCGGGAATTAGATCTAACCAACTTATGGGTTATGGAATTGTTGTAGGCTTAGATGGAACAGGTGACTCATCACTCGCAGTAACACTTCAAAGTATGCAATCAACAATATCACAATTTGGAATGAATGTAGATGCAGGTAGTTTAAGTGGAAAAAATTCTGCTGCGGTTATGATTACTGCAGACCTAAATCCATTTACTAAAGTGGGTCAAAAAATTGGTGTAACAGTATCATCAATGGGAAAAGCAAAAAGTTTAAGAGGTGGTACTCTTTTAATGACACCTTTAAAAGGTGCGGATGGTAAAACCTATGCAATTGCTCAAGGTAATCTTGCTGTAGGTGGTTTTGGTGTTGAAGGTGCTGATGGTTCCTCTTTATCAGTAAATATTCCTACAGTTGGAACAATTGCAAATGGTGCAACTGTTGAAAGAATGGTTGAAGCACCTTTCATCAATTCTGAAAATTTTGTAATGAATTTACATCAAGGAGATTTTACAACCGCTAATAGAATTACCGAAGAAATTAATAAAGTATTTGGTCCTGATGTTGCCAAAGCTCTAGATCATACTTCAATCTCTGTAAGAGCACCCAAAGATCCTTCTCAAAAAGTAAGTTTTATGAGTTTATTAGAAAATCTTGAGGTAGACCCTGCATCACCTATTGCAAAAGTTGTAGTAAATGCAAGAACTGGAACAATTGTCATTGGGGGTGATGTGAGGGTAACCCCAGCTGCAGTAAGTCACGGTAGTTTAACTGTAAAGGTTAATGAAGATACAAACACTACACCTGGACAAACATTATTTGATGATGCTGGAAATGTTACGCAAGCAACAGCTGCCAATACAGAAAATAACACTGAAATAAAAGCTGGTGCAGAAACAGCATCTGCATTTGTTTTTGACGCAGGAACTTCCTTGGCAGATGTTGTTGATGCAATCAATGCTATTGGAACGACAAGTTCTGACTTAGTTGCAATACTAGAAGCTCTGAGAGCTGCTGGCGCATTAAGAGCACAAATGATTATAATTTAAAGGATGAGTTAATGGATAATTCATTATCTAAAGTCAATCAAATTAGTCATTTAGCTACAAAATCTGCAGATGACAAGAAAATCAATTTTTTGCAAAAGCATAATCATAATGATTTAGGAGTTGTTGCTGATCAGTTTGAGTCTATTTTTGTTTATCAAATGCTTAAACAAGCAAGGCAAAGTAAGCTAGCAGAAGGAATATTTAGTTCCGAAGCACAAGATACATTCAACAACTTGCTTGATATGGAATATTCAGAAATTTTATCCAAAAAGAATAACTTTGGCATTGCTGAAGCATTAATAAAACAATTTCAATCCCATGTGCATCCAAAAAAGGATAAATAATGGCCTCTTTATTTGAAATTGGGAAAACTGGTGTTCAAGCATATAGGCAGGCTTTGTCAGTAACAGGCCAGAATATTGCTAATATAAATACTGATGGATACAATAAAAGAAGTGCAGACATAAGTGAAGTTGCTGGCGTAACAGGTGGACCAACAAACGTTTCAGATAACTCAGGCTTGGGTGTTAGGGTTACTAATATTCGCAGATCTTTTGATGCTTATCTTGCTGATAATACAAGAACCTCACAATCTGAATATGAAATGTTAAATGATTTTGTTTCTAAGTTGAGTGACTTAGAAAATATGTTATTACCCTCAGGAAGTGATTTAGGTGTTTTTATAGGTAGATTTTTTGATACTCTTCAAGATGTAGCAAGTAATCCTGACAGCATTTCTGCAAGAACAGTCTCATTAGAAGCTGGTAAAGCATTAGCTTCTGCTTTTAATAATTATGATAATCAATTTAAAAATTTTAAATCAAACTCAATAAAGCAAATAAATATCAAAATAGAGGAAGCTAATTTATATATAAATCAGTTGGTGGAAATAAATAAACTAATTGCCACAAGTGGTTCAAGTGATGCATCAAATGATGTTTTGGATGCAAGAGACAAGTTGCTTGTAGA
>CABYED010000033.1 GCA_902517815.1 uncultured SAR116 cluster alpha proteobacterium
TAAAAGATGTCTGGAAGAGTGATGTTTTCAAATTATGTAAATGGAGAAATTTAAACAAACCAGTAGAATTTTTAGGACCTAATGGAATAGTAATACCAGATAGAATAATTACTAAGCCACCTAGTGCAGAATTAAGAGAAGATCAAAAAGATACAGATAGCTTACCAGAATATGATATCCTTGACGTTATTTTAAAGAAATTAGTTGAAGATGATCAATCATTAGATGAAATAGTAAGTGAAGGCTTTGATTTAAATGATGTAAAAAAAATCTCAATGTTGTTATCTAGATCAGAGTATAAAAGATTTCAGTCAGCACCTGGACCAAAAGTAACTGAAAAAGCTTTTGGTAGGGATAGAAGGTATCCTCTAACTAGTGGTTTTAGGAATTGGAATTAAAGTTTACTACATTTATTTGAAAATTTTATAAATTAGGAAAATTAATGATTAAAGTTCGATTTGCACCAAGCCCAACGGGATATTTACATATTGGAAATTTTAGAACTGCTTTAGTTAACTTTTTATTTGCTAAGAGTAAAAATGGTCACTTTATGCTTAGAATTGACGATACTGACGATGAGAGATCATCCAAAGAATATGAATATGCTATTAAAGAAGATTTAACTTGGATGAATATAAATTGGGATAGTTTAGAAAGGCAATCTTCTAGACTTTTATCTTATAATGAAGCTTTAGAAACTTTATTAGAAAAAAAACGTGCATATCCTTGTTTTGAGACAGCGGAAGAATTATCCCTTAAAAGAAAAAGCCAATTAACTTCAGGAAAACCACCTATTTATGATAGGTCTGCATTGAAATTATCAGACTCAGATATTGCTGATTTAAAGTTAAAAGGGAAAAAACCACATTATAGATTTTTACTCAATCATGAAGATGTAAATTGGAATGATCTCGTGAAGGGTGAGAGTAAATACAATATGTCTAATTTGTCAGATCCAGTCATATTAAGAGAAGATGGAAGGGTTATTTATACCTTAGCTTCAGTAGTAGACGACATCCAATTTGGAGTAACAGACATTTTGAGAGGTGAAGATCATATGACAAATTCAGCTGCTCAAATACAGTTATTTGAAGCACTAGGTTCATTGTCACCAAAAATGGGTCATTTGTCACTATTGACTGATAATACTGGGTCAGGACTTTCAAAAAGAATTGGAAGTTTATCACTTCGAGAATTAAGAAGTCAAGGATTTCAACCAATGGCAATTTCCTCCTTGTTAGCTAAAATTGGGACTTCAGATTCAATTGATATTTTTAGGAATATGAAACAAATTGTTAAAAGTTTTGATATTTCTAAGTTTGGAAATTCAAAGCCCAAATTTGATCAAACAGAATTGTCAGCTTTGAATTCTAAGTTTTTTCAGCTGGTAGATTATAAAGATATTAGTCATCAATTAAATATATTAGATCTAAAAATTACTAACGAATTTTGGAATTTAATTAGAGGAAACATAAATGATTTTTATGATGTAAAGTTTTGGTGGAACATTGTTTATGGGGATATCAAAGAAGTTTCAAATGATCTAGCTTTTAAAAAATTAGCGTTGCAAACACTTCCTAAAGAAAGATTTGATAAAAACACTTGGTCTGTTTGGACTAACTCTCTTATGAAAGAAAGTGGTAAAAAAGGTAAAGAACTTTTCAAGCCATTAAGATTATGCCTTACAGGTCAGAGTAACGGGCCAGAAATGGCGAATTTAGTGTTAATGATGGGGAAAGATAAAATTAAAGAAAGATTAAATAAAAATAATTAAATTTTTAAAAATAAATAAATCTCAAAATGATTAAGTTAAATTTATATAATACACTTCAAAGGCGTTTGTCTATTTTTCAGCCTATTGATACCCAAAATGTAAGAATATATGCATGTGGACCCACTGTTTATGATTTTATACATATTGGTAATGCAAGACCCTTAGTTGTTTTTGATGTTTTAGTTAGATTACTTAGAAAAATATATCCAAAAGTTACATATGTAAGAAACATAACGGATATTGACGACAAAATTAATAAAAGAGCAATTGAAAAAAAAATAAATATTTCACAATTGACTAATGAAACAATAAAAAATTTTCATAAAGATGCTCATGCGTTAGCTAATTTGAAACCAGATTTTGAACCAAAAGCAACTGACCATATATCTGAAATGATAGAAATGATAGAAACATTAATTTCAAATGGTTTTGCTTATGTTTCGTCAGGAAATGTTTTGTTTGCGGTTGAAAAATATAATAATTACGGAGCTTTATCAGGCAGGTCACTTGATGAGATGATATCTGGATCAAGGGTTGAAGTTGCTGAATATAAAAAAAATCCTGGAGACTTTATTTTATGGAAACCATCATCCGAAAAACTTCCTGGATGGGATAGTCCATGGGGTAGAGGTCGTCCAGGTTGGCATATAGAATGTTCAGCAATGAGCAAAAAGTATTTAGGGACACAATTTGATATACATGCTGGTGGATTAGACTTGATTTTTCCACACCATGAAAATGAAATCGCTCAGTCTTGTTGTGCCAACAAATCTGATATTATGGCCAATTACTGGTTGCATAATGGTTACGTTACTTCTGATGGTGAAAAAATGTCAAAATCACTAGGTAATTTTGCTACCATAAATAGTTTGTTGTTAAATTTTAGGGGCGAGGCAATTAGATATGCTTTAATGCAAGCTCAGTACAGGGCTCCTTTAAATTTTAGTTTGAAATCTTTAGATGAAGCTACTAAATCACTCTCTAGACTTTATAGAGCTGTTGAAGGCTTTGAAGTAAATGATGGGCAGGACACTCAGATAATTGATAATCTATGTGATGATTTAAATTCACCTAAAGCTCTTGCCAGATTACATTATCTTGCTGATGAAGCTAATAAAGGAAGTAAAGAATGTGCTCAAAAATTAAAAAATTCTTCTAATATTTTAGGAATTTTATGCAATTCTACAGACGAATGGTTTAAATTTGGAGAAGTAAATTCAAACGAAGCAATTGAAAACTCTGCCATGACAGAAAAAGAAATCGATGAACTCATAATAAAACGTAAAATTGCAAAAGAAAATAAAGAGTACGAAAAAGCAGATCAGATAAGAAAACAATTACTAGAAAAGAATATACAATTAGAAGATAAACTAGATAGAACAGTTTGGAGAAGACTCTAAACTCAGATGAATTTATGATTGAATTTAATCCATATATAATTTTATCAAAACCACAACTTGGTGAAAATATTGGTTCTACTGCTCGTGCTATGAAAAATTTTAGCATAAAAAATCTGTTACTAGTTCAGCCTAGAGATGGTTGGCCTAATAATACTGCTTTTCCTTCTGCAGCGGGTGCAGACGATGTTTTAAATCAAGCAAAGTTGTATGATTCAATAAGTGAAGCTACCAAAACAATTTCTTTGTTATTTGCAACAACTGCACGAAAACGTGTTATTGGGACAAAATCCTTAAGCATCTTCAAAGCAATAGAGAAATCATTTGAACATGTTGTTAATGGTGGTAACGTCGGATTTTTATTTGGTCCTGAACAATCGGGGTTATCCAATGATGATGTTGTCCAAGCAGATTACACAGTTTCAATTCCAATTAATAAAGAATTTTCATCATTAAATATATCTCAAGCAGTACTATTGATTTGTTGGGAATGGAACAAAATAAAAATGTCATTTTTAAATGATGATAAGAATTTGGTTAAAATTAATAAAAAATTAAAAAAAAGTACTGAACTCTCTAATGTTGGTGACAGAGAATATTTTTATAAACACTTAGATGAGCTTTTAACTAAATCAGGCTTCTTTTATTCATCTGAAATGGCTCCTGTTGTAAAAAGAAATATCAGAAGTTTATTTAATAGAGCCTCACTAACTCACCAAGATCTAAGAACACTTCATGGTATTATTAGATCATTAACAGGTACTTCAAATCGTACTTGACATTTTATATAATCATAGTATTTTGCAATTCCATTTCCGATAAAGTGGATAGTAGCGTGGTGTTACATATCCCGAAGCCAAGCTTCTGGTTGGAATAATTTACTACTTATATGTAGTTACATAAAGGTTAAAAATGCCTAAATCAGATCACAAAAGAACAAGTTCAAAACATAAAATTGATAGAAGATTAGGAGTTAATTTATGGGGACGACCAAAATCACCCTTAAATGACAGAGAATATGCACCAGGTCAGCATGGTCAAAGAAGAAAAAAACCTACAGATTATGGTGTTCAATTAATGGCTAAACAAAAATTAAAAGGTTATTACGGTAATATTGGTGAAAAACAATTTAAAAAATACTATACAGCTGCAGTTCGTAAAAAAGGTGACACTGGTGCAAATTTGATTGGTATTTTGGAATGTAGATTAGATGCTATCCTTTACAGAATGAAGTTAGCACCAACTGTATTTGCCTGTCGTCAATTGATTAATCATGGTCATGTTATGGTAAATGGAAGCAGATGTAATATACCTTCTAGAATGATCAATGTAGGTGAGGTTATTTCTCTGAAGGACAAAGCTAAGAACATTCCAGCTGTAATTGAAGCAATAACTCTACCTGAAAGAGATGTACCTGAATATGTCGAAGTTGATCACTCTAAGTTTACTGGATCTTTATTAAGAATCCCAATGCCAGATGATGTTCCTTATCCAGTGCAAATGGAAACCAACTTAGTGATCGAATTTTATTCACGTTAATAAATTAGTAAAAAGCAAAATTTTAAGAATTAGATTTAGTTTATTAGGTAGAAATGCCTGCCTGATTAAAGTACTGAGTTAATTCTCCACTTTCGTGCATTTCTCTAATAATATCGCAACCACCAACAAATTCTTTTTTTACGTATAATTGTGGTATTGTTGGCCAATCTGAAAACTCTTTGATACCCTCTCTTATTTCAGGATCTTCAAGAACGTTTACACTATTGTACTTAATTCCCATATGGCTTAAAACTCCAACAACTGCAGCAGAAAAACCGCATTGTGGCATAACTGGAGTACCTTTCATAAATAGCAAAACATCGTTTTCATCAATTATATTCTGAATTTTATCCTTAGTACTTTGTTCCATTTAATTCTCCTTTATTCACTTGGGGCAGATGTATTCAAAGCTAATGCATGTAGTTCTTTTCCCATTCTACCACCCATTGCATTGTAGACCATTTGATGTTGTTGCACACGAGTTTTACCTCTAAATTCTTCAGCAATGATTTGTGCTGCATAATGATCTCCATCACCACGTAAATCATCAATAATAACTTTTGCATTTGGAAAAGCTTTAATAATTAGTTCCTCTATCTCTAAAGCTGTCATAGCCATTTTATAAACTTAACCTTGTTGTTGATCACCCATCATTGAGGGAATAGTTTTTTCATTTAAGTTTTTTATCTCATGTATAGATATAGTAGTAATATCTTTTAAATTCAAGTTACTGCTTGAATTAGTTTCTCCAAGAACAAAGAAGTCAATATTATTTTCTTTTAATATATGTTTTACTTTTTTGATATGTTTTGTTGCAATAATTATTCTTGCTTGATCTTCTCCAAAACACCATGATTGAAGTAAGGGGTCATAACTATCACAATTAATTAGGTTGCTAGGTAAATTAATATCCAATCCTAAATTATATTTAAATAACATTTCACAAACTGTTGTCAGCAAGCCACCGTCTGAAATATCATGAGCAGCTGTTAGAAGTTTTTGTTCATTCAATTTTAATATAATTTCAATAACTTTTTTTTCATTTTCTAAATTTATTGGCGGAGGTGCTCCGTTATATTTATTATTAATAATTTCTTGATAGATACTACAACCAACCCAACCTGCTTTAAAATTTTCAGATTGTCCAAGGGCAATTAAGACATTATCTGGTTCTGCACTTATCTTTAGAGAATTTTCAACCTCTTCTATTGCCCCTACCATACCAATGACTGGAGTAGGAAGAATACTCTTACCATTAGTTTCATTATAAAGAGAAACATTTCCAGACACAATTGGAGTACTTAAATAAGAAGCAGCTTCTGAAATTCCTTTTATAGATCCTACAATTTCTCCCATAACATTTTTTTTATCAGGATTTCCAAAATTTAAGTTGTTTGTTATCGCAAGTGGTTTTGCCCCTGACGAAGCTATATTTCGTGCAGCTTCACAAACTGCTTGCATACCTCCAATTATGGGATCTGACTTAACATAACGTGGTGTGCAATCAGTTGTAATAGCAAGGCCTTTTCCGAAAGATTCTTTTTTTTCTGTTCCATGAATTTTTACTAAAGAAGCATCACTATCACCATTTGCAAAAATTGTATCGCCCATTACTGAGCTATCATATTGTTCCCAAATCCATTTCTTACTGGCTATATTTGGATTTTTAAAAATTATTTTTAATATATCAATTATTGTAAGATTGGTTTTGAGATCAGACGGTTTTAATACTTTTTTAATAGCTTTTATTTCAAAAGGTTTGTCATATTCAGGAGCGTCTTCGACAAGAGGTTCAAGAGGTAAGTTGCACGCTTCAAAGCCGTGTTTAGTAAGAATTAGTCTTCCTGTATTAGTAACTTCTCCTATATTAGCAAAATCTAGATCCCATTTATCAAATATTGATTTTGCTTTTTCCTCTGATCCTGGTTTTAAAATCATTAACATTCTCTCTTGACTTTCTGAGAGCATGATTTCATAGCTAGTCATCTTATCTTCTCTAGTAGGCACTAAATCTAAATTTAAATTCATACCTAATGATCCCTTGGAAGCCATCTCTACACTAGAGCTTGTTAAACCAGCTGCTCCCATATCTTGAATAGATAAGACAGCATCAGTGTTCATTAATTCTAAACAGGCCTCTAATAGTAATTTTCCTGTAAATGGATCTCCAACTTGAACAGTTGGTCTTTTTTCAGTACTGTTTTCTGTAAATTCAGCAGAAGCCATCGTCGCTCCATGTATTCCATCTCTTCCTGTTTTTGCACCTACATATATAACTGGATTACCAGCGCCTGTTGCTGCTGAATAAAATATTCTATCTTTTTTTGCAAGACCAACAGCCATTGCATTCACTAGAATATTACCGTTATAAGATTTATCAAAGTTTGTTTCACCACCAACTGTTGGAATTCCTATACAATTACCATATCCACCAATTCCTTTTACTACTCCTGAAACGAGATGTTTTGTTAAAGGTTGATCTGGAGATCCAAATCTCAATGCATTCATAAGAGCTATAGGTCTAGCGCCCATTGTAAAGACATCTCTCAAAATTCCGCCAACACCAGTTGCTGATCCTTGGTAAGGTTCTATAAATGAAGGGTGGTTGTGAGACTCTATTTTAAAAACAGCAGCTAAATTTTCTCCTATATCAATTACACCAGCATTTTCTCCAGGTCCTTGAATTACATGACTAGCCTCTGTTGGTAAAGTTTTTAACCATTTTTTTGAGCTTTTATAAGAGCAATGTTCTGAAAACATGGCAGAAAAAATCCCTAATTCTGTTATATTGGGAATTTTATCAATTTTTTCACAAATTAGATTATATTCATCTTTCGTTAAACCCATCTCTAAAGCATTTTCAAGTTTACTTTTCTGTTGAGCTAAATACTCATTTTTATTAATTTTTAAAAGTTTTGATTGTGGTTCCATTATTATTTAACCAATTATTTGTTCAACACAGTTTGTAAGAAATTTTAAACCATCTGTTCCACCGTGTAGATAGTTCATGGCTCTTTCAGGGTGTGGCATCATTCCTAAAACTTTTCCATTTTTTGATAGAATACCAGCTATGTCTTCTGTTGATCCGTTCGGATTATAATTTTCTTCATTATCCTTTTGTTTGATATATTTTAAAGCAATTCTTCCTTCTTCTTTCAGTTGTTTTAATAAATCTTCAGGAGCAAAATAATTACCTTCATTATGTGCAACTGGTATCTTTAAACATTCACCTATTTTTAAACCAGAGAGAAAAGGGTTTTCAATACAGCTTTGGACTTCTAATGTTGTTTCTCTACAAGTAAATAAGAGTTTCTTATTTCTTATAAGAGATCCAGGGAGTATTTTAGCTTCAATTAAAATTTGAAAACCATTACATACACCTAATACTGTGCCACCACGACCTATATGGTTTTTAATTGAGGTTATTACTGGAGATCTGGCTGCTAAGGCGCCGCATCTAAGGTAATCTCCAAAGGTAAATCCACCTGGGATAACAATTAAATCTAAATTAGGAATGTCATATTCTTTATGCCAAATTTTAATTGGAGTTTTCCCTGTGATTTTCCTGATTGCAACAATCATGTCTCTATCACAATTAGAACCTGGAAATATTACAACACCTGAACGAAAAATTTTTTTAATCCTTTAAAATATTGATTTCATAATTTTCAATAACGGTATTTACTAACAACTCTTCGCACATCTTCTTAGCTTGTTTAATAACTTCAGTTTCACTCTTTTGATCCAAATTTAAAATAATTTGTTTGCCAGTTCTTACATCACTACAATGTTCAAAACCCAAGTTATTTAAAGAAGACTTTATAGCTTGTCCTTCTGGATCTAAAACACCTTCTTTAAGAGATACATTGATAATAACTTTCATAATAACTCTCTTTATTTTACTATTTTGGGTTTAGCGCTAGAGTATATTTTTTTCTCAGGAATAATACCTAATCTATTTGCAACTTCTTGATATGCCTCTTTTAACCCACCTAATTCTTGCCTAAACAAATCTTTATCCATTTTTTTATTAGTTTTAATGTCCCATAATCTGCAGTTGTCTGGGCTTATTTCGTCAGCTAATAGTAAAATTGAATTGCCATCTTCAGAATAATATCTTCCAAACTCAATTTTAAAATCTACAAGTTTAAGACCTATTCCAAAAAACAGACCTCTTAAAAAATCATTAATCCTAAGACCGTATTCTTGCATTTCCTCTAATTCATCTCTAGTGCCCCACTGAAAGTTAAGTATATGATCTTCGTTTATAAGTGGATCACCCAACGCATCTTTTTTTAAATAATGTTCAATTAGGGGTCTTGAAAAAACACTACCTTCTTTTAAACCAAGTCTTTTTACAATGGATCCAGCAGCAATATTTCTAACAACAAATTCTACAGGTATTATTTCAACTTTTCTTACAAGTTGTTCTCTCATATTTAACTTTTTGATATAATGAGTTGGTATTCCAATCTCATTTAATTTTTGCATCAAGTAGT
>CABYED010000034.1 GCA_902517815.1 uncultured SAR116 cluster alpha proteobacterium
ACAGAGGAATAGAAACCATAACTTATATTTTAAAGGGTTCTGTCGAACACAAAGATAGTTTAGGAAACTCGGGAGAATTATCTGATGGTGATGTTCAATGGATGACAGCTGGTTCAGGAATACTTCACCAGGAAATGCCTAAAGGCAATATTAAAGGTGAAATGCATGGTTTTCAATTGTGGGCTAACTTACCTTCAAGCCTTAAAATGACAAACCCAAATTATCAGGATATTAAATCAGGAGATATTAGAGTTATTAATGAGGATGATGGAACAATTATTAAAATTATAATTGGAGATTATAAAGGGTATAAGGGTATAATCAAAGGAATAGCTTCAAACCCTCAATATTTTGACATCTATGTGCCTCCAAATAAAATTAAGAATTTTCCTATTTCAACTTATGATAATTGTTTTGCATACATTTTTGAGGGCGCTGCAAAATTTGATTATTCTTCTGGTCCTAAGGGAATAAAAATTGAGAAATCAATAAACAATAGCGAGTACACAATTAGGGATATGAGTGGAAACAAGACTTTAATTACTTTTGATAAAGGTAATGAAGTAAAACTTCTTTCAGGGAACAATGGTGTAAGATTTCTTTTAGTTTCTGGAAATCCAATTCAAGAACCTGTTGCGTGGCACGGACCAATTGTAATGAATACAAACGAAGAAATTGAGCAAGCTATTACCGAATTAAATAACGGAACTTTTATTAGGCAATAAAGGAGTATAAAAAATGAAAATAGCAGTAATTGGTGCTGGGGCAATGGGATCGATATATGCATCTTTTCTTTCCAAAAATAATAATGACGTTTTAGTAATTGATATATGGGAAGAACATCTTGAAGCTATAAAAAATAATGGATTAAGAGTGTCTGGTTTTAGTGGAGACAATGTTGTAAGAAATATTAATGTATCAAGCAATATTGAAGATGCGAAAGGGTATGAATTATTTATAATTGCAACAAAAGCTTCTGGTGTTGGCACAGTAGCGTCAAAGTTAAGTAAAATTACTAATGATGACTCGTTAATTTTGACTATTCAAAATGGACTTGGTGCTGGAGAGAGAATTGCTAAATATATGCCAACAAATAATATTCTTCTAGGTGTTGCCCAAGGTTTTGGAGCTGCAATGAAAGGTCCTGGACATGCACATCACAATAATATGAGTATGATTAGAATAGGTGAAATGAATGGAGGAATAACTCCAAGATTAGAAAAATTAGTAAATGTTTGGGGTAATGCTGGTTTTAATGCAAAGGCATTTGCTGATATAGAACAATTAATATGGGAAAAGTTTATTTGTAATGTGGCATGGAGTGGTTCTTGCTCAATATTCAGAAAAACTCTCGGAGAAGTAATGAATAATGAATATATGTTTGACATAGCTAAAGGTTGTGCATTAGAAGCAAGAAAAATGGGTGATTTGAAAAAAGTTAATTTCACGTTCGAAGATACAGTTGAGTACATTACAGAGTTTGGCAAAAATCTCCTTCACTCTAAACCCTCTATGCTTCAAGATATTGAAGCAAAAAAACTATGCGAAATTGATGCAATTAATGGAATGGTAGTTACCTTGGGCGAAAAAAATAACATCAAGACACCATATAATTCTGTTGTAACCTCATTGATCAAAGCACAAGAGCTAGAATATTAAAAAAAGTTACTTTATTTGAATCTTGCTATAATTAGATATTTTAAATATAATTAAGTATTTATTAAGTTCATGAATGTATAAGCCATGTTTTTTAATAAATAATTACTAACAAGACACTCTTTATATTATTTATAAAGAGTTAAGAGAAGGAAAAAAAATGGCAACAGGAACAGTCAAATGGTTCAACCCCACCAAAGGTTATGGTTTCATAGAACCTGAAGGGGGAGATAAGGACGTATTTGTTCATATTAGCGCTGTGCAGGCTGCAGGAATGACTACACTTGAACCTGATCAAAAAATTGAATATGAACTTGAAGACGGCAAAGACGGTAAAGTTTCTGCTGGAAACCTAAAAGCTATCTAAAATTTTAATATAATTTTACTTTTTCATTAAATATGATTAAAAATTAATTGTACTAGTACATGAATACAAATTTACTTGCCAAATTACTCGTAAACACAAATGATTTAAATAACATGAAGTTATTACTTAAGGCTATCTTTACAAGTAAGGAATTAAAGGAGTTTGATAATCGTTTAAAAATATTTCAATTGCTAATGCAAGGAAAAAAACATAGAGAAATATCTGAAAATTTAAATGTAGGAATAGCTACGGTTACAAGAGGCTCTTTAGCATTTGAAAAAGAAGAAATTTTTAAAATAAAAACAAACATAATAGATATTTTAAGATCAAAAAAATTCGATAATGACAAGTAAAAAAGAACAAAAAAAAATTAATATTAATGGAAAACCTAAATATATTAACTTAGGCACTGATTATAATTTTTTTGAATTATTCCAAAAAATCCAATTAAATTTTGTAAATTGTTTCTTATTTGAATCCCTAGGAGAAGAAAGTAACATTTCTCGATATCATATAATCGGTTTTGATCCAAAATATATCATATCTTCTGAAAATGATTATGAACTAAAAATAAATTGTCCCACAAGTGGTAAAACTGACACAATTACTTGTGACAATCCATATTACAAATTAAGAGATATTATTCCTCAAAATGTTATTTCAAGAAAATATGCAGGTGGATTAGTAGGTTATATAAGTTACAACAGTATCAACTACTTTGAGAGTAACTTAAACATAAAAAAACATCCCAAGTTTGAATCTTTCAAGTTCGGAGTGTTTCTTGATGGTCTTATTTATGATCAAATGACTGGTGAAGTATTTTATTATTATTATGAAGAAAATAAAATCGAGAAAATAAGAAATATCATCAAGCAAAAACGTAAAAAAAGTTTAAATATTCAATGTAAGTTTTTAAATGATTCTATGACAAAAGATCAACATAGAAAAACTGTATTAAAAATCAAAGAAGATATTAAGAATGGATTAATTTTTCAATGTGAAGTTGGATTTAAAAGTCATTATGAAATCAAAGGAGATCAAACAGCAATTTACGAAAAATTAAGAAACTTGAACCCTTCCCCACATATGTACTTTATGAAATTTTGTGATCAAGTAATAATTGGTGCATCTCCAGAACTACTTTTTAGACTAAGAAATGGTGAAATGGAAACATTTCCTTTAGCTGGAACGACAAAAAGAGGGAAAGATAAACTTGAGGATCTTAAACTAGCAAGAGAGTTATTAAACGATAAAAAAGAAATTGCAGAACACAATATGCTGGTGGATTTGCACAGAAATGATTTAGGAAGAGTAGCTAAATTTGGTACTGTCAAAGTTAGAAACTTAATGGATATTAAAAAATATTCACACGTCCAACATATCTCATCAGAAATTGCTGGCATAATAAGTGAAGAAGAAGATATGTTTTCTGCACTAGCATCAAATTTCCCCGCAGGCACCTTATCTGGAGCTCCAAAGATTGAAGCAATGAAAATAATTAATGAAATAGAAGAAGAAGGAAGAGGACCTTACGGAGGTGCAATAGGACAATTTGGATTTAATGGTGATTGTACATTTGCAATACCAATCAGATCAATTTTTATAACAGGAGAACAAGCTTATGCCCAGACATGTGGTGGTAACGTCTATGACTCTGATCCTGATAAAGAATATTTGGAAATAGAAAGAAAACTAGCTGCAATGAAGACAGTACTATCTTCATTTGAAGAAAAGGAAATTAAATGAAAGTTGTAATAATTGACAATTATGACTCTTTTACTTTTAACCTTTATCAATATTGTGGTGAAATTTTAAATAAAAGGACATTATCTGGCCAAAATGAAATTATTGTTAAAAGAAATGATGAAATAACAGTAAAAAATTTAGAAAATTTTAATCCTGATAAAATAATTATATCGCCTGGACCAGGTTCTCCAGACAAAAAAGAATATTTTGGTAATTGCCAGGATATTATTCTTAAATTAGGAAAATCAATTCCTATTTTAGGAATATGCCTAGGAATGCAAGGGATAGTTCATTCTTTTGGGGGCAAAATAATACATGCAAAAGAACCTATGCATGGAAAAATTTCTTTCTTATTACATGATGAAAAAGGTATATATGAAAAAATACCTCAAAATATTGAAATTATGCGATATCATTCTTTGGTAGTTGACATTGAAACTTTACCTGATTGTTTTGACATAAATGGAATTTCACAAGAAAATGATAATGAAAACAATATACTCGAAATAAAACAAATCACTCCTAAACATGAAATCATGGCAATATCTCACAAAATCTACCCAATTTATGGTATACAGTACCATCCAGAGTCATTTGGCAGTGAAGGTGGAATAGAGATATTACAAAATTTTTTATTTAATGATAATGGTACTAAATGAAAACAAAAGTAATCAAGATTTATGAACCTGGTTCAGTGGATGTTCTTAAAATTGAAGAAGTTGAAATTGATAAACCAGGTTTAAATGAGGTTTTAATTGAACACTCCTATGCAGGATTAAATTTCATAGATATAAATCAAAGAAGAGGCACCTATCCACTTAAAACTCTTCCTCAAATTATGGGGATGGAAGCCTCCGGCATCATCAAAGAATTAGGACAAAATGTATCAAAATTCAAAATTGGTGACAAAGTAACTCATTGTATGAATCTAGGATCCTACTCAAAATTAATGATATTAAATCAGGATAGAGTTATTAAACTCAAAAATGACGTTGATTTAAGTATTGCTGCGGCCTCAACTTTACAGGGACTAACAGCACAATATCTTATAAACCACTCTTACAAATTAAAGCACAACAATACTGTTTTAATTCACGCTATTGCTGGTGGAGTAGGACAAATACTCTGTCAATGGGCAAAAAATATAGGAGCTTATGTAATTGGTACAGTCAGCAATCCGCATAAAGAGAAAATAGCTAAAATAAACGGATGTGATTTTATAATAAATTATACTGAAAATAATTTTGTTGAGAAAATTATAGAAATCACTGGAAAGAAAGGTGTTGATGTTATTTATGATTCTGTTGGGAAAGATACTTTTTTAAAAGGAATTAAATGTTTAGCACCAAAAGGTAGAATAGTAAGTTTTGGTGTTTCATCAGGACCAATAGAACCAATTAACATTAATTTATTGAGATCATTTTCTGGTTCAATTGCAACTGGAGGGCTGAATACATACATCAAAGACAGTGATGAAATGCAGAGTAATGCTGACGCATTTTTTGACTTGATTTTAAAAAAAGAAATAGATATCGACATTACAAACGAATTTAATATTGAAGAGATTCAAAAAGCTCAATTGAGCTTAGAAAGCAGACAAACAACTGGATCAGTAATTCTTAAATTTTAATTTTTTTACTTTATATAGTTATATAATTAAATATTATATAATCGTAAATATGGAGTTGATACTCAGTTGCTTAATCTTGGATTATTTATGATGCCACTTCACCCGTCTAAAAAAGACGTCGGGGTATCCTATGAAGAGGACAGACAATTAGTTCTTTTAGCAGATAGGCTTAATTATAAAGAGGCCTGGATGGGTGAACATTATAGTTCAACTGCTGAACCTGTTACTTCACCATTAATTTTTAATGCTTCATTAATATCAGAGACAAAAAACATTAAATTTGGATCAGGAGTTATCTCTTTACCTCAACAACATCCTGCTGTTGTTGCTGGACAAGTAAGTTTATTAGATCATCTGTCTAAAGGCAGAGTCATTATGGGGGTTGGTGCTGGCGGGTTGGTTAGCGATTGGGAATTATTTGGCAATGAAGATGGTCGTAAACGTGCAATTACTATGATTGAATCAGTAGAAGCAATTTTAGAGTTTTGGAAAGATAACGAAAGTTACAATTATAAGGGTGAGTTTCTAGACATATCATTAAATAAAAATATTGTATCTGAACTTGGAATAGGAAAGTTTGTTAAACCATTTCAAAACCCGCATCCAGAAATTGCAGTTTCTTTAAAGAACCCAAATTCTATGACAGCAAAACTTGCGGGTGAAAAAGGATGGATCCCAATTTCAGGAAATTTTATTGATGCAAAAGATATAGCTACCCACTGGCCTACTTATATTGGAGGTGCTGAAAAAGCTGGGAAAAAACCATTATTTGATAAATGGAGAGTTGGCAGAAGCATCCTAATAACAAATTCTAATGAAGAAGCTGATGAAATTATTAATGATCCAAACGGTGTTTTTTCAAACTACTTTCTTTATTTAAATACAGTTTCAAAACTTGCATCAGGTACCTTAAGTAAAGACATTAACATAAAATGTGAACTCCCTGATGCCATAAAGAAAGCGAAAGATTTAATAATAATTGGCGATCAATCTACTGTTATCGATAAATTAATTGAATTTATAGATATTGTTGGACCTTTTGGAACACTTTTAATTACAGGTCATGATTTTGGTAATTCTAAAAAACTTTGGGAAAATTCATTCACTAAAATGTCAGAAAGTGTTAAACCTATATTAAGTAAATATTTAAAACAGAAATTTGCAGCTTAATAGTTATTTTGGCATCATTTTCTGGAATGGAAATCTATAAGTTTTTAGAGTAAATTCGTTGTTTCTGGATCTTTTGTCTTGATCTTCTTTTACAATTTCACCCATTTGAGGAACACCTGATCTTTCTGCGTTTCTTTTCGCTTGATCTAATGCTTCTTCGTTTTCTTCTGTATATGGAAATTTAAAAAGCTTATTTATACCATCTTTAATGGCCCATAAAATAATAAATCTATCTCCTTGTTCATATACTACTGCATGATGTTCATAAACAAATTGTTCAGGAGGTCTATCAAACATAGGTCGCCCAATGAACTCATGATTGGTATAAAAACTAAGCCAAATTGCTATAAAAATTATTGGAACAGTAAAAAACCTTTGCCATATATTTTTAGTAAAAAAAGGTAGACAACAAATGGCCCCCGCAAATGACCAAATAAGCATTAACTGACCTGAGCTTATTGTGAAATCAATCATTATACCCCACTCTTCTTTCTAATAACCTCACCATCAATGATAAGCTCATTTGTTGGATCTACATGAACTATCCCGTTGTAATCGACTCTAAATTTAAATGCAGGAAGTTCTTGCCCTTCTGCGCTAAAAAATAATTTTTTTGTGTATTCTTCTTTATATGGATTTACCTTAAGTAATTTTACAGTAGCATGCGTAAGTGGAGCAGGAAATTTTCTAGCATTATAAAAATGTATTGTAACGAGATACGATCTTGCTTCAGGAGTCCTGATTGCGACTACTTCCCGATTTTCTTTTAAATAAACAGTTTTACCATTCTGATCTACATAAGTATCATTTACAGTTCCTAAATCATCTCTTTCTAAATGAATTAGAGCATCATCAGGTCTCCTAAAACTAACAATATGTCCCATATTATCTTTTACCCAAATATCAAGATCGAATGGTTTCTCTCCATCCCATTCTAATTCTATAAAATACTCCGCTTTTGGTTTTATGGTCTCTTTCTTTGCAACTGGGTTTATTAATAAAAAAGCCAACATAAAAAGAAAAACAAAACCTATGAGCATATTGAATAAAAGGTCAATGAACCCAAAAGATGATCTATATCTTGGATCACTCATATTTTGTATTATTCTCTAAAATTACCATTTGAATTTTTGTTAGTACACTTCCAACCAAACCTGAAAGTGTTGTACATAGAGCGGTACTCATACCAAGTGCCATATTTGAAATTACTTTCTGAACATTTTCAACGTTACTTACATCTAAATTATCAAATGCAGAACTCAACATCAGTAAAAAACCTGCTACTGTTCCAATTAACCCAAGTGTGACCATTGTTTCCGATGCAAACCAAATGTAGTTACTTAGTTTTATATATTGGGTATCAGATCTAAAACTTAGAAATCCTGTTGCAATAGAAGTTGAAACAAAAATTGTTATTATTATAAAACTAATTTTTGTTTGATCTGCATTCCATAACTCATCAAACCAACCATAAGTAAATATTAAAATAGCAGCAAATGAAACAGTTACCACCTGTATCCACCATAATAAAAAAGCTTTAGACAATTGATTACCTCCTACTAAATATTGCAACGAGTATAAAAAAAATACTAGAATTATTAATTAAATAAGCTTTTATAAATTAA
>CABYED010000035.1 GCA_902517815.1 uncultured SAR116 cluster alpha proteobacterium
TTCTTAGACACGTGCTACTCAGGTGTAACACGTAACGAAGAGATGCTTATTGCAGGTAGACCCATTGTTATCAAAGCAAAAGAACAAGCTATACCAGATGGTTTTACACTCTTTAGTGCAGCATCTAATGAGCAGATATCACGTCCCCTAGAAGAAGCTAAACATGGAATGTTCTCATACTTCCTCATGAAGGGCATGGAAGGTGATGCAGATGCAAACAATGACAATAAGATTACTGCACGTGAACTCCATGCATATGTAGAACAAAATGTTGTACAACAATCCTCTGGTTCACAAACCCCTGAACTACAAGGTGATAAGGACAGAGTACTTGTGCAGTTTAACTAATACACTTGTCTCTTCACAAATAACTATTAACTTGTTAATGTAATTTAATGACGTATTTGTTTAAACTTTTTTTAATAAGCGTAAGCTTCTTATTTTTATTTAACACAAGTTCTATTGCTGTAACTAAAAATTGGTGTGTACCATCCAACGAGTGGTTTAAAAGAACTCATCATCAACCTTTGCCATCAACTTCAACTGGAAATTTCAATGTTTGTCCAAAAAAATGGAAACAAGTCTCTTTTGAAATAGTCAAAAAACATTTTTCAATTGGTCCTGGTAAAAGTTTTTTATGTGGTCTTCTTGAAGGAAGTGATTTTTCTAACGAAAGATTAAAAACTTATTATGAACTTGCAGTTGAGATTAAATTAGAGTGTAAGCCAAGCGAAATCATAGAAAATAAAAAAATAGCAATTAATGAAAAAAAAATTCAACCTAACGACTTTCTTAATAATTTAAAAAAACAAAAATTACTTGAAGAAAAAATTGGTGATACTTGGTGTTTTGGAAGCGATACCGGCTATCAAGAAGTTTCACATCCGTTACCAGGAACAACAAGTATATTTAATCCTTGCCCAGGAAAATATTTAAAAAAAATATCTTTTGAAAAAGTTATTACTCATTTTCTTTCTCCTAATGGAAAAAATCATATTTGTAATATGATAGAAGGTGAGAGTGTTCTCAACGAACAGGTATCGAGGTATATATACCTATCTCAATATTTAAATATAAGTTGTAAAGCAAAAAACTTAATTGTTAAAAACCAGCCTAAAGATGAAAATACGATTAATTCTGAAGAATTAAAAAAAGAAAAACAAAAGCGCATAGAGTTAGAGAAGAAATTAGCTGCTTTAGAAAAACAATCTAAAACTGAGGTTTTAATTGAGGATGCAAATTCCAAACGTCTGGCCGAAGAAGAAAAGCAAAAACGTAAAGAACTAGAAAAGAAACTAGCGATATTATCTAAGAAGAATAATGTCAATGTCGAAAAGCTAGTTGAGGATAATAAAGCACCAGTCATATCTGCTCAAAGCAAACAAGATGGTTTTTATGCGAACATATCTGGAACTATTACAGATGATGTAAAATTAGCTGAAGTTCTAATTAATAATAAACTAATAACACCAAACAATGATGGAACATTTAATACTAAGCTTTATGTTCCACGTAATGGACTTGAAGTAAAAATACTCGCTTTTGATATGAAGGGTAATAAAGCAAGTAAAACATTGAAGGTTGAACGAGGAGCAATAGAAGAAGCATCAGGACCTATATTTGCATCATTAGACCCATCAGCCAAAAAGGTTAAGTCTAACCCAAATGCATTGGCACTTATTGTTGGTATCGCCAATTATTCTAAAACAAATGCAGATGCTATCTATGCTGATAAAGATGCTCAACAGTTTTATGATTACGCAAGAATGAAACTAGGAATACCTGCAAAGAATATTAAAGAACTTGTAAACAACAAAGCTGATTTAGGTGAGATAGCTCTTGCTGTTCAGGACTGGATATCCCGTTCAACCAAGCAAGGCGAGACAGATATTTACATATACTTTGCAGGACACGGACTTGCTTCTGATGATGGAAAAGATATGTATCTTTTACCTTATGATGGCAGACCTAGGTTGTTAAACAAAACAGCTTTACTAAGAGACGAGCTTTTTGCTGACATTAAACAAGCTAATCCCCGTAGCGTAACAGTTTTCTTAGACACCTGCTACTCAGGCACAACTCGTGGCACAGATATGCTGATAGCCTCAAGACCAATAGCGATACGTGCACTAGAACAATCCATACCTAACAACTTCACAGTCTTTAGTGCAGCTGCAGGTGACCAGACAAGTAAGCCACTAGAAGAAGCTAAACATGGTATGTTCTCATACTTTCTAATGAAGGGTATGGAAGGTGATGCTGACAGTAATAA
This sequence comes from uncultured SAR116 cluster alpha proteobacterium, assembly GCA_902517815.1. Taxonomy (GTDB): domain Bacteria; phylum Pseudomonadota; class Alphaproteobacteria; order Puniceispirillales; family Marisalimonadaceae; genus Marisalimonas. The sequence goes on from CABYED010000035.1 coordinate 2,273, forward strand.
TGACAATAAGATTACAGCACGTGAGCTCCATGCATATGTAGAGCAGAATGTAGTACAACAATCTAGTGGCTCACAAACCCCTGAACTACAAGGTGATAAAGACAGAGTGCTTGTACAGTTCAATTAGAACACTTTAGCTACTCTACAAATAAAACCTCTATATTCTAAATCTATCTAGTTCAGCATGTTTAAAAAGATTGTGAGATGATTTTTGTGTTATATCATCTTTACCTCTAATCAAACTCATATACCTAAGAGCTAAATTAGCTTTTTTAAATAAATCTAATTCTTTATTATTTAGAGCCTCATTAATTACATCCTGAGAAGATATTAAGAGATTTTTATGTGTTTCATCAATTTCTCTTAAAACAGCTTCTGTAGCTTCTTCTAATGCCTCTTTAAATTCATCAATTTGCCTCCATCGTGATAATGTTTCTTCTCTCATACCTAGCTGATTAGCAATGATTGAAGCTTTAACACCAGAGGCAAGTAAATGAACCGCAATTAGTTGCTTTTCATTGAGTTTTGTTGACATCTTTAAACATAGTAATAAATATTCTTAATTTTTATAATATAAATAATTCAAATAAAACAGTGTATTAAGTATTTAAGATTATTTAATACTTCATTAAATAAGATAATATATTTTTTAAATTGATTAAGCTTTGTTAGAGTAATTTCTATGTTTAAAATTTATAAGAACTTTTTTTTGATATTCTTTTTATTTGGTTGTAATGCAGATGGCATGAATCAAATTAAAACGAGTTTGCAAAAAACTGATGATTATTTCATGTCTTTAAGTAAAGGCACTTGTATTGATTGTGCATTACAAAAAGCAGATAATTTTTTCAAAAAGACATCACAAAATTCACAAAAAAATAATTCACAAAATACTAAAACTTATGACATGGGTCATGGACAAAAATTAATAGTTGATATTTCTAAACCTACTCATTCTCATTCTTCAAATGTTGTTAAAGTTAATGAAAATAATGAGGAACTTGGTTTTTGGGGAAAGACTGATAAATTTTTAGGACAAATTGCAGATGGTATTTCTAAAGAAGATACTATTACTGGTTTAAGAACTTTAGATAAACCATTTCATAATGAAGAAGATTATAGAAAACAAGGTGAGAAATCTTTTAATCTTCTATTGAATAAAGCAAGAAAACAAAATGTAAGAATACTATCTGAAACTGACCCTCAATTTATTAGAGCAAAGAATATTATAGATAGACTTGTTGATGCAAGTCATTACAGAAACCATAAAGATAAAGTTAAATATGCAGTTATAGATGTTAATGAATTTAATGCACTTGCATTTGGTGGTGGATACTTTGTTATCTTTACTGGGTTAATGAATCAAACAAATGATGATGAACTTGCATATGTTATCGCACATGAACTTGCACACAACACGGCAGGACATATTGAAGAAAAATATTTTCTCACATTAAAAGATGTTTTTGGAGACAAACCCTCAACTGGGTATGCAACTTCATTTACAAATATAATGGAACAAGAAGCAGATAGAATTGCAATCATCTATACTGCACTAGCAGGATTTAATCCTAATGGTGGTGCAACAATTTGGGAAAAAAGACCTCAAGGAATAGAACAATATGCATTTTATAGAAGTCATCCAGCAAATGACCAAAGATCAAAAGCAGTAAGATATGCATCTAGTAAAATAATGAAATACTATAAAAGAGGAGTAGTAAATCCTAATGTAGAAAAGATACTTCAATGTAATGAATTATTTTGTAAGAAAGGTGGAACTAGATTAGCAGATGGAAAAGGTGGTGGAGTTTTAAAAACTTTGGAAGTGATTGCAGATGCAGTTGTAAAAAATAAAGCAATTAAGAAAGAAAAGAAACTTCAAGAAAAAGAAATTGCACAATCTAGAAACATCATTGCAAATAACCGATTACTTACCCCACCAAATATAAACTGGCAAGGTGGTTGGAATTTAAGGTATCAAGGCACAATTAACAGACATAATCAAAAGTCTGGATTGAACTTTGCATTTACCCAAAATCTTTCACAAGGACAATTCTATTACAATTTTAATAATGTAATAGAACAGGGGAATATTTTGTTTACTGGAACTAACCAACATGGATATTGGTTCAAATGGAACGATAGATATGGACAAGGTAATCTTCAATTAAGAGAATATACTGATGGTTCTCTAAGAGGTGTAATCTATATTGATAATGGAACTATGTTAGGTCAGAAATTAGGGGATTTTATAGGTTATAGGAAATGATTGCTGTCTATAAAAAGTTCTTAATGATGGTTGGAGTAAGTATTATTTTTTTTCATTCTTTATTCGTTATGATTGTGTTGATAAATAAAAATCAAAATTTAATTATTTTAATGGATATGTTGATGTAGCATGACATATAACATCTCTACTATCTTCTGAATAAATTTTTGTTTCGCCAATTGCTATTGTTCTCCCAAACCTTTGAACCTCGCTTTCAATTATAAAATAATCTCCAAAGGCAGGTCTTATAAAATTATTGTTTTGAGAAAGTGTTCCTCTTTGAGATTTGGTTGACGTATTCATTGTAATAGACATAACTGTATCGATTACTGACATCAAAATTTGTCCAGATAAAGCACCTGTAACAAATTGATAATCTTTAGAATTTTCTAATCTTGCGACAACCTTGCCTTCCTCAATACTTAAAAAAGACAATTTTAATTGTTTTACATAAGGAGCAAACACATAATCATATATCTGCTCAATATTTTCCATTGTTATAGTATCTTCAGGTAATTTTAAATTCATTATACTTCCTTATTGTTTTGTTATTTTAAAGTGGGGTTTTTAACCCTCTTTTATTATTGTCCATTAATTAAAATTGTTAAGATTTTTTTTTAAGCCATCCTTTTTCCATAGGTGAGGGCAAACCTATACCAATATTACACCAATCTTCTTCTGTCTGGTTAGATTTAAGAAACTTCACAAGTGCTTTATTAATTTGTGTCCAACCATAATAGTTGTTTTTATAAGTTTTGTGGTATTGTTCAGTAAGGTTTTCTACAAGAAGAAGTTGACGGCTTGTTAAACTTTTTTCTGTTGGTTTATATATTTTATAAGTTAAGTTATTAGTTATTTTATTATCGCTCATTGTGACACCAACTTGGATATCATTCTGAGCTATATGTTTGGTTCTTTTTGATACTTCTTTTTCTTTAACCATAGCTCTTAAAGAACTAGTGTTAATTGTATAATGATTGCGGTCAAATTTACCTTTATCACGTTTTCTTTTTGTCCAAGAAATTATTCCTTTTTCTCTAAGAGATTTTAATGCACGCTTTACAGTTGATATGCTCACCTTACTTTTTCTAGAAAGATAATCTTGAGTGCACCAAGCAACATTTCCTTCATTTTGATTTACTTTATAAGCTAAGTATAAAAATATATGGTCTTCACGACCTTCAAGATTACCTTCACATTCAAAAGCAAGTTTTATTAAATCCCAAGACATTAATCTTTATCTTCATGTAGAGACTTGATGTTATTTTCTATCTCAATATTAAGCCATCTTGTAGAGCCACCAATTTTTGTTGGTTTTGGAATTCTGTTTTCCTTTAACCATCTCCAAATTGTTGGAATTGAA
>CABYED010000036.1 GCA_902517815.1 uncultured SAR116 cluster alpha proteobacterium
TTTTGGTAAGGTTTAAAGAGTCAATTTTTTTAAAATTTTTTGTAGAACATCGAACATCTGCAAACATTATCATGTTATTAATGATAATTGTAGGTTTGTTGTCTATAGATAAACTTAACAAACAATTTTTTCCTGATTTTGATATAGAAGTTGTAGCTGTAACAATTGATTGGCCAGGTGCCACTGCTGAAGAAATAGACAAAAATATTATTCAATTATTAGAGCCAGAGCTGAGACCAATTTCTGGTGTTAAAAAGGTATCATCCAAATCTGTTGAGGGCCTTGGCCGTACACAAGTTGAATTTCAATATGGTTATGACATGCAGAAAGGAAGAACAGATATTGAAACGGCTGTATCAAGAATAAATTTTCCTGAAAAGTCCAAAAAACCTAGAATTATTGTTGGTGAATTTTTTGACACAGTAACTAGAATTGTTTTGTCTGGGAAAGTTTCATTATCAGAACTGAGAATAAAGTCAAAAAATCTAAAAGAGTTACTTTTAAATTCAGGTGTTGATAAAGTTGATATATTAGGTCTTCCTAAAGAAGAAATTTTAATAGAAATACCCCAATTAGAAACAGCAAAACTTAAATTATCTTTTAATCAAATTGCTAATTTAATAAAATCTGAAACTCAAGATGTTTCTGGTGGGAGTTACGCTGATGGTTCATTAAGAGTTAGAACAGAAGGCGAAAAAAGACTAGTTGATTCTTTTAAAAAATTAGAATTAAAGAGCTCTAGCTCTGGTGGCAGGGTTTTACTCGAAGACTTAGCAAAGATAACTTATAGTATTGAAAAAGGTAGTATTTTAAAAGTTGTAGATGGAAATCCTGCAGTAGAGTTGTGGGTAAGAAGAAGTAAAACGAGTGATGCTATAGAGGTTTCAAAAAATGTAGAAAATGTAATTTCTAGTTCTCAAACTTTACTTGGTCACAATATAAAAATTGAAACTTACAACACAGCTGCTGAACTTATTCAAGAAAGGATATCTTTACTAGTCAAAAATGGGTTAAGTGGTCTTTGTATAGTTTTAGCTGTACTTTTTCTATTCTTAAGTCGTAATACTGCAATTTGGGTTGCATTAGGTATACCAATTGCATTTCTAGCTACATTTGCGGTTATGTTAGTAACTGGGCAATCAATAAATATGATATCATTATTTGGTTTAATAATGGCTCTTGGCATAGTAGTCGATGATGCTATTGTTGTAGGTGAACACACCTCCTATTTGAAAACTAAAAGAAAACTTGATAGCTCACAAGCTCCTGTAGTAGCTGCATCAAGGATGTCAATGCCGGTAATTTCAGCAATGCTCACGACAGTAGCTGCATTTATCCCTCTATTTATGGTCAAAGGTGTTATCGGTGAAATAATTGCTGCTATCCCTTGGGTGGTTTGCGCTGTTTTAGTTGCTAGCTTAATTGAGTGTTTTTTAGTTTTACCGGCTCATCTAGCTCACTTTGATAATAAAAATAACTTACCAGGTAAATTTAGATCATGGTTTGATAATAAATTTACCTATTTCCAAGAGGGCTTGTTTAGAAAATTTGTTAAATTAACGTTTAATTATAGATATATAACATTCATGGTTGCTATCGGTATGTTTATAGTATCAGTAGGAATGATGTCAGGAGGAAGAGTGCTTTTTAGCTTCTTTCCAACTCCTGAAGCAGATATCATAATTGCAAATTTTAAAATGCATTCTGGAACAAAAAAAACTAATACCCTAGAAATGCTTAATAATATTGAAATTGGTTTAGAAAAAACATCAAAACAGTTTTCGTATTCAAAAAACCTAGTGAAATTTAAAATGTCTACAATCGGAGACAGGACTTCTTTTTCAAATGATGCTGGGCCAAGTCCTATTGGAAGTGACTTACTTGGGTCTATGGTTGTTGAATTAAAAACCGCGGATAAAAGAAAAGTTAGAACAAAAGAATTTATTAAGGCATGGAAAGATAATATTCAATCTGTTGCTGGACTAGATAAGTTAACTATTAGAGCACCTAGTGGGGGCCCTCCTGGAAGAGATCTTGATGTAAGATTTCAAGGAGAAAAATTAGAAAACTTGAAGAAGGCATCTGATGAGTTAATTCAAATTGCTAGAACAATTCCTGGAGTAACATCATTAAGTGATAATCTTGAATTTGGTGTGCAAGAGAGGATATTAAGCTTAAATAATAAAGGACAGTCTTTAGGTTTGTCAATTTCAGAAATAGGGGAACAAGTCAGGTCCGCTATTAATGGGGTTATTATATCCGAGTTTCCAAAGGCTGACGAAGAAGTTGCAGTTCGCTTGAAATTAATAAAAAATGAAAAACAAACTGATATGATAAATGATTTAAGGATTATAACTAATATTGGCACTAGTTTTAAACTTGAAGAAATAATAACAATCAACGAAGAGACACCATTTGCTTCAATTAATAGAAAAAATGGTTTTCGTGAAGTCACAATTTCAGGTGACCTATTTCCTCAACTTATGAATACTTCTCAAGCTAGACAGTTTCTTTTGCAGAATGGTTTGCCTGAAATTGCTAAGAAATATAATTTGAATTATAGGTTCGATGGTAAAGATTTAGAGCAGAAAGAAACTTTTGCTGATATGAAAATTGGATCAATTGTTGGACTAATGTTAATCTATTTTATATTAGCCTGGGTTTTTAAATCTTGGTCAAGACCGTTAACAATAATGATAATGATACCATTTGCTTTTATTGGTGCGGTTTTTGGTCATTATATATTAGGTTTAACAATGTCAATATTGTCCATGTTTGCTCTTCTAGCCTTAGCTGGTATAGTAGTAAATAACTCAATAATATTAGTTTCAACAATAGAAAGAAGATTCGAAGATTTACTTAATGATACTGAAAATAGTTTTAATGATCAAAATATTATCAATGAAGCAATAATTTCAGGTGTTGTAGATAGACTTAGACCGGTTTTACTAACTTCTTTAACGACTATTGGTGGATTATCAGCACTAATGTTTGAAAAATCTCTACAAGCACAATTTTTAATACCTATGGCAGCTACAATTGTCTTTGGTCTTGGTATTACAGCTTTGCTTGTGCTGATTATAGTCCCTTCAATGATGGGAATAAACAATGATTTATCAAATTTTATTAAAAGTTTAAAAGAAGGAAACAGATGATTAGTAATTACACAATTTCTAGTACTGAAAAGTTTAAAATTTCAGACATAAACTTCAACAAAGATGGTTTGGTACCTGTAATATCTCAGTGCGTTCATACTGGTATCATTTTAATGATGGCTTGGATGAACGAAGAGGCTTTAAAAAAAACAATTGATACAAATGATATGTATTACTTCTCTCGGTCGAGGCAAAAGCTTTGGCAAAAAGGTGAAACTAGTGGTCATTTTCAAAAACTTCATGAGCTAAGATTAGATTGTGACAATGACACAATACTTGCTTTAATAGAGCAAACTGGTTCTGCTTGTCATACAGGGGCAAAAAGCTGTTTTTTTAAATCTACAAAAGATATTCATAATGACTAATAAAAATAATTCTGGTTCATTTGGAAGCTCCAGGGGATTATTAAATAAAATAAAAAAAGATAAAAAAAGAAAACCTTCTAGTACTAGGTGGATAGGTCGACAACTTAATGATCCATATGTCTTAGAGACACAAAAAAGAGGATATAAATCAAGAGCTGCTTTTAAACTTTTACAAATAAATGATAAATTTAATTTTTTAGTTCCTGGACTGTCAGTAATTGATTTAGGGTGTGCCCCAGGTGGTTGGTTGCAAATAGCATCTGAAAAAGTTTCTTCAATTATAGGTAATGAAAAAGTTATTGGAGTAGATATTTTAAAAACAGATGATATCGCGGGATGTAAGTCTATAATTGGAGATATCAATGATAAAGCAGTTGGTGATCATTTAATTGAATTATTGGGACAGAAGCCAGATGTTGTTTTGTCTGATATGGCAGCAAATACAACAGGTCATAGACAAACCGATCATATAAGAACCACTCATCTTTTAGAAATTGCTCTAGATTTTTCAATTGAGAATTTGAATAGGAATGGAGTTTTCTTAGCTAAATGTTTCAAAGGAGGAACAGAAAAAGAAGCTTTAGATTTAATGCAAAAATACTTTTCTAAAGTGCATCACGTAAAACCTGATTCAAGTCGAAAAGAATCAGTTGAAGGGTATGTTATTGCTTTAGGTTTTAAAGGGAAATAAATTATAAGAATTAATCTTTGCAAAATTTACAACAGAGCTTATATAAAGTTTTACAACATTAATTTTAAATTCAATTTTGAGTATAAATAATGATAATCGAAGAATCTTATACTTTTGATGATGTCTTGCTACAACCTGCATATAGTAAAATTGGACCAGCAGATGCCAATGTAAGTACATTTATTGCCAAAAACATCAAGTTAAATATACCTTTAATATCTGCGGCAATGGATACTGTAACAGAACATAGATTAGCTATAACTATGGCCCAATTAGGTGGCATAGGTGTTTTACATAAAAACTTCTCAATTAAAGAGCAGGCATCAGAGGTGAAAAAAGTAAAAAAATTTGAAGCTGGGATGGTGGTAAATCCAGTTACAATAAAGCCTAACCAATCCCTTGGAGAAGCTTTTAAAATTATGGAAAAAAACAAAATAAGTGGAATACCAGTAGTTGAAGGTAATAAAAATAAATTAGTTGGTATCTTAACTAACCGAGACGTTAGATTTGCAAATGATTTAAATCAAACAGTTTCTGCACTTATGACTAAAAATGTAATAACTGTTAAAGAAAGTGTTAGCAAAGAAGAGGCTAGAAAGCTTTTACATAAACACCGTATTGAAAAATTAGTAGTTGTTGATGAAGATGGATTTTGTGTTGGATTAATAACTGTAAAAGATATGGAAAAATCTCAAAATCACCCTGATGCATGTAAAGATGCACAAGGAAGATTAAGAGTTGCAGCCGCTACGGGTGTTGGAAAAGATGGACTTTCAAGAGCAGAGGCTTTAATTGATGCAGGAGTTGATGTTTTAATTGTTGATACCGCTCATGGTCATAGTGAAATGGTTTTAGATGCTGTGTCAAAGATTTCAAATATGTCAAAAGAAGTAGCTCTAATTGGTGGAAATGTTGCAACTGGAGATGCAACAAAAGCTCTAATAGACGCTGGAGCTAATGGTGTTAAGGTAGGAATTGGACCTGGTTCAATATGTACTACAAGAATGGTTGCTGGAGTTGGCGTTCCTCAATTATCTGCAATTACTGATTGTGTAGATGTTGCAAATAATTTCTCAATTCCAATTATAGCAGATGGCGGTATAAAATATTCTGGAGATATTGCAAAGGCTATAGCAGGAGGTGCAAGTGCTGTTATGGTAGGCTCTCTTCTTGCAGGAACTGATGAAACACCTGGAGAGGTATTTTTATTTCAAGGTAGATCTTATAAGTCTTATAGAGGTATGGGTAGTTTAGGTGCAATGGCAAGAGGCTCTGCTGATAGGTATTTTCAGGCAGAAATAGAAAACCTTAAACTTGTGCCTGAAGGTATTGAAGGACAGGTTCCATATAAAGGACCTGCTGAAAATGTAATTCATCAATTAGTTGGTGGTCTAAAATCAGCAATGGGTTACACTGGTAATAAAAATATTAATAAA
>CABYED010000037.1 GCA_902517815.1 uncultured SAR116 cluster alpha proteobacterium
AATAAATCATAAAAATTACCTAAACCATGGTAAATGAGCGAAGAATACAATGGTATTGAAATTAAAAAATACATTGAAGCTGTTGTTCTTATAAAACTCTCTTTTTCTAAATTTAATAAAACTAAAAAGGTAATTATTGGTGGTGCATAAAATGTTGATAATCCACCAAGTATACCTGAAAAAAAACCAATAATTACAGATAATATTTTTTCATTTTTTTGTTTTATATTTTTTAGATTTAAACCAAAAAAATTAATTACTGTAAAAAAAATAATTGTTAAAGCAATGATAATTGAAATTGTTTGGAAGTTTAGTTTTAATATCAACTTTCCACCAATTAATATTCCTATAAAGAGCATTAAGAACATTGGAAGAAATCTATAATTGCTTATTCCTTGTTTTATATTCATTTGAATTAGGTTCGTTACAATTACTGGAAAACATAAAAGCATCATTGCTTTTGTAGGAGGCAAGATAAAAGCTATTATTGGAACAGAAAACATAGACATGCCAATGCCTACAGACCCTTTAACTATACCTCCCATAAAAATAGATAAAAAAATTAAAGTTATAGTAAACGTTTCAAAATAGTCTAAATCCATATATTACTTTATGCCTTAAAATTATGTCTATTGATGTTTCTTTACTTTAATGCTCCCGGATTATAATTAAAAAAATTTTAAAAAATCTTATACCCATATTTTTTAGTTAAAAAATGGACTAAAAATATAAATAAAGTAGTTATTAACACACTAATTATAATTGACCAGTAAAAACCAAATTTATTTATGAGATAAGGAAAAACTAGAAACATTGGAAGTGTAGGTAGCACATATAAAAGAGTATATGACACATGATTAGAGATTTTTTCTACCGAATTATTTTCATAATGTAACCAAAATAAAATCAAAAACGTTGTTATCGGTAAAGCAGCAATTAAGCCACCTATTCTATCATTAAACTTAGCTATTTCTGTAACAATTACTATAATTAAAGCAGTTATTATAATTTTTAAAACAATGAACATATTTGTTTTTTACTTACAACTTTCTAAAGCAATTTTTTCTAACACTAATAAAAGATCATCAACAAATATTCTATTATTCTATCATACAATATAACAGGTAAAGTGTTAAAAACTATAAAATTTACTAATATTAAAAAAATTATTTACATAGTTAAATGATTACAATATGAGAACATTAAATTTTGTTTAATTTATCTCTGATTTGATTTTTAAGATTCTAAAATCCTTATCTTTATGTTCAGAAAGTTCTTTAATTAATTTTTCTAACTTTATACTTTTTTCTAACAAAACACTTTCGCTTTTTGATAATCTTTGTAGCGCATCGTGTGCATTATTAGCTCTCAAAAAATCATTGTTGAGCAAAGAACTTGTACCAGCAGAATAAAAGTAATCTGCTGCTCTTTTTTTATTTCCTTTATTCTCCAGTAACAAACCTGCATTAAAATAAGCATAACTATTTTGAATGTTTATAGTGATTGCTTTGTTATATGCAGCAAGCGCTTTTTCAGTTTTATTTAATTTTGTATATGCATAACCAAGACCGTTGAGGTAATCACTATCCATTTTCATTGCGAGAGCATCTAAAAAAGATGATGCTGCTTTTTCATATTGATTAAGCATCAATTGTGCACGACCTTTTAAGAAAATAAGTTTATGGTTACTTTGATTAGACTCTAATTTAGTATTAATTGATTCTATAGCTTGACCATACTGTCCAGATGCAAACAAAATACTTGGAGTTTTCTGCTGTTTAATTTCTTGTTTGGATAGCGAATCAATTTTTTTAGTCTCTGGTATTACAGCATATTTTAATTGATTATTATTTTGAACATTTGTTCTTTCAGGAAGAGTTTTTAAAACACGTCTCACAACAGTGTCAATCATTTGAAAAGCGACTTCATCGTCAGTATTACTAGAAGCTGTAAAAAGGCCCGTAGCCAATCCTATTGGAGAAAAAGGAACGGAGCCTGCTTTTGATGTTGCTGTATGACTAGCTTTCCAAAGGATTTGGTTTTTTTTATCTTTTAAAAATAAAGTAAGACCTACATTCGTAGATGAATAGGCTAGATAAAAATCATTTTTAAACTCTGTTATTGTTCCTTCTACTAAGGCATCACAATCTAAATTTTTAAGAATTAATTCATTTTTATTCGAAAATTTCATAACAAAGGCTACTTTATGGAGCTCAATGTCCTGATAGTTTTTAGGTGACAAGTGACCGTAGATTGCATGTCTGATTAAAGTGATTTTATCTAATGACTTGTATTCACTGGCTTTAGAATTATCTCTGATTTTTCCAATAGCTATACAATTAATATTATTTGGGTTAAAATTTTCTGAGAGAGAATATTGAACTTCTGGCAGTATTTTTTTAGATTGACTAAAATCGTTAACCTTAGAATATTTTGGAGTTTGGCATGAACTCAGCAAAAAACATAACAGTATAGTTTTAATAAGATTGTAACCATTTTGTTTAAAGGTCATCATATGCCCAATTTTAAATTTTTAACTCTGATTATTTATTTTGTTATTATAGTATGCTTCAGTATCAAAGCATATGCAATTACTGAAAATCAATACTTAGTTATAAACAAACTAATAGATGAAGAGAATATTGATAAAGCGTTTTCTGATTTAAAAGCTCTTCAAAAAAATGAGACTAAATTATCTGCTCGTAGCCAAATATTAATTGGTAAAATATACTTAGCATTGGAACAACCAGCAAAAGCTTTTACCTTTTTTGAAAAAGCAACTTTTACTTCTGTATCAACTGATGATTTAGCTTACGCTGGCATGTCAATATCAGCTATTAAGTTAGGCAATTTGTCTGAAGCTAAAACCTATGCTGAAAAAGCTCTTAATGAAAACCCAGACCTAGTTGAAGCTAAATTAGCGCTTGGTTTAATTTTTACAGATTATGGTCAAATGCAAAAAGCAGAGACTTATTTTAAAAAAGCTATTCTTGCTAGCCGTAATTCACTTATGTCCGTGCGAGCCTTCGCAAGTTCTAGAATGAGAGAAGGAAAACATAAAAAAGCTATAGACATAATAAAAAATGCATTGTTAGAGCAAAAATCTGATGCAGCCACAACTGATTTGCTTGGCAAATTATTTTGGATAGAAGGTAATATTAAAGAATCTGTTAGATTAAGAAGCGAAGCCTCTGAAATGTTTCGTAAATCTGGTAACATTCAAAGAGCAGAACAAATTGTCTCCTGGTTAAATGCCGCAGCCATGCCCAAAGTCAATGAAATTAGAAAAAGTGAACGTATTAAAAAAGAAAAAATTGAAGAAAAGAAGGTTGAAAGAAAACCAGAACAGTCTCAACCTAAATTAGTAACACCCAAGAGAGCAAAGTTAAAACCAGATACAAGACCAGAAGAAATATTTGTAGACAAAAACAAACCTACATACACAGGAAGTGGAGTGATTTTAAATGATGGTAATTGGGTTATAACTAATAAGCATGTTATTGAAGGTTCAAAGTATATCGTTGTAAGAAACGGCCTAGGTAAAGTTAGAGAAGTGGAGTTTGTTGAAGTACCAACTGATGAAAACATTGATTTAGCGTTACTTAAATTAAAGAAACCATTTCCACGTGAATATAGTTTATCAATTAGTGACATCAAAAACCCTAAAGCAGGCGAACAAATTTATGTGATGGGCTATCCAATGTCTTCTATTCTAGGTAGATATAATCCTTCCATATCACAAGGTATAGTAAGTAAAACATCTGGATTTGGAGAAATGGCTGGAGAGTTTCAGATAACTGCTAAAATGAACAAAGGAAATAGTGGTGGTCCTATCTTCAATGATAAAGGTAAAATTATTGGTATTTCTGTTGGTAAATTAAATAAAACTGAAGTTCTCAACAAAGATGGTTTTATTCCAGAAGATGTTAATGTTGGAATTTCAGGTCAAGTTTTATCAAATTTTCTTAATATGCCTATCAAAGCTAATTTAAATGAAAAGGAAAAATATAATGCATCTCAGATTTATGAGTATATGCGACCTTCTGTTGTTTTTATTGTCAGTCAGTAGCCTTTTAATTTTTTTTACATTTGCTCTATCAAGTTCATTCGCCAATTCGAAACTATCAGTTACCGGAGAAGGAATGTCATATTGGGATGACAGAACTTCTAAGAAAGAGGCATGTGATAAAGCAGAACTTGATGCAAAGAATGATGTTTTAAGACAGATTGGTTTAGAAAGATTAAAGTCAAATCAAGTTGAAGCCTGCTCTGATTCAGGTGACACGGTTAATTGTGAACTATACCAAAGTACGTTTAATACCATTAGTGGGGGATATATAAAAAAATTTGAAATTCTTGAACAAAAACGGGGTGGAATCGATAACAAGTTTTGTGTTGTTAAGATTACTGCTGATGCAGTTAAGTTTAAAGGTAAACACGACCCTAATTTTATTATAAGTGCTGATGTAGGAGATAGAAGACGTTTTTTTGAAGGTAGTAATCTAACTATCAATGCTGAATTAAATAAAAAGGCATTTGTTAGTGTTTTCGGTTGGTATCCAGATATTGATAAAGAGAATTATTATAAATTATTTCCTAATGAATTTGATAAAAATAATTTTCTACAAAATAGATTTTATATACCTACTAAATCAAATTCAAAGAGATATAAATTAGATATAAGCTTTCCTACAAATTTAAAAAAAGATGAAACTCAAGAGTTTATAATAGTTCTTGCAACAAAAAGAAAATTTGCGATACTTGAGAAAATAAAAGTATCAGAATTGCTTACAAGATTAGATGAAGAGGGAAAATCTAATTGGTACATGCAAAAAATTGGTTATTCAGTTTTAAGGAAAAAATAATGAAAAAAATAATTTATTTAATGTCCAGTTTTATAATTTTGACCATAAGCTCATGTGCTCCAAAGCCAGGAACACCAGAAGCTGCACTTAAAATAAGAAAAGACCAAATAGAAAGAGTAGAAAAAAAGGTCGAAGAAACTGTAGATAATATCCCTAAATGGTGTTTAACCCCCCCAATTAGTGATTTTGCGTTATCCGCATGTGGCACAGGAGAGTCAGCGAGTATGAATATGGCTCGTAATAGAGCCATCTTAGACGCAAAGCGTCAATTAGCTGATAGCATTGATAGTGAAGTATCTTCTAGAATGGAGGATTTTCTTAAATCAACCGGAATGGATTCAAATGAGCAAGTTAAACAAGCTAGTGAAATAGTTACTAAAAATACAACTATTCAAGCAAAGCTCATTGGTTATAAGCAAACTAAATCTGATGCTTTCAGCATGAATGGCAAATATCAATTTTATGTGCTGATTGAATATCCCATTGGAAAAGCCAATCAAGCCTTGTTAAATCAAATTAAACAAGATGAAGTTTTAAGCACACAAAAAGATGCAGACAAAGCAATGGCTGAATTAGAAGCAGAAATAGAAAAAAGAAAGAAAAAGTAGTTAATTAAACTGTACTAGCACTCTGTCTTTATCACCCTGGAGTTCAGGGGTTTGTGAGCCACTAGATTGTTGTACAACATTCTGTTCTA
>CABYED010000038.1 GCA_902517815.1 uncultured SAR116 cluster alpha proteobacterium
TATTGCATTGTGGGATTGGGCTGGCAAGAAATTAAATTGTTCAATTGCTGTGTTATTAGGAAGTTACAGAAAATATCTTAAAGCGTATGCAAGTACATATCATGGTGACAGAAATGGTGGTTTAGATAGCAAGGAAGCTTTTGCTGATTTTGCAGAGCAATGTTTTGATATGGGTTATAAAGCCTTCAAAATACATGGATGGCATGAAGGAGATGCAAAAGAAGAAGCAGAAAATGTTTTACATGTGGCAAAAAAAGTTGGAGATAAAATGAATTTAATGCTTGACCCAGCATGCCAACTAAAAACTTTTGCTGATGCACTTTATGTTGGCAAAGCTTGTGATGAAGCAAATTTCTTTTGGTTAGAAGATCCATATAGAGATGGTGGAGTGTCTGCTTTTTCACATAAACGTCTAAGGGAAATGTTAAAAACTCCAATATTGCAAACAGAACATATTAGAGGATTAGAAACCAAATGTGATTTTCTTATTGCTGGAGGAACTGACTTTCTTAGATCTGATCCAGAATATGATATGGGTATAACTGGAGCAATAAAAATTTCACACTTAGCAGAATCTTTTGGTGTAGATGTTGAAATCCATGCATGTGGCCCCGCTCATAGGCATGTAATGGCTGCTACTAGAAACACAAATTTTTATGAAGTTGCTCTAGTTGGTCCAGATTGCCCTAATACAATGGCTCCAGTATACACTTGTGGCTACAGTGATATGATTGATTGCATAAATAACAATGGCTTTGTACCAGTTCCTGATGGAATTGGATTGGGAGTAAAATATGATTGGGATTTTATTAAAACTAACACAACCAACGTAACTGTTTTTGAGTAATAAAATGATATGTAATGAATTATTAATTGTTCTTGGCAACCAATTGTTTCCACTTGAGCATATTAAAAAAACTAAAGTCAGCAAGGTTTTTATGGCTGAGGATTTTGGTCTAACTACAAATCATAAACATCATAAATTAAAAATTTTGATGTTTTTGTGGTCAATGAGGCAGTATAGGGACAATCTTATTAAGAATGGTTACACTGTATTTTATCATTCAATTGATGAAGAAAATTTTCATGATAAGTACGAAGATAAGTTACTTAAAGTAATTAAAGATAATGATATCGAAAAATTAAAATATTTTGAAATTGAAGACAATGATTTTGAAGATAAAATTGTAAATTTTATAAATAAACAAAATATTCATAAAGAAGTAATACTAACTCCTATGTTTCTCACTTCAAGAAAAGAATTTTTTGAGTTCGCTAAAGAACAAAAAAAATTAATCCGCATGGCAAGTTTTTATAAAAAAATAAGAACTAAAATGAATATTCTTATTGATGAGAACAATAAACCAATTGGAGGAAAATGGTCTTATGACGAGGATAATAGGAAAAAAATCCCCAAAAATACTTTAATACCAAAAATACCTTATATTAAAAATAACAATGATATCAATGAGTTAAAATCTATTATTAATGTCAAGTTTAAAAATCATCCTGGTTTATTGAATAACTTATGGATGCCAACAAACAGAGAAGAGTCATTAAATTGGTTAGATGATTTTTTTAAAAAAAAATTTTTCAATTTTGGCAATTACGAAGATGCTGTAGTTTCGGAAAACAATTTTCTTTTTCATAGTGCAATTAGCCCAATACTTAATATGGGACTTTTAACACCTAGTGAGGTAATTCAAAAAGCGTTAGATTTTGCAAAGTTAAATTCAATTCCTATAAACTCCTTAGAGGGTTTTATTCGGCAAATTATTGGATGGAGAGAATTTATTAGAGGTATATACCATTACAAAGGTGAAGAAGAACAAACTTATAATTTTTGGAAACATAATCGAAAATTAACTATTGATTGGTATGAAGGTACAACTGGTATAACACCTTTAGATGATGCAATTAAAGATTGTATAAAATATGGTTACACACATCACATACCAAGGTTAATGATTATTTGTAATATAATGAATCTGTCAAAAATAGATCCAAATGAAATATATAAATGGTTTATGGAAATGTTTGTAGATTCCTCAGATTGGGTAATGGTTCCTAACGTTTATGGAATGGGCACATTTGCAGATGGTGGAATATTTGCAACAAAACCTTATTCCTGTGGCTCTAATTATATTTTAAAAATGAGTAATTATAAAAAAGATGAATGGTGTGATATAGTTGATGGATTATATTGGATGTTTATGAATGATAATATAGCTTTTTTCAAAAGCAATCCAAGACTTGCAATATTGGTTAAATCATTGGACAGAATGAATGAAGATAGAAAACAAATGATATTTGATAAAGCAAATGATTTCATTGAAAAAAAGACTTTAATTTAAATTTATGAAATTTAATTCTCAAGATTTTAAAAATTAGGAAATAATTTTAATTTTTTTTCGAAAATTTTCTTTATTTCCGCCCAAGAACATTTGATATAACAATAGAGCTTCAGTTACATTTTTTAACCATTCTAAAGGATACAATAAACCATAATTAATAATATCACCACCAAACATAATTAAAAAAAAATTCAAAGAAAAATATGTTAAGAAAAAATATTTCCCAATAGGTACAAAAAAATATATTAAAATCAGACTAATAAGTGAAAAAAAAGACATAAATAATGTTGCATAGAATTTAAATTTACCATCTAATAATACTGATATGTACCCAGGGTTAATAAAACGACTGATACCATAATATTTTTCAAAATCAAAAATACTTGGGATTAGACCTGTCAATATCACTGTAAAAACCATTAATAAAATAATTCTTCTAAAAATTAATTTATTAACATCTGCTTTTTCATTAATCATTATCAAACCCTATCCAATTTTACCAAATTAAAGACGCGAGGCAAATACATCGTTAAAAATATCCCCCTAGAAATTAAAAATAAAAGAAAACAAGAATATAAGCCTTTTAAATCTAAATTGCTTTCAAACCAATATTCTAAAATAATGAAAAAAATTAATGATGAAAATATTATACAATTACGCATTTCTCTAGCTAATGTTGAGCCAATGAAAATTCCATCTAGTTGAAAAGCCAACATAGATATAAATGGTGTAATAACAACTAATCCCCATAATTCAAATGTCAAATTTTGCAAAGCGGTTATATCTGTAAAAAAAGAAATTAAGTAAAATTCCAAAAGATACAAAACAATACCAATAATAATTGAAAAAAATAAAGCAAATTCAGTTGTAATTCTTATAGCTTTATAAATATTTCTTTTATTTTGAGAACCGATAGAAACACCTACACAAGATTCTGCAGAGTGTGCAAAAGCATCTAAAGAGTATGATGACAAACTAAAAATTACTAATAAAATTTCAATTGTAGCAAGCTCATCAACACCAATAAGACCTGCTTTTTTGATTACGTATGCTTGTACTGAAACCATCAACATTGTTCTTATAAACAAATCTTTGCTGATAGAAAATAATTTAAGAAATCTAAGCAAATTTTTAAACTTTTTAAAATTTAAAGTTATTAAGTTTAATTTTTTTAATGAATATGAAAAAATTATAATTGATATGAAAAGACCGGAAAATTGTGCCAATACGCTACCTAGCGCAACACCAAAAATTCCATAATCTAAGATAACTGCTAAATATAAGGAAAAAATTACATTTACAACATTGATAGTAATAAGTTGTGTCATCACTGATCTTGTTTTTTGCATTCCAAAAAACCAGCCTAAAAATACTATATTCAGTAATCCAGCTGGCAAGCCAATCATTCTTACAAAAAGATACTCTTTATATAGTTTTTGCAATTTTTCATCAGGAGTTAAAAAATAAACTGATAAATTGAACAGAAATTCTTTTGATAAAAATAAAACTATTCCAATTAAAAGAGCTATGAATAATGGTCTTAACAAACTTAAAAACACTTCATCGAAATCTTTAGCACCTAGTTTTTGAGATACTATTCCAGTTGTTCCCATCCTTAAAAAATTTAATCCTGCATACATAAAGTTAAAAACTATACCTCCAAGAGCTATTGCTGCTATATATGTGCTTTCAGGCATATGTCCCATAATTATGGTGTCGGTAAGGCCTACTAGGGGAATGGTAAAATTAGCAATTATCAAAGGCCAAGATAAGGACCAAATATTTTTTCTATTTATAACCATATAAATTTTAGACCTATGTAAATCTAAAATTTTCTAAACTTAAGATATGCTTGCTCTGGATCCATGCCATTTAATATTGCTTTTCTCATTTCACTTTCAGTAATCATAACTTCTTCAGTCTTTTGGATCACTTCTTCTGCTACTTTTTGAGGTATTATAACAGCTCCATCCATATCAGCTATAATAAAGTCACCTGAAGATATCGTAACGCTTCCTATGGTGATAGGTTCCCCAAGTAAGTTATATCTCCATCTTTCAACAATATCGGCAGGAGTTGATAATCGGCAGAAAACTGGAAATTGAGCATCTATAATTTCTTCAACATCTCTACAGTGTCCATCCATTAAGTAACCTTTGGTACCTTTTACCATTAATGCTCGTGCAGATAGTTCTCCCATAAGAGCAATAGAATGTGTATTAGGTTGACAAACAATAACTTTATTATTTGGAACCTTGGATAAAACTTGAGACCATAAAAGTAAAGACTCATGTCTTGATAATGTTTTGTCTACATGGCCAGATACTGTAAAAATTTCTCCAAATAACTTTTGACCTCTTTGTAAAGCCTGTATTTCAGGTGGTAGGACACAATTTTGATATCCCTTTTCTCTTAGCACATCATGAATAGCGCTAGCATAACATTTTGAAAGACGAGTTGTTAAATCAGTCATTCCTTAACTCCAGTAAATTTTAAAAATCATATCATTAAGTAATCTTTAAAGTCGACACAATTGAAACATCTAGATTTATTAAAAAAATTAACTTATTTTTTCTTTCAATAATTTTCTGATATTTATTCCAAAAAATTCTTATTAAAAGCGAGAGAATGACAGTTAACATGTTTATTTATTTTAACAAAACAGAATAGATAATCGATAAGTTTTAAAATTTTCTATTGAGTATTTTTTTGGAGT
>CABYED010000039.1 GCA_902517815.1 uncultured SAR116 cluster alpha proteobacterium
AGTGAGTAACGTACTCACCTCTACATCCATCTTTAGTCTGTATTACAACCGCAAACTTATCCAATTTAATAGATTGGCCTTTAGAATATCCAACTGCTCCAATTGTGTTTGCATTAGTCAATAGACCTAAATTTGTTGCTGAGTGCGAAAATTCGTGTATTTCAACTCTTTTAATCTGGTTCATTTATTTTCCATTTAAAATTTACATAGACAAAATTTAAAAAACTTATATTTATGTAACTACTAGTAAAATTATTAAAAATTATTAATTCAAAATAATTATTACTGTGTTTTATGTAAAGGAAATTAAATGAATTTAAACGATTGCCATAACTTTCAAGATTTTAGAAAACTAGCTAGAAAAAGACTTCCTTCACCTATATTTCACTATATAGATGGTGCAGCAGATGATGAGGTTACTTATAATAGAAATACAGCTGCTTATAATGATGCTGATTTAATACCAAATGTACTTAGAGGTGTGGAAAATGTTGATTTATCTACTACTATTTTTGGAAAAAAATTAGATTTACCATTTTATTGTGCTCCAACTGCTTTACAAAGACTATTTCATTATGATGGAGAAAGAGCTGTTGGAAAAGCAGCACAAAAATTTGGAACTATGTTTGGAGTTTCATCATTAGGTACAGTGAGTGTTGAAGAGATATCTTCTATTGTTTCAACACCTAAGATGTTTCAATTTTATTTTCATAAAGATAGGGGTCTTAATGACAGTATGCTTGAGAGGGTTAAAGCAGCTAAATTTGATGTTTTGGCTCTTACTGTAGATACAATCACAGGAGGCAATCGAGAAAGAGATCTCAGAACTGGTTTTACATCTCCACCTAGACTAACTCTAGCTAGCCTATTTAGTTTTGCATCTAAGCCAATGTGGGCAATAAATTATTTAACAAAACCTAAATTTGAATTACCACAATTACAAGATCATGTAAGTGAAGGAACTAACACAGCAACGTCTATAGGAAATTATTTTTCATCAATGTTAGACCAGTCTATGAATTGGAAAGATGCTGAACGTTTAAGTTCAAAGTGGGGTGGTCATTTTGCACTAAAAGGTATAATGAGTGTTGAAGATGCCAAAAAAGCTGTCGATATTGGCTGTACTGGTATAATGGTTTCAAATCATGGTGGTCGTCAGTTAGATGGAGCTAGAGCACCTTTTGATCAATTAGCTGAAATTGTTGATGCTGTAGGAGATAAAATTGATGTCATTTGTGAAGGTGGAATCCAAAGAGGTACTCATATATTAAAAGCAATATCGGTTGGTGCAAAAGCTTGCTCTGGTGGAAGGTTATACTTATATGCATTAGCTGCAGCTGGTCAAAAGGGTGTTGAAAAAGCACTAGGTTTATATCGAAGTGAAATAGAAAGAGATATGAAACTAATGGGATGTACGAGCATTAAAGAATTAAATAGATCAAATATAAAATTTAGATAAAAAATTTAATTGGTAAGTTATTGAAATCAAATTTGAAACTAATTTCAAAAATGTTTTTGATAACTTCAGTTCCTAAAACAACTTGGAGTTCACATAAACCTGATAATATCACGCCAAAATTGGAAACCTTTTTTTTACTATGTTTCGGTTTATTTCTATTTGGTTTAGGTGAAAGTATATTAGTAATTTCTCAAAATGGCGTTACACCATGGACAGTCTTAGCCGAGGGTATTTCTAAGGAATTTGGTATTGGTGTTGGTTTGTCCACGTTTTATATAAGTTGTGCAGTATTAATTTTATGGTTTCCGTTAAAACTTAAGCCTGGATTAGGTACTATCATGAACATAATTATAATTGCATTAACGATGAGTGGTTTAATACCATTAATTAAATTTTTCAATGAAATCTTTAATCCTTTGTTTTTATCTATTTTGGGAACATTTATAGTTGCTTTTGGAAGTGGAATTTATTTAATTGCTAACCTTGGTCCTGGGACCAGAGATGGTTTAATGACTGGAATTGCTAAAAACTATAACAAACCTATTAGCCTAATTCGTTTCGGCATAGAATTTTTGGTAGTTTTTTTGGGCTGGCTTTTAGGGGGCACTTTTGGCATTGGAACAATTATTTTTGCAATTTTCATAGGACCATTTATATCACTAAGCCTAAAATTAGTTCCTATTTTAAAAAAATAATTTATTTATATTGTTTTAATAAAAAGCATTATACCAAGAATAACTAAAGTTACTAGAATACAGTTTCTAAACTGTTTTTGATTAATTTTATCCCTTATTTTTGTACCTATTTGTTGGGCTATCAAAGCGGGTATAATCAATAACAAGCTCATAAAAAGATCCTGTTTTGTAGCAAATCCATAATAAATCAATGATCCGTATAATGGAAAAGATCCTATAAAGTACATAGTTGACACTGTTCTTACAAATTTCTCTTTTGGCAAGTCTACTGCAACTAAATAAGCTAACATTG
The DNA here is from genome assembly GCA_902517815.1 of uncultured SAR116 cluster alpha proteobacterium. Classification (GTDB taxonomy): domain Bacteria; phylum Pseudomonadota; class Alphaproteobacteria; order Puniceispirillales; family Marisalimonadaceae; genus Marisalimonas. The sequence goes on from CABYED010000039.1 coordinate 2,447, forward strand.
GTGGTCCGTAGACAGTTGATAATCCTCCTAATATCCCTGATCCAAAGCCAATAAAAGATGTGATTATTCTTTCGTTTTTTTTATTGATATTATTATTGATTTTAAAGCCAAAACAATTAATTACAGCTGCAAATATTATTAAAACCGCAATTATTTGTGTAATTGTATTTAAATTTATTTCAAGTATCAGCCTTGCACCTATAATTAGCCCAACAACAAGGAATAAAAACATTGGCAAAAACCTGTAGCTACTAACACCTTGTTTAAATTTTATTTGCAAAAAATTAGTTAAAAAAATAGGAGCACAAAGTAGAATCATAGCTGTGGTTACTGGCACTGCGAATGCAATTAGCGGCAAAGCTACCATAGGCATCCCAAATCCAATAGTACCTTTGATTAGCCCTCCAGCCATTACTGCTAATATTATTACAATTACTATTGTTGGGTCATTATACATTGTTAATCTTTAAAAAGTATGGCATTGATAGTAACGTTTGTATTATAACACTTAACAAGTAAAGCTTTTATTTTTTAAATTCAATGAATGAAATAATATATTTTCTTAAAACTCGAAGATCTACTACTGCAAAAACAATGATTTCAGGTCAAATTAATGAAAGTGATCTAAATGACATCTTAGCATGCGGTATCAGAGTGCCTGATCACGGTGCTTTAAATCCTTGGTGTTTAACGGTCATAAAAGACAATGCAAGATTTAGGATAGGTAAAGAAATTTTAGCTCCTGAATATGTTCTAAACAATCCTGAAGCTACAGAAGAAGAAATAGATTTTGAAAAAAACAGATTTTTAAGAGCTAGTGCTGTGATAGCAGTGTTGTTTAAACCTGTTTCGCATCTTAAAATACCATCATGGGAGATGGAATTATCTACTGGAGCAGTATGTTCAAATATACTTATAGCCGCGCAATCTTTAGGTTATGCTGCTCAGTGGTTAACAGAGTGGTATTCTTACAATGATAGAATGATAAAGCTAGTTGGCGGAAAGCCAGGAACTGATAAATTGGCTGGTTTCATTTACATTGGAGATAAAGAAAAAGAACCAGTTGAAAGAAGAAGACCTAAGATTCAAAACGTGATTAATTTTTTAACAGAATAATTTTAAATTTCTCTTTGGCTCAAGCAATTTTCAAAAATATCTTTATCAACATTTCCACCAGATGCAATTACTAAAACATTTTTATCTATAATATCTATTTTTTTAAAAATAGCAGCTGCTAGTGCAACCGCACCTCCAGGTTCAAGAACAATCTTAAGATATTTAAATGCTGTTTTCATTGCAATTAAAGCTTCTTTATCTGAAACTGACAAACCAGATGTTAGATTTAATTTGTTGATTTCAAAAGTTATTTTTCCTGGTTTATTAGCCAAGAGTGCATCGCAAATAGAATTATGTTTCATAGAATTTGGAACTATAGAATTTTCTTTAAGTGATTTTTTGGTATCATCAAAATTTTCTGGTTCAACTGAATATATTTTAGCATTTTGAAATTTTTCTTTTATTGCTGTACTTATACCAGCAATAAGACCACCACCTCCGCAACAACATAAAACAACGTCTGGTGTAACCTTTATTTCATTTAATTGTTCAATACATTCTATACCAGCAGTTCCTTGCCCAATTATTACTTTTTCATCATCAAAGGGTGGAATAATCTTGGCATTTATATCCTTTGCTATTTTTTTTCCTATTTCTTCTCTATTTTCTTTATTCCTATCATACTTTATAATTGTTGCACCCCAAAAAGCTGTTCCATTTAATTTTGCCTTTGGAGAATCTTCAGGCATTACAATTGTTGCTTGGCGACCCGTTATTTTTGATGCGGCAGCAACAGCTTGAGCATGATTGCCACTTGACCATGCTACAACTTTTTTAATATCTGGTGGAAGTTGAAGGATCGAATTCATGGCGCCTCTAAATTTAAATGCACCAATAGTCTGAAGATTTTCAGCTTTCAAAAAAATATTAGAGTCTAATTTTTCATTAATATATTTTGATTGCAAAATAGGTGTTCTTACAATTTTCCCTTCTAACCTTTTAGATGCTTCTAAAATAGAATTGAATGTGACATTACTATTAACCATTAATATTTTCCTTGATTATTTTATTCTATATCTTGTTAAATTTAAATGACATGAGTATGATAAACAAATCATTTTTTTTGACGAGGTTTTTTATGTTATTTCATGGTTCTTACACCGCTTTATTAACTCCATTCAAAGATAATAAAGTTGACTTTGTTGCTTATAGAAAATTAATAGATTTTCAAATAGAAAATGG
>CABYED010000040.1 GCA_902517815.1 uncultured SAR116 cluster alpha proteobacterium
TTTCCCATCTTTTTGTAATTAGCATTACCTATGATAACTGCTATGTCATCACGCTTAATGGATACTGATGGAAAGTTAATGGCAATAGGTTTTAGTGGAAACTCTGGTTCAGGTTTTTGTTGTATATTATCTCTTTCTATCTTTAGTAATTTGGAAGCCTTATTACCCTTAATATCAAAAGCAACTATCTCAATGGTTTTACCTATTCTTGGAATATAAAAGTTAGTTTCAAATGTTCCATTAGATTTTAGTTTTTGTGCCTGACCATTAATCAATACTTCTGCGACTTCAATATTGTCAGTTACACGACCTGAGATGATAGCGTTAGAACCATCTTGTTTAGTGAAGGCAGATATAGTTGGTATTTGATTATCAGTGTTAATTCTTTGTTGTTCTTGTTTTTGTTTATTCTTTATTTCTGCCAGTTCTCTTTCTAGTTTAAGTGCTCTTTTATTAGCGGCATCTAGTTCTGCAGAGGATATTGTTGATTTAGTTTGAGTGAAAGTTTTAGTTTCTGGTTTAGAGGCTATGATAGTTTTATTATCTTTTTTGACACCACAATCCAATCCACGACGTTTAACTTCCTCTTTATATTCATAATATGAATGTTCACCATTTGAAGTTGCATACTTACAAATTTTTTTATCATCCCAAGTAGAATAAAAGTCATTTATAGATAGATTGTTTTTAGGCTTAGATACATTATCAACGTTTTTAGTTTTATTTAAAACTATACTATTATTATCATCTTTTAAAATCTCAAAACAATTCAGTTTTCTTTTAAGTGTTTCATCCAAATGAGGATGATACTGGCCACTTATTACATTCGTAATTAAACTGTCTCTTTTTTTTTCAAACTTTGCTCGCCAACAAACATCAAAATCAGACTTATTAGATAGGTCAATAATGTTTTTTTGCAAAATTTGAGTTTTTGTTGTTTGACATCCTTGTAATACCAAAACCCCAAGAGCGAACACAACTATCACCATTTTAAATGCATATTTCATGTCACTAATTTAACAAGTTAGTATTTGTTTGTGAAGTACAGAGATTTACAATTGATTATGAGATAGAAATGTATGATTTATATTTAAGCTAATCCCTAATTATATACTTTTAATTTGCCTTACTTGTGAACAATAGGAGGTTTTGTACCTATTATTTGACCATTTGAATTATATATAGGAATATGTCCTTTAGTTATGTTATTTATGATGTTCAAAGCTTTTTCTTTACTAGTACTTTCTGTCTGACATCCCTGCAACACCATCACTCCAAGTGCCAACACAACTGCAATCATTTTAAATGCATATTTCATGTGCTTACATTAACAATTAACCACAAATTTGTGAAGTATTTGAAAGTAGCATTTAAATGCCACACAAACATTATACGTAAGTGATTATAAGTACGAGTATATACTTATACTTAAAGGACATATAAATATATCATTTAAGTGTACATTTAGATGTACAGTTAAGTATATTTAATATGTTTTTAATATTAAAATTAATAGTCATTTATTATTGTAAATCACTTAAGTGTTACACTTAAATGTATTATTATAACATATTTATATAATTAAATTATGATACTGTTATACAGTATAGTAGTACCTATATGTACTATAAATACCTTGCATTTTTAGCATATTTATATTATAATATAAATTCACCAACTTTGACAGCTAATACTTGCGCAAAGCTATATTGTGTAAAGGTTTCCCGGTATTGATGAGGAGCTTAATGACTTCAGTAGAACATAAATATTTTGAACATCCAGATTTTATAATAAGACACTTAGAATGGTATGCTTTTCATCAAATTCTATTTGATGGAAACTGGGCTAAAATTGGAGATGCTATTCCAGCATATTACCAAAGAGCATTCTATTGGCAAGACCACTTTAACACTAAAGCAAAAGATAAACATCATGAGATTAAACGTAAGGTATTCAAAAAAGAAATAACATCTATGGAAGTGTTTTATCGTGAATTAGATAAAATTCTTAAACCAAAACCATTTGGTAATGCACTAAAAGATAAGAAACAAAGAACTGCTCAATCAGCTTATCAAAAAGAACAATTAGGTGATGCATTTATAGATGATAAGAATTTGTTATCAAAAGCCAAACAATCTGCATTTCAATTAGCTGAGGATAATGCTGATAGACATATGATAGAAGAAAGAGCTAACGAGTTAGCCAAAGAACATTCAAAAGAAGAACTATCATCCACGCAAATAAATACTCTCATCTCGTACATTGAAGCTCAAGTTAATAAACATCTAAAGTTAGATAGAGTTGAAGCATCTATTATAGACACAGATGATAAGAATATAGTTTTCATGTGGAATAAGATTAAAAGACGATACGTTAAAAATGATACATTTACTTGGACAAATGCATTAGCAGCTAAAGAAGCTCATTGCTCTAAAAGTAACGTTAAAACTATTATGAGAAAGCTAGAAAAGCTTGGTGCAATTAAGTGTATACAGAAAGGTAAGAGTGGTAGTTTTACTAGACGTGCCAATCTATATCGTAGAGAGATTTGATTATAAATGTTCATAATCATTTCTATTCATATGTTTTACATTAAATAAAAATTTATTATTATAGAAGCATGATGTGTTTTAGAAAAATATTAGTGTTAGTTTTTTTGTTTTTTTTGGGTAATTTATTTTCTATTAGTGTTGGTTGGTCTAAAATAACAATTAAAGAAAAAATTATTTCTAAATCAAAGGAAACAAACCGACAAGTCCGTATGGATATAAATAGTGAATTAGAAGCTTTGGAAAGCAAACCAAGAGAACACTTTTTAAAAGCTATGGAATTAATCTCTTCTAATCCTCTTAATGCCTCAGTAGTAGGTAAAGAATTAAAATTGGAGATAGAGCTTATAGCAGATGGTGATGCATTGGCATTTGCTACAAGTTTTAGAGATATTGCTAATGTTATCGAATATGTAAATTGGAATTCAGTTCAGCCAAGAGTGTTAGCAAAATTTTACCAAATATATAAATTAGACTTGTTAGAACAAAAGCATGATGGTGAACTTGACACACTAAGAGTTAAAAGAAATCTGAAAAAAATACCATATACAGAAACTTTTGTAAGAGATTTGGCCTCTTTAAAAAATGGAGGAACACTGGCATATAATTATTTAACCTCCATTATGTTTGAAGATTGTAAGGCAATTAAGTATGTCATCAAAAATAATGATTTTTTAGACATACCTATAGACATAATTCAAGATGCACAAGCAACTTTAATCAATAAATGTGATTTTAGTGTTGCAAGAAAATCTTTGAAGGAATTATTGAAAATTGCAAAAAGAGATTTAAATGCTGTAAAAGTTCTCATAGAAAAAAGATTAACTCATAGATTGCCATGTAATGATTATAATGATTTTCTTAAATATAACATAAATGATATTACAGACTTTAATGTTGATTACGAACGTTTAAATGAACAATGTTCTCAATTTCCAGTTATTTCTATTAATTTAGCTTACCAAGCTTACAATCAAGAATTATATGATAAGGCTTACAAGTTTGCCTTGAAATCTTGTAGAAATGAAGACCATCCATCAAAAGGATGTGAACTTCTTGCTCATTTAATTATGACTAAGAAAGCTACAAAATCTCTCAATCTTACAAATAATGAAATAATGAAGGAGGCTATTGGATTTTTAACCACAGGCCATGAAGAAGGGGACATAAAAAGTACAGCAAACTTATTTGACATTTTTAATTCACCTATTTTATTTTCTATATATTCTAATAAAAAAAATGGCTGATGAATTGCTTATAGATTTAAAACAATCTAAATCTATTGCTGCAAAAATCAGAGTTAAATCAAGTTGTTTTAGTGATAACCCACTTAAAGCTTTAATCACAAATTGTAGACCAGTTTGTGTTTGGGCTCAAAGAACATACAACAAGAACTTAAGAATGGATGTAGGGTCTATAAAAGCTTTAAATAGAATTCTTAATAAATATGTGTGTCAACAAAATGAAATTAGGGTAACAAATTTGCCAGTACCTTCTTCAATCACTGATGAAGAATTAAATAATAGGCTTAAAAAAAGTAAACTTGTCTCTAATGAATTTAAAAACCCTGTCAACAGACCACTAGCTTCTGTTTCAGATTCAACTGTCTGCTACAATGCAACTATAACATCAAATGGTACAAAAGTATGGAATACAAATAATGATAATTTTGTAGGTGAGGCTAAATATAGAAATTTAAGTTGTGGTGTAAAAGTTGTTGGGCAATTTGCAAAAGTTATGAAAATGGATGATGAAAGTATTTGTAGTTTTGCTATCACAAACAATGGCAGTTATGAAAAACGCTCATCTTACTTACCTTTTGTAAACGAAGCCAAACGTCGTGGTTTGGATTGTGGTGCAGAAAATAAAGCCAAAACTGTAATTTCCTCAAATGTGCTTGAAAAAGAAAAACAAAAGAGATTAACTTTACAAAAAAAGGCTGATGAAGAAGAGCGCAAACGTAAAGAGCTTGAAAAAAGATTAGCAGCTTTAGAAAAGAAACAAAAAGCACAACAACCCAAAACTGTCATCACTAAAAAACCTAAATCAGAGTTTCCATTAAAGCCTATTCCAATTAACTTTCCATCTGTATCAGTTAAGCGTGATGATATAGCTGTCATCATAGGTAACGCCAATTACAAGAAACAAGGTAA
>CABYED010000041.1 GCA_902517815.1 uncultured SAR116 cluster alpha proteobacterium
ATTATTTGAATTTAAAATAATATCTGATTTTTCTATCCATTCTGGTGCCATGGCATTTGTTGATAAAATTGACTTATCAATTTTCAATATAGTTTTATCTGATAAAATCAGTTTGTCTTTTTGTACCTCAGTTACCTCTACTTTTTCAATCACATTAATTTGTGAATTTTGAAGAGTTTGTTTTGCAATTTTTCGTGTTTTAATTGGGAAAGAACTTAATAGTCCATTTTTGCCAGTTACTATGCTTATTTTCAAATTAGATTTGGTATTTTTGAAACGTTTTTGTAATCCTAAAGCCAATTCTACTGAAGCTGAACCTCCTCCAATAAAAGTAATATTATTATTTTTTTTTATTTCAGATAAAAAATTCTTGGATAATTTTGAGATTGGTTTTACTGGAATACAATATTTAAGTGCCCCTTTTATAGTTTTATAATTGCTTTGTATGCCTATATTTATTGATAGTACATCAAACTTTATTTTTGGCCTGTTTTTTAAGATAATTTCTTTATTATTTGCTGAAATTTCTAAAACTTCTGAATGTATAAACCTAATATCCAACTTGAAACAAAGTTTATAGAGATCTATGTGAGTTTCTCTCCAAGAGTAAGTTCCTTCAATAAAACCTGGTATCATACCAGAATAAGGAGTGTCAATTTCATTACTAATTAATGTTATTCTGGTCCCTTGAATAGGTTTTTTTAATAGTTCCATCATTAGCATTATGTGAGAATGCCCACCACCAATTAACACTAAGTCATTGTTTATTGGTATTTCTTGATTTTTAAACATATTTATTACATCTAATAAATGGAGGCCCGAAGCGGAATCGAACCGCTGTTAACGGCTTTGCAGGCCGCTGCATCACCACTCTGCCATCGGGCCACAGGTTAGGTGCTTATTTCTATAACTCTTCAAATGCATACAAGCAATTAAAAAATGTTCAATTATATTTTATTTAAAAATTTCATGCTAATATCTAATAATTAACTAGAATTTTCTTTTCAATTCGCTATTTAATGATATTTATTATTTATTTAGAATTTTTTTGAGGTTTCAATGATTTCCTTTTTTAAAAGAATCAAATTTTTTTATTTAATGTTTTTCTTTTTTGTTTTTTTTAATGTTTCTAAAGCTCTTAGTTCTGATTTTTTATTTGAACATTCCATTCATGAAGCACTTAAAAATAGTCTAGAAATAAAAGCTCAAAATTATAAATTAGCTGCTACAAAAAATTCTTTAGAAGAAGCTGGTTCTTCAAAAGACTGGACAAATTTTTTTTCAACAACTTACACATCTGAGAACAAAGACAGTAATTCCCAAGGATCATTTGTTAATGATGATACGACAACCTCAACCATATCATTAAGTAAAAAAATCTTTGATGGAGGAAAAGCTTATGAAAAAATTTCTATAGCAAAAGAAAATATTAAGGTTGAGGAATATACTTTGAATGTTATTGAGCAAAAAATAATATTGAATTCTATTAAAGCTTATTTAGACTTGTACTCAAATCAATCTGTAGTCAATTTAAGAAAAAAAAGTTTAGATAGATTTAAAGAAAATGTGGATGCCACAGAGTTAAAGTTGCAAGCTGGAACAGTTACACCAACCACATTGGCTGAAGCTCAGTCTAAATTGGCAAAAGCTCAATATGATTTAATTTTATCAGAAGGAAATCTTGAAGAATCAGTTTCTAATTTTAAAAGTATAACAAAATTCAAATCGATTCCAAATAAATTATCTTTACCTACACCAAAATTTATACTTCCAGATACTAAAAATAAAACAGTTAAAATAGCCTTAGAGAGTAACCTTGATATTATTTTAGCTAAATTGAAAAAGAAAATTGCTGAAAAGAATATTGAATTAAAAGAAACTGACAATAGACCAACACTAAATTTAGAATTTTTTGGTAAAGATAGTGAATCATCAACCTCATCTTCATCTGATTACCAAAGCTATGGTCTAAATCTAACTTTTAAGACACCTTTATTTTACAATTCATCCTCAAAAGCTTCAATAAAAAAACTTGATAATTTATCAAGAGCTAGTTCAGTTGAATTATCTGAAAAAAAGAGACAGGTAGAATTAAGTGCTATTTCTTCTTATCAAAATTATAAAAGTGCTATTGCAAAAACCAAAGCTTCAGAGAGCGAAAAAAAATCCTCATTGCTAGCTTTAAACGGCATCAAAAAAGAGTCAGAATTTGGTATCAGAACAATTTTAGATGTATTAGATGCTGAAGTTGAATTTTTAAATGCATCTAGCAATTTGATAAAAAGTCAAGCTGATGAAGTTTTTAGTGTTTTTCAAATAAAGTCTATCTTAGGAAGCTTATCTATTAAAGATATTAATAATGATTTGAATGTTAAATATGATTTGAAAGAGAATAAACTAGATTTAAACATATTAGATTTTAAAATGTTTAATTAGGCTAAATTTTTTGGAACTCTGATATGATGGATAAAAGGTTTGATTCTAATTTCATAGAAAAAAAATGGTATAAAAGATGGTTGGAAAGTGGTGCTTTTGCTTCAAATAGTCAATCATCGAAAGAACCATATATTATTATGATGCCACCTCCAAACGTGACTGGTTCCCTACATATTGGTCATGCTTTGACATTCACTATTCAAGATATATTAATAAGATTTCACAGAATGCAAGGATTAGATGTTCTTTGGCAACCAGGAACTGATCATGCTGGAATAGCTACTCAAATGGTTGTTGAAAGAGAATTAGCAAAATCTAATTTAACAAGACATGGTTTAGGTAGAGAAAAGTTTATAGAAAAAGTTTGGGACTGGAAAGAAAAGTCAGGGGGTGAAATAACAAATCAGTTAAGAGCTTTAGGAGCTTCGCCTGATTGGGAAAAAGAACGATTTACAATGGATGAGGGATTATCAAAAGCCGTTAATTCTGTATTTGTTAAATTATATAAAGAAGGATTAATTTATAGAGATAAGCGATTAGTTAACTGGGATCCAAAACTATTAACAGCTATTTCTGATTTAGAAGTTGAGCAAAAAGAAGTCGAAGGAAAATTTTGGTATTTAAAATATCCTATTGAAAATAGTAATGAATTTTTAACGATAGCAACTACAAGACCGGAAACCATGTTAGGAGACACAGCTGTAGCTGTAAACCCTGATGATGAAAGATACACACACCTAAAAGGTAAGAATGTAATATTACCAATTTTAAATCGACGTATCCCAATTATTTTTGATAGTTACTCAGATCCAGAAAAAGGTTCTGGTGCTGTCAAAATAACCCCAGCACATGATTTTAATGATTTTGAAGTTGGAAAAAGACATAGCTTAGATATGATTAATATCTTTGATGCTAATGCTTCGATAAATGAAAATGGTGGAGAAGATTTTAAAGGGTTAGACAGATTTGAAGCTAGAAAAAAAGTTTTAGAGATTTTAAAAGCTCAAAATTTATATATTAAAGAAGAGAAAATTGTACATATGGTTCCTCATGGAGATAGATCTAACGTAGTTGTGGAACCATGGCTTATGGACCAATGGTATGTTGATGCATATAAATTAGCTCAACCAGCTATCAAAGCTGTTAAAAATAAAAAAACTAAGTTTGTTCCTGCAAATTGGGATAAAACATACTTTGAATGGATGAACAACATTCAACCATGGTGTGTTTCTAGACAATTATGGTGGGGCCATAGAATACCTGCCTGGTTTGGACCTGATGATAAGATTTTTGTAGAACATAACCAGTTAGATGCTGAAAAAGTAGCAGAATTGCATTATGGAAAAAAAGTTAAACTAATACAAGATGAAGATGTATTGGACACATGGTTTTCATCCGCACTTTGGCCATTTTCAACCTTAGGATGGCCTGATAACACAAAAGATCTAAAGAAATATTATCCAACTAATGTTTTAGTAACTGGCTTTGACATAATTTTCTTTTGGGTGGCTCGTATGATGATGATGGGTATGCATTTTATGGATAACGAGGTTCCATTTAAAGAAGTTTATATACACGCTCTAGTAAGAGATGATAAGGGTCAAAAAATGTCAAAATCAAAGGGTAATGTTTTAGATCCTCTTGATTTATCTGTCAAATATGGTGCTGACTCATTAAGGTTCACTCTTACAGCAATGGCTGCTCAAGGAAGGGATATAAAATTATCAGAAGAAAGAATTGCAGGATATAGAAATTTTAGTACAAAAATATGGAATGGATGTAAATTTCTTGAATTTAATGAATGCATTTTAGAACTAGAGACTGATCTCAATTTTATAAATCTGCAAATCAACAAATGGATAATTGAAAATTATAATCAACTTAATTCAAAAGTTAAAAATTCTATAGTTGAATACAAATTTAATGATGCTGCAGATGCCTTGTATCAATTTATTTGGAGAGATTATTGTGATTGGTATATAGAGTTTATTAAGCCTATTTTGAATAATGCTGAAGATATTGAGTCACAAAAAGAGACTAAAAGTGTTTCTATTAAAATTATGAAAAATGTTTTATTAATGTTACACCCAATAATGCCATATGTCACAGAAGAAATTTTTGAAAAATTGTTTAAATCTAATAAGTTAGCAATATCATCTTCATGGCCGAGCTTAATTGAAACTGAAACTTCATTAAAAAATGGAATAGGTCTGACAATTGATATTGTGTCTGCGATAAGATCTATTAG
>CABYED010000042.1 GCA_902517815.1 uncultured SAR116 cluster alpha proteobacterium
ATTATCTACAAAATTCTTTAAGTAAACTGGTCTCTTATTCCTAAAGTCTATATAATATGAATGTTCCCATACATCACAACCAAGGAGTGCAGTTTGTCCAAAGCAAACTGGATTTACTCCATTTTCAGTTTTAGTTACTTTCAAACTTCCATCTTTGTCTTTTACAAGCCAGCACCAACCAGAACCAAATTGAGTTGCACCAGCATTACAGAAATCTTCTTTAAATTTATCTACGCTTCCAAAGGACTCAGTTATGGCATTTTCTAATTCAGAAGGCATGCCTGCTTTTAATGGTCCCATCATTTGCCAAAATTGTTCATGGTTCCAATGTTGTGAGACGTTGTTAAAAATTCCATTTTGAGCCACACTACTTGCGTCGTATGTGCCTACAATTATATCTTCTAAATTCTTACTTTCCCATTCGGTCCCTTTAAGCAAGTTGTTTCCGTTATCCACGTATGCTTTGTGATGGATATCATGGTGATATTCCATTGTTTCTTTACTCATGCCAAGCTCTGCAAGTGCATCTATTGCATATGGCAATTCTGACAGTACTAAACTCATAAATTTCTCCTAATTTGTTTTTATAGAAATAATTATAATTGCTAGTTTTACAAGTAATTAGTTATAAAACATTGATTTTGACTATTATAAATTCTAATTTGATTTAAGTCATCATAAAATGTGATGATTTTAAAATTTTAGGGGAGTCCAATGACACAAAGAGTAATAGAATTAACTGACTTTGGTGCTGCAGAAAATATGAAGCTTAGAGAAGCTGATATACCAACACCAGGTCCTGGGCAGATTGTTGTTAAAAATAACGCTATTGGTTTGAATTATTTAGATACTTATTTCAGAACTGGATTATACCCTTGGCCCAACCAAGATAAAATAAAGGTTCCAGGATCAGAGGGTGTAGGGCATGTTCATTCTGTTGGAGCTGATGTTAATTTTTTAAAAGAAGGTGATAGGGTTTCTTATGTTACTCCTGTTGGGGCATATGCTGAATATGCGTTAATTAATGCTGCGCATGCAGTAGAGATCAAAGTAGATGTAGATGATCATGATGTAGTTGCAAGTACACTTAAAGGATTAACTACACATTATTTGCTTCATTTAACATTTAAGTTAGAAAGTGGCATGACTGCTCTTGTTCACGCAGCAGCTGGTGGCGTTGGTCAATTGATGGGGCAATGGGGTGGTGAAATTGGCGCTACTATGATTGGAACAGCAGGTGGTCCTGAAAAAATAGAAGCAGCCACAAAAGCTGGTTATCATCACGTAATCGACTACAACAGTAAGGATTTTGTTGCTGAAGTTATGAGCATTACAAATAACCAAAAATGTGATGTTGTTTATGATAGTGTTGCGAAATCAGTTTTTCCTGGTTCATTAGATTGTTTGAAACCTAGAGGTTTATGGGCTTTATTTGGACAATCATCGGGCCCTGTTGTTGATTTTAATTTAGGATTACTTTCTGCAAAAGGTTCTTTGTTTGTAACAAGACCAACTTTGTTCACATACATAGCAAATAGAGATGAATATAATGATGCATCTTATCAACTTTATACTAGAATTGCTCATGGAAGATTGAAAGTTTCTATTCATGACAAAATGCCCTTAGAAAACATTGTTGATGCTCATAATTTACTTGAAGGTAGAAAAACTAAAGGCGCAATTGTAATTACTCTTTAAAAACACGGATAAAAATATGATAGACTTATACACATGGCCTACTCCAAATGGGAGAAAAATATCAATAATGTTAGAAGAAACAGGAATAAATTATACTGTTTTTCCTGTAAACATCGGAAAAGATGATCAATTTCAACCAAATTTTTTAAAAATTTCTCCAAATAATAAAATTCCTGCAATAGTTGACAGAGAAAATGATAACTATTCACTTTTTGAATCAGGCGCAATTCTGATGTATTTGGCTGATAAAAGTGGGATGCTAATAAACAAATCTAATTCTGATGAATATTTTAGAACTATTGAATGGGTGATGTGGCAAATGGGAGGTGTTGGGCCTATGTTTGGTCAGGTACATCATTTTGTAAAATATAATAAAGGAAAATCTAATTATGCTGAAGAGAGATATTCTAAAGAAGCCAATAGATTATACAAAGTTATGGATGATCGACTAAGTAAACATCAATACATTTCTGGAGATAAATATAGCATCGCTGATATTTCTATATGGCCATGGACGGCAAGATTTGATTGGCAGGAGATAGATATTAATGATTATCCAAATGTATCTAGATGGTATAAGGAAATGGTAGATAGGCCAGCTGTTCAAAAAGGATGGCAAGTGCCGCAAAACAATCAAGTAATTCCTATGCCATAATCCATTTAAAAATTGGTTTAACATTTAAATTTTATTAAACTTTAATATATTTCAAATTTAGTTTTTGAATAGATAATCTATTTAGTAATAGTAAAATTGAAGTGATGAAAAGGCACATTGTGAACCCCCCATATTGGAAGGTAAGTCCAGATAATAGTGTTCCAATTAATCTTCCAAAAGCATTGGACATATAATAAAATCCAACATCAAGTGTTACTCTGTTTTTATTCGTGTAATTTAAAATTAAAAAAGAATGAATAGATGAATTTATAGCAAACACAAATCCAAACATAAAAAGTAAAAATGTAACATTGTAAATACTATATTGTTCAAAATAATAGTTGATGCTTATTAAGAGCAGAGGAATTGCTGTTAGAAACCAAGCCCAGAACTTAGTTTGTTTGCTGAAAGATTTATCTTTTGATAATATTTTGGGAGTAATCGCTTGAACAAGTCCGTAAAATACAGTCCAGGCTGCCATAAATGTTCCTATAATAAAAAAGGCTTTTTTATTTCCGTCCAATGAACCATCCGATAAGGCTGAGTATAAAAATATAGGTAACCCTACAACAAACCATGTATCTCTAGATCCGAAAAGGAAAACTCTTCCAAGGCTAAGGTAATTAATATCTTTGTTTTTTGAAAAAACTTCTGAAAACTTTGACTTGTTATCAACTTCAGAAATATTAGTTTTTAAATTAATTAATAATAGTACGAACATTAATGCAAGAATTAAGGCCATTATTATAAGTGAGGTTTCAAAGCTAGTAAAAGAGAGAAGAAGAGCTCCTGCTAGGAAGCCAAATCCTTTAACAGCATTCTTGGATCCAGTCATAAGAGAAACCCATTTAAATAATTTTGAGTTTTTATCAGGAGAGAGTAGCTTGACAGAGCTTTTAGCGCTCATCTTTGTTAAATCTTTAGCAATACCAGACAAACCTTGTGTAATCATTACAAAAAGAACTGATAAAGTAGTGCTCCATGTTTGATCTAGTTGAGTTAAAATCATTAAAGAGAGTATTTGAAGGATTATCCCAGCAAACAATGTAGTATTGAGACCAAATTTTTTAGCTATCCATCCAGCGCTAAGGTTGGTAATCATACCTAAAAATTCATATAATAAAAATAAATATGCTAATTGAAGAGGCGTGTAACCTAGGACATGAAAATGAAGTAAAACTAACATCCTCAATGCACCATCAGTTAACATAAAAAACCAATAAGCAAGAGTGATTAGGGCAAAAGAAATTTCATTATTATTAAGTTTGGTCATTATTTTAAATAGTTTTGACCACCATATTTACTATATCAACTAATCTATTGGCATAACCCCATTCGTTATCATACCAAGCGTAGATCTTAACCTGCGTATCATTAACAACCATTGTAGATAAGCTATCAATAATTGAACTTCTAGGGTCATTTATAAAGTCAGTTGAGACTAATGGGCGTTCTTCGTATCCCAATATATTTTTTAATTCGTTTTCACTTGCTGATTTAAGCAGGTTGTTGATTTGATCCTTATTAGTTGATGATTTCATTTCAAAAACACAATCAGTTAAAGAACTATTTAAAATAGGGACTCTGACGGCATGTCCATTTAATCTTCCTTTTAATTCTGGATAAATTAATGAAATAGCTTTAGCTGAACCTGTGGTGGTAGGTATTAAGTTATTAATTGCAGACCTGCCTCTTCTAAGGTCATTATGAGGAATATCAACTAGAGTTTGGCTATTAGTTAAATTATGAATAGTTGTTATAGATCCATGATTTATACCAATTTTTTCATGTAAAACTTTAATAATTGGTGCTATGCAGTTTGTCGTACAACTTGCCCCTGTTATTATATTATGTTCCTTTGGTTTATAAATATTATGATTAACTCCATAAGCAATATTTGCAATATTATCCTCATTTATTGGTGCTGAAACAATTACCTTTTTTACCCCTTTGTCAAAATATTTTTGAAGCTTTGAAGAACTTTTGTGTACACCTGTACAGTCAATCATTATGTCTACATTATCTAAACTAAGGTCGTTAATATTTTTAACAAAAGTTGCTTTTATAGACTTGCCATCAATCTTTATTTCATCTTTACCATCTTCAATATTTGCTTGCCATTTTCCATGAATACTATCAAATTCAATGCTATGCATTAATGAGTTAGTGTTACCGTTTATTTCATTTAAGTGAGTTAAGTTATATTGATTTTGAACTAATAACTTTACTACTAGCTTTCCAATTCTTCCAA
>CABYED010000043.1 GCA_902517815.1 uncultured SAR116 cluster alpha proteobacterium
TTTTTAGGGCTGATATGGCTTTAAGAGGTTTTGATAAAGATATAAGACAGTTTTTGATGACATCTATGAAACAAAAGGGAATAACAATTCATAATGGAGTTACAATTTCAAAAATTGAAAAGAATAACAAAAACTATAGTGTTAAATTATCAAACGGAAAGAAAATTGAAGTTGAAACTGTTATGGGTGCAACTGGCAGATTGCCAAACGTGTTAAATCTTGGATTAAATGAAGTTGGTGTAAAAACAGGAAGTCGTGGTGAGATAATAGTAAATAAGCATAGCCAAACAAATATTAAGTCGATATTTGCAATTGGTGATGTAACAGATAAAATTACGTTGACACCTGTAGCTATTGCAGAAGGACATAGTTTTGCAGATAGAGAATTTGGAGGATTGAAAAGATTTATCTCTTATGAAAATGTTCCTAGTGCTGTATTTTGTCAACCATCCATTGCAGTTGTAGGTCTAAGTTTTGATGAAGCTATAAAGAATGGTATAAATGCAAGAGAGTATAAAAGTGAATTCAGAGCTTTAAAAAATACAATATCTGGAAATCTTGAAAGAACTCTGATGAAACTAGTTGTTAACGAAAAAACTCAAAAAGTTGTTGGAGCTCATATGATTGGTCCAGATTCTGCAGAAATAATTCAAGGAATTGCAATAGCAATTAAAGCAGGAGCATTGAAGTCTGATTTTGACAATACTGTAGGCATCCATCCCTCGTCTGCTGAAGAGTTTGTCACTATGAGATCTTAGTGATAAACTTAATTCATTATTTGAAGAAAAAGTTAAATTCTGTTATTTGAAAATTGTTAATAAAAATTTTAAATTGATTTTGTTTTTAAAGGAAAAGTCATGATTGATTGGAAATTAGATAGCTGGAGAAAACTTCCTATTAAGCAAGTACCCGAATATAATGATCTTGCTAAGGTAAATAGTGTGGAAAAGGAGTTATCTATTAGACCACCTTTAGTTTTTGCTGAAGAAGCTAGAAGATTAAGAAAAAGGTTGGCTGATGTGGCTGAAGGTAATGCTTTTTTATTACAAGGTGGTGATTGCGCTGAGTCGTTTGCTGAACATAACGCTAATAATATAAGAGATAGTTTTAGAGTATTGTTACAGATGGCTGTTGTTCTCACTTTTGGATCAGCCTTGCCTGTTGTCAAAATAGGTAGATTAGCTGGCCAATATTCTAAGCCTAGATCATCTCCTTTTGAAGAAATAAACAATATTTCTTTACCTAGTTATCGCGGTGACATGGTAAACGACATGGCATTCGACAAAAAAGCAAGAGAACCTGACCCAGATCGTCTGATTCAAGTTTATGATAAATCTGCTTCAACGTTGAACCTATTAAGAGCGTTCGCAAGTGGTGGTATGGCAGATTTAACAAAGTTGCACGAATGGAACCTTGAGTTTGTTAGAGGTACTAAAGAAGCAGAAAAGTACAAAGAGTTAGCGTCTCAGATAACTGCTTCACTCGAGTTTATGAATGCGTGTGGTATGACACCTGAAAACACTGTCCAACTTCGTGAAACTGAATTTTATACGTCTCATGAGGGATTGTTACTTAATTATGAAGAAGCCCTTACTAGAAAAGACACTATAACAGAAGAGAAAGGTTGGTTTGCTACATCTGCTCATATGTTATGGATCGGAGATAGAACAAGAAGTATTGATGAGGCTCATGTTGAATATATGAGAGGAATAGCCAATCCTATAGGCTTAAAATGTGGACCATCTACAGAACCCGACGATTTGCTTAGATTAATTGAAAAGCTCAATCCACTTAATCAAGCGGGTAGACTAACTTTGATTGCTAGAATGGGCTCGTCAGAAATACATAAAAAATTAAAACCATTAATTTCAGCAGTTAAGAGGTCTGGATTAGTTGTAGGTTGGTGCAGTGATCCAATGCATGGAAATACAGTTAAAGCATCATCAGGATTTAAAACTAGGAAAATGGATGATATTATGATGGAGGTTAAAGGTTTTTTTGAGGTTCATAATGAAATGAATACTATACCAGGTGGGGTGCATTTTGAAATGACAGGTCAAAATGTAACAGAGTGTGTTGGTGGTGTGTATGAAGTTAATGAATCAAATTTAGCTGATAGATATCATACTCATTGCGATCCTAGACTTAATGCAACTCAATCTCTTGAGCTGGCATTTTTAGTAGCTGACTTACTTACTGAAAATAGAAATAATCAAAAAAAACAAATTGCGGCAGTATCTTAAGGAAATGTCTTGAGTAATCAAAAGAAAAAGCATAGTTTTAAACTTGTCAAAAAAAATAATTGGCCCAGAGATCTAAGACCAAATCCAAGCCAGTTAGCTTCAGTCACAGACACTTATTTTTTAAGAACAAAGGATATTGTTTCTTCCTTTGGGGACACAGAAGTTACATATGCAATTTTCATGAGAAGGCCGGTTATTTCTGCTTTAAATCCAGCAATAGATTGGCTAAACCAAATTATAAAAGAGAGAAAAGGTAGCGTTAATATAAAACGTTGTTTTGCTGAAGGGTCTGATGTTGGTGCTGGAGAACCTTTATTGTACATATCAGGTTCTTTTTTATTATTAGTTGATTTAGAAACCTCTTTACTTCAAAAAATTGGAGCTACTTGTGTTGCTGCTTACAACGCAAAAGCAATGGTAGAGAGTTTACCTAAAACATCTTTTTTAGCTATGGATGCAAGACATTGTGCAGGTGCTGACATGGCAGATTTGATGGCTTATGGTGCATTTGTGGGCTCTAAACGGGTTAAGTCAGAAGGTGAAGCAATAGGTTTTATAGGATGCGCCACTGACAAAACAGCGCATTTATTTGAAAATACAAAAGGTTTAGGCACTATGCCTCATGCATTAATTGGTTATGCTGGATCAACATTAAAAGCGGCACAAATGTTTCACTCAACTTGGCCAGATGAACCATTAACAGTTCTTATTGATTATTTTGGTAAAGAAATAACAGATGGTTTAACTGTTTGTAGATCATTTAAAAGTTTAGCTGATAAATACTCTTTGTCACTAAGAATTGATACTCATGGTGGAAGATATGTTGAAGGACTTGATGTAGCTGGGTCTTACTCAGTTTTAGAGCGAAATGCTCCACAAGCTATTCGTGGTTACAGAACTGAACAAGAACTTCGTTATTTAATTGGCACTGGAGTGTCTGCAGCTGCTGTATGGCATTTGAGAGAAATACTTGATAATGCTGGTTTTGAAAAAGTTAAAATTGTTGCTTCAAGTGGATTTGGTCCAGAGAAATGTAAGGTTTTTTCACTTGCAAAAGTACCTGTTAATGTTGTAGGTACAGGATCGTATTTACCTAGTCGTTGGTCAGAAACCTATGCAACGGCTGATATAATTTCTTATGGTGGCAAGTCACAAGTTAAACTTGGAAGAGAGTTTTTACTGAAGCGGTAATTATTCTAATAAATGAGTCAATTATTGGAAAATAAAATGAAAATAGCACTTGCCCAATTAAATCCCAAAGTAGGTGACGTTAAAGGAAATATTTCTAAACTTATTTCTATCAGAAATGATTTGAGCAAGGATGTAGATATTATTGTTGTTCCTGAATTATATGTTACTGGATATCCAATTGACGATTTAGTTCTAAGAAACGATTTCTTAGAACTTGTAGAGGATGAAATTAGTGATTTAGCTAAATTAACTAATGATGGTAAAGCTGCTATAATTCTTGGATCTCCAAGAAAAGATCAAGATAAAATTAGAAATTCCGTTTTTGTTTTGGATGAAGGAAAAATTCTGTCATTTAGAGATAAACATAATCTTCCAAATACTGGAGTATTTGATGAACAGCGAATTTTTACACCTGGTTCTTTGTCAGGCCCAGTTAAAATTAGAGAAACATTAGTTGGATTACCAATATGTGAGGATATTTGGAATGAAACAGTAATAGATTGTCTTTCAGAAACAGGAGCTGAAATAATTATTTCAATTAATGCTTCACCATATACAACTAAAAAAATTGATCAAAGGATGTCTGTTGCTGTTTCAAGAGTTTTTGAATCAAAATTACCTTTAATTTACCTGAATAGGGTAGGTGGACAAGACGAATTAGTTTTTGATGGTTCATCTTTTTGTTTAAGTGATAGTGGAGAATTAACAGTACAACTAAATGACTTTAAAGAAGAAATATTGAATATTGATTTATATAAAAATAATAATAAATGGAATTTTCAAAAAAACATTAAAAACATCTCTTCTAATATTGAGGCATTGTATAAGTCTCTAGTTGTTAGCGTGAGGGATTATGTTAACAACAACGGTTTTCCAGGTGTTGTACTTGGGATGTCAGGTGGTGTTGATTCCGCACTAGTAGCTGCGATAGCAACTGATGCTTTGGGGCCAAATTTAGTAAAAGCAGTTATGATGCCTAGTCCATATACTAGTAAAGAAAGTCTTGAAGATGCTAAAATGGCTTCATCTAATCTTGGAATTGATTACTCATATTTAGATATCAAAGAAGGTATGAATACTATTGATCAAATTTTATTAAATTTCAATGGTCCAAAGTTACCACCGGGTATAACTGAAGAA
>CABYED010000044.1 GCA_902517815.1 uncultured SAR116 cluster alpha proteobacterium
ATGTTCCTGATGGAGAAAATGAAAATGAAAATAAATTAATTAAAGAGTGGGGAACAAAACGTAAATTTTCTTTTGAACCTCTGGATCATGTAGAGATTGGTGAAAAACTAAATCAACTTGATTTTAAGACTGGTGTTAAGATATCAGGATCAAGGTTTGTTTTATTAAGAGGAAAAATAGCTTTACTAGAAAGAGCGTTATCTTCATTTATGATAGACACTCATGTGAATAATTATGGTTTTGAAGAAATTTCTCCACCCTATATCGTACGAGATGAATCATTATATGGCACTGGTCAGCTTCCTAAATTTACAGACGATTTATTTTGTACAACTGACAAAAGATGGTTAATTCCTACAGCTGAAGTGCCTTTAACTAATATTGTGAGGGATGAAATTCTTGATAAAAGTAGTTTGCCATTAAGATTTGTTGCCAATACTCCTTGTTTCAGATCGGAAGCTGGAGCAGCTGGTACTGATACTAGAGGTATGATACGTCAACACCAATTTTCTAAAGTGGAAATGGTTTTTATAACAAATCCAATTAATTCAGATGAAGAATTGAAAAACTTAGTTTGTTGTGCAGAAACTATTCTGAAAAAATTAGAATTACCATATAGAATTATGAAGTTATGTTCAGGAGATGTTGGGTTTTCAGCTAAGAAAACATTTGATCTTGAGGTTTGGCTTCCTGGACAAAATTCGGGAAAAGGTATGTACAGGGAAATTTCATCTTGCTCTAATTGTGGAGATTTTCAAGCAAGGAGAATGAATGCTAAATTTAAAGATAAAGAAACAAATAAAATTGATTTCTTGCATACACTTAATGGTTCCGGTTTAGCAATTGGTAGAACAATAATTGCCATATTAGAAAATTATCAACAAAGTGACGGATCTGTAGTTATCCCTGATGTTCTTGTGCCCTATATGAAGGGAATTAAAAAAATTGAAGCATTAAATTAAACACATGAACAAAAAATTGAATAATATTCTTATTTCTAATGATGATGGATATGAATCTGTTGGCTTGAAAGTTCTATTAAATATTGCTAAACAACTAGCAAATAATGTATCAGTAGTATCTCCAAGAATAAATCAATCAGCAAAATCAAAATCTATTACAATAAAACAAAATATTAACTTCAGAGAAATGTCAAAAAATTTTTGGATTGTTGATGGCACACCAACTGATTGTATGATATTTGCTCTCAATCATTTATTTAACAAAAACAAACCTGATTTAATTCTTAGTGGTATAAATGCTGGAAGTAATATTGGAGACGAAGTTTCTTATTCAGGTACTGTTGCTGCAGCATGGGAGGGTGCAGTAAGGGGAATAGATTCAATTGCGTTAAGTCAATACGGTGGTAATGATAAAATTAACTCTTATGAGTGTTCTCAAGCCAAAGGTTTTGACATTATAAAAAATTTACTAAAAATCAAATCACAAACTCCTAGATTTTATAATGTAAATTTTCCATTTATAATTTCACCTAGTTTAGAAAATGTTAGAAGTTCATTCACAACTTTAGCATCCCAAAAAATTGCTGATGAAATTTTATTTGATGATGATTTTAGTTCCTTCATTGTAGGGCGAATGATTAATGATCAAAGTTCATTAATCAACACTGATCTTGAATGTTTAAAAAAAAATAAAATCTCAATAACACCATTGTCCTTAAATTTAACTGATAATGAATTTTTTAACAAAATGAACCATGATATTTGAAAGCACAATTCAAAAAGCTAATTTAATTATGAAATTAAGATCTATGGGAATTTCTTCAAAAAATGTTTTATCTGCAATTGAAAAAATTCCTAGAGAAATTTTTCTTCCTTCTAACCTTAAAGATTATGCATATGAAAATATTCCTCTGCCTATTGGTTTTGAACAAACAATAAGTCAGCCATATATTGTTGCCTTAATGACTGAAGCTTTATCTCTAAAAGGAAATGAAGTAATTTTAGAAATAGGAACTGGTTCTGGTTACCAAACATCTATTTTATCAACTTTATCTAGAAGAGTTTATTCCATAGAAAGAATTCGCCCCTTATTAGTAAACGCAATTAGTTGTTTTAAAAGACTAAAGTTAACAAATATTATTTGCGAATGTGGAGATGGATTTTTGGGATGGTCAAAATTAGCACCATTTGATCATTTAATAATAACATGTGCAGTAGAAAAAATTGATAATAGATTATTAAGTCAAGTTAGATTTAATGGCATGTGTGTGGTGCCAGTAGGATCTGTTTTAAAAGGACAAAGATTAAAAAAAATTACTGTTAAAAATAACAGAGAAAGCGATATTTGGGAAGATCTTGGTCAAGTAAATTTCGTTCCATTAATAAGTGATAATTATTGAAATTTGTTTGATTTTACTCTAAGTCTAAAAAAATATAGGTGTTGAAGTTGAATAAAAGTTATTACATCATTTTAATTTTCCTTGTGTTTGGGTGTCAAAGTAATAAGCTTTACGACGGTTTAAAAAAAGACCTTGCTCCCGAAAATGAAGCTAAAATCTTTAACAAAACTTCTAGTTCAAATAATATGAATATTCCATTAAATGGTATGATAATTGTTAGAGAAAATGAGACAATTTATAGTATTGCTAACAAATTTAAAGTAATTCCAAAAGATATAATTGAAGATAATAATCTTTCAAAACCTTATGAGTTAAAACCTAATCAAATTTTATTTTTAAGACATGAAAATATTTATATTGTAAAAGAGAATGATACTGTTGAAAAAATTTCAAAAAGATTTGCTGTTAAAAAAACAGAAATTATTAAATTAAATAAACTTAAAACTCCTTTCAATTTAGTTGTAGGGAACAAAATCTTAATTCCATTGCTTAAAGATTTTTCAGTTGTTGACTTAATTATTAATAAAAAAGTATATGATAAAAAACAAATTACTAAAAATGAATATACTTTTAATAATAAAAAAATTAAAAATGCACCTGTTTTTTTATGGCCAGCAAAAGGAGAAGTTATAAAAAATTTTGGTAGGTTTGGTAAAGGTCAGCATTATGATGGTATTGATATTATGTTTGGTAAAAACAAACCTATTTATTCGGCGTATGATGGAACAGTTGCATTTGTAGGATCACAAATTAAAAAGTTTGGTAATTTAATAATTGTAAAACACAATCAGTCTTGGGTAACCGCATATTCCAATTTAGGCAAGTATAGTGTTAAGGTTGGTGACAAAATAAAAAAACAACAAATAATTGCGTATACGCCTGAGAACAAAGATTATTTTCACTTTCAACTAAGGCACAACAGAAATCCAGTTAACCCATTGAGTTATTTAAATTAATAGATTTTAATATTTTGTCTGCTTGCTAAATCTTGAATAAATTGCCAAGCTACTCTTCCTGACCTCGCACCTCTAGTAATTGACCATTCAAGTGCCTCTGATTTAAGCTTGTTTTTCTCTATAGATATCTTGAATTCATAAACATATGCTTCGACTATAGAAAGAAATGTATCTTGATCCATATTATGAAACCCAATCCATAATCCAAATCTATCAGACAAAGAGACTTTTTCTTCAACAGATTCTGAAGGATTTATAGCTGTAGATCTTTCATTTTCCATCATGTCTCTTGGCATTAAATGTCTTCTATTTGACGTTGCATAAAAAATTACATTATTCGGCTTTCCTTCGATACCCCCATCAAGTGCAGCCTTTAGGCTTTTATAATTATTTTCGCCAGCATCAAAGGACAAATCATCACATAACAAAATAAATCTATAATTTTTTTGTTGAGATAAAAGTAATAAAAGTTCAGGAAGTTCCGATATGTCTTCTCTATGAATTTCAACTAATTTCAAAGTTTTAGATTTTGTTTTTACAATAACCTCTTTATGAACAGCTTTAACAAGAGAAGATTTACCTGTTCCTCTTGCACCCCACAACAAAGCATTATTGGCACTCAAATTTTTGGAAAAATTTAACGTGTTGTTTAAAAGAATTTCTTTCTGGTTATCAATGCCTTGAAGCAGAGAAATAGAAATACGATTTATATTTTCGACAGGTCTGATTAAACCAGATTTGGAATCAAAAATAAAGCCTTCACTTTGATTCAAATTATTAATTTTTTTATAAGGTGGAGCTAACCTTTCTAAAGCATTAGCAATTCTCTCTAAAATAGAATTCGTAGTATTATCAAACATTATAAAAGGCCTAAATAATTAAAAATTGTAATATATATAATTTTAAAATTTTATCTATGGTCTTTCTTAGTTTTTTTATATATAAATTGTTATCTTTATTTAAAGTTTACAATGGAGTTACTTATGATTTCAAGTGCATTTGCTCAATCAGCAGCTGGAGGAGCTGGAGGTTTTTCATTACAGGGGCTTCTACCATTTATTTTAATTTTTATAATTTTTTATTTTTTACTTATAAGACCTCAACAAAAAAGAGTTAAACAACACAAACTAATGGTTGAGAGTTTAAAGAGGGGTAATAAAGTTTTAACTGCAGGAGGAATATTGGGTGTGGTTACAAAAGCTATCGATGGATCAGAAACTGTAAGTGTGGAAATTGCTTCAGGGG
>CABYED010000045.1 GCA_902517815.1 uncultured SAR116 cluster alpha proteobacterium
AATGAAAATTTTTTCTTATTTTATCACGCTAATGTTTTTATTTATTCTATCTGGAATAGCCGTATTCTTTTATGGTTTATGGTATTTTGGAAAAGATCTTCCAGATTATAAAGAGTTGTCAAAGTATAATCCAAACGTAGTAACAAGAATTCACGCTGGAAACGGTGCTTTATTAGCAGAATATGCTATTCAAAAAAGAGTTTTTGTTCCAATCAATGTTATCCCCAAAAAAGTTATAAATGCTTTTATTTCAGCGGAAGACAAGGATTTTTATAATCATTTTGGTATTGATGTGATGGCTACATTTAGAGCTTTTATAACTAATGTGAAAAATTTTGGTACTAGTAAAAGATTAATTGGTGCATCAACAATAACTCAACAAGTTGCAAAAAACTTTCTTTTATCATCAGAAGTGTCATATGAAAGAAAAATTAAAGAAGCTATTTTAGCAATACGTATTGAAAGAGCATTTTCAAAAAATGAAATCTTAGAATTGTATTTAAATGAAATTTATTTAGGTTTTAAATCCTATGGTGTTGCAGCAGCAGCTTTAAATTATTTTGACAAAAGTTTAGATAATCTTGATTTGTCTGAGGCTGCTTTTTTAGCAGCTTTGCCCAAGGCTCCTAATAATTATAATCCTATTTATAGAAAAAAACAGGCTATTATAAGACGAAACTGGGTTTTGTCTCAAATGAGTAAAAATGGATTTATTGAAGATAATATTAGAGAAATAGAAAGCAAAAAATTGATTAATATTCGTAAATCAAGCGGAATAGATGAGGGTTATGCCCCATATTTCACAGAAGAAGTTAGAAAAATACTGATCGAAAATGAAAAAATTGGATCAAAATTATATACAAATGGATATTCAGTTAGGACCACACTTGATCCATCTATACAATTTAAAGCACAAGAGGCACTAATTGAAGGATTAGAAAAATTAGATAAAAGGCAAGGTTGGAGAGGGCCAATTAGTAATTTCAATTTTTTAGAATCTAAAAATGAAGCGATATTTAAATATTTAGAAATTGTTCAAGAAAAACTACCAGAAAAAAGACATGCTGCAATTGTTACAAAAGTATCTAAAAATTTTATTGATGTCATGCTTCACAAAAAGAAAAAAGTAAAAATAGAATTTGAAAATGCTTCCTGGGCAAGACCACAGACTTTAAAAAAAGACGAAAAAAGTCGTCTTAATATTCACTTAGGAGCAAAATATAAAAATTTCGAACAATTTATTTCTGAAGGGGATATAGTTGTAGCTAAAGAAAACAAAAATAAAAATATGATTTTCTATTCTCTTTCACAAATCCCAAATGTTAATGGTGCTATAGTTGCCTTAGACCCTAATACTGGAAGAGTTTTAGCGATGAGTGGGGGCTATAGTTTTTTAAATAGTGAGTTTAACAGAGCAACTCAAGCTAAAAGGCAACCTGGATCTGCTTTTAAACCTTTTGTATATTTAGCAGGTCTAGAAAGAAATTATAAACCAACAGATTTAATTCTAGATGCAGCATTGGCCTATGACCAATGCTCTGGATGTAAAAAATGGAAACCTGCAAATTACACAAAGAAATTCTATGGCCCAAGTCCAATGAGGTTGGGAATTGAAAAATCTAGAAACTTAATGACTGCTCGTTTAGCTATCAAATTAATAGAAGAAGAAGAAATTATAAAAAATTATATTGATAAAGGGTATACAAATAACATCATCGCAGAGAAGCTTAATAAAGACATTTCTGATATAAATTTTATTATAAATTACATTGCAAAAAAACAAATTGATAAAAGAAATAGAAATAAAAATGTCATCCAAGATTATGCTGACAAATTTGGTATAAGTGAAAATCTACCACCATTTTTATCAATGTCTTTAGGTGCAGGCGAGACTAACTTGCTAAGAATAACTAACGCGTATGGCATGATAGTAAATGGTGGTAAAAAAATAACACCCACACTAATTGATCGTGTTCAAGATAGAAGAGGTAATACTATTTTTCGACATGATGAAAGAAATTGCAAAAATTGTAATGGAATTAAATCTAACGCACTTGAAATACCTTTATTAGCAACACAAGATACAAAAGAAAAAATAATTTCATCTTCTTCAGCATATCAGATGGTATCAATGTTACAAGGTGCAGTAAGTAGAGGAACAGGTAAAATAATTAATTCTTTAGGAAAAAATTTAGCTGGAAAAACTGGAACTACAAATGCAAATACGGATGCTTGGTTTGTTGGGTTCTCAAGTGATTTGGTTGCTGGTATTTTTGTTGGCTTTGATGATCCTAGGCCACTTGGTTATAAAGAAACTGGGAGTTCGGTGGCTGCTCCAATTTTTAGAGATTTTATGAAAAAAGTTCTTGAAAACACCCCTGATTTACCATTTAGGAGACCAGCTGGCATAAAACTTATATCAGTAAACCCTAAAACGGGTTTTAAAGTTAGCTCCAATCAAAAAGGATCTATTTTAGAAGCTTTCAAACCTGGACAACTGCCAAATTTGAATTATGATAAGAAGAAGATTAATATAAAAAACACTCAAAAAAATTTATCTCCTTTATATTAAAATATTGGCTATTATCTAATGCAAGCAGAGATTCAAATAAAATTTAATGAAATTGATCATGCAATTAAAATTTTAAAGAAACATGTTAATTGGGAAAATTCTCTTGGTCGTATTATAGAATATAATAATTTAGTTGAGTCACAAAACTTTTGGGAAGATACAATTAAAGCCCAATCAATAATGAAAGAAAAGAAGCAACTTGAAAAAACTATTGACCAGATAAAATATGTTGAAATTGAAAAAGACAATTTATTTGAGCTAATTCAATTAGCAGAAGAAGAAAAAGATAACATTTTAATTGAAGAAACTATCGAACAAATAGAAAGTTTAGTTAAAACTTGTAATAAGCTTCAATTAGAAAGTCTTTTATCTGGTGAAGCTGACACAAATAATTGTTATATAGAAATACATGCTGGAGCAGGAGGAACTGAAGCTCAAGATTGGGCTCTAATGCTTCAAAGAATGTATTCAAGATGGTCTGAAAAAAGAGGTTTTGAGGTATCTAATATTGAAGAAAGTTCAGGAGATGAAGCGGGTATAAAGTCCTGTACTTTGTTAATAGAAGGTTTTAATGCATATGGATGGGGAAAAACAGAATCTGGTGTTCATAGATTAGTACGTATTTCCCCATTTGATTCATCATCTAGGAGACATACAAGTTTTGCTTCAATATGGGTTTATCCAGAAATTAATAACGATATAGATATAGAAATAGAAGATAAGGATTTAAGAATTGATACATATAGGGCATCAGGTGCAGGTGGTCAGCATGTTAATAAAACAGATTCAGCTATAAGAATAACACATTTGCCTACCAATACTGTCGTTCAATGCCAAAATGATAGATCACAACACAGAAACAAAGCCCAAGCAATGTTAATGCTCAAAGCTAAATTATATGAAATAGAATTAAAAAAAAGAGAAGAGACTGATAATCAGAATAAAATTAATAAAGGTGAAATTGGATGGGGAAGTCAAATTAGATCTTATGTTCTTCATCCATATCAAATGGTTAAAGATCTTCGAACAAACGTAGAGGTAGGAAATACTCAATCAGTATTAGATGGAGATATTGACATCTTTATTGAATCAGCGTTAGCGCTAAAAGTGGGAATGAAAAGATAAACTATTATATACTACTTTTTTTAACAGCTGCTAGCACATCATCAGCATGACCAGGTACTTTTACCTTTTCCCAAACATTTGTTATAATACCTTTTTCATTACATAAAAAAGTAGTTCTTTGAATCCCCATATATTTTCTACCATACATGGACTTCTCAACCCAAACTCCAAATTGTTCACAAACATTATTTTCAAAATCAGCACCAAGTTCACAAGTGAGGTTATATTTTTCTCTAAATTTAGCTTGTTTCTTTATATTATCTTTTGAAATTCCAATAACAATACAATTTAATTGGTCAAACTTTTTTTGAAGCTTTGTAAATGCAATAGATTCTGCTGTACAGCCAGAAGTATCAGCTCTAGGGAAAAAGAAAAAAACTATTTTCTTACCAAGATGATTTGAGAATTTAAATACT
>CABYED010000046.1 GCA_902517815.1 uncultured SAR116 cluster alpha proteobacterium
CTCAATGGAAAACGAATTTGTTTTAATTATTGATTTTGGTAGTCAAGTTACTCAGTTAATTGCAAGACGTTTAAGGGAGTTAAATGTTTATTGTGAAATACATCCATTTAATAAGGTAAATGATGAATTTTTGAAAAATAATTATCCTA
The DNA here is from genome assembly GCA_902517815.1 of uncultured SAR116 cluster alpha proteobacterium. Lineage (GTDB taxonomy): Bacteria > Pseudomonadota > Alphaproteobacteria > Puniceispirillales > Marisalimonadaceae > Marisalimonas. Next base: position 150 of record CABYED010000046.1, read on the forward strand.
AAGCAATTATTCTTTCTGGAGGCCCAGCAAGTGTTTTAAATGATAACGCACCTAAGCCGCCCTCAATTATTTATGATTTAAAAGTTCCTGTTTTAGGAATTTGTTATGGTCAACAGATAATGATGCAAATGTTAGGTGGATCAGTTGTTTCTGGGTCTGGAACATCAGAATTTGGAAAATCCTATGTAAAAATAAATAACAAAAGTAATAGTACCAAACTTCTTAAAGGTTTATTTTTAAATGAAGGAAAAGAAGAAGTATGGATGTCTCATGGGGATCACGTAGCAAGTATACCTAAAAATTTTGAGGTATACGGTGTTTCTGAAAATGCACCTTTTGCAATAATTGGAAATGAAAATAAACATTTTTATGGAGTTCAGTTCCATCCAGAAGTTTTACATACATTGAATGGCAAAGTATTAATCAAGAATTTTCTTAAATTATCAAAATTTTCTTTTAATTGGACTATGCAATCATATCTTCAACAATCAGTAGAAGAAATTAAAAAGAAAGTTGGAAATAAAAAAGTAATTTGTGCATTATCAGGTGGTGTAGATAGTTCAGTAACTGCGATACTTATAAATAAGGCTATTGGTAACCAATTAACATGTATTTATGTAAATAATGGTTTAATGAGAAAAAATGAAAGCGAAGAGGTTTTAAATTTATATAGGGAACACTTTAAATTAAATTTAATGGAAGCAGATGAAACAAATCTTTTCTTATCTAACTTAAGGGGAATAAAAGACCCTGAAAAAAAGCGGAAAATAATTGGTAAGTTATTCATTCAAGTTTTTGAAAAATACGCTTCAGAGATTGGTGATGTTAGCTTTCTTGCGCAAGGAACATTGTATCCTGATGTAATAGAAAGTGTAAGTTTTTCAGGTGGCCCATCCGTAACTATAAAGTCACATCATAATGTTGGAGGCTTGCCGAATAAAATGAATTTAGATTTAATTGAACCTCTTAGAGAGTTATTTAAAGATGAAGTTAGGCTTTTGGGGAAAGAGTTAGGTATACCAAATGAATTTTTAGAGAGACATCCTTTTCCTGGGCCAGGGTTAGCAATAAGATGTCCAGGTGAAATTACAGATGAAAAATTGAATATTTTAAGAAACGCAGACTCAATCTATATTAATAAGATAAAAAAACATGGACTATACAATAGAATATGGCAAGCATTTACAGTAATTTTGCCAGTTAAAACTGTTGGAGTAATGGGTGATACAAGAACATATGATTATGTATGTGCATTAAGGGCTGTTACATCATTAGATGGTATGACCGCAGATTATTATCCATTTACGCATGAGTTTTTGAGTGAAACTGCTACAGCTATAATTAATAACGTTAAAGGTATTAATCGGGTTACTTATGATATAACTTCAAAACCTCCTGGAACTATTGAGTGGGAGTGAATAAAAAGTGTTTAAAAACAATAACTTATGGTAAATTTTAAATTACAATTAGAAAATGAATCTTTTTCTTTAATACAAACTGAAATTTCTCATTTTGAAAAATTATACTCTGTTGCTGGTAATCCTGTAATTTGGGAACAACATCCTGAAAATGATAGATGGAAGAGGGAAGTTTTTATTAAATTTTTTCAGATTGCTATGGAAAACACATTGGGTTGTTTTACTATAGTTGATAAAACATTAGATAAATTTATTGGTTCTACAAGATTTTATTCTCATGATAAAATAGATAATTCAATTAGAGTTGGTTATACATTTTTATCAAATGAATATTGGGGCACATCTGTCAATTTACAAATTAAAAAACTTATGTTGGATTATGCATTCAGACACATTGATAAAGTGTATTTTGATATTGGGGAAGAAAACTTTCGGTCAAGAAAAGCAACTGAAAAATTAGGTGCTGTTATGCACAAAAAAAACAGTAATGGTAAACTTATTTATTTATTATTTAAACAGGATTATGTTTTGTAAGATAAATAGGTTTCAAAGTAGTTTCAAACTTTTAAAAAAGATAATATAAACAATCGGTTATAGAGATTGGATTATTGAGTGGGAATAGTTCCTGTTTCTTAAATTAATGATATATGGGATTTTATTAACTAATTGGCAATAATGGCTAAAATAGAAATTTTGAAGTGTTACTGTGGCTCTGTAGAGTCAGAATTAACCTTACCAAATGGTTTTGAAAATCTGCGAAAATGTAATTGTTCAATTTGTAGCAAAAGAAACGCAATAGTCGCCTCAGTTTCAATTAACAATTTAAAAGAAGTGAAAGGTGAAAATGAGTTAAGGGAATACACTTTCAACACTCACACAGCAAAGCATTATTTTTGTTCAATATGCAGTATATACACCCATCATCAAAAACGTTCAGTACCATCAGAATATGGGTTCAATATTGCTTGTGTTTAAGGTATAAAAATTGAAGATTATAAAGATGTTAGGTATTTAGATGGTAGGGACAATCATCCCAAAGATACCAACTAAATTTATGTAGAAAATGTTACTAACTTTGTAAGTGCTTATGCCAAAACGGTTGTGTTTGTTAGTGATTTTAAAATATAAAGATGTGCTAAAAATGAAAAAACTCACCTCATTACAAAAGGAGAAGCAGAAAAAAAGAATATTAATATGTTTTTGAGTACGGTAAATAAGAGGAATTATATCTCAAATATATAAGTCAATAACAAATAAGGTGGAAAAAAATGAAGTTTGAATCAAAAGAAATAAACACTTTAAATGAACAATATTTTTGAAATAATATGTAGACATGAAACTTAAAGGTACAAAATTCCAATTGAAAGTTTGGGCAGAGATAAAAAAAATTCCTAAAGGAAGTGTAAAAACATATAAAGAAATTGCTTGTATTTTAGGCAAGCCTAATTCTTCTAGGGCTGTTGCAAATGCATGTGCTAAGAATCCATTAATAATTGAAATACCATGTCACAGAGTAATCAGATCTGACGGGTTGTTAGGTGGTTATAGTGGTAAAGGTGGTATTCAAAAAAAAAAGGAGCTTTTAATTGATGAAGGATTTGATAAATTTAAATATGAATGATTAAATCTATTTAAATATAGTCGTATATAATGTGTGATTTATGTTGATGGATATAAAATATGAATGATAGTTTAGATTTAAGAAATAGAATACTTAAAATGAGAGAAAGTAACAATCTTACTGTGACAGAAACAGATACTTTAAATAATAATTTAATGTCAGAGTTTGAAAGTACTATTAAAGATGAAAATAAAAAAGTAGTAAAATCCAATAATGATACTTTAATTGATAAAAATAAAGAAACCAAATCAAATTCTATTAAACATAATTCTGAAATTCCAATTGACCAAAGAGATCAAACAGAAAACAAAAATATTAATAGAACCGTAAACGATAATGACGCACAGTTCTTAATGCTTGCAAATAAATTTAATGAAGCCGTTGAAGTGATACTAGAGTTATCTCAAAAAGTTGAAAAGCTTGAAAGGAATGCGTACCAAAATTCGCATAAAAAGAAAATTCATAAAAATCATATCTCTTTTTTTAATTTTAAGATATTGGTTTTTCTTTTGCTAATGCCTCTAATTTTCGTAGGTTTATTTACTTTGCCTTTTGATTTTTCATTTATAAAATCAATTATAAGTGATATTATGTCAAACCTATAATGTTTTAATCCTTTAAATCAATGTCCAAAATAGTCATGTTAAAGTGATAACAAATATCTCCATCTTCTTTGTCCTCAAAAATGACTCCTAGAAATTCTCCATTTAATGTAACGTCAGCAGAATCTATTTTATTTTCTCTACCTTCAACCTTCAATTGCTTTGATCCTAAAGAAGTCCTTAAATAATTTTGAATTTTACTTAATGTATTTCTATCCATTTTTATCTTCCTGATAATTAAA
>CABYED010000047.1 GCA_902517815.1 uncultured SAR116 cluster alpha proteobacterium
TACTCTTCACAAGAAAAACTTTTTAAAAAGAATATTACACAAAAAAAAATTATAAAACGTGATTTGGAAAATTTTGACAAACTAGTTTTGTTATCAGATCAAAATCCAAAAAATCTAGATATTCTTCTTGAATTAGCAAGGACTGCTTCACGACTTAATAAAACCGATGTAGAGATCTCATCCTTAAAAAAAATATTGTCTATCAAAAATTCTCCCAATCTCAAATCTCTATTAGCTCAAGCAATTATCAAAAAAGCTGATGGACAAGTCACACCAAAGGCAAAAAAACTAATTAATGAAGCTCTATCTGAAGATCCATTAAATCCTGGAGCCAATTATTTAAACGGATTAGCACAATCACAAATTGGTAATGCAATGTTAGCATTTGAAATTTGGACTGAATTATATAAACGAACTAGTAAAAATGATACTTGGAAAAAAGATCTTGAAAGAAATATAAGAATAGCGGCAAAAAACTTAGGGATTTCTAAAAAAGCTCTAGAAAATAAGTTAAAGAATGATGTTTTAGCAAATAATGATTTAACGAAAGAAATTTTAGATTTAAATGAAAAAGAACAAAAAATAAGAATTAATCAAATGGTTGAACAACTTGCAGACCGGCTTAAAGATGACAAAAGTGATCTAGAAGGTTGGATTAAGTTATATCAATCTTATAAAGTTCTAGGAAAAAATAAAAAAGCATTAAAAGCTATAAGAGATGCCATAAAACTAAATCCACAAAATATAAATTTAAAACAAATACTTTTAAGAGAATTACTACCCACGGGGAAAAAGCCTGTTTTTTCAAAAGAAACAAACAAACTTGTAAATGATATTTTAGTTTTAGAACCAAATAATGTAGATGGTTTGTTTTTTAGTGGCTTTGCTGCTTACAATAAGGGAGAAAAGAAAAAAGCTATTACTTATTGGGATTTATTACTAAAACAACTACCCAAGGATTCTTTAATGTCAAAAGAAATAAATAAAAGGATTAAATTACTTCAGGATTAATTTAATCTTTTTTGATTTGGTATTTTTGCATTATTGGCAAAGATAGTAACCCAAATCCAAGGGATAAAATTGGAATACCAAAAGCTTTAAAAGATACCCATTGATCAGTAGTTAAATTACGCCAAGCTATTTCATTAGCAATAGCCATTACTATAAACATACCAACCCATAACCATGTTAATTTATCCCAGCCCTCTTCTTTTAACGAAACTGCAGATTTCATGATAGCAGCTAGTGGGTTCTTACCTAGAATTTTACCTGAAGCTAAAACTCCTGCAATTATTATAGACACTATTGTTGGTTTGATTTTAATAAAAAATTCATCATCAAAAAATATTGTTAATCCACCAAAAAAAACAACCGCAACACATCCTGCAGCAGCCATCATTGGTATGTTTTTAAACCAATACCAAGATAGTATCAGAGATAGTAATGTACTTATCACCAAAACTGCTGTACCAGCCATGATGCCATAAAAATAATTAACACCAAAGAACAATAATAGCGGACCCATCTCTAAAATGGATCTATAACCCTCTTTTTTGTCTACTTCCTGCAATGAACTCTCCTACGCTAAAATTAAACTCTTACTGTGAATAAACTCTTCTATATTGTCTGTAGCAAATCTTAACAAGTCACCATTTTTTGAAAATCTTGTATTTTCGCTTAATTCACGTCTCCACTCTTTAGCACCTGGTAAAGAGTTATACAAACCTAAAATATGTCTAATTATAGAGTGAACATTACCTTGGTCATTTTTCACAAATTCATCAATATAGTCAGCCATTTTCATGGCTATTTGATATCTTGTCTTAATTTTTTCTTTTTGATTTAGGACTATTTTATCTACAGAGGATAGAATATACGGATTTTTATATGCTTCTCTTCCAATCATAAACCCATCAAGTGAATATTGTTTAACTAAATTTTGTCCCTCTTGTATTGACTTAATTCCACCATTAATAATAATTTTTAGATCTGCCCTCCTTTTTTTTATTGCTCCAACCCTAGAATAATCTAAAGGAGGGATTTCTCTATTTTGCTTTGGACTTAATCCATTCAACAGAGCTTTTCTAGCATGAATAACAAATAAATTTACTCCTTCAGCAGACACTTGATCAATAAAGTTATCTAAACCTTTTACTTCATCCATATCATCAACACCAATCCTACATTTAACTGTAATGGGTAATTGACTAACATCTTGCATAGCCCTCACACATTCTGAGACAACTTTAGGTTTTTTCATAAGGCACGCTCCAAATGATCCATTCTGGACTCGATTTGAAGGACATCCTATATTTAAATTTATTTTTGAGTATCCATAACTTTGACCAAACTTAGCTGCAAGAGATAATTTCTTAGGATCATTGCCACCTAATTGAAGAACACATGGCAATTCTTCATTATTAAATGCTAACAATTTGTGTCGTGGTCCAAAAATTAAGGCATCAGCAGAAATCATTTCAGTATATAAAACTGCTGAACCAGATAAGAGTCTGTGAAAATATCGACAATGCCTATCTGTCCATTCCATCATTGGGGCTACTGAAAACTTTTCCTCAAATATCAATTTATTGCTCTACAAATATTTAATAATTCGTCATTATTTACAATATTTATAAAATTTAGCCAAGATTATTAAAATAATAATAAATAGAATTTCATCAATCAAAGCGTGTTTTAGTTTTCTTGAGATTTTTCTAAGGCCTCAGCTATGTCGTCTAAAATATCATCTACATGTTCAATACCAACTGATAATCTTACATATGAATCTGATACACCAGATTTTAATTTATCTTCAGATGATAATTGACTATGTGTTGTAGTTGCTGGATGTATAGCAAGGCTTCTTGAGTCACCAATATTTGCCACGTGGTAAAATAATTTTAAGTTATCTATAAACTTTTTACCTGCTTCTGCACCACCTTTCAATTCAAATCCAACTAGACCTCCAAATCCCTTAATTAAATACTTAACTGCATTTTCTTTAGAAATTCCTGTTTGTAACTCAGGGTAAATTACATGATCCACTGATTTGTGGTTTTCTAAAAAATGAGCAACTTTTGAGGCATTTTCACAATGTGCTTTCATTCTTAAACTAATAGTTTCAAGTCCTTGTAAGATTAAAAAAGCATTTAATGGGCTTAATGCTCCTCCTAGGTCACGTAATAAAGTAACCCTAGCTTTTATAATGTAGGCAATTGGACCTAATGGTTTTACAGCATCTACCCATACAGCTCCGCCATATGAGGAATCAGGTGTGTTTAAAGCTGGTTGTCTTTCTTTCCCAGCTCCTTCCCAATCAAAATTACCACTATCAATAATCAAACCTCCAATTGAGTTCCCATGACCACCAATATATTTAGTGAGTGAATAAACAACAATTGCTGCACCATGATCAAAAGGTTTACAAATTACTGGAGATGCTGTGTTATCTATAATCAGCGGTATTCCATACTTCTTTCCGATTGCACTCACTTCAGAAATAGGAAAGACTTTTAATTTTGGGTTAGGTAAAGTTTCAGCATAATAAGCTCTTGTTTTATCATCAGTTGCATTTTCAAATGCTTGTGGATCTGATGGGTCTACAAATCTAACTTCGATGCCCATATCCTTTAGGGTGTTGGCGAATAAATTCCAAGTGCCACCATATAAGTCAGTTGAACTAACAATATTATCTCCAGCCTTAGCAAGATTTTGAATAGCAAATGCTGATGCTGTTTGACCAGAAGATAATGCTAATGCAGCAACGCCCCCCTCTAGAGCTGCTAATCTTTTTTCCAGTATATCATTGGTTGGGTTCATAATTCTTGTGTAAATATTACCTAATTCTGACAAAGAAAATAAATTCGCTGCTTGCTCAGTATTAGCAAACTGATAACTTGTGGTTTGATGAATTGGCACCGCAACTGAACCTGTTGTTTCATCTGCTCTCCATCCGGCATGAAGACTAAGGGTTTCTGGATTTATAGAATTACTCATTTATATATTCCTCATAAAAAAT
>CABYED010000048.1 GCA_902517815.1 uncultured SAR116 cluster alpha proteobacterium
ATCACCAACAGGATAATCTACCCTTACAAATGTGCCTAAAGGGATATAATTTTCTCTTTTTTCAAATTTATCAATTCTAGCAAATAACTTTCCACCACCCTCTTCTTCATTTGTTTTTCCGTCAGATCTTTCAATTATTCCTTTCATGGTTTTCAAAGATGTAGTTCCACCTTTCCATAAAACATCAATTGATTTTCCGATTAGATCATTTGAATTAGAGTAGATCTTTGAAGGCACAACAAACTCAACTTCTAAATTTTCAGTAGAAAATATATTAGCTATTTTTTCATTACTATTTAAATATTGACCTTGATTTATTTTAACATTAAACAATCGACCATTAAAATGAGATTTCAAAACAGTATCTGACAAGTCTTCTTTTGCCCTTTCTAACATAGTCTTTGATCTAATATAATCAGATCTATTTTTTGAAAGAAGAATTAATTCGTTATCATATTTATTTTGAGAAACAACATTGTTTTTTAACATTGTTTTATATCTATTTACCTGTCTTTTTCGAATACTAAGTTGTTCAGCTAATTCTTTTGTTTCTGATGTGAGTTTTTCAATTTCTAGTAAAAATCTTCTTTGGTCTAGTTTTGCTAATATCTCTCCGTTAGTAACATAGGATCCATTGAGAAGTTTATCCGAGATAAAATTAACTCTACCTGACACTCCAAATCGAAGATCTCCACTTCTCGATGATATTATTTTACCATAAGCGTCTGAAGTTGGTGAATAACTATTTCTTTTTGGACTAATAACATTTACGTAAAAGGTTTTTTCTTCTACTGTTAGTGGCTTTGCTTCGGGTCTAGTTGAGACTAAGTATTTATATAAAAATATACTTATTCCTAAAACCAAAAAAAACGTTATTGTTTTAAAATTAAATATTTTGAATAACATTTACATTTTCCTAACAAATATTCATTGGTTAGGTAAATAGAAAATATTTTTAATTTCATTTACCCAGTTAATTAATATAATCCTAATTTTATTAATTCAGAATTTACCTCGTCTGGTATTTCTTCACTTCCATCATCATTTATATTTAAATCAGGCGGTATATCTTCATCCATATAATATCTCCATCCCTGAAATGGTCTCATTGGTGTTGGTATTACCTTTATTAAATCTTGATGTAATTCTATTTCACAACCTTTACTACCATCACTTCTAATTACAGATTTTATATCCAAAATTTTTTGTCTTACCAAAACATTTCTTTGTATAATCCAATACATTGAACCTGTTTTTATAAGATCTGCTTTTTGTTTAGGCATGTTTCTTGTTGAATGCAGAATCGAACCATATTCTTCAAATAACATTTGTTGTCTTATTCGTAATCTTTCAATTGTTTTTATTCCAACAGCAATTTTTTTTAAATTATAAGACAATGACTTAATCCAATTATAAAATAACTATAGCAGAAAGACCTAAAAAGGTAAAAAAACCAATCACATCCGTAGCGGTTGTTAAAAAAACAGAACTTGATATTGCTGGATCTATTTTGAACTTCTCTAATGTAAGTGGAATAAGAGTTCCTAGAATACCTGCAAAGAGTAAATTAGCTACCATAGCTAAACCCATAATAATAGCTATTAATTCATCATCAAACCATAAATAAGCCAATAAAGCAGACAATAGGGCAAATAATAATCCGTTTAATAGACCTACCCAAGTTTCTTTGAGAACAAATTTTTGCAAATTAGTATAATTTAATTGTCGTGTTGCCAATGCTCTAACAGCTACAGTAACAGTTTGAGTACCTGCGTTTCCTCCCATAGAAGCTACTATTGGCATTAGAACTGCTAAAGCAACCAACTTTTCTATTTCTTCTTGAAACAATCCTATAACAGAAGAGGCAAGAATTGCTGTAAGCATATTAAGTATTAACCATGAAAAACGACCTTTTACAGTTTCAATAAATGAAGAACTTATTGACAAGTCGCTTACTCCTGTCAAACCTTGAAGGTCTTCTTCGGCTTCTTCATTAATCACATCTACAATATCATCCACTATAATCACACCAAGAAGTCTGTTTATATTGTCAATAACAGGCATATCAACTAGTCCATATTGTTGAAATAACAATGCAACTTCTTCTTGATCAGTTTGAACATTTACACTTCTTGGGCTGGTTGCCATCAAATCTTTTAACCTTACAGGTCTTTTTGCTGATAATAATTTAGATAATGATATTACACCTAATAATCTGTGAGCAGGATCAACTACATAGATTGAATAAAAACTATCTTCTTCTTCTTGAGGCTTCGCTCTCATATGATCGATGGTCTGACCAACAGTCCAGTTGCTAGGAAATGCAAGAAATTCTCTTTGCATTAATCTTCCAGCCGATTCTTCAGGAAATGAAAGAGCTTCCTCAACCAGTATTCTGTCAGCTTTAGGGAGTTGTTTAATAACTACCTTTCTTTCTTCTTCTTCAAGCTCTTGAAGAATATCAACTGCATCATCAGAATGTAAAACAGGTATAGCCCGTGCAAGAGCTCTTGGCCCAATTATATCAATAACCTTTTCCTGAACGTTTTGATCAAGATAAACCAAAACTTCAGGATCAAGTGCCTTTCCTAAAAGAGATATAGCCGTAACTAATTCTTCACCAGTTAATCTTTCAAGCATATCAGCTTGATCAGCTGGATGAAGTGGAGAAATTAATTTTACTAATTCTTGCTTGTTATTGTTTTCTATTGAAATTGAAATTGCGTTTTCAACTTCAGGCGTTAGACCATATAAACTTCTAAAGTTTGTTTCCGTTTTAAAAACATCTTCAATTTCTAAATCATTTTTATTTTCTTTTAGGTCCATAATTATACCTTAGTAAAAATTTATTTCATATAATTTGAGCCTCAACTAAGTATAATTAAATTATTACTCGTCATCTATCTCTTGAAAAACTTCTCTGATTAATCTCAAAGATTCCAAACCTGCAGGCGCTCCACAATAAATTGTAATCTGTAGCACTACATCTCTTATTTGCAATCTTGTAAGTCCATTATTTATAGCACCTCTGACGTGTAGTTTAAATTCATGAGACCTATTCAAAGCAGCAATCATACCTAAATTCACTAGAGATCTATCTCTGTCTGATAAATTTTCCTTATTCCATACTTCTCCCCATGCATACTCAGTAACTAATTTTTGCATGTCAGCACCCAACTCGTCAGCTGAGGCAAGAGCCTTATCAACATAATCATCCCCTAGGACTTTTCTTCTTTTCGCAATACCTTTTTTAAAAATTTCACTTTCCATAATTATACCTCTATATAATTTGTTGACTTATTAAATTTAAACCACATAAGAAAAGAGCAGAATGGCTAATGTGATAAAATAATCTGTCAGATAATTTTTTATTCAACAACTTACCTAAATAAATACCAATGGGTAATATTGGCAAAACCACAATACTCAACATTATACTTGTAGAAGTAAATAGTTTAAGATCAAAGAAAAAAGGTAATTTTGCTAAATTTATTATTAAAAAATAAAAACTCATAGTCCCCACAAATAATTGTCTTTCGAGCCCCATTGGTAATAAAAAGATTTGAGCTGGAATACCTCCTGCTAAGGCCACAAAACTTGAAAAACCTGAAAAACCACACCAACCAATTGCTCTTGATAATGAAGATTTGATATTTTCTATTTTTTTAATTGTCTTATTTTGAAAAAAAATCTCCTTAAAATATCTAATTGAGGTAATTAAAGCAAGTATACCTATTAAAATTAAAATATATTTATCCTCAAGATACTCAAAACATATCCAACCTAGCACTTGACCTAGAAGCCCTCCAAGCACCATCAATTTTAAGATCTTTAATACAGGAAATTTTCTCCATGTGTATGCGACAAAAATATCTGTGATTAAATATAAGGGTAACAAAATTGCGATCGCAAGTTTTGGTGGAAAAGCTAAAACCATCACAGGTAAACCCAAAGAGCCTAATGCCCCTCCAAATCCAGATTTTGAT
>CABYED010000049.1 GCA_902517815.1 uncultured SAR116 cluster alpha proteobacterium
CGTTTTGTAGATTTAAATTTTGTACATTATACCTATAAAAAATTGCAAAATTAATGAAAGTGATCTAATAGATAAAAATCTTGTGTAATGTTTGGTTTTTTAACCATCCGGTGTTCGTAAACATTACTTTAACATTAACCGGTAAAAGGAATTAATATGTCACTACCAACGTTTACAATGCGTCAGTTGTTAGAATCTGGGGTTCATTTTGGTCACCACACTAGAAGATGGAACCCTAAAATGGCACCATATATATTTGGAAAAAGAAATAATATTCATATTATTAATTTAGAAAGAACAGTACCAATGTTGCAAGAAGCATTGCAAGCTGTACAATATATAGCAAAAAATGGAGGAAAATTTTTATTTGTAGGAACAAAACGTTCAGCTTCTGATTTGATTGCGCAAGCAGCAACTAACTGTGGACAATACTATGTTAATCACAGATGGTTAGGTGGCATGCTTACTAATTGGGAGACTGTTTCTAAATCAATAAAAAAACTCAAAGATTTGGAAGAAAGAATTGCATCTGGTGTAATCAATAATTTAACCAAAAAAGAGAGACTTAATATAGAAAGGCAAAAGGAAAAGCTAGATTTAACTTTAGGTGGTATAAAAAATATGAATGGTATTCCAGATGCATTATTCATAATTGATACAAATAAAGAGGCAATTGCAGTTTTGGAAGCGAATAACTTAAATATTCCAGTTTTTGCTATATGTGATACCAACACAGATCCATCTGGTGTAGATTATCCTATTCCTGGAAATGACGATGCATTAAGAGCAATCTCTTTATATTGTGACTTAATTGCAGCGGCAGTTCTTAAGGGATTAGAAAGTAATTTAGAGGAGAGTGGTATCGATATTGGTGAGTCAGAAAATTTGGCAGAAGAAAAAATAATAGATGATGTTCCAATTGAAGATACTGAAAATAACGAAAATATTGATTTAAGCATATCTACTGAAGAAGTTACAGATGAAGATGATTCTATCAAAAGCAATTAAATTTTTGTATTTAGTTATGTAAATTTGATAGTGGGAATTAAAAATTAGAAAGGAAAAAAAATGACTTTGTCAGCATCAATGGTTAAAGAATTAAGAGAAAAAAGTGGTGCAGGCATGATGGACTGTAAAAAAGCATTGGTTGAAACTAATGGTAACATGGAAGATGCAATTGATTGGCTTAGGAAGCAAGGGTTGTCTGCTGTTGCAAAAAAATCTAGCAGAGTTGCCGCTGAAGGCTTAATAGGTATAAGTATAAATGGTTTTCAAGGAGCAATGATTGAAATCAACTCTGAAACAGACTTTGTAGCAAGAAATGAATTATTCCAAAATTTTGTTAAAGAATGCTGTGATTTGGTTCTTACACATAAATCAGATATTGATAATTTAAAAAACTTACATTTTCCAAATACGGGTAGATCCGTGGATCAAGAGCTTAGTAATAAAATTGCTACAATCGGTGAAAATATGAATATTAGAAGGGTAGAATATATTGAAGTGTCAGAAGGCATTTTAGTCTCATATATTCATAATAAAATTACAGAAGATCTTGGAAAATTAGGAGTGATTGTTGCCATTGAGTCAAAAGCTAAAGAAAGTCAATTGTTAGAAGTGGGTAAACAAATTGCTATGCACATTGCAGCTACTTCTCCAAAATCTGTAAATATTGATGATCTTGAAAGTGATTTAGTAAAAAGAGAAAGAGAAGTTTTAATTGATCAAGCAATGTCATCTGGAAAACCAAAAGAAATTGCAGAAAAAATGGTTCAAGGAAGGTTGAAAAAGTTTTTTCAAGAAGTTGTTTTGAACGAACAAGTATCAGTAATTGACGGCGAAACTAAAATAAAAGATTTAATAAATAAATTATCTAATGAGTTAGGCACAGATGTACGTATAAGAGACTTTAAAATACTTAAATTAGGTGAAGGAATAGAAGTCGCTGAGAGTGATTTTGCAGCTGAAGTTGCTGCAACAGTTGGTATAAACTAATAAATTAAAATTTTAGGAATAGTTTTGAATAATTTTAATTGGAAAAAAATTCTTCTTAAAATATCTGGTGAGTCCTTGATGGGTGATGATACATATGGGATAAATTCTTCAGTTGTAAAATCTTTTGCCGATCAAATTGATGAAGTTGTTAAATTAGGTGTTCAGTTATGCATAGTAGTAGGTGGTGGTAACATATATAGAGGTATATCCAATACTCAAAATGGTATGGATAGAGCCACTGGAGATTATATGGGGATGCTTGCGACGGTGATGAACAGTTTAGCAATTCAAAATGCTATGGAGCAAATTGGCATTCAAACAAGAGTTCAATCAGCTTTACCAATTTCTGCTGTTTGTGAACAATACATCAGAAGAAGAGCAAAGAGACATATGGAGAAAGGTAGGGTAGTGATTTTTGCTGCTGGAACTGGTAACCCATATTTTACAACAGATACAGCAGCTGCTCTCAGAGCATCAGAAATGAATTGTGATGCAATTATCAAAGCTACCCTCGTAGATGGCGTGTATTCTGCAGATCCTAAAAAAGATAAAAATGCAATTAAATTTAAAAATCTTAATTATCTTGATGTATTAAGTAAAGATCTCAAAGTCATGGATGCATCAGCTATATCTTTAGCTAGGGAAAATAAAATACCAATTGTGGTCTGTTCTATAAACAAGAATAAAAATCTTACCAAAGTCTTAAAAGGTGAAGGTTCTTTCACTATAATTTCTGATTAGGAGAAATTCATATGGCTGAATTAAAATCTAATGAAATCAAAGCTCGTATGCAAAAAGCTATAGATTCTCTAAAAAAAGATTTAAGTGGACTAAGAGCTGGAAGGGCATCTTCTTCAATGTTAGATCAAATTAACGTAAATGCTTATGGAAGTTTAATGCCGATAAACCAAGTTGCCACTGTTAGTGTTCCAGAAGCTAGATTATTATTAGTAAATGTATGGGATAATTCGATAGTGGCTGCAACCGAAAAAAGCATTAGAGAAAGTCCATTGGGTCTAAATCCGATGGTAGAAGGAAATGTAATCAGAATAAATATTCCACCTTTATCTGAAGAAAGAAGAATCGAAATTACTAAGGTTGCAGCAAAATATGCTGAAAATTCTAAAATATCTGTAAGGAATATAAGAAGAGACTTTATTGAAAATGTAAGAAAGCTTCAAAAAAATGGTGAAATTAGTGAAGATCAAAAACATCAAGACGAACAATTAATTCAACAAATTACAGATGAAATCATACGTGATATTGATACTGTCTTTTCAATTAAAGAAAAAGAAATATTAGATAATTAAATATGAAATTAAATCATATAGCCATTATAATGGATGGCAATAGACGTTGGGCAAGTGCAAATAATTTACCTTCTTATGAAGGTCATAGAAAAGGTGCTGAAAATTTATGGAATATAATTAATAATATTCAAGAGTTTAAATTGAAATTTCTTACTGTATTTGTTTTCTCAACAGAAAATTGGAAAAGGTCAAGTACAGAAATCTCTTTTTTGATGAGGTTATTGAATCAATTTTTAGATAATGCGATATTGAAAATTAATGAAAATAATTTTAGAGTTAGGTTTATTGGTGATTTTTCACCATTTGAAAAAAAAATTAAAGATAAAATTGAAATCATTCATAAGATTTCACAATCTAACACTGGTGTCGTTATATCTTTAGCATTAAATTATGGCGGCAGATTGGATATTATTTCAGCAATCAATCAAATTTTAATCAACAATAAAAATTTTAAACAAATAAGTGAAAAGGACTTCAAGAAATATACATTAAACAAAGATTTGCCAGATCCTGATTTATTAATTAGGACAGGAGGAGAGTTGAGGTTGTCAAATTTTCTCTTATGGGATCTTGCATATACTGAGTTGATGTTTATACCACAAATGTGGCCTGATTTTGATAAATCAATGTTAGAGAGTTGTATCTTAGATTACTCTAAAAGAATAAGAAAATATGGTG
>CABYED010000050.1 GCA_902517815.1 uncultured SAR116 cluster alpha proteobacterium
CCAATGAAATTGAAATAATAGATAAAAGATTAAACAACCCTTCATTTATAGAAAAAGCACCACCAAAAGTTATAGAGGATGTGAAAACTAAAAAAACAATATTTAATCAAAGAAAATCAGAAATAAATAAGGCCTTATTAAATTTATAATATTAAATGAAAATCGGAGAAAAATATGAAGAATTCAAAAACAGTTTTAATTGACAAAAATCCTGGAAGAAATTCTCAAACTTTTGGTATTGCAAGAATTTTAAATACTGACCTTGATTTAATACATGAACCTTCAATTGGAGTTGTTGGTAATAAAGGGGACTCTCAATGTTATCTTGGTGTTGAACAAAAAGTTAAAACAATACATGAAAAATTAAGACTAAGGATAGGCCAAAACCCAAATGATATTAGAATGAGATTAGTACAACCTGAGTACACCGTAGCGACATCTGATGGTATAAGAAACGGTACTAAAGAGATGCGTTATTCTTTAATTGGAAGAGAAGTAACTAATGATACATTATGCGAGCATTTAAGCGCTTCGGGTTTAGAAGGTACAATTGCTGTTGTTGCCTGTGACAAACCACCTGTTGGAACATTGTCCGCAATTTTAGAGCACAATAGACCTGCTATTATAATGTCTGACGGTCCAATAAGACCTGGAATTGATTCAGTTACTAATGAACCATTGGACATTATTTCAAGTTATCAAATTGCAGGTAGTGAAGATGAAGAACTCAAAAGAAGAATTGCATGCGAAGCTTGTCCTGGTTATGGAAGTTGTGGTGGGATGTTTACTTATAATACTATGCAGACTTTTATTGGTGTTGTAGGCATGCAACCTTTACATATGGTTTCACCACCTTCAGACGATAAAAGAAGGTTAGATGTATTTCCTGACCAACTCATTACTTATTTAGATAATATGGTTAAAAAAGATATTAAGCCAAGGGATATCGTTACGAGAGACTCTATAAGGAATGCTCTAATAGTAGCAATGTCTATAGGAGGATCAACTAACGTCATGCTTCATGCACCAGAGTTAGCTAGAGCTGCTGGATATAAAAGTTTTATTGAAGATATTATGTCTCCAGATGAATTTAACTATTTATCCGAAAAAGTAGTTCCAGTTTTAGTTGATGCAAGACCATTTGGAAAATACTCAATGGTTGATATTGATAATCAAGGTGGAGTTCAGGTTTTTATAAAAGATTTATTAGACACAGGCTTATTGAATGGCAATACTTTAACGTGTACAGGTGAGACTTTAGCTGAACAAGTTGATCGTTTAGCTCCTAAAGAACCTGACGGAAGAGTAATATATCCTGTAAAAAAACCTTATAAAGAAACTGGTGGACTTAGACTTTTAGGAGGAAATTTATCTCCTGAATTCAGTTCTATCTTAAAACTAGCTGGTGTTGAAGGTGGTTTAGAAAATAATGTTTTTATTGGGAAAGCTAGAATATTTGATGGAGAACAAAAACTTCTTTGGACTTTAGAAAATGAACCAGACAGCTTTAACAATAATGATATGGTTGTAGTTAGGTATGAAGGACCTGTAGGTGGGCCTGGTATGCCAGAAATGCTAGATTCCACCTCAAGAATTACCACTTTGTGCAGAGAAAGAAATATAATTGTAGGATTAATGACTGATGGACGTTTCTCTGGTGGCTCTGTTGGTCTTGTCATTGGTCATGTTGGTCCAGAGGCAGCTATAGGTGGACCTATTGCCCTAATAGAGGATGGAGACGAAATTATAGTTGATTTAAATAAAAATGAGATTAATTGTTCCCAATTGAATGATACTAATATTTTCAAGTTTAGAAAAAGCAATTGGGAAGAAATTTTCAAAACTAATGGTGGCACACATCCAGCAGTTGGAGATGCAGATACGAGATTGCTTAATAGAATGAGAAACTCTGCTGTTTCAGCAACTCATGGAGCTGGAATGCATCCTAATCGAGAACTCTGGGTTCCTAATCCTAGAGTTGTTAAAGATTCAGGGTTTATACCCAAAAATATACATAAATCATAAAGTTTATTTTTCTAAATGAATCCATATAGGTGTATGGTCACTGGGTTTTTCTTCACCTCTTGGTGTTTTGTCTATACCTACATCAATTAGATTATCAACTATCTCTGGTGAGATTAAAAAAAGATCTATTCTTATTCCATTGTCTTTTTGCCAAGCTCCACCCTGATAGTCCCAAAAACTATACTCTTTAGCTGTTGGATACTTTATGCGATAAGCATCAACTAGACCAATATTTATTAACTCTCTTAAATGCCTTTTGGTTGTTTCCAGATATAATGCATCATTTTGCCATTTAGACACATCATAACAATCAACACTTTCCTGAATTACATTAAAATCGCCTCCTAAAATCAGAGGTTCATTTGTGTCATAAATATCTTTAGTGTATTTTGTTAGACGTTTCATCCAGCTAATTTTATAGTCATATTTAGGACCAGGAACAGGATTACCATTAGGTAAATATAAGCAAATGATATTAACATCATTAATTTTTACGTGTAAGAACCTAGCTTGATTATCTTCATCAATACTCTCATTGTAAAAAGGCAATGATCTGGTAATTTCATTTATTTCAAATTTAGATGCAATTGCAACGCCGTTATATGATTTTTGTCCATTGAATATTACATTATAACGTTTTTGTTTAAAGTCTAATGAAGGAAAATTATCGTCCATTGTCTTAGTTTCCTGCATTAAAATGACATCAATATTATTTTTATCTAGCCAACTTAATACATTTGGCAGTCTCATTTTTATAGAATTTACATTAAAACTAGCTATTTTAAAGGACATTTTATTAAATTTATTTTAGATAGAGAAACTTGTTCCACAGCCACAATTTGCTGTAGCATTAGGATTTTCAATTTTAAAATATGATCCTGCAAGTTCTGAAACATACTCTAAAGTGCTTCCACGAAGAAAATCAATAGACACTTTATCAATTAAATAATCAATTCCACCTTCTTTGAAGATCATATCATCGTCTTTAGGTTTTTTATCAAATGAAAAATCATACTGAAAGCCAGAACATCCACCTCCTAGAACTGATATTCTAAAATATGAACCTTCTTCGTCTTTAAGTAAAATTCTTACTCTTTCTAAGGCTTCTTTTGATAGACTAAAGTCTTGATTGAAATCCTTACTTTCATTCATTTAAAAAAACCTCATTTAATTTTGCTATTTAATACAATTGTTTAATTGCAAATTAACATATTTTTATACATAAATGAATAATTTATTGGAAAATTTTATGTTTGTTAATAATGACAACCGTTATTTAAGTCCATATGCATGTCATAGTTCTGAGAGTAGGGGCAGAGTCTATAAAGATGATACACTTATTCTTGGTAGATCTGAATATCAAAGAGATAGGGATAGAATTATTCACTCTGAAGCTTTTAGAAGATTAAAAGACAAAACTCAGGTTTTTATCTTCCATAAAGGAGATCATTATAGAAATCGACTGACTCATACTCTTGAAGTGTCACAGATTGCAAGATCAATTGCTAAGGCTCTAAATATTAATGAAGATTTAACTGAGACCATAGCCCTTGCACATGATCTAGGACATCCACCTCTAGGTCATAAGGGAGAAGATATCCTCCAAGAAATAATGTCTGATGCAGGTGGTTTCAATCATAATGAACAATCATTAAGAGTTGTAACAATTTTAGAAAAAAAATATCCAAATTTTGATGGTTTGAACCTTACTCATGAAACTTTAGAGGGATTGATTAAACATAATGGACCTTTTTTAGATTTGGATAAAATACCACAAACTATCAAAGATATTTGTCTTATCTTAGATATTGATTTCAGAACAAACAGCTCATTAGAAG
>CABYED010000051.1:0-2500 GCA_902517815.1 uncultured SAR116 cluster alpha proteobacterium
AGATGATTTCCTTCAGTTCGGCTGGCTCCAACACAGGTGCTGCATGGCTGTCGTCAGCTCGTGTCGTGAGATGTTGGGTTAAGTCCCGCAACGAGCGCAACCCTCATCTTTAGTTGCCATCAGTTAGGCTGGGCACTCTAGAGAAACTGCCTGGGATGACCAGGAGGAAGGCGAGGATGACGTCAAGTCCTCATGGCCCTTATGGGCTGGGCTACACACGTGCTACAATGGCGGTGACAAAGGGAAGCAATAGGGCAACCTGGAGCAAATCCCAAAAAGCCGTCTCAGTTCGGATTGTTCTCTGCAACTCGAGAGCATGAAGTTGGAATCGCTAGTAATCGTAGATCAGCATGCTACGGTGAATACGTTCCCGGGCCTTGTACACACCGCCCGTCACACCATGGGAGTTGGTTTTACCCGAAGACGGTATCCTAACCTTTTTGGAGGGAGCCGGCCACGGTAGGGTCAGCGACTGGGGTGAAGTCGTAACAAGGTAGCCGTAGGGGAACCTGCGGCTGGATCACCTCCTTTCTAAGGAAAGTGTAGGGTTAAGTATCGCTGTCTTTGAATCTCTTCTTTTTGAACTTATTAAATTATAGTTTTGCTACAGCTAAAGGCGCGTAGCTCAGTTGGTTAGAGCGCACGACTGATAATCGTGAGGTCGGCAGTTCAAATCTGCCCGTGCCTACCACTTACTGTAAAAGTTCAAGTATTTAACAAAACTGTTACTATAAACTGATATAGTAAATCTGTTTGAAATAGTTAGTGAAAATGATCCCAAATAATTTGGTAGCATTATAAAAATGCTATCTAGCTTACGGATTGTACTATAAAAATATTCAAGATTAATTTTTATTTGTAGTAATGGTTGTCTGACCGGTTGCTACTTTCATGTACGGTCCGATCAAGCGTCTTTAAGAGCATTTGGTGGATGCCTTGGTACAGAGAGGCGATGAAGGACGTGACACGCTGCGATAAGCTGTGGGGAGTCGTGAGTAGGCTTTGATCCGCAGATTTCCGAATGGGGAAACCCAAACCATTTTGGTTTATCCCGCGAGGGAGGCAAACCCAGCGAACTGAAATATCTAAGTAGCTGGAGGAAAGGACATCAACCGAGACTCCGTTAGTAGTGACGAGCGAACGCGGACCAGGCCAGTGGCCATCTTGAAAACAACCAGAATGATCTGGAAAGATCAGCCATAGTAGGTGATAGCCCTGTATGGGTAATGTTTCAATTTGGTCCTTGAGTAGGGCGGGACACGAGAAATCCTGCTTGAATATGGGGGGACCACCCTCCAAGCCTAAGTACTACTCTGTGACCGATAGCGAACAAGTACCGTGAGGGAAAGGTGAAAAGAACCCCTATGAGGGGAGTGAAACAGACCTGAAACCGAATGCTTACAAACAGTAGGAGCTACATTAAGTAGTGACTGCGTACCTTTTGTATAATGGGTCAGCGAGTTAATTTGTTGAGCAAGCTTAAGCCGTTAGGTGTAGGCAAAGCGAAAGCGAGTATTAATAGTGCGATTTAGTTCGATGGATTAGACCCGAAACCGGGTGATCTAGCTATGGGCAGGTTGAAGGTGCGGTAACACGCACTGGAGGACCGAACCCACGTCTGTTGAAAAAGACGGGGATGACCTGTGGCTAGGGGTGAAAGGCCAATCAAACCCGGAGATAGCTGGTTCTCCGCGAAAACTATTTAGGTAGTGCGTTATATATTACTGCCGGGGGTAGAGCACTGGATGGGCTAGGGGGGCGCGAGCCTTACCAAACCTAACCAAACTCCGAATACCGGTAAGTACAGTATAGCAGACAGTCCATGGGTGCTAAGGTCCTTGGACAAGAGGGAAAGAGCCCAGACCACCAGCTAAGGTCCCTAAGTTATGGCTAAGTGGGAAAGGATGTGGGAAGGCCAAGACAGCCAGGAGGTTGGCTTAGAAGCAGCCATCCTTTAAAGAAAGCGTAACAGCTCACTGGTCTAAATAAGCCGGCCTGCGCCGAAGATGTAACGGGGCTAAAGCCATACACCGAAGCTGTGGATGCCGTAAGGCATGGTAGCGGAGCGTTCTGTAAGCCGTTGAAGGTAACATGTGAATGTTACTGAAGGTATCAGAAGTGAGAATGCTGACATGAGTAGCGATAAAGAGTGTGAGAAACACTCTCGCCGAAAGCCCAAGGGTTCCTGCGCAAGGTTAATCCACGCAGGGTTAGTCGGCCCCTAAGATAAGTGCGAAAGCAGTAGTCGATGGGAACACGGTTAATATTCCGTGACCTGATGGAAGTGACGGATGATGTAAATTGTAAATACTTATCGGATTGTGTTTGCAGTGAAATTGTCCCAGGAAATAGCTCCATCATTAAGACCGTACCCGAAACCGACACAGGTGGGCAGGTAGAGTATACCAAGGCGCTTGGGAGAATGATGTTGAAGGAACTCGGCAAAATGCACCCGTAACTTCGGAATAAGGGTGGCCTGCTCTGGGCAACCAGAGCCAGG
>CABYED010000052.1 GCA_902517815.1 uncultured SAR116 cluster alpha proteobacterium
ACAAGATATCTGGGATATTGGAAATATTGCAAATGAACCAGCAAGAGCCAAATCAATTACATTTAGTTTGCCATACACTAATATAGAATCAACTTTCCTAATTAGGAATGGACTTAATATTACAACATTTAAAGATGTTGATAAAAAAGGAATTAAAATTGCCGTTGCCGAAAGAAGTGCATATGATCTTTGGTTAACAGAAAATATAAAAAATGCAGATTTAATAAGAGCAAAATCTATAGATGAATCCTTTGCAATTTTTCAAGAAAATAAATACGAAGTATTGGCTGGATTAAGACCCAAATTAGTTGATGAAATAAAAAAAACTACTGACTGTTTTATATTAGATGAGTCATTTACTTATATAAATCAGTGTATTGGAAGTAAACCTGGAAATTTAGAAGCTGAAAATTTTATAAATAATTTTGTAAAAAAAAATATAGAAAATGGTTTTGTTAAAAACCTCTTATCTAAGTATAATGTCTTAGGTAAATTATCCCTCCCTAAAAACTAGAAGATTTATAATTGTACAATTAATGAAAAAAATAGTTCCAATGTTAGCTATATTTTGTACTGTTTTTTTCTGGGGATCTTCATTTCCAGCAATGTCGTTTCTTTTAGAAACATCAAGTCCTTTCATCTTGGCAGCAGGAAGGTTTTCTTTGGCTGCTTTTCTAGCTGTTATTTGGTGCATAAATAATTATAAACAAAAGGTAAAATTAAACCACTTATTACGCTATTTTTTTGCAGGGTTTATTGGAATTTTTTTATATAATTTATTTCTTAACCATGGCCAAGAAAGTGTTTCAGCTGGGGCAGGTAGCTTCATTGTCAATTGTAACCCATTATTTACTGCTTTAATTGGCTTTTTTATTTTGAAACAAAAGGTTTCATATATACATTGGCTAGGAATAATTATTTGTATGTTTGGGGTTGGTTTAATATCTTTTGATCAAGAAGGTGGCTTAAATATAGGAAGTGGGTCAAGCTTGATATTATTTGCTGCTATCTTGACTGCAATCTATTTTCACATAGTAAAACCTCTAGTAGTAATATATGGTGCAATTACTTCTACTGCATATACAATAATTTTTGGAACCATGCCCATGTTATTTTGGTTCCCAGAAACTTATGATTTTATTTCTCAATCTACTTATGAAATTAAATTAACATATTTATGGTTGGCATTATTTCCTACTGCATTAGGTTACTTAACTTGGACCTATTCAGTTGGTTATTATGGTGCCAATAAAGCTTCGTTGTTTCTTTATTTAATTCCCCCAATTTCAATTATTTTGAATTTTTTATGGTATGAAAAAAATCCATCTTTAATTACTATATTCGGAGGTTTGGTTATATTATTAAGTGTTTTTTTTACCCTCCTATTACAGCAAAACAGAAGAGTAATCTAACATTAACTGAGGATAAAGCTTGTATTCAACTACTTATGGAGACTGAATTACATGAAGTGGAGCGGGTAGCGAGAATCGAACTCGCGTCATTAGCTTGGAAGGCTAAGGTCTTACCACTACACAATACCCGCATTTATTATTTTTATAAGGGTTAATATTTGAAATGTAAATACTAACTTTATCAATTTCAAACTTGTTCTAAAATTTATTATATCTAATTATTCCAGCCTAATAAATTTTGTTTAACTATTTCATTTAAAAATTTAATTGAATATTCGTTATCATTTAAACAAGGGATATATTGAAAAGTTTTTCCACCATTCTCGAAAAATAATTCTCTTGCTTCAACATTTAATTCTTCAAGTGTTTCTAGACAATCAGATATGAAACCTGGAGCAATCAAAGCAATATTTTTAGACCCTTGTTTAGCTAATTCTATAATTGTTTCGTCAGTATAAGGTTGAAGCCATGGTTCAGGGCCGAATCTAGATTGAAAAGTAACTAAAACTTTATTTTGTGGCCATTTTAATTCTTCTTTAAGTAATCTGGCAGTTTTAATACAATGACAATGATACGGATCACCAGCCATGAAATATCTTTTGGGTATACCATGGAAAGATATAACTAACTTGTCTATTTTATTTCTATCTTTTAAATGTTTTTTAATAGTTAAAGCCAAAGCTTTTATGTAATTTTTATTATCAAACCAAGGAGATACTGTTCGGATATCTGGTTGCCATCTTTGTTTTAACAACCATTTAAAAACTTCGTCTTTAACAGTTGCAGTAGTGCTAGCTGCATACTGAGGATAAAGTGGAACTAAAAGAATTTTTGAACATCCATTTTTTGTCATTTTATTTAAAATTGTGTCTATTCCTGGGTTTCCATATCTCATTGCATAGTCTATGAAAATATTAGGGTTTTTTTTAAAAGAATTTTGTATTTTGTTTGTTTGTTTAATTGTAAACCCTCTTAATGGTGATCCATGATTTTTTTCATCCCAAATTTTTTTGTAAGCTTTTCCTGATTTTGACGGCCTAAATGTAAGTACAGGTCCATTTAAAATTAACCACCATAAAGGTCGAAAAAGATCTACAACTCTCTTGTCCATAAGAAATTGTTTTAAATATTTTCTCATAGACCAATAATCAGTGCCATCAGGAGTTCCTAGATTAACAAGTAATACGCCAATCTTATTTTTATCAGGAAAAACTGGGTGATCATTAGGTTTTTTTATAATAGTCAATTTAATATCTTTTAAAATTATTATGCAATTTTTGAATAATTATCTTTTTCAGTTTTTTTGAAAGCATATTTAAGTGCAATAGTTAAATCAGAAATCATTTTTTCTGTATGTAAAGGTCCTGGTGTAACTCTTAATCTTTCTGTGCCAACCGGAACAGTTGGATAATTAATTGGCTGTATGTAATGTTGAAACTCATTTAATAGAATATTACTAATTTCTTTACATCTCAAAGGGTTGTTTACCATTATCGGAACTATGTGACTCTTATTATCAATAAAATTTATGTTTTCTTTCGTCAGATATTTTTTGAGTAAAATTGTATTTTTTCTTTGCAACTTTCTTTCTTTATCAGATTTTTTTAAATAAGAGATAGAGGTGTTTGCAGCCTTTAGAAGTGCAGGTGGTAATGCTGTTGTAAATATATATCCACTAGCATAACTTCGTATGGCATCGCAGATTATGTTTGAAGATGCAATATACCCACCCATTGTTCCAAATGCTTTTCCTAATGTTCCTTGAATTATATCAATAGAATTTTGTAATCCTAATTCTTCAGTTACACCTGATCCTTTTTTCCCATACATACCAACTGCGTGAACTTCATCTAAATAAGTTAATGCATTATATTTTTTTGCTATCTTCGATATTCCAGAGATATTTCCAAAATCACCATCCATAGAATAAATAGATTCAAATATAATAACTTTAGGTTTTTTTTCTGGATATTTTTTAATTAAGGCTTCCAAATGGTTTAAATCGTTATGTTTGAAAATTTCTTTTATGGCTTTTGATTTTTTTATACCTGAAATTATTGATGCGTGATTTTTTTCGTCAGAAAAAACAACTGCGTCCCCTAATAAATTCAGAAGGGTACTTATTGTTGATTCATTTGCAACATATCCAGATGAAAATACTAAAGCTTTTTCTTTCAAATGAAAATCAGCCAGCTCATTTTCTAATTCTACAATAGCATTGCTGTTTCCAGATATATTGCGTGTTCCACCTGAACCTGTTCCCATTCTTTTAACCGAATTTATCATTGAATTTATAACAAGTTTATTTTGACTCATGCCTAAATAATCATTTGAACACCACACAATTATATCATTTTTTTTTGAGTCTGATATCCACAATGCATTAGGGTGTTTACCAA
Organism: uncultured SAR116 cluster alpha proteobacterium; assembly: GCA_902517815.1. Classification (GTDB taxonomy): domain Bacteria; phylum Pseudomonadota; class Alphaproteobacteria; order Puniceispirillales; family Marisalimonadaceae; genus Marisalimonas. The sequence goes on from CABYED010000052.1 coordinate 3,812, forward strand.
CTTTTCTTTCTATTTCATTGAAATGTCTG
>CABYED010000053.1 GCA_902517815.1 uncultured SAR116 cluster alpha proteobacterium
CAAATTGTTTAGCCAATTGAATTGCAGTTGTACCTATACCACTTGCACCACCATGAATTAGGACTTTTTCATTCTTTTGTAATTTCCCTCTCATAAATAAATTGCTCCAAACTGTTATAAAAGTTTCTGGTATACATGCTGCTTCTGCCATAGAATAGCACTTAGGTAATGGCATACAGTGACCCTCGTCTACAGCAACATATTCGGCATATCCACCACCATGACAAAGAGCGCAAACTTGATCGCCAACATTAAATTTTACACTTGAACCTTTTTTTTGAACCACTATCCCAGAAACTTCTAAACCTGGTAAGTCTGATGCATCTTCAGGAACTTTGTAATTACCTTGTCTTTGCAAAATGTCTGGTCTATTTACACCAGCAAAGGATACTTTAATTAAAATTTGATTATTGGAAATTTGAGGAATTGGTCTAACGCAAAGTTTTAAATTATCAGCTTCCCCAAATTCTTTTATTTCTATAGCGTGCATATTTTTCGGTATGTTTAAAAATTCTTTTTTCACTTTTTACTCCTAAATTAATCTAATTGACAAAATTACGTCTTATTTTGTCAAACTATAGCCATTTAATAATGAAATAAGTTATAATTATAATATAAATAAGGAGAAACAAAATGATATTTTTTATAGCAGTTTATTCAGTTTTAGCTCTTGAACAACCACATGTTAAAGAATTCCTAGTTGAGGCTTCTAAATCTGGTCAAATTAAATATAGTTTTGTAAAACCAAAAGACTGTTTATCTGGCAGATTAAAAGATAGTTACGTATTAGCTCAAAATGGTAAGGTTATTTTAAAACAAGTTTCCAATGATGGTTCAATAGGTCCAGTTTGTATTAAATAATCTTTCATTTAGAGTTCTCAATCATTTTTTTAACTCTAAGTCTTAGAGCATTTAATTTAATGAAACCTTCTGCATCTGAATGATTATAATCAGCTGTACCTTCTTCAAAAGTTACTAAGCTCTCGCTATATAAAGAAAATGATGATTTTCTACCAGTAATTATAACGTTTCCTTTGTAAAGTTTTGCTCGTACAGTACCAGATACATTCTTCTGAGATGTATCAATTGCTGATTGTAACATTTCTCTTTCAGGAGAAAACCAGAAACCATTATAAATTAAAGAAGCATATTTTGGCATTAACTCATCTTTAAGATGTGCAGCACCTCTGTCTAAAGTTATAGACTCAATTGCTCTTCGCATATGGAAGAGAATTGTACCACCAGGTGTTTCATAAACACCTCTGGATTTCATTCCAACAAATCTATTTTCAACTAAATCTATTCTTCCTATGCCATTTTTTCCTCCTAAAATATTTAACTGATGTAACATTTTGGCTGGAGATAAATTTTTCCCATTTAAACTTACTGGATCACCATTCAAAAACTCTAATGTAATTTCTGTTGGTTTATTTGGAGCGTCAAACGGTGACTTAGTTCTGGAATAAATAAACTCCTCGGGTTCAACCCAAGGATCTTCTAAAATTTTTCCTTCAGCTGATATGTGTAATAAGTTTGCGTCAACACTAAAAGGTGCTTCACCTCTTTTATCTTTAGGAACTTTTATTTGATTTTCTTCTGCGTATTTAATCAGGTTTGTCCTACTGGATAGATTCCATTCTCTCCAAGGGGAAATGACTTTGATATTTGGTTGTAAGCTATAATAACCTAATTCAAATCTTACTTGATCATTTCCTTTCCCTGTAGCACCATGTGATACAGCATCAGAACCTGTTAAATTAGCAATTTCAATTTGTCTTTTAGCAATCAGGGGTCTGGCTATGGATGTACCTAGCAGATAAATACCCTCATACAAAGCGTTTGCTCTAAACATAGGAAAAACAAAATCTTTAACAAATTCTTCTTTTAAATCATCAATGAAAACTTCTTTTACGCCTAATAATTCAGCTTTTTCCCTCGCAGGCTCTACTTCTTCACCTTGTCCAATGTCGGCTGTGAAAGTTACCACCTCACATTGATAATTGTCTTGCAACCATTTCAGAATAACTGATGTATCAAGTCCTCCAGAGTAAGCTAAAACTATTTTTTTTATTTTAGAATTTTCATTTAGCATTCTTTTTCCTTATTTTACAAATTTATCGGAAATTACAGTTTTATGTATAACCTCAAATTATAATTTTGTAATTATGTAAAATAATTTTTTAATACTCCTCAAAGTAAACTTATTTATTAAAGGGTTGTCACTATTAATAAATATTGTATGTTAAAATATATATAATGTTTTAAAAATATTTGTTTTTTAACATATAATCAATATGGTCATGAATTTGCATAATCAATGATTATAGTAATGAGATTTAGGATAATGATTTACAAATTCTACAAAATTCTGTTGTTTATGACAGTATCAATTTTTTTTACAAATCATGCGTTTAGTGAAACAAAATTGTTGGGTACAGAAAAATATTGGAAGGCATATTCAACAAGAATAGATAAAACAAAAACCTGTTTTATTACTTCTGAGCCAATTAAGACTGAAGGTAAATTTAATAAAGACAATAGAGGGAAACCATACGTTTTTGTAACAAACATAAAAAATGGAACTAATCACGAGGTATCTATTAAGGCAGGTTTTAACTTTAAAAAAAATAAAGATGTAATTTTTGATATTGATGGAAATAAAACAAAATTATTTCCAGTTGATGATAGAGCATGGTCTGAAAGTACTAAAGTTGATAGATTTTTGGTTCAATCAATGAGGAGAGGACAAAAATTAATGGTCACGGGCATATCTACTCCTGGCAACAAAATTATCGACACTTATTCATTGTCAGGTTTTACAAAAGCACTCAGATTAATTGACAAAAGTTGTTCTTAAGCAAAAACAATTTATGAGATATTTATAATGTTTAAACAGGATCTTATTGATTTTAGTTTTGGCGAGTTACAAAATTTTTGTAAAGATAAAAATCTGCCAAAATTCAGAGCTTCTCAGATTTGGAGATGGATGTATTGTTTTGGGTTTCAATCATTCGATGAAATGAATAATATCTCAAAATTAACTAGGGAATTGCTAAATGATATTTCTTTAATTTCCAGACCTCAAATTTCTGAAATGCAAGTTAGCAAAGATGGTACTATAAAATGGTTGATAAAATTAAAAGATAATTCTGAAGTAGAGACTGTCTATATACCACAGGATGATCGAGGAACTGTTTGTCTTTCTAGTCAAGTAGGTTGTACTCTTAATTGCTCATTT
>CABYED010000054.1 GCA_902517815.1 uncultured SAR116 cluster alpha proteobacterium
TCTTGCATATTTGGGAGGTAAATTATTTGGTAAAAGAAAAATAGTTCCTTTAATAAGTAAAGGCAAAACAATAGAAGGTACTTTTATTGGACTATTTTCAACAATTATCATTTCTTATTTTATTAGGGATTTAATGAACTTTGATGTTATTTTTTCTCTAATTTATGGATTTTTTATAGGTTTTTTTGCTTTTTTTGGAGATCTTTTAGAGTCTTTTTTTAAAAGAAATTTAGGTATAAAGGATAGTGGGAAATTAATACCTGGTCATGGAGGTTTTATGGATAGATTTGATGGATATTTTTTAGTAATACCTTTTTTATATATATCAATTAATTTAAAATATATATAATGAAAAATAAAAAAAACATTATCTTATTAGGGGCAACGGGCTCTATAGGCGAATCTTCTTTACGTTTATTAAGGAAAAATAAAGAAAAATTTAATCTTGTTGGTGTGTCCGCCCATAACAACACAGAATTATTAAGCAAAATAGTGAATGAATTTGATGTTCCTAATGTAGTGTTATCCAATCCCAAAAATGCAAAGTCATATTATGGTAAAAGTGAGTTAAATATAGGTCATTCTTCTTTAATTGAATTAGCAAAGATAAGTTGTGATATCGTAATTTCAGGAATAATTGGATTATCAGGCTTACACCCAGCATTCGCTGCAATAAGTGTTGGAAATAACCTAGCTATAGCTAACAAAGAAACATTAGTGTCTGGTGGTAAATTTTTTGTACAAAAAAGTCATGAGAAGAAAGTTAAAATTTTACCTGTCGATTCTGAACACAGTGCAATATTTCAATGTCTAGAAAAGAATAATATTTGTAATGTTGATTTTATTACACTTACTGCATCAGGAGGTCCTTTTTTAAATATGCCAATTGAAAATTTTAGAAATATTAAACCAGAACATGCAATAAAACATCCTGTTTGGAAAATGGGTCAAAAAATATCAGTAGATAGTGCAACTATGTTTAATAAAGCTCTAGAAATAATTGAAGCTTCTGTACTATTTAATATTAAAAGTGATAAAATTGAAGTTACGATTCATCCTGAGCATATTATTCATGGTTTAGTTCACTATAAAGATGGTTCAGTATTAGCAAACTTAGGTTTTCCTGATATGATAACACCATTAAGTGTTGCTCTTAATTGGCCTACAAGATTAAATCTTAATTTAAAAAAATTATCATTAAACAAAATTAGTAATTTAAGTTTTTTTGAACCTGATTTTAAAAAATTTCCAGGATTAAAATTGGGTTGGGAAGTGCTTCAAAATCCTAATTATTCTCCAGTTATTTTAAATGCTTCAAATGAAATTGCTGTTGATGCTTTTTTGAAAAATAAAGTTAAATTCACAGATATATATAATATTGTTTACGAAACTTTAAATGTTTGTAAAATATCTGTTCCCAAAAATATCGACGACATAATAGAAATTGATAGAACAACAAGAATGGTCTCATTAGATTTAATTAAGAGGAAATTTCAAAAATGATAGAAAGTGGTTTTTTTACATCATTAATTGGTTTTTTTATTGTTTTAACTCCTTTAATATTTTTTCATGAACTTGGTCATTATTACGCTGCCATAAAGTCTGGAGTAAGCGTAGAGTCTTTTTCAATTGGTTTTGGACCTGAATTATTTGGCTATACTGACAAAAATAAAACTAGGTGGAAATTTTCTTTAATACCGTTAGGTGGTTATGTTAAAATGAAAGGTGAACTTATAAATCTTTCACAAAAAAGTAACCAAAACCTATTGGAAGCAGATACTTTTTTACAAGCAAATTTATTTTCTAGATTTTTGATAATTTTATCTGGGCCACTAGCTAATTTAGTTTTAGGATTATTTTTAATAACTAGCCTTTATTATTTTAATGGCAGGTATATATCTCCCCCAATTATTAGTGAAGTGTTAGAGGCTAAACCAGCTAAAATTGCTGGCATTATATCTGGGGATAAAGTTATAAGCATAAATAAAAAGAAAATTAATAATTTTTCTGACATTAAAAATATTGTTGAAAATAATCCTAATCAAAATCTTTTATTTGAAATTTTAAGAAATGATAGCGTTATATATACCAATATAAAACCTAATGAATTTTACGAAAAAAAATCAAAGAAAATTTTGGGTAGGATTGGCGTCACTGCAGCACCATCTGAATTAATTACATTATCTATTTTGCCAGCTTTAAAGTTTGGATTTTTAGATTCCATGAATATGACACTTGAATGGTTAAAAGGTTTAAAAGCTTTATTCATGTTTGAAGTTGAAAAAAAAGATGTATTGGGTCCTATTGGTATTGCAAAAATTTCTGGTACAAGTTTAGATAGAGGTATAACGGCAGTAATTTTTTTAATGGCAATTTTGTCTATTAACTTAGGATTGATAAATCTATTACCAATACCAGCTTTAGATGGCGGATATATTTTACTTTTTACTTATGAATTAGTGTTTAGAAAACCTCTATCTGGATCCATACAATTATATTTACTAAAATTTGGTTTTTTATTTTTAATTTTATTAATGATATTAGTTACAGCTTTTGATTTAGGATTATAAATATAAATGCTATACAATAATCAAAAAGAATATAAAATATACAAATGTTTAATTTTTTAAGATTTTTTTTATTATTAAATAAATGTTTGCTAATACTATTTATTCTAGCAAAATTCTCTTTATCTTATGCTGATCAATTTAAAATTGAAAATGTTAAAGTAAATGGTGTGAAAAGATTGTCTGATTCATTTATTTTAAATTTTCTTCCAGAATACCCAGAAACAAAATTTAACAACGATGTTTTAAATAAACTCACTAAAGACTTATATAATTCAGGTATGTTTAACAATGTTAGTTTGAAAGTTGACAATAATACGCTAATAATTAACGTTGAAGAATATCCAATTATTAATGAAGTTTATTTCTCAGGAAATGAATTGTTAGACGATGAAATTCTGAACAAAATAATTTCAATAAATCCAAGAGATATTTTTAATATTAATGATTTAAATGATTCAATCG
>CABYED010000055.1 GCA_902517815.1 uncultured SAR116 cluster alpha proteobacterium
GACAAAGGTTACTGTTTGGAAACAAAGTTCATGGAATACAATATTAAACAACCCTGTTGGTCCATCGATTGATATATACACGAGAAATACATGGGAGCCATGGGACAATGTATTCAGATTAATTGGAAAAAATATAATTAAACTAATAAATGATTAAAAAAATAGAAAGCATAAGTAATGTCAGCTAATTCATCATTAAAACAATCACTTATGAGAGCAAAGTCTCATGCAAAGAAGGGAGACTTAGCTGAGGCTGAGAAGCTATATGAAACAATCTTACAGAATCTTTCTAACAACATAAGGTGTCAGCAAGGATTAGTTTCATTAAACAAACCTATTCAAAGTAATGTCATACAAAACCCACCCCAGGAAGAGTTTAGTCAACTAGTCAAATTATACAATCAGGGACAAATCGAAGCTGTAATTGAGCAAGCAGAGGCTTTAACTGCGCAATATCCAGGAGCGTATGTTGTTTGGAATATGTTAGGAGCATCAAGAGCTCAAAAAGGAATGCTTGATGAGGCTACTATGCGTGCTTTCAACAATTCTATTTCACTAAAACCTGATTATGCTGATGCTTATTATAATATGGGTTATGCCTTGTACTACCTTGATAAGTTAGATGAAGCAATATGGGCTTATAAAAAAGCTATATCACTCAAGCCTGATTATGCAGAGGCCTACAGTAATTTGGGTATGGCACTCAAAAAACAAGATAAGTTAGATGAAGCAATAGAGGTTATTAAGAAATCTATTTCACTAAAGCCTAATGATGCTAGTGCTTATGGCAATTTGGGTGTGGCTTTAAAAGATCAAGGCAAGTTTGATGAATCTATAGAGGCTCATAAAAAATGTATATCATTCAAACCTTTTCGTGCCGAAGCTTACAACAATCTTGGAAATACCCTAAAAGAACAAGGTAGATTTGATCAAGCTCTTGAAAATTATAATAGAGCAATTTCACTAAAACCTAATTATGCTGAGGCATGCTATAACATGTCTACTATATATAATTTATATGGAGACTTTGAAAAAGGGCTTGAGCTTTATGAATGGAGGCAAAAACAAAAAAACTCTCCTGTAAGAGCACCTAGAAAAAATTTAATTTGGGATGGGGTAAAGCCTTTGTTAGGAAAGAAATTTTTAGTTTATGAAGAACAAGGCCTTGGCGACGTTATCCAGTTTTGTAGATACGTGCCACTCTTAAAGCAAAAAGGTGCTAAAGTAATTTTCAAATTAAAAAAGAAAATGCATGCTCTTTTGAACAATTTAGATAATGATATTCTTTTTGTAGATAGTTTCCCAGAAAACAATCAAATCGATTTTGAGACACCGATTATGAGTCTTCCTTTTTTATTTAATACAACATTAGATTCAATACCTGCAAAGATACCTTATATATATACAAATGATAACGATATAATGTCGTGGGCCAACTGTTTTAAAAAGAGAACTTTTAAAGTTGGAATTTGTTGGCAAGGTAGTAAGAACAAAATAGATTATGGCAGATCATTTCCTTTATCCTTATTTGAAGGTATATCAAAAATACCAAATGTAGAACTCATAAGTCTTCATAAAGGTGAAGGAGAGAAGCAAATAAAAGAGATCAATTTTGATTTGACAATACTAGGTAATAATTTTGATGCTGGTGAAAATGCATTCGTTGATACTGCTGCTGTCATGATGAATTGTGATCTGATTATTACATCTGATACTGCAATAGCTCATTTAGCTGGAGCTTTAGGCTGTCCAACTTGGATTTTGCTCAAAAAAATTCCAGACTGGCGTTGGATGTTGGAGAGAAAGGACAGTCCATGGTACTCAAGCGTAACCTTATATCGACAAAAACAAAAAGATAATTGGACACATGTTTTTAATAAAATTCAAATGGATTTACAATCATTAATAAAAGAAAAGAGAATGCAATGAATACACCATACATACCAATTTCTTGGGGAGAATTATTTGATAAAAAAACAATCCTTCAAATTAAATTAAAAAACCTCAAAACAAAAACTGCATTGAAGAATGTTAAAATAGAATATGCTTATTTAAGTAAAATTTTTAACGAAAATTTTTCAAAAAATAAAAAAGCACAAAAACTTATGTCTGATCTTAAAAAAGTGAATCAGAAACTCTGGGATATAGAAGATTTAATACGTGACAAAGAAAGAAATAAAACTTTTGACAAGGACTTTGTCCAACTTGCTCGAAGTGTGTATTTTACAAATGATGACCGTTCCTATATTAAAAGAACAATAAATGATACTTTTGGATCGGAACTAATTGAAGAAAAATCATATGCTCATTATTAAGCATAAATTCGGTTGAACATCTAATATATACATCCTGAATTAATAACTTTAATAACTTCTTAATTTAAAAAATCACATAAATGATTTTATTTTATTACGCGCTATTTAATATTTATTTGAGTAACTATATTGTTATAATGTTTTATCATATAGTCTAGTTTCGGTTTGTCTATTTAACCGGTATTAAATTTTTTGAGGATAACATCCTCTAAATCATAACTACTATCTTCAATACTAAAATTTACATTGTGTATAAATGCTAATGGAGTATTTGCTGCTCCATTTTTTTCCCATTTCGTTTAAATCTCTGTCAAATAAAGATAAGCCAAAAATAGTTATAGTTCTAACATGTGTAGGATTTGAAATAAAATTATCATGACGAGGATGAAGGACACTAATTTTAATAAGAGCCTGATTTTTACAAATTCTATAAAGTTCCTTTTAAAATTTTTATAAAAATTTCTGGAGATTGTCCAATATGTTCCAATAAATGTGATAGG
>CABYED010000056.1 GCA_902517815.1 uncultured SAR116 cluster alpha proteobacterium
ACACGAAAATAATAACTCATAATCGTCACCTCCATATAGAGCTGAATTTAAAATTCTTTCTTTTTCAAGTCGCTTTATATTTGGTAATGGAATTTTACATAAATTCAATTCTACAGTCAAATTTGAATTTTTGGCTAAATGAGTTGCATCCTGGATAAGCCCATCAGAAATATCAATCATTGAATTGGCTATATTTTTAAGTGACATGCCTAAATCAACTCTTGGTTGTGGGAGTAAATATTTTCTTTTAGCTTCTTCGAATTCTTTAAAATTTGAATTGAAATTATCTAAACCTATTTTTGACAAACCTAAAACTCCTGAGACATATAAGCAATCTCCTATTTTAGCTCCATCTCTAGGAATGGGTTTGCTATTAGGAGTCTTACCAAAAATTGTAATTGTTATATTTATATGTTTTAGTGATGAAGTTAAATCTCCTCCAATTAACTTAATATCATACATTTCCTGATCATCTTTTAGACCTTTAGCAAATTTAGGTATAAATTGACTTGCTTTAATTTTTGGAACACTTAATGAAAGATTATAAAAAATGGGTCTTGCACCCATTGCCGCCATGTCAGATAGATTAACTCTAAGGCATTTTTTAGCTATATCAGCAGGATCTTCATTTCCAAAAAAATGTATGCCTTCTGCTAAACTGTCAGTACTAATAATCAAATCAATAGAAGATTTATGAGTAAATATTGCTGCATCGTTTTTTAAATTTAAGGCAAATTTATTTGTTAAAGGTCTAAAATATTTATCTATATAATCGAATTCGTTCATTTAATTTTCATTTAATTCTTTTGAGATATTTTCTAATATTCCATTAGCAAAATCTGGGCTTCCTCCAAACACTTCGATTATACTTATGTATTCATTAATTAAAGTTAATTTTTTAAATTTCCTTTCAAATAGTAATTCATATGTTGCTAATCTTAATACAGATTTCTCTGTCTCACTTAATCTATCAATTGACCAGTTTTTTGAAAGCTTTTTAGAAATTATTCCGTCAATTTTTAAGAGGTTTTTATGTGCCCCTTTTATAATTGTATTTAAAAGTTCATAGTCTAAATCTTTTAATTTTAATTCTTCTAATATAGAAGGTAAATAATTAACTACATAAGAATTTATTAAAACGTCAATATCATAATTAGAAAAAGAGGCTCCATACAATACTTGCGTTGAGCATATTCTTGAAGCAGTTTTTTTTCTTATAGAAACATGTCTTACATTTTCCTTAAATTTATTTTTGGTATCATTCATAATTGATATTATTTTTAATATTTATTAGTGACAAACAAGCTAAAGCTGCACCAGCCCCTTTATTCAATTGGTTAGGATCAGATCTTTTTATAGCTTGGTTTTTATCAGAAACAGTTAAAATTCCGTTTCCTATTGGTATAGAGAAATTAATAGACAAATCTGTAAGAGCTCTAGAAGATTCATTGGCAACTATTTCAAAGTGATAGGTTTCACCTTTTATAACACAACCTAAAGCTACAAAACCATCAAAAGTAGGATTTTTTAGAGATTTATCTAAAACTAACTTAATTGCTGGTGCAATTTCTAGTGCTCCTGGTACATTTAAAATATTATAATCTACTGAGTTGGATTCCAGTAAATCCGAAGCTCCTTTTATTAAATTACTAGTAATACCTTTATAATATGGTGAACAAACTAATAAAACTTTTTTTTTGCCAATCATAATTTTAGCCTAGTTTTTTCCAATTTTTTATTATCAAACCAAACCCCTCTAAACCAATTGCATTAGCTTTATTATTAGATAAGACAGTCATATTCTTAACTCCTAAATCAGATAAAATTTGAGCCCCTACACCATATTCTCTTATAATTGTGTGTTTTTTTTGAGTTGGCTTTAAAGATTTTGATATTTTTTTAGATAGAGATTCTGGTGATAAATCTCTAATCAAAATTATAATACCATCACCTTTATTGGCTATAGTTTCCATTGCACAAGATAATTCAGAACCATTTCTATCAGTTGATCGATTACCTAATACATCCGATAAAAGATCAAGGGCGTGCACTCTTACTAAAATTGTCTTACTTGGATTAATTATACCTTTTACAAGTGCTATGTGTTCTGATTGGTCAAGTATGTTTTTAAATATAATTATTCTCCACACACCACCAAACTTACTTTCAAGAATTGATTCAGAGACTCTTTTTATATAAATTTCATTTTTTCTTCTATATGAAATCAAATCTGAAATTGAACCAATTTTAACATTATGTTTTTTAGAAAAGGCTAAAAGATCTGGTAATCTAGCCATTTCTCCATTATCTTTCATAATTTCACAGATAACTCCCGAAGGATTCGCTTTAGCAAGTTTTGCTATATCTACAACTGCCTCTGTATGTCCAGCTCTGATTAATGTTCCACCATCTTTCGAAATCAATGGGAAAACATGTCCAGGTGTTGTGATTTCATTTTCTGATGCATTAGGATTAATTGCTGTTTTGATTGTTAATGATCTATCTGCCGCTGAAATACCTGTAGTAACCCCGTTAGTAGCCTCTATTGAGACTGTAAAAGCAGTTTCAAATCTACCCTCATTTCTTCTTTCCATCAAAGATAAACCTAAATTTTCTGACTGTGACCTAGTTAAAGACAGACAAATAAGACCCCTACCATGTTTTGCCATAAAATTTATTGCTTCAGCTGAGGCAAATTCTCCTAACACACATAAATCACCTTCATTTTCTCTATTTTCATCATCAACTAATATAAAAATTTTACCTTTAGCTGCATCTTTGATTACATCTTCAATACTAGAAAAACCCATT
>CABYED010000057.1 GCA_902517815.1 uncultured SAR116 cluster alpha proteobacterium
AAGATATAAAGTTTATTTATAAAAAATCAGACAATGAGCTATTTAAGAGTCTATATGTTCAAGAGCCTTCATTAAATTTAATACATTTAGTTGAAAACACTTCTGGTTTTGAAGATCATTTAAATGGTTGGTCTATGGGTTTGGATTGGGGAATTCATCACATGAATTTAGAATCTTTAAATGTTAGAGAGTCTATTCATTTTTTTTGTGATTTGTTGGGTATGAAGGAAGGGCAATGGGTTGCACCGATTAATAAGGGTGATTTTAGTATTGATCCATCTGAATTAGCAATATTACCATTATCTAATAATAATAGAGGATTACATGTTATAAAGCCTGACGATGGATTTGGTTATAGAAATAATTTTGCACATAATCCTTCAATTGCAGGGCATCCAGCATTCACAATTAAAAATTTATCAAATTTAACGGCTAAACTTGATGAAGAAAAAATTTTATACTCTGATGCCAAAGTATACGCAATGCCTGGGTTTCATCAGATTTATCTTTATGACAATAATGCTAACATGTTAGAAATTAACCAGGCAGTCTAGTTCAAATTAAAAAATGATAAATAGGATTTTTAAAAATGTATGTGTTACTGGAGCTGGAAGTGGCATCGGGAGAGCTATTGCGATTGCAATGAGCAATCAGGGATATAACGTAACTTGTGCAGATATAAACTTAAAACAAGCTAACGAAACTCTTGAAATCATATTAAATAGTAATGGATCGGGAATTTCAATTGAAACTGATGTTACCAAAATTAATGATATAGAAAACATGATCCTAAAAACTGTAAAGCAATTTGGTACAATTGATATTTTAGTAAATAATGCAGGAGTAACTAGAACATCGAATATTATGGATTTAACTGAAAAAGATTGGGATTGGATACATAATGTTAATGCTAAAGGAACATTCTTTTGTTTACAGATAGCAGCTGATCAAATGATAAAGCAAAACAAAGGAGGAAGAATTATTAACATGGCCTCTGTGGGTGGAAAAGGCTTTGTAGACGTGTCCAATGCTATTTATGCCGCCAGCAAAGGCGCTGTAATTAGTATGACAAAAACAGCAGCTCAAGAACTCGCAAAATATGAAATAACAGTAAATTCAATTTGCCCAGGTATTACATATACAAATATACTCTCAAATATTGTAAAGAAGAGAGCTTCAGAACAAAATAAAACTGAAGAAGAAATAATGGAACATTATGTAAGAGATATCCCTCTAAAAAGGCCAAATAATCCAGAAGATATTGCATCTATGGTAGTTTTTTTATGTTCAGAAGGCGCAAGAAATATTTCTGGTCAATCATATAATGTTGATGGTGGATTAATTCCATGTTAATTGAATAATATTTAGTAAGGATATAAGTGTGAAAAGGTGGCGTCATTTAGTTGTAGTAATTGGTATTATTCCTTTTTTTATAATCTATATGTCTTTTTTTATGTATATTTTTGATTTTATTACTGGCCATCACTGGTCTTTGGATTGGACTATATATATAGTTGCAGGATTATTATGGTTATATCCTGCAACTAAAATCGTTGGATGGTTATCGAATAATGAAGCAAGTTAATTATATAACATTATTCTATAAAACTTCTGACTATATAAATTTATTAAAAAGTTGCTTCCAGAGAAAATAAAGTAGCTGATCCATCATCTGCAGTTGCTCCAGAATTCCCCGCTCCATAATCATAATCATGATATGTCAAATACGAATCTAGTCCATTTGCAATTGTATATTTTACTGCTACAGAAGTAACATCAAGTGTTTCACCACCTGAACTTTCAGTAACTTCTGTTCCAGTTACAGCTATAGTTAATTCATCACTCACTGCATATGAAATACCATAATCATTAACTTCTGTATGTATTGATGTTGACTGATCATCTTCAGCTTGAGCTATAATAGCAGAAATTGGACCAGATGTAATTGTAAGACCTAAAGAGGTACTATTTAAACCACCAGCTCCAGTAGTGGCGCCATCTATTGAATTATTTGCATATACAATTGATCCAGAAACATCTCCTGATGTAAACTCATATGATCCAGCTAAAACTGTTTCATCGTCATTATTACTAGTACCTGACCCTGCATCTTTGTAGGAAGCACCTAAAGTTAATCCGCCAATTTTTGGTAGTGTGTATGTAATACTATTTTCTGTATCAATAATATTAATAAGAGACGCTTGTTGAGATGTTAAACTTCCAGAAGAACTATAAAATGACGGAGCTTTTGCGTCTGTTGAACCCGGTCCGATTAAGTCTGCTGCAGTTGGGCTAAGAGAATCTCCAATGCCAGCCTGTTCTCCTAAAGTAATTGTACCAAATCCACCCTGAATAGATACGTTAGCACCATCACTACCAAATGTACTTGTGGTGTTTTGATTTCTACTTTTAAGTGTTTGATTCATTTGGATTGTCAAACCAGAATCTAACTTATTTGTAAATATAAAATCTACTACACTTTCACTATCAAAATAATCATTTGATGCACCGCTGGTTGATGATCCCGGATCCTGGTTTACATAATGAAATTGAGTTGAACCACTTAGGCTTACATCAGCTAATGTCGCTGCACTTAGGAAGGATAGTGATGTACCTACTAAAAATGTATTTCTTAAATATTTTTTATTCATTAATATGTTCCTTATTATAATATATTAAATAAGTGTAATGTTATAACATTACATATTTACAATCCGTGTACGTCTT
>CABYED010000058.1 GCA_902517815.1 uncultured SAR116 cluster alpha proteobacterium
AAGAAATTGATACTTTAAGTAATACTGTTACCCAAACGAAACCAATAAAGTATGTATCTTTGAATTTATCTGGAAATAAGTTAAATTTTTTCAAATACGAAGATAAATTTGGATCTCCACAATATTACGACGAAAATGGAAAGTCTTCAAAAAGAACAATAATGAAAACGCCAATAAATGGCGCTAGGTTATCAAGCAGATATGGAAGCAGAAAACATCCTATATTAGGCTATACAAAAATGCATAGAGGACTTGATTTTGCTGCGCCGTCTGGAACACCAGTTTTTGCTGCTGGAGACGGTATTATAGAAAAAGCAGGATGGAATGGCTCATATGGTAAATATATAAGAATCCGACATACAGGAACTTACAAAACCGCTTATGCACACTTATCAGGATTTAATAGAAACGTTAGAATTGGTAAAAGAGTTTTACAGGGTAAAATAATTGGTTACGTAGGAACAACTGGCAGATCAACTGGACCACATTTACATTATGAAGTGATAAAAAATAATATTCAAGTAAATCCCATGACGATAAAGTTACCTGCAGGTAAAAATATTTCTAAAACCCACATTAATAATTACAAAAAGCAAGTTGAAAAAATACTTAACAAAAAAATTGCTCTTGAAAAATTAAATCGAAATAACAAACTAGCAATAAATAATTACAATACTTCAATAAAATCAATCGTAAATTAATTATTTAACACTTATATCTATTTTATTATTCAATACATCTAAAAATATTGTGTTACCATCTTTCACTTCGTTAGTAATTATTAACTCACTTATATGATTTTCAATAACATTTCTTACTTCTCTTTTTATTGGCCTGGCTCCATATTCTGGGTCGTAGCCATTTAAAGCTAATAAATCACTAACTTTTGAGGTCCATTCAATATAAATATTACTATTTAATAGTCTTTTCTTAAGGTAATTTAATTGTATTTCAACAATTTTAACAATGTGAGATTTACCTAATTTTGAAAAAAATAAAATTTCGTCTAATCTGTTTATAAATTCAGGGCTTAATATTGATTTAACTGAACTCATAATTTCTTTTTTAATAAAATTGTTTTTTTCACTTTTCAAACCAAAATCCACATCAGACTTAAAGTGTTGTGTCCCGATATTACTTGTCATTATTATAATTGTGTTTGTAAAATCAATAATCTTTCCATGACTATCTGTTAACCTTCCATCATCTAATACTTGTAAGAGTAAATTTAAAACATCTAAATGTGCTTTTTCAATTTCGTCAAAAAGTATTACTCTATATGGCCTTCGTCTTACAGCTTCAGTTAAAATGCCTCCTTCATCATATCCAACATAACCAGGAGGAGCACCAATCAATCTTGATGTAGAATGTTTTTCCATATATTCAGACATATCTATTCTTATCATAGAGTCTGTTTCATTAAATAAAAATTGAGCTAAAGATTTAGCAGTTTCTGTTTTGCCAATCCCTGTAGATCCTAAAAACATGAAAGTACCTAAAGGACTAGATGGATCACTTAAGCCCGCTCTTGAACGAATAATTGTTTTGGAAATTGCAGATAATACATGATCTTGACCAATAATAGATTTTTTTAATTCACTTTCTATTTTTAGTAGTTTTATACGTTCAAACTCCATCATTTTTTCAACTGGTATTCCTGTCCATTTAGAGACAACGGAAGCAACATCTTCTTCAGAAACAATTGTGTTTAATAGGTTATCTGTATTTTCAATTTTAGAAATATTATTTTCTAAATTTGGAATTATTTGATATGAAAGTTCACCAGCCTTTTCCCAATTTCCATTTCTTTTCTCAATTTCCAACTGGTTTCTTGCATTTTCTAGATTAATTTTCTTCTGTTGTTCTTCTTCTAGAGTTCTTTTACTTAACTTCCATTTTTCATTTTGCTCTTTGGATGTTGATTTTAATTCTTTTAATTCGTTTTCAACTTTCGACAATCTATCATCTGATATTTTGTTATTCTCCTTCTTTAGAACTTTTTTCTCAATTTCTAATTGCATAATTCTTCTATCTATCTCATCTAACGAGTCAGGCTTAGAGTCAATTTCTATTCTTTTTCTACTTGCCGCCTCATCTATAAGGTCAATTGCTTTGTCTGGTAAAAATCTATCATTAATATATCTTGAAGATAAAGTTACAGATGCTGAAAGGGCTTTATCTGTAATGGTTATTCCATGAAACAACTCATATTTTTCTTTCAAACCCCTCATCATTGATATGGAGTTGGCTATATCTGGTTCATTTATATAAACTTGCTGGAAACGTCTTTCTAAAGCCTTATCCTTTTCAATGTAATTCCTATATTCATCCAAAGTGGTTGCCCCAACACAATGCAGTTCACCTCTTGCCAAAGCAGGTTTCAACATATTTGAAGCATCTAGTGATCCATCTGCACCGCCAGCTCCAACAAGAGTATGAAGCTCGTCAACAAATAAAATTATTTTATCTTTTTTCTTTTCAACTTCGTCTAATAAAGATTTTAACCTTTCTTCAAAGTCGCCTCTAAATTTAGAACCTGCTAAAATACTGGCCAAATCAAGAGAAAATATTTCCTTAGATTTCAGTTTCTCAGGTATATCTTTATTTGC
>CABYED010000059.1 GCA_902517815.1 uncultured SAR116 cluster alpha proteobacterium
CGATGGTTGGAATGATTGCAAAAATAATAGAGAAAGACATGAACTAAGTGGAAACAGACATGGCGATGAAGAATTTTGGTATGCTTGGTCAATATATCTACCCAAAGACTTTAAAAATATTTATCCAACAAAATTGGCTATGGGTCAATTTCATCAAGATTTAGGTCATGTGGTTTGGATGTTTCAAAATGCACATGGAGGATATTTTGTCGATAACCAAGTATATGGATTCAAATCTGGACACGATAGAATTTTAAACCAAAAAGAAATGCTTGGCAGATGAAATGATATGTTAATTAATGCTAAGTGGACTGATAAAAAAATAGGTTTCTTTAGAGTTTGGGTTAATGGAACATTATCTTATAAATACTCTGGTCCTACGAAATCAAAAGGAAAAAAAGTTTATCAAAAGTTTGGCGTTTATAGAAGCTTTATGAGCAGGTATAAAAGGTCTAAAAATGTGGATTTAGTTCCTGGACAAGTAGTGTATTTCGATGAAGTAAGAACAGGAAAATCTTGCTCAAATTTAAAACTTGAGCAATTAGGTTATGTTTGCAAGGATTTATTGAGTACCTTTAATTAACTTAGTTTAAACATACATTTTTCTAGTTTAGACAAATCATAACCTCTACCATACCCCTGCCCTACACTCTTTAAACTCCATCCACCTAATTGGTCTATTATATCTGATGGACATTCTACATCCCTTAATCTGTCTCTAAAAGCATGTCTAAATCCATGAATTACATAACTTTCTGACAGTTTCTCTTTTAACCATTTATTTAAAGCTGCACTTGCAGAATTAGTGTTGCATTCTTTTGAGGAGGTATATCTAGGAAACGCATATATACTATCATTATTATACTCTAGGATTCTTTTACAAGCCCAAAACGATGCTCCTACAAGTGGTATACATCTCTCACTTCCTCTTGTTTTTAGACGTCTCCAAGGATGAGGAATGAGCTTAATATGAGGTATTTCACAATTAAGGTTTATATCTGATTTTAGTAATCCAACACTTTTACCCAATCTCATTCCGGTATCACTTAACAAAGCTATCAACCATCTTAAATCATCATCATACTCTCTACTTATTGATTGGATATGTCTGATATCTTTAATTGGAATTGGCTTCCTAATTTCTACATCATTATTTTCTGGCATATAGGTTTTACTGAAAGCATTTATACAATTAATACCTTCTTCACTAATTGATAAGTTGATGATTGAACGGATAGACGAGAATATTCTTTTAACAGATGATATCAATAAGCCTCTATTTAACAAGAAGTCACGGAACTTGGATGCGTCTTTAGTGCTATATTCATTAATAGGTAAATTTCCTAAAACTTCTATAACATATTTGATGTTTCTATTAGCAGCACGGACAAATAACTTATTTTTGCCTTCACCTTTGAGTTTTAGATAAGTAGAAAGAGCTTCAGATAATAAAGGAGAATTTGAATTACTATTTACAGGTGGTTTGCTCACAAGCATATGCTCGGCAGGAACTTGCATATTAGTCAGCCTAATAGATGTCCAATAATCATCAAGCTTTTGATAAAGTGATTTACTAGCACGAACAGCTGATGCATTAGATTTGGTTCTAAGACATATAACTATACGGTCACTCTTATAATATGACCTTACATCACACGGAACACGCTTACTGAAATAGTACACACCACGCTTTGTATATAAGTAGGAAACATTTAAATGGTCTACCATTTGGTCTACCCTCCAAGCTCACGTTACAAAATATGCTTACATATCAACTACTTAGGGCGACTTAGTTACATGAAATGGTGCGCTCTGAGTGAAGTTATGTTCACTTGTAGTGCACCACTTGTAGTTGAATATAAGCTCTACCTTCAGTTTATGTATTCCTGAATCTGTGTCAACAGGCACATAATGGTCTACCGTTTGGTCTACCCCACTAAAAATGTTCCCGTAATGGAATAGTCCTACTTAAATGATAATTATACTAGGATATTAAATATACTTATATGTAACATCTAAATATACCCCATGCATGAGCCACCCCAGGTGTGTACGTATATATACATATGCTCTTACACAGATGTGCTCATATAGATGTTAACCACTTTAATGAGTCATAGAGAGTCATACAGAGTCATTGCTGTTATCAGAGTCAAACCTTCATGAGATTTGATTAAAGTGGCTGTTTAATTAAAAAAATTATAAAAACATAATCTAGTTAAGTTTATAACTTCCTTTAAATATATTTTTACTTTGAGTATAACCTTTCTTTGCTGCTTGAATTTGAACTCTTGTTACAGTTCCTGTTCCAGATATAGATTTATATTTACCAGTGCCTCCTATAAATTCAAAAGTTCCTGAACCATTCTTACCTATTTCTCCCGAACCTT
>CABYED010000060.1 GCA_902517815.1 uncultured SAR116 cluster alpha proteobacterium
GGGGTTTTTTGTTGTTAATTTTGCTCTTATTTCCAACCGTTATGCCAACCGGTCGTCGGGTTTTTTTATTTTTCTTAATCATAATTCATAATTTCCATATTTTTTTGCGTGCTTTATAAGCTCTATTTTATATTCTTTAGCTGAGTTACAAACATTTTCAAACTCTAAAAAATAAAACTTTCCATTTGATGATGCAAAGTACCCATTAACTTCAAGTTCATCCATTTTTTCATTTTTAAAGATAACTTTTTGGGCATTTTAAGTCTTTAATTTAATAATTTATAAACACTCCATAAATAACCTTGATGTAAGTTTTTTAAGGATTATTCTACTTAAATTGTATCATTAGGAAACTAAGTATGACTTATTTTACAAAAACATATGACGAGGCTTTTATAAATGAAAACTCTGTAAGGACCAATTACAAAAAGCTTATTAGTTGGTACAAAAATCAAGATAATAATGAATTAACAAAAATAAACTCTGATGCAATGAAATTTTTTGAAAATACAGGTGTATCATTTAAAGTTTATTCTAGTGACAAAAAAGAAAATCTAATACCGTTTGATATAATCCCAAGAATAATAAACTCCAAGGAATGGGATAAATTGGTTAAAGGGATAACACAAAGAGTTTTAGCTATTAATTTTTTTCTCACTGATATTTATGGTCAACAAGAGATTATAAAACATGGTGTAATACCTGTTGATCTAATTCAAAATAATCCTGCTTTTTTGAAGCAGATGATAGGATTTACTCCTCCAAACAAAACATACAATCATATCTCTGGCATAGATTTAATTAAAACAAATTCAGATAATTTTTATGTATTAGAGGATAATGTTAGAGTCCCATCTGGAGCTTCTTATATGATAGAAAATAGAGATACCATGATAAGATTATTTCCTCAGCTAATTTCAAGATATAAAGTATCTGAAAATAGAAACTATGCCAAATACTTATCTGAAATTTTAAAGAAGTCTTCACCAAAAAAATCAAAAATAAACCCAAACATAGTTTTGTTAACTCCTGGAATATACAATTCTGCGTTTTTTGAACATGCTTTTTTAGCAGATAAGCTAGGTGTTGAATTAGTAGAAGGAAAGGATCTTCGTGTAATTAATAAATATTTAAACATGAAAACCATAGATGGTTGGAAAAGAGTAGATGTAATCTATAGAAGAATAGATGATGTCTTTTTAGATCCATTATCATTTAAAGAAGATAGTTTTTTAGGTGTTCCAGGTTTAATGGAGGTATACAGAAATAAAAACGTTACAATCGCAAATGCTCCCGGTACAGGAATTTCAGATGATAAATCAATTTACTCTTATATTCCTGACATGATTAAATTTTATTTGGGTCAAAAACCAATTTTAAAAAATGTAAAAACATTCAAGTGCCGTATAAAAGATGAATTGAAATATGTATTAGACAATTTGAATAAATTAGTCGTTAAAGAAGTTCACGGCTCAGGTGGTTATGGGATGCTAGTAGGGCCACTAGCAAGCAAAACTGAAATATCAAAATTTAAAAATAAAATTAAAAAAAATCCATACAGTTATATTGCTCAACCAACTTTATGTCTATCTACATGTCCTATTTATACAAAAAAAGGTCTAACTCCAAGACATGTTGACCTTAGGTGTTTCGCATTATTAGCACAAGAAAAGGTTAAAGTTATAGGTGGTGGCCTCACTAGAGTTGCTTTAAAGAAAGGTTCTCTTGTTGTTAACTCCAGTCAAGGTGGTGGTACTAAAGATACTTGGATATTGAGTTCATAATGCTAGGAAGTACAGCCGACTCTTTATTTTGGATGTTTAGATATATTGAGAGAGTTGAAAATACATTGTGTATGATTGAGAGTGGTTTCCAATTGTATCTTTTATCATCTAGTAATTTGAATAATGAATGGGATGCAATTTTAAGAACTAATTCTATAAGGCATCATTTTTTAAAGAAAAATAACTCTTTAGATAGTCTTAATATAATTAACTTTATGTTAAAAGATCCTAAGAATTTTAATAATATTTTAATACTTTTTGAGAAAGCTAGAGAAAACGCACGAAGATCAAGAGTATCAATTACATCGGAGGTTTGGGAGGCCATAAACACTTGTTGGTTATATTTAAATGAAGAACTCAATAAAAAAATAAATGAAAGTAAAATTCAAACAATCATAAAAAATACAAGAGAAAAAATTGCTCTGATTTTTGGCTTTTTAGAAAGAAGCATGTTGAAAAATGAAATTTTAAATTTCTGCTATTTAGGTACATTTATTGAGAGATTTGATAATACTGTAAGAATTTTGAATACAAGATATTATCTTCTATTAGACGAAAAAAAAATTAGATTTAAAGGTTACG
>CABYED010000061.1 GCA_902517815.1 uncultured SAR116 cluster alpha proteobacterium
TTAAACACGAGTAATAAAAATTAAAAGGGTAACTTTTAGGGTAACTTTATAATTATATATTATAAAAAATTAATTAAAACAACATGATATAGGGAAGTAATGGCTCCCCGGGACGGATTCGAACCGCCGGCCAGACGATTAACAGTCGTCTGCTCTACCGCTGAGCTACCGGGGAATATCTCGATTACTCATTTGTTTGTTTTTAATCTAATTATTATAAAATGCAACAATTTAATAAAACAATTCCAAGAGTTAAAAATTAATTATTTGTTTAAAATTATTTTAGCTATTTTGGTTATTTCTGAATGACTTAAAGATTTAGCATTTATAATTTTTATTATTTTACGATCGTTTTTAATTGTATTAGAAGAGTATGAGGGGTCATAATGATTTTGTAAAAAACTTTCTGTTAGGTTTGTCCATTTTTTTTTAAGTATTAAATCCTTCCAACTATCAATTAAGTTTTTGCTCAATCTTTTTTTTAAACCAATAAGTAAAGGATTAATTAGGTCAGGATTATTACACATATAATCATAATCTGTAACTAGAAAATTTGCTCTTAATTTTAGATCTGCTTTAATCTCAACCCTAGGTGAAATTATCATTTTTGCCCAAATTGATTTTGGTATATGAACATTACCAATTTTGCTACTTTCAGCCTCAACATAAATACTTTTTTTAAGGTTAAGTTCTTTAAGTTTATTAAACAATTTACTTTCAAACAATTTTTGGGAAGGTTGGTCTAAACCTGGCATTTTGCCTAATAAGGATCCTTTATGATTAGCTAGACCTTCTAGATCTAAAATTTGTCCACCTAATTCACCAATTTTTTGTAAAATTTTAGTTTTTGCAGAACCAGTTTTACCACTTATTAAAATTATTTTTAATTTGGAACCTATATTTTCAAAAAATTTTACAACGCTGTTTCTATATTCTTTATATCCACCATCTAATTGGTATGTTCTCCATCCTACTTCAGATAAAATAATTGAAAAAGCTTTTGATCTCTGACCGCCTCTCCAACAATAAATCAATGGTTGCCATGAACCTTTTTTCTCAAGAAATTTGTCTTCGATGTGATCTGCAATATTTCTAGCAGTTATTGAGGATCCTATTATTTTTGCTTTGAAGGTACTTTCTTTTTTGTAAATGGCACCAACTTTTTCTCTTTCTTGATCAGATAATACAGGGCAATTAACAGCTCCTATAATATGGTCATTAGCAAATTCTGATGGAGATCTTACATCAATAATTGTATCAAAGTTTTTGCTTTCCCAATTTTTAATTGATTTATATTGTTTAAACATTTCTTACTTTATTCTAATTTTATTATCTAAATTGTTTACAAATCCTATTTCAGTAAAATTAATTTTGTTTTCCTTTAAAATCTTAAATTGTTTAACTTTTTCTTCTTGTGGAATTATGAAGGCTAAACCTCCAACAGTTTGAGGATCATACAATATTTCATCTATTAACTTATTTTCTCTATCATAAACTAAATCTTTTTGTGCTGTGTTAAAATTTTTCTCGAATAATGAAGATCTGACATTTTTGGATAAAGCTTCCTTAACGCCGTTAAATATAGGTATTTTATCTACATAGACTGTCAGTCCAGTCTTTCCAATATCTCTTTTTATTAAGTTTAATAGATGGTTTGCTAGTCCAAAGCCAGTTATGTCTGTCATAGACAAAATTTTCAATCTATCTGAAATTTTTGAGAAATTAATATTTCCTTGAAACAACTGATTAAGAACTTCAATTTGATAATAGCTATCAATTATATCGTTGTTTATACCTGAAAATATGATACCAGAACCTATTTTTTCAGTTAATATCAAAATATCATTTACTTTTAGCTTATTAAGATTTTTTTTATTTACACTTTTTTTCTCGCCTAATACAGAAAAACCTATCACTGGATCCTTATCTTTGCCAACCATAGTATGTCCACCACTTATAGAACAACCAGCTAATTTGAATACTTCGCTTGCACCAGAGGTGACTTGTTCTAAATCTCTTGAATTTATTTCAGAATTTGAATATGGAAGTTGTAAAATCATTAAAGCAGAAATAAGTTTAGAGTTGACTGCAATAATATCGCTAATTGCATGGTTGGCTGCAATTTTTCCTAAAAGATATGGATCCGATACAATAGAGCTAATCATATCTACACTCTGATATAATTTTGGATAATTATTTATTTTAATTGCATCTTCAGATGTTGTAATTATTTCTTTAGGTAAAGTTGTTTTGAGGGTATTAAAATCGACTTTTGCGGCACAACCTCTACATTGCATTTGATGACCAGGTATATTTCCATTATTTTTTTGAATAATAACATTAAAAATTTTA
>CABYED010000062.1 GCA_902517815.1 uncultured SAR116 cluster alpha proteobacterium
TTTAATGGTTTATAACTTAAATTATGGAATTGATTTTAAAGGAGGAATATTGCTTGAATTAAGAAGTAAAAACCCTAATTCACCTAATATTAATGAGCTAAGAGAAAAAATATCCACCCTAAATGCAGGTGAAGTGTCGATACAAAACTTTGGTAAAGATACTGATTTTTTGGTGAGAATTCAAAAGCAAGAAGGTGATCAAAAAGAACAAATAGTTATGATTGAAAAAGTGAAGTCTCTTACTGACAAAGACTACACTGTGAGAAGATCTGAATTTGTAGGCCCAGTTGTTGGGGATGAATTGAAGACTGCAGGAATATATGCTGTTTTACTAGCTCTAATATCAATAATGATTTACATATGGTTTAGATTTGAGTGGCAATTTTCTATTGCGGCAATTTTAGCTTTAATTCATGATGTTTTAACAACAGTTGGTCTTTTTTCTGTGTTGCAGCTAGAATTTAATTTAGCTACAATAGCTGCTATTTTAACAACAGCTGGATATTCTATTAATGACACTGTTGTAATCTTTGATCGTGTTAGAGAAAATTTAAGAAGATATAAATCAAAAACTCACTATTTCATTTATAACAAATCAATTAATGAGACACTTTCTAGAACGGTTATTACTTCAGTAACAACTTTATTGGCATTGTTTATTATTTTCTTTTTTGGTGGTGCGGTTTTATCTGATTTTGCTCTTGCAATGATTTGGGGCGTGATTATAGGTACTTTTTCATCTATTTTCGTGGCGGTGTCACTTTTGACTTACTTTAATATTAATAAAGGTGAGAAAGTTAATGATCATACAAATGTACCTGAATACGAGAGAGAAAACTAAAAATTAACTTTTTTAATCCAATCTTTAAATGAGTTAATCGCAGTATTAGATTGAATTTTTTTCTTTTCTCTTCCTTTGATATGTTTTTTATTTTTTAAATCTGAATTTATGTCTGGCATTAGTCCAAAATTTATATTCATAGGTTGAAACGTATCTGGGTTTGCATACATCGTGATATGTTTTAATAATGCACCATGTGCAGTATTTTCAGGAGGTAATTTTAATTTCTTGTTTTTTAAATCATATGCTGCAACAATAGCAGCTATAAATCCAATAGCTGATGATTCAACATACCCTTCAACACCTGTTATTTGTCCTGCAAAAATAATATTTTGAGAGTTTTTAAGTCTTAAAAATGGGTCTAAAATTTTAGGTGATTTTATAAATGTATTTCTATGGAGGCCACCAAGTCTTGCAAATTCTGAATTTTCAAGCCCCGGGATAGTTTTAAATATTTCTTTTTGTGCACCATGTTTCATTTTTGTTTGAAAACCAACAATATTGTATAAGGTACCAGATTTATTGTCTTGTCTTAATTGTACAACAGCGTATGGTTCTTCTTTTTTATGAGGATTTTTTAATCCAACAGGTTTCATTGGTCCATATCTTAATGTTTCATCACCTCGTCTAATTATTTCTTCTATAGGCATACAACCTTCAAAAAATGGAGTATCTTCAAATTCTTTAAATTCCATTTTTGGAGCTTTTTTTATTTTCTCTATAAATTGATAATATTCTTCCTTTGATAAGGGGCAATTTATATAATCATCTCCATTTCCCTTATCATATCTAGATTGTTTCCAAGCTACTGACATATTTATTGTTCCTTCATAAACAATAGGAGCAATGGCATCATAAAAAGCTAGAGAATTTTCAGAAGTTTTCATTTTGATGCTTTCAGTCAATGTCTTGGAAGTCAATGGTCCTGTTGAAACTATTACGCGTTGATTCTTAAATTCATCAAGGCTTCTTACTTCTTGATTTATAATATTAATATTTGGAATTGACTTAAGAGTTTTATTAACTTCCTTAGAAAAATTATCTCTGTCAACTGCTAAGGCGGAGCCAGCTGGTACTTTATTATGATCGGCACATTTCATTATCAAGGAGTCTGCAATACGTAATTCTTCGTGTAAAACTCCAACTGCATTATATTCTTTATCATCAGAACG